>NZ_CP170562.1:5562500-6263227 GCF_042701485.1 Mesorhizobium sp. UC74_2 | reverse complement strand
TTCGAGGCTTTTTCGGAAGCGAACTTCGCTGTCGCCAGCGGCGCACCGCCCTCGTTGATGAGGCGTATATAGTCGGGTGGCGTTCGAAGTGTCAACAACGATTTCGAGTTTTTTGAATTTTTTGCGACAAATAAATCCGGGGTTTTTTTTCAGCGAGCTCCCGCCCTGCGGTTCCCTTCGGGCAGCCTGTCCTGACGAGCCACCATATATTCGCGGGCTAACGACAAGGAACACCATGGGATGTTTTTCCCGTACCTATTGCGCTGCAGAGCGCGCCGGATATCGCTCGCCGCCCATTACCGGTGGAATGTACGCTAGGCAGCCCTGTAGCAAGAGCCAAAGCCCTATTGCCGCCTTATTGGAAGAAGAGAGCAGTTTTGGTGAAGGCAGCCGTGTCGTCCGCCATTCACCCGCCTCTTATAAGAAGCGACCCGTCAGAGAATGGAGGCACGGCCGGAGTTCCCGCACACGTACGGGGCTTTCGTTGACTTCGTCGGCTGCGGCAGGCAAATGTCATGGCCTTGCAAGAGAACAGAGAAGAAACCGCCTGGGGAAGAAACCGCCTTTTTGAATGCAGGACACGGACGAGGTCATAGCCGAACTCGGCAACGAGCCGCCGCTGATCGCGGACGGTCGCAGCGGTCCGCCTGACCGCCGCGAGGTCTCGGCACGATGGCTGTCAGGCACATTCCTTACCGGCATCACCTCTTCCGTCTTGATGGGCGTGGCTCTCGTCGCCGCCCTCGATGGGCGCCAGCAACTGGCGACGCCGCCGGAAATCGCTGAACTCGCAAGCCTGGCGGATGGTGGAGATTCCGGCGAAGAGGCGAAGACCACACGTCTTGTTGCGCCGCGCCAGATCGCCAAGGCCAAGGACCGGCGGCGCATGGAAGTCTCGATGGTCACCAAGGTCGGCGACCGCGACGTCATCAACACCATGCCCTTCGTCCAGGTAAAGATGGCGCTTGCCGCCAACCACACCACCAACAAGTCCTATCCGCCCTTCGACCCGCTCCAGGTGTTCCGTGACGATGGTTCGGACTCATCCAATCCTGCCCCGGCGCCCGCAGGGCAGATCTACGGCGCCAAGGTCGAAAGCGAGATGAGCCTGAAGACGGTCGATTTCCCGATCGCGACGGCGGCTTTCGACGAGAAGAGCGACCTTTCGGCCGACGAGGTCGAGAAGGTGGTCCGCGGTGCCAGTGCCGGCCTCGGCGATGGTGCCGTCCAGGTCGCGGCTCTGCATTATGTCGACCCGCAGCGTTTCGGTGACCAGCTGACACAGTCGATCGCCGGCTCCTACGACGTCAAGATCGTGCCCGAAAACGTTTCGGTGGCACCACGTGCCGAAACCGAGACTGAGGCGCTGACCTTTGCCGAAGACATTATTCCTTTCACCAAGGACCGCGACATCGCGGAGGCTTTTTCCGATTCCGGCTATACCAATTCCGACGCCTTCGGCATGGCCGAGGCGATAGGCAAGCTTCTCAACACCACGGCGCTCAAGGCGGGCACCGTGCTGCGTGTCGGCCTCGAAGTCCGCGGCGATGCAGCCAAGGTTGTTCGCACTGGCGTCTATGACCGGACCCGCCATATCGTCACCATCGCACTCGACGATCGCGGCCAGTTCGTGCCAGCCGAGGAACCCGATCCCAATCCCGAGTTGCAGACCGCCTTCGACGATTCTCCTCCGGTGGTGGTGCGTGGCAACCTGCCAAGCATCTATGACGGCATCTACCGGGCTGCTTATTCTTATGGCTTGTCGACCAAGATGGCCCAGCAGGTCATCAAGATCCTGGCCTCCGATGTCGACTACCAGGCGCGGCTGACATCGAGCGATCGCCTCGAAGTGCTGTTCTCACAACCCGACAGCGATGACCAGGCTTCCGAGGACTCGGAACTTCTCTACGTATCTGCCGCCATTGGCGGCATGACCCGTACACTCTACCGCTTCCAGCTTCAGGATGGCAGCACCGACTATTTTGACGAGAACGGTCGCAGCGCCGAGCAATTCCTGCTGCGCAAGACTGTGCCGAACGGCACCTTCCGTTCCGGCTTCGGCGCGCGCCGCCATCCGATCCTCGGTTATGTCAGGATGCACACCGGCGTCGACTGGGCGGCCCCCACCGGCACGCCGATCATCGCAGCCGGCAACGGCGTTGTCGAAAAAGCCGGCTGGGCCGCCGGCTACGGCAAACAGACGATCCTTCGCCACGCCAATGGCTATGAGACATCCTACAACCACCAAAGTGCCTTCGCGCGTGGAGTCCAGCCGGGAGCGCGCGTCCGACAGGGCCAGGTGATCGGTTATGTCGGCACCACAGGTCTGTCGACCGGCGCGCACCTTCACTACGAGCTGATGGTCAACGGCACCAAGGTGGATCCGATGCGTGTGCGCCTGCCCACCGGCAAGGTGCTGCAGGGCGACGACCTGGTCGCCTTCAAGCGCGAACGCGAACGAATCGACGATCTGCTGAAGCAGCAGAACGGCACGGGCCTCAAGGTCGCCAGCGCAGGCGCAGCCACGAGCAAATAGCGACCTTCCAGAATCGGTTCAGTTGGCGATCGCACTGCCGTGCAGATCGCCACGTCCCAGCAGGCCGCGCCGCGACGGCTTGGCGGCATACATGGCCTGATCCGCCGCACTGATGAGCGCATTGGCATCAAGGCCGTCATCCGGGAAGACTGCAATGCCGACAGTGGCCCCGACTTCCAGTTGCCGCTCGCCGACCTGTCGCACCTTGCCGATATCGCGCGAAAGCCGTTGCGACAGGAAGAGCACGGATTCCCGACCAGGCACGGAGGGCACGACGATCCCGAATTCGTCGCCACCGAGCCGGGCTGCGGTAGCTCCGGCCGGAGCCGCTTGCGCGATCTGCTGCGCGACATCGATCAGCACCTCATCGCCGATCGCATGCCCATGCATGTCGTTCACCGGCTTGAAACGATCGAGATCGATGAACAGGACAGCGCAATTCGACTGGGATTGACTGGCGCTTTCGATTGCATGGGTCAGTGCTTCACGGAAACGCCGGCCATTGGCGAGGCCTGTCAGAGGATCGTGTCGCGCGGAATCATGGGCCAGCTGTTCGGCCGCCTCGCGACGCCTGATCTCGTGGGCAAGCTGCCTTGTCCGAATGACCAGAGCGATCAGAGAGGCAACACCGACACAGAGAAGCAGCGCGAGGATTTCATCGAGCTGCCAGTCCTCGTGAGCACGCGTGACCTCATAGAGCCATTCGAAAAGCTCGATCCTGACCGCGAGGGCAAAAAGCACGCCGACCAGCAGTATCCAGCACCCGGCAAGGGCAAGCATGCGTCGATCTGGCCATTGGCGACCGCCAACTGCGATCTCGGAAGAACCCAGCTCCCGCCGCAGATCATTCTTCGCCATGCACGCCCCCACTCGACGACAGGATCACGTCGTGTGTCTGTCTGGATTTTAGCACACTAGCGTCAGCAAATATCGTTCAATAGAAGCGCATCGCTTTATTAGGCGGTGGTCACCACAGCCGTGGCCCGATGATGAGCCATTCCTTACCGTGACCGTTCAAAGTTTAATGAGTTGCCGGACCTGCCGCAGCCTCGTCAGGCGGCGACGCCGGCCGTGCGGGCTGCGTCAGCCATGCGGTTATGGCCGCGACGAAACACATCGCTGCCGAGATCGCCGCAACGGCCTGGAAAGCACGGCCCGTTGCGCTTGCACGCAAAGCCTCCGCAGCCGGCTCGATGACGAACTGCGGCAACACTCCGAACTCCACGCCGCTCGCCGGACCGCCGGCAACGGCGTAGACCAGTCCGACCACCGCGCCCAGCGCGGCGACGGCCATCAGGCCGGCGATCCGCGCAACTGCGTTGTTGATGCCGGATGCAGCACCGGTGTCGCGATCATCGACCGACGTCATGATTGCCGTCGACAAAGGCGATACCACCAGCGCCATGCCAAGCCCCATCAGTGCCGCAAGCGGGAAAACACCGCTCCAGAAGCCATGAAAATCGGTCCCCGCCAACAAAGCCAGTCCGACAAATGCCAGCCCCACGACGAAACTGCCGAGGGTGATCGGCAGGCGTGCTCCAGTCCGATCGGACCATCGACCGACTGGGCCCGACAACAACGCGATCGCCGCCGACAATGGCAGGAAGATGAACCCCGCTTCCGCGGTGCTCAGCCCCCAGCCTGCGATCAGGAGCATCGGCAGGTAGAAAAGCACCGCCGACAGCGCGAAATACAGAAAGAAGGTCGCGGCATTGGCGCCGGAGAAGGCAGCAATCCGAAACAGCCTGAGATCGACCATCGGTTCGCGATGGCGGCTCTCCCACAACAGGAACACCGCAAGCGCGGCAAGACCGATCAGAAAGGCGGCGATGTTGACCATGACCGAGCCATTGCCGCCTTCCGAACTCATCGCGGTCAGCCCGTAAGCCATGCCGCCGAAGGCCAGTGTGGCCAGCGCCGCACCGCCGAGATCCAGGCCTTTTTGCTGCGTTGGAGAATCGGCAGGCACCTTGGCAAGCAGCAGCCAGATCGCAATCGCGCCGAGCGGCAGGTTGATGGCGAAGATCGCACGCCAGACGCCTGCGCCGAAGCTGGAGAGCACCATGCCGCCGAGGACCGGACCGAGGGCTGTTGTCAGGGCCGACGCAGCCGCCCAGATACCGATGGCGCGACCCCGCTCGGTTTTCGGGTAGGCCTTGGCGATGATGGCAAGGCTGCCGGGCACCATGACGGCGGCGCCGATACCCTGGATCGCCCGAAACAGGATGAGCAGCGGCGCGGTCGGCGCGAACGCGCAGGCGATCGATGCGGCAATGAACAGCGCGATCCCGGCAACGAAGGCGCGGCGCAGACCGAACCGGTCTCCGGCCGCCCCGCCAGCCAGGATGAGCGCGGACAGCGTCAACGCGTAGGCATTGGAGATCCACTGCGCCTCGACGAGGCTTGCACCGAGATTGGCGCGCAGCACCGGCATGGCGATCGAAAGCACGGAGCCATCGATGAAGCCCAGCGCGGAGGCGAGAATGGCGGCGATCAGCACATAACGACGGCTGCGCTGAGGACAGAAGGTTTCCTTCGAAGCCAAACCGCCGAGAACGCTGGCATTAATGCCTGTATCACTGCTCGCCTGCATGGCTTTGCTTAGCGCAGCCTTGCTGCGACCGGTATCGATTTTCGGACCAAACGTTGCGTCAAATCGAAAACGCGGCCTGTTTGTCCTCAAACGGGGGCTATTCGATGAAATCGACCGGAACGCCGGGTTTCACCAACCTGGCCAGTTCGGCAGCATCCCAGTTGGTCAGACGCACGCAGCCATGGCTTTCGGTCTTGCCGATCTTCGACGGCTCCGGCGTACCGTGGATACCATAGGTCGGCTTGTCGAGCGCGATCCAGATCGAACCGACCGGACCGTTCGGTCCCGGCGGGATGGTCAGCACCTTGTCGTTGGCGCCCTGCTTGAAATTGATCTTGGGATTGTAGGTGTAGTTCGGGTCGAAAGCCACGCGTGACACGGCGTGCGTTCCGGTGGGCGAGGGTGTATCGGACGAGCCGATCGTTGCCGGATAGGCAGCGACCAGTTTGCCTGACCCGTCATAGGCCCGAACCTGCTTGCGGCCCTTGTCGGCAATGATGTGCGTGACCGGGGTCTGCGCCAACCTGCCGAAATTGACGACTTTCACCAGCGTTCCCGGCCGGTTGAAATGGACACCTGGATTGATCGCCTTGAGATAGGCCTCGTCCATATGGAAACGTTCGGCGAGCGCCTCGGTCACCGAGGTAAAGCTCATCCGTTCCAGCGTCGCCTTCTGGCTGTAGTCTTCCGGGATCGACGCGACATACGGCCCAGCCGCATCCTCGGGGGTGATGGAATAGCTGGCGAATGCCGGTCCGCCCGTCTTGTCCAGCTCGGCCTTGATGGCCGCTACATCGGTCGACTTGAGATTGGTGCCGGTTATTTCGCGATAGGCAGCGAGCGCCTTGTCCATGTTGGAGCCAAAGCGACCGTCGATCGCACCGGGCGAAGCGCCGGCGCGGTCGAGCAGCACCTGCAGCGCGGCGATGTCTTCGCGCGCGCCCAGCGACAGCGAAGGATTGATCGCCGACTTGCCCCCGGTCGATGGCTCGGTCGGAGCGACCGAACCATCCGGTGACGTCGGTTGCGCCGGATCGATCGACGCTTCCTTCAATGGCTGCCGCTCCACCGGTTGCGGTGCGGGAATGCCCTCGCGGTTGGCCGGCAAGGGATCACCATAGCGATCACGCTGGCCGGGCGCCGGCGGAAAAGTCTCGACCATGCCCCCGTCGGCGGGAGGAGGATTGTCGTAAAATCCGCTGTCGTCTTCCGGATACTGGTAGGCACGCCGATCTTCCATCTGCCGGCGGCGAAAACGGGCCATGTCTTCGGGATCGTCGAGATAATAACGCTCGTCGTCAGGCACGCGCTCGACACGCCGTTCCCGGTTTTCAAGACGCAAGGCACGCCGGTCAAAACGCGTCTGCGGCGGCTGGATCGCGATGACCTTGCCGGTATAGGGATCGACGATGACGCGGTTGCCTTTGCCGTCGTAGAAAACCTGATAGTCGCCATTCTGGGCGACCTGGATACCCTCATCTGTGCTTGCGACGCTGCTTTCCGCGATTGGCTGGTGGGTTGGCGCGGCCTGGGCGCTGAAGGCCAGCGTCACGCCAAGCGTCAGGGCTGAAAGCGAAAGCATCGTGCGCAGCATATAGTCCGAAGTCTCCGGCGCGTTCCGTCACCGATCTGGTCCACCGGTCAGGAGCCATACGTCTCCTGCGAGGCCATGATCCGCCTAACGATTCAACCATGAACTGGGCATGAACATGGCGGATTCGCAAGACCTGCGCGTTGAAAGCGCCGTCGCGCTACTCCTCCAATCCGAGTTCCCGCCGCTCGCGCCGGGCCAGATTGCGTGCAGCGAGGCGATGGCTATCCCTCAGGTAATCCTTCAGCGCCTCGTCATCCATGCTTTCGCTTGTCACGCGCTGGATCCATTTCATTCCGCGCGAGGCAAGATAGGGCGCCGGCCTGCAGCCGGGCTGTTCCTTCAGGATATCGTACGCCATGTCCGAACACTTGAAGGTGAAGAAGGGAATTTCAGCTTCCTTGCTCCAGCCGCCGATTGCGAAGACTTTGCTGCCAACCTTCCACACATGGGCGCCGCCCCATTGCACCACATGATGGCTGGCTGGCAGCGAAGCACAGAAGCCATTGTATTCGTCGAGCGTCAAATCGGCCTCCGTTGAATCGCGATACCCGGCGCTTTATCGCTTCTGCGGCGCTTTGGAGCAATTCCAGACAATTGGCATCTCGAACACCGGCAAGTGGCGCAGGCCAGAATCGATAGGCCGGCCTAAAAAGCCTCATCGGATATCCAAGGGACGTGCCCATGTTCAGCCACGTGACTGTCGGCGTCAGCGACCTCGATCGCGCAGGGCGCTTTTATGACGCCGTGCTTTTGCCGCTGGATCTTCAACGGCGCCCCGTCACGCCCGACGGCGGCCCGGCATCCGCCTGTTGGGTGGGCAAGGACCACACCTTGCCGCGTTTCTACGCCTATATTCCCTTTGACGGCAGACCAGCGAACGCTGGTAACGGCTCCATGGTCGCGTTCCTGGCTCCTTCTCCGGAGGCCGTTTCGACTGCCCACGCCGCGGGTGTTGCCGCAGGTGGATCAGACGAAGGCGCGCCGGGTTCTCGCCCCCACTACGGCGATGGCTATTTCGGCGCTTATCTCCGCGACCCCGACGGCAACAAGGTGCATATCGTCCACCGCGGCGACATTCGGAACTGATCATCCCGCCGGCGTCGCCAAACTTGGACGCTCCGGCCGCATCGTGTAAGAGGCGGCCATGATAAGCTTTGCAGGCGAGATCCTGATCCTGACCGGAGCACCGGGATCGGGCAAAACCACCACCGCCAAGGCACTCGCGGCGGAAGGGGGATCGGCAAAAGTCCATCTTCATTCCGACGATTTCTGGTACTTCATCAAAAATGGCGCCGTCGCGCCCTATCTGCCGGAAGCCCATCAGCAGAATGCCGTGGTGATCGATGTCCTCGCCAGCGCGGCAGAGGGTTACGCGAAAGGCGGTTTCTTCGTCATCGTCGACGGCATTCTCGGCCCGTGGTTCCTGGAACCTTTCACGACACTTGGCGTACCGCTGCACTATGTGGTGCTGCGGCCTCCTCTTGAGGTAGCCATTCGCCGCTGCCACGACCGCGGCGGTGACACGCTGACGGACCCGGAGCCGATCGCCGCACTGCACCGGCAACTTTCCGACTTGGGGGAACTGGAACGGCATGCCATCGACATCGGCAACCAGGCTCGTGAACAAACGCTTGCCACTGTAGTTGAAGCCCTGCGCGGCGGCACGTTTCGTTTGTCCTGACCGACCGCGTTGCCACGGATCAGCAACAGCTAAAATCTCGAACAGTTTATTGCCCTGTTATCGGGTGCGGCCGCTATCAGTACCGGGCTGAACACGGAAGAAGCCCATGATCGACATCGATGCACTGCGACCGCAATTTCTAAGCATACTGCGAATTGTCAGCGCCCTCACCCTGCTGCAATACGGCACGGGAAAGTTGCTGGGGTTCCCAGCCCTCGAGCGCGTCCCGGCGATGTTTTCCCTGCCATGGGTTGCCGGCACCCTGGAACTGATCGGCGGCGCCCTGCTTCTGCTCGGCCTGTTTACCCGGCCTGTCGCCTTCGTCATCTCCGGCCTGATGGCATTTGCCTACTGGATCGGCCATGCGCCGAATTCGATCTTCCCGATCCTCAACGGCGGCAACCTCGCCATCGTCTATTGTTTCGTGTTTCTGTACCTGTTTGCCGCGGGCCCGGGTCCATGGAGTCTCGATGCCTACCGGAAATCGCCAGCGTCCGCTGCGGCCTGAACCAAATTTCAGGCTTCACTCTTCGGCTCGTCATAGTGGATGAAGGCGAGCTTGTTGCCGTCGGGGTCGCGCACATAGGCGCCATAGAATTCGCCACCATAGCGCGGCCGTCGGCCAGGATCGCCTTCATTGGCACCACCATTCTGCAGGGCGATCGCGTGAAGACGCGCGATACGGCTTGGTCCATCGATAAGGAAAGCGGTCATCGCGCCATTGCCCGCACTGGAAGGCCTGCCATCGAACGGATATCCGATCGAAAACCGTGTAAAGGTTGTATCGCCCCTGCGCCCCCACGAAGCGGATGTCTCATCGAGGAAGCACTGATCGAGCCCCATCTCGGCAAACAGTGGCTGATAGAATCGAAGCGCCCGCTCCATGTCGTCGACACCGATGCTGGTATAGCTGATCATTCCGCCTCCCGGTTTTCGCTATCGCAATCAACTCAACCGTGCATGGCCTTGGCCAGTACGTCGAACACCTTTGGATCCTGCGACTGAGCGACGTTGAAGCGCAGGAAACCATTCGCCGTCCGAGACAGGCTGAACGCATTGCCCGGTGCCAAAACCACACCATCGGTCAGAGCACGGCGGGCAACGTCGGCCGCGTCGAACCCAACCGGCAGACTGCACCATAGGAACATGCCGGCACGCGGTTCGATCCAGGGCCTGATACCGAGCGGCTCGAGCCGCTTCGACGTATCGACCATTGAAGCCGACAGGCGCTGCCGCAATGTTTCGACATGCTTGCGGTAGCTGCCGTCCTTGAGCAGGGAAAGCACCAGTTCGGCTGAAAGGTGCCCGCCGCCGAAAGTGGTCGAGATCTTTAGGTCAGTCAGCCGTTCGACCCAGTCGCGCGGCGCCGCGATGAAGCCGCAACGCACCGACGCGGACAGCGTCTTGGAAAAACTGCCGATATGGACCACGCGGGAGAGCCCGTCGAATGCCGCCAGCCGCGGAGCCGGCTCCGTCTCGAAATCGGCGAAGATATCGTCCTCGACGATGGTCACCTCGAACTGGTCCGCCAGCTTCAGCAGGCGATGCGCGGTGACTGGCGAGAGGGTTGCACCGGTTGGATTGTGCAGCGCGGAATTGGTGATGTAGAGGCGCGGCCGATGCTCGGTCAGCGCCTGCGCGAACAAATCGAGGTCCGGCCCGGTCGGCGTATAGGGCACGCTGACGATGCTGGCGCGGTGCGCTCGCAGCAACGCATGGAAATTGAAATAACACGGATCGTCGACCAGTACGGTATCGCCGGGCTCGATGAGAAGCCGGCACAGGAGGTCGATCGCCTGCGTGCCCGACTCCGTCAGCATGATCTGGTTAGGGGAAGCCTCGATGCCGTGCTCGCCCATGCGCCTCGCAAGCAGTTGCCGCAACGGCGCCAGCCCGAGCGGCGTGCCATAGTCAGCCAGCGTCGCATCCCCGGCATGGGCAAGGCCGCGCAGCGCGCGCCGCAACGCCTGCTGTGGCATCCAGTCGGCGGGCAGCCAGCCACAACCGGGCTTCAATACCCCCTCTCCGGCCTCCAGGGACTGCCTCGAAATCCACAGCGGATCGATCTCGCGATCGAGCCTCGGGCCGACCTCGGCAAGCGAAAGCGGGGCCAGCGGACCACAGACATAGAAGCCTGATCCCGGCCGCGAGCGGATCACACCCTCCGCTGCCAGCCGCTCATAGGCCTCCACCACCGTGGAGGTGGAGACCAGCATGGTCTTGGCGAAGGCCCGCACCGAAGGCAGCTTGGCGCCGGGCGTCAATTGCCGTGCGCCGATACGCTGCCGCACTGTCGCCATGACGGTCTCGATCAGCGTCCCGTCCTTGCTTGCGGGTGCAGCAATCCCGTCCATCTGTATTGCCATCGTATCCATAACAGTTTGATTGAATTGTATCTCAGCGTATCTGGCGGCGCTACCCCCGTCCCGACGATAAGAGCGCAACGATTGCAGGCAAATATCCCGTCAAGTTGCAGACTTTACGGACAAGGATCATGCGAAAAGGAAGAGTGTACGCGTGGACAAGACGACGAGTGGATGGCTCAACGGTTTCCTGGGGGTGCTGATCTTCAGCGGTTCGCTGCCGGCAACACGGGTCGCGGTGATGGATTTCAGCCCGGTCTTCCTGACGGTGACACGCGCGGCTCTCGCCGGCCTGCTTGGCCTCGCCCTTTTGCTGGCCTTTCGCGAGAAGCGCCCAAGCCGGGACGACCTGATCTCACTCACCATCGTGGCGCTCGGCGTCGTGGTCGGCTTTCCGCTGCTCACCGCACTGGCGCTCGAGCACGTCACTTCAGCACACTCCATCGTCTTCATCGGCCTGTTGCCGCTTGCGACGGCGATCTTCGGCGTGCTGCGCGGCGGCGAACGGCCGCGTCTGGCCTTCTGGGTGTTTTCCTGCCTGGGTAGCGCGCTGGTTGCCGGATTTGCGTTGTCGCGCGGCCTTTCCGCCTCGCCGGTGGGCGACGCCCTGATGCTGGCGGCCATCGTCGTCTGCGGGCTGGGTTATGCGGAAGGTGGAAAACTGTCGCGACGGCTGGGCGGCTGGCAGGTGATCTGCTGGGCACTGGTGATTTCACTGCCGCTGATGCTGGTGCTGACCTTCGTCACCTTCCCGCCCTCCCTGGCCGGTGTCGGCATGCCGGCATGGATAAGCCTCGCTTACGTGTCGCTGTTCAGCATGCTGATCGGCTTCGTGTTCTGGTATCGCGGACTGGCGCAGGGCGGCATCGCCGCAGTCGGGCAGTTGCAGTTGCTGCAGCCTTTCTTCGGCCTCGCCTTGGCGGCTTTCCTGCTGCACGAACAGGTCAGCCCCGCCATGGTGGTCGTCACCATCGGTGTGGTCATGTGTGTCGCCGGCGCCAAACGGTTCGCCAGGTAGAACGTACTTTCGATACGAAAAAACGCGCCTCTTCACCTGAAGAGGCGCGCCTGGTTTTGACAACAGCTGTTGCGTGAACTGCTGTTATGCAGCTTGTTCGGCCACCACGGTCGGCTTCGAACGGAAATTCAACCTGTCCGAGCCGGCGGTCACCTTGACGGTCGAGCCATCGAGGATCTCGCCCATCAGGATTTTCTCCGCCAGCGGATCCTGCAGTTCCTTCTGCATCACCCGCTTCAGCGGCCGTGCACCATAGGCCGGATCGTAACCCTTGTCCGCCAGCCACTCGACAGCCTCATTGTCGAGGTTGAGTGTGATCTTGCGATCGACCAGCAGCTTCTCCAGCCGCTTGAGCTGGATCTCGACGATCTGACCCATGTCCTTGCGGCGCAGCCGGTGGAACAGGATCACTTCGTCGATGCGGTTGAGGAATTCCGGACGGAACGAGGCTTTCACCACCGCCATCACCTCATCGCGTACAGCATCGACATCCTGGTCTTCGCCGAGACCGACGAGATATTCGGCACCGAGGTTCGACGTCATGATGATCAGCGTGTTGCGGAAGTCGACCGTACGGCCTTGCCCATCGGTCAGCCGGCCGTCATCCAGCACCTGCAACAGGACGTTGAAGACATCCGGATGCGCCTTCTCGATCTCGTCGAACAGCACGACCTGATACGGGCGCCGACGCACGGCTTCGGTCAGCGCACCACCTTCCTCATAGCCGACATAGCCGGGAGGGGCGCCGATCAGACGGGCAACCGAGTGCTTCTCCATGAACTCCGACATGTCGATGCGCACCATCGCGGTCTCGTCGTCGAACAGGAACGAGGCGAGCGCCTTGGTCAGTTCGGTCTTGCCGACACCGGTCGGTCCCAGGAACATGAACGAGCCGATCGGCCGGTTCGGATCCTGCAGGCCGGCACGGGCACGCCGTACAGCCTTGGATACAGCCTGCACCGCTTCGCCCTGACCGACGACGCGCCTGGCGATCTCATCTTCCATGCGCAGCAGCTTTTCGCGCTCGCCTTCCAGCATCTTGTCGACCGGAATGCCGGTCCAGCGCGACACGATCTGGGCGACGTGATCCGGCGTGACCACTTCCTCGACCATGCCGCCGCCCTGCCCGTCGCGAGCCTCGGCATCGGTGAGCTGCTTTTCCAGCTCGGGGATCCTGCCATAGGCAAGTTCGCCGGCACGCTGGAACTCACCTTTGCGCTGTGCGATGGCCAGTTCGTTGCGGGCGTCGTCGAGATCTTTCTTCAGGTCTGCGGCGAGCCCGAGCTTCTGCTTCTCGGCCTGCCACTTCGCGGTCAAGGCGTCGGACTCTTCCTCGAGCCCGGTCAGCTCCTTTTCGAGCCGGACCAGACGATCCTTGGAAGCGTCGTCCTTCTCGACTTTCAGCGCTTCGCGCTCGATCTTCAGCTGCATGATACGGCGGTCGATTTCATCCAGCGCTTCCGGCTTGGAATCGACCTGCATCCTGAGGCGCGAGGCCGCTTCGTCGACCAGGTCGATCGCCTTGTCGGGCAGGAACCGGTCGGCGATGTAGCGATTGCTCAGCGAGGCCGCCGAGACCAGCGCCGAGTCCGAGATGCGCACCTTGTGGTGCTGCTCATACTTCTCCTTCAGACCGCGCAGGATCGAGATCGTGTCCTCGACCGTCGGCTCCTCGACAAAGACCGGTTGGAAGCGACGGGCAAGGGCCGCGTCCTTCTCGATGTATTTGCGGTATTCGTCGAGCGTGGTCGCTCCGACGCAGTGCAGTTCGCCGCGTGCGAGCGCGGGCTTCAGCAGGTTGGAGGCGTCCATCGCGCCATCCGCCTTGCCAGCGCCGACCAGCGTGTGCATCTCATCGATGAACAGGATGATACCGCCGGCTGCCGAAGTGACTTCGTTGAGCACCGCCTTCAACCGCTCTTCGAACTCGCCGCGATATTTCGCACCTGCGATCAGCGCCCCCATGTCGAGCGCCATCAACTGCTTGTCCTTCAAGCTTTCCGGCACGTCGCCATTGACGATACGCAACGCAAGGCCCTCGGCGATCGCCGTCTTGCCGACGCCGGGCTCACCGATCAGCACGGGATTGTTCTTGGTGCGGCGCGACAGCACCTGGATGGTGCGGCGAATCTCGTCGTCGCGACCGATGACCGGATCGAGCTTGCCGGCACGGGCGTCCGCGGTGAGATCCCGTGCATATTTTTTCAGCGCATCGTAGCCCTGTTCGGCGGAGGCGGAATCCGCGGTACGGCCCTTGCGGATATCATTGATCGTGGCATTGAGCGCCTGTGCGGTCACACCGGCCTTGGACAATATGTCGGCGGTCTTGGCGGACTTCTCCATGGCGAGAGCCTGCAGCAGTCGCTCCACGGTCACGAAGCTGTCGCCCGCCTTCTTGGCAAGGTCCTCAGCGGTCGAGAACACCTTGGCCAGCGGTTGCGCCAGGTAAAGCTGGCCATTGCCGCCTTCGACTTTGGGCTGGGCATTGAGAGCCGCGTCGACAGCGACTTCGACATCGCGCGGGCGCCCGCCGGCGCGCTCGATCAAAGACGCGGCAAAACCCTCGTCATCGTCGATCAATGCCTTCAGGATATGTTCCGGGGTGAACTGCTGGTGGTTGCGGTTCAGTGCATACTGCTGTGCGGACTGGATAAAACCGCGGACGCGTTCGGAATATTTTTCAAGGTTCATCATTGTCTCCTTCCGTCACCGGCCCGCTTTGCGGCACCGGATCAGCCTTGGTGACGGACCCGCTCGTCTGAGCCGGATCCTGTTCAGCCGTGATATGGGACGTAAGCCCTTGTCTCTCAAGACGCATTGATACCGATCAAGGCAGATATTTATCCGAGCCGCCCGAGGAGGGACTATAGCCCAGCCAAACAAAAACGGCGGAGATTTCTCTCCGCCGTCCGTGATCTCGAAGGGAACCTGTGCTCAGCTGTCGGCGCCGGCCGTTTCAGCCGTATCGGCAGGCGCTGCCTCGGCAGCTTCAGCCTTCGGCTTGCGCGGCCGCCGCGTGGTCTTGCGCGGCGCTACCGCTTCAGTTTCTGCCTCACGCGCTTCGGCATGGGCGGCAAGCTGCGCCGGGTTGAAACTCTCGAACTGTGGTGCCGGTTCAGCAACGGTCACCGGCGTCGGCTCTTCGGCTGCGACGACCGGAGCAGCTTCTGCCGGGGCGGCAGCCTGGGGCTGCCCATCCTCGCGCCTGTTGCCGTTTTCTCCGCGCGGGCCACGGTCTCCACGCGGCCCATTCTGGCCGTGGCCATTGTTGTGGCGGCGATCGCGATGGTGGCGATTGCCATTGTCACGGTTGCTGTCTCGGTAGCCACCTTCGCGGCCATTGTTGTCGCGGCCGCCCTCGGAGTTGAGCGCCACTTCGGCGGGAGTGCCTTCAATCACCGGCTGTGGGCCGGAACCGTGATTGGCCGGCTGCTGGCCTTCGCCCGCATTCCCGCTGTTGTCGAATTCATCGCGCTCTTCATCGAGTTCGTCATCGAAATCGTCGCGGTTCTGCTGGAAATTCTGGATCGGCATCTGTGCCTGGGCGGCGGCAATGATGCGGTTGTAGTGTTCGGCATGCTGGAGATAGTTCTCAGCCATCACGCGGTCACCCGAGCTCATCGCATCACGGGCGAGGGTCGCGTATTTCTCGGCGATCTGCTGGGCGGAACCGCGGATCTTCACATCCGGACCGTTGCTCTCGTAATTGCGGTTGAGCGGGTTCGGCCCTTTGCGGTTGTTGTTGTTATTATTATTGTTGTTGCCGCCGCCGCCATTGTTGCGACCGCGCATGCGTCTATTCTGCTGTTGTGGCCTCATAAGGGTCTCTTCGCTTCAAAAACTTGAAAATCTTCGCATACGGCGGCGCTCATGCAGCCTGCCGTTTCGCTGTTTCACCGGTGCTCGCCCGCATCGATTGCGTTGGCGCCACGTGTCATCCTGTTCCGGTTACATCACTTTCCGGACGATTCCCGCACGAAGCTTGAGCGTCGTTTCGCAAGAAGGCAGCTATTTCAAAGGAACCGAATCGCTAAGAGCACTGCCTGCTTCGTCTCATCCGGTAAATCGACCCTAGCCGCATTCCTTAGCCTTGCCAAGCGGTTTTTCGCCGCGCCTTCAAGCTTTTCCGCCACTTGTGAACAGTAGAACGCGATCGTTTCCGGCAAGATCGCGCAGCGCTGTTTTCATGAGGAATCCTGCATCCAGGAAAATATCGGTCACTTCTGCCTTCTGGCTGCTGCCGATCTCAACGGCGACCACGCCGCCGGCTTCCAGATGCCTGGCGCTTTTTGCAGCAATTGTCCGATAGGCATCGAGCCCATCCGCACCGCCATCAAGCGCCCGCAATGGATCGAAATTGCGCACCTCCTTCTGCAGCGTTTCGATCTCAGCACTCGATATATAGGGAGGGTTGGAGACGATTACATCAAATCGACCCGAAATTGCTTCGAACCAGTCGGATCTGACGACACTA
The DNA here is from genome assembly GCF_042701485.1 of Mesorhizobium sp. UC74_2. Classification (NCBI taxonomy): domain Bacteria; kingdom Pseudomonadati; phylum Pseudomonadota; class Alphaproteobacteria; order Hyphomicrobiales; family Phyllobacteriaceae; genus Mesorhizobium; species Mesorhizobium sp. UC74_2. Next base: position 6,246,968 of record NZ_CP170562.1, on the reverse strand, counting down.
AACCGCTCTGAAAGGCCGAGATCCCGAGCATTGCGGGCTGCGGTGGCAAGCGCATCCTCGGAAATGTCCACGCCCACGGCTCGCGCCTGCGGGGACGCCGCGAGCAGCGCCAGCGCAATGGCACCGGTTCCCGTGCCGAGATCGAGGATACGGCAGGCCCCTTTGCGTTCACCTATCTCGGCGAGCAGCGGCAGCATCGCATCCACCAGCGTCTCCGTGTCGGGACGCGGTTCGAGGGTTTCAGGCGAAAGCCCAAGCCGCAACCCGTGGAATTCGCGATAGCCGAGGATTCGATGCACCGGTTCGCCGGAAATCCTGCGGGTCAGGGCGGCATCGACGGCTGACAGCATATCGGCACCGATGACACGGTCGGAATCCACGATCGCCTCAGTGCGGGTCGTACCGGTAAGGTCTTCGACCAGAAGCCTTGCGTCGATCACCGCACCTTCAATGCCGGCCTCCACGAGGCGCCTGCGCGCCGAAAGCAACAGCTCGGCAAGGGTCGTGCCTGTCACGGCCTCACCCTTCCTTCATCTCCGCCAGAAGCCTCGACTGGTGGTCAGCGATCAGCGCGTCGACCACTTCGTCCAGCTCCCCCTCCATCACGCGGTCGAGCTTGTAGAGCGTAAGATTGATGCGATGGTCGGTCAGGCGCCCCTGCGGGAAATTATACGTGCGGATGCGCTCGGAGCGGTCGCCAGAACCAACCTGCGACTTGCGCGATTCCGAACGCTCCTCGTCGGCGCGGCTGCGTTCGAGATCGTAAAGCCGCGCGCGCAGGATCTGCATGGCACGCGCCCTGTTCTGGTGTTGCGACTTCTCCGCCTGCACCACCATGATGCCGGTGGGCAGGTGGGTGATGCGCACGGCGGAATCGGTGGTGTTGACATGCTGGCCACCGGAACCGGACGCACGCATCGTATCGATGCGGATGTCTTCCGCCTTGATCTCGATATCGACTTCTTCGGCTTCCGGCAGCACGGCGACCGTCGCCGCCGAAGTGTGGATGCGCCCTTGTGCTTCCGTGGCCGGCACGCGTTGCACGCGATGCACGCCGGATTCGAATTTCATATGGGCGAAGACGCCCCTGCCGGAAACCGAGGCTATGATTTCCTTGAACCCGCCGACTTCGCCGTCGCTGGCTGAAACAACCTCGAAGCGCCACCCCTTGGACGCCGAGTAGCGCTCATACATGCGGAACAGATCGCCGGCGAACAGGGCGGCCTCGTCGCCGCCGGTGCCGGCGCGGATTTCCAGGATGGCGTTGCGTTCGTCGGCGGCATCCTTCGGCAGCAGCAATACCTGGATTTCCTGCTGCAAGGCTTCGATACGGCTCTCCACCTCCGGCAGATCGGCCTCGGCCAGCGCGCGCATCTCGCTATCCGTGCCCTTGTCGCCGAGCATCGCTTCGAGATCTTCCCGCTCGCGCTCCGCGGCACGCAGTTCCCGGATCTTGGCGACCAGTTCCTGCATGTCGGCATATTCGGCCGCCATCTTCACATAGGCATCAGGTGCCGGCCCGGCCGCCATCTGCGCTTCGAGCATGTCGAAACGCTTGACAACTTGGTCCATGCGGTCGCGGGGCAGATTGATCATGGGGTGTCGAAGGCTTCTTACAAAGGAATGCCGCGGTCATCCGCGAAGGCCTGCAGCAGCGCGCGGATCGGCATACCCGTGGCGGGCTGGTTGAGGTTATCGGCGAAGAAGGCTTGCAGCTCTTCCAGCGGCAGGTCGGTCAGCATCGCCTTGACTGGGCCGATCGCCGCCGGCGACATGGAGATGGAACGGAAGCCAAGGCCGATCAAGGCCATGGCCGAAATCGGCTTGCCGGCGAGTTCGCCGCAAAGTGTCACCGGCGTATTGTTGCGATGGCCGGCATCGGCGATCTGCTTCAGCACACGCAGGAACGGGATCGAGACCGGATCGAAGCGATCGGCCAGTTGCGTGTTGCCGCGGTCCACCGCCATCACGAACTGGAACAGGTCATTGGAGCCGACCGAGACGAAATCGACCGACTTCATCAGTTCGTCGAGCTGGAACAGCAGCGACGGCACTTCCAGCATCGCGCCCAGCTTCAGGCTGGTCGGCAAATGGTGGGCGAAGCGCGAAAGATGCCTCACCTCGCGCTCGATGATCTCCCGCGTCTGCGCGATTTCACCAAGCTCGGTCACCATCGGCAGCATCAGCTTCAATTCACGCCCGCCGGCGGCCTTGAGCAGCGCACGGATCTGCGTCCGCAACAGGCCGGGGCGGTCCAGAGTCAGACGGATCGCCCGCCAGCCAAGTGCCGGGTTCTCTTCCTGCGTGGCATTCTTGAAGTAGGGCAGCACCTTGTCGCCACCGATGTCGATGGTGCGGAAGGTGACAGGCTTGCCGCGCGCGGCTTCCAGCACATCGCGGTAGAGTTTTTCCTGTGCCTCGGCGCGCGGGAAGGTCGCCGCCACCATGAATTGCAGCTCGGTGCGGAACAGGCCGATGCCTGCGGCGCCCGATTCAGTCAGCTGCGGCAGGTCGACAGCAAGGCCGGCATTCATCAAGAGGTCGACCTGCACACCGTCACGGGTGACGGACGGCTTCTTGCGCAGCTCCCGGTAGAGTTCCTGCCGGCGCGCACGGAAGCGCACCTTCTCCGCATAGGCCGCCTCGAGGTCCTGCTGTGGCCGCAGATGAATGGCGCCCTCGTCGCCGTCGACGATGATGGCATCGCCGTTTTCCGACATCGACACCGCGCCCTTGACCTGGCCGGCCACCGGAATGCCCATGGCGCGCGCAACGATGACGACGTGGCTGGTCGCAGCGCCCTCTTCCAGCACGAGCCCGCGCATCTTGTCGCGCGGATAGTCGAGCAACTCGGCCGCCCCCATCGAACGGGCGACGATGATGGCATCCTTCGGCAGCGAGGCAGCCACGTCTTCGGGCCCGCGCCCCATCAACTGGCGCAGCAGCCGGTTGGCGAGGTCATCAAAGTCGCTCATCCGCTCGCGCAGATAAGGATCGGTCATGTGGATCATGCGGGCGCGCATGTCCGACTGCACTTTTTCCACCGCGGCTTCCGCCGTAAGGCCGTTGCGGATCGCCTCTTCCAGGCGGCGCACCCAGCCACGATCATTGGCGAACATGCGGTAGGCTTCCAGCACCTCGCGATGTTCGCCTTCGAAGGCGACATCTCGCCGCTCCAGCATGTCGTCGATGGAGAGCCTGAGCGAGCCGAGCGATTCCTCGAGCCGGCGAACTTCTTCTTCGCTGTCCTCGTTGAACAGGTTGGTGACGACGATACGCGGCTCGTGCAGCACGACATGGCCGAGCCCGACACCTTCGTTGAAGGACACACCCGTAAAGGAAACAGGACGGCTGAGATCGAGCTCCATGCCGGGGCGCGACAGCCGCGCAAGGTCGCCGGTCGCGACCATTTCGGCGATCACCATGGCGGTGGTCTCGAGCGCCTCGACCTCGTCCTCGCGATAGACGCGCTTGGTGCGGTTCTGCACGACGAGCACGCCGAGCGTGCGGCCTGCCCTCAACACCGGCACGCCGAGGAAGGCGTGATAGATTTCTTCGCCGGTCTCCGGCAGATAGGCGAAGGCAGGATGTTCCTGCGCGTTGGACAGATTGAGCGGGCGCGCGCTTGCGGCGATCGTGCCGACGAGGCCCTGGCCGAGGCGCAACTGCGCCAGGTGAACGGCGTTCTTGTTGAGACCTTCGGTGGCATAGAGTTCGAGCACGGAGTCGGCGCGCAGGACATAGAGCGAGCAGACTTCCGCCACCATGTTGGAGGCGATGTCGCGCACGATTCGGTCAAGCCGATCCTGCGGCTCCAGCGGCTCCTGCATGAGCTCGCGGAGCCGTTTCAACAAAACGCGCGGGCCGATGGCCGTCTCACGCATCGCGGCTTCTCCAAAGGCGATTGGGCCGGTGCGGTTCCCTTCGCACCGGCCCGACGCAAAAACCGACTCGGGTCTCTTATTGCTTATCGAGACCGTAGACGGAATGCAAAGTGCGAACAGCCAGTTCCGTGTAAGGACCGTCGATCAGGATCGAAATCTTGATCTCGGAGGTGGTGATCGCGCGGATATTGATGCTTTTTTCGGCAAGTGCCTGGAAAGCAGTCGCTGCCACGCCGGCGTGGCTTCTCATGCCGATGCCGATGACGGAAACCTTGGACATGCCTTCGTCATGCTGGAGGGCATCGAAGCCGACTGTCTGCTTGACCTTGTCCAGCACAGCCAGGGCCTTGGCGACATCGCCGGAGGGCACGGTGAAGGTCATGTCGGTCGATTTGCCGTCTTCCGAGATGTTCTGGACGATCATGTCGACGTTGATGTTGGCTTCGGCGAGCGGGCCGAAGATGCCACCGGCCACACCCGGCCGGTCGGCGACACGGCGCAGCGAGATCTGTGCTTCGTCCTTGGCGTAGGCAATTCCGGTGACGACCTGCTGTTCCACGATTTCATCCTCGTCGCAAATGAGCGTTCCGGGCGGATTGATCAAATCCCCCATGCCGGGTGCATCGGGATCGTCGAAGGACGATCGCACGAAAGTGCGCACCTTGTGTACCATGGCGAGCTCCACCGAGCGCACCTGAAGCACCTTCGAGCCGAGCGAGGCCATCTCCAGCATTTCCTCGAAGGAAATGCGATCCAGCCGCCTGGCCTTGGGTTCCATGCGCGGGTCCGTGGTGTAGACGCCGTCGACATCGGTGTAGATGTCGCAGCGGTCGGCCTTGACGGCGGCCGCGATCGCCACCGCGCTGGTGTCGGAACCGCCGCGGCCAAGCGTCGAAATGCGGTTGTCCGGCGCGATCCCCTGGAAGCCGGCGATCACAGCAACCTGGCCCTCCTTGAAACGCTGGATCAGGAACGAGCCGTCAATGTCTGTTATGCGCGCCGCGCCATGCGCGCCGTCGGTCTTGATCGGGATCTGCCAGCCATGCCAGGATCGTGCATTGATGCCCATCGACTGCAGGGCGATCGCGAGCAGACCGGACGTGACCTGCTCGCCGGAGGCGACGATGGCATCATATTCGCGCGCGTCGAAGAACGGGCTGTTGGCGCCGGTTGCCTTGGGCATGCCTTGCACCCAGCCGACGAGCTCATTGGTCTTGCCCGACATCGCCGAGACGACGACTGCCACCTCATGGCCGGCCTCGACCTCACGTTTGACGTGACGCGCCACATTGTGGATGCGGTCGAGGTCGGCGACGGAGGTTCCGCCGAACTTCATCACGATGCGCGCCATGGGAGCGGAAAGCCTTTGAATGCAGGCCTGATGGCCAGGGATGGACAGGAAAGCCCCGGCTGGCCGGGACGCAAAAATGCGCGGCTTCCTTAGCCAAAACACAAGACCTTCGCAAGGCACACACGACCGATGTGGCAGCGTGGCGCAAGTCTCTTGCGATTTGGCTTGCTCCATTGACCAAAGAGACTCGCCTTGGACTGGCTCTCCCTTGAACCGCCGATCCCCCGGCAGTCATGACATCGGAGCCGTTGACGCGGACATGAGCATGCATCTTCTCTCTGGCCGAGCACGCCGGCTTCGTGCGCCTGGTTTTTGACCCACGATGGACTGGTGCTTGAGCCGACATTGCAAATGCTCGATGCCGGCTGGAGACAATACACGGGAAATTTGGTGGCGCTCGCCTAAACGCTTTGAGCGAAGCAGGGCTTTGGAAAACAACGGCTTTGTGATGCCGCTTTGTCGCGCCGGAATGACGCGCGCACAAAACGCGCCTTGACAATCGGCTCCCTTCTGCCGACTTCCTTTCCCCCGAAGGAGACAAAGTCATGCCAGAGCCCCGACGGTCGACGATCGACGCCGGAGAAGTCGAGCGCTTTTCAGCCCTTGCCGCCGAATGGTGGAACCCCAACGGAAAATTCCGTCCGCTGCACAAGTTCAACCCTGTGCGGCTGGCCTATATCCGCGACCAGATCGCGACCCGCTTCGGCCGCGACGCCCGCGCGGCCAAACCCTTCGAGGGCTTGCGTATCCTCGACATCGGTTGTGGCGGCGGACTGCTGTGCGAGCCGATGGCGCGCCTGGGCGCCGAAGTGGTCGGGGCGGATGCTTCCACGACGAACATCGAAGTAGCCAGGCTGCACGCGGCGGAAGCCGGTGTGGCTGTCGACTATCGTGCCACTACGGCCGAGGACCTGGCCGATGCCGGCGAGAAGTTCGATGTCGTCCTCAATATGGAGGTGGTCGAGCATGTCGCTGACATCAACCTGTTCGTCGGCAAGTGCGGCGAGATGGTGAAGCCGGGTGGCATCATGTTCGTGGCTACCATCAACCGCACGCTGAAGGCACTCGGGCTGGCCATCATCGGTGCGGAATACGTGTTGCGCTGGCTACCCCGCGGCACGCACAAGTTTGGCAAGCTGGTGCGGCCGGAAGAACTGGAACACGCCCTGAGCGGCGCAGGCCTCGCCATAACCGATCGCTCCGGCGTCATCTACAATCCACTCGCCGATCGCTGGCAGCGTTCCAAGGACATGGACGTCAACTACATGGTGCTCGCCGAAAAGGCGGCCTGACTACGCCCGGTCAGGTTTCCGCCAGAAGCGGCCTGTAGGCGCCGCGCCAATAGATCAGCGCCTCGGCGGCGTCCTGGGTGCGTACGGCTTCGACCGAGCCGATGATGATCGAATGCGTGCCGCGATCGATCATTTCGTCGAGGCTGCAATCGAATGCCGCCACGGCATCAGCGAGAACCGAAGCACCGGTTTTCATCGTCGTCCATTGCACGCCGGCATAGCGGTCCTGCCCTTTTACGCCGCCGAAGCCCGAGAAGCGCTCGGCCACCTTCTGGTGCTGCGGTCCCAGTGAATTGACGGCGAAATGACGGTGGCGTTCGATGACCTGCCAGGTCGAGGACAAGCGGTTGACGCAGGCAATCACCTTGGGCGGTTCAGCCGATAGTGAAACCACCGAGATCACCACAAGGCCGGACCTGTCATCACCGACGCCGGCGGTGATGACGCTGACATTGCCGACGATAAGCCGCATCGCCGAGCGGAAAGTGCCGGCATCAACCGGTTCTGAAGCCATTGCCATGGTGATGGTCCCTTACGCCGCCGAGCGTGCGGCGGCAGCAGCCATCCGGATGCCGCGCTGTTCCAGGATCGGAAGCACGGTATCACGGAAATAGGGAAACTCCTCCGCATAGTCGACGAAGGAAAGCGTCGTGCCGCGAAAACCGGCCTCGTGCAGGGCAGTGATGCCATCGGCGACCTGCTCGGGCGTGCCCGTCAGGGGAAAACCGCCGTGACCGGCTGCCATGCGATCCCGGATAAGGGCGAGCAGGTCATGCGGGAACGACTGCGCATGCGCGAATTGCAGGCGCACCAGATTGTCGACCGCCGCCCAGTCGGCATTGGTGCGGCCGAAATGCTCCAGATAGTCCCTCGCCTCCTTTTCCGTCGGCCGGCACACGACGTGGGAGAAGGTGAGCACGTCCACCTTGCGACCAGCTTCCTGGGCTTGACCCTTGAGGGCCTGGATCTCGTCCTTCGAGCGCGCCAGGTCGATCGCCGGCGTGAACAGGAAGTTGGCGTTGCGGATTGCAAAACGCCGTCCTTCTTCCGAACCTGCGGCGTTGAGGATCGGCAGGGGTGACGACGGTCGCGGATCGCCGAGCACATTCTTCAGCTTGAAATAGGTCCCGTCCCAATCAAAGGCTTCGGTGCGGCTCCATAGCGCCTGGATGACGTCGAACCATTCCTGCGCATAGCCGTATCGCGTGATGTGATCGTCCGGCAGCGTCAGCCCCAGCGCTTCATATTCCGGCTTGTTCCAGCCGGCGACGATGTTGAGACCGATGCGCCCGGCACCGATCTGATCAATGGTCGCGAGCTGTTTGGCAACGACAACGGGATGGTTTGCCGTCGTATGAGTGGTGGCAAACAGGGTGATGTTGCGCGTCAGTGCCAGCAGTCCTGTCGCCCACGTGATCGTTTCCAGCACGTTGCCGTGGAAGTTGGTCTCGCCGCCATATCCGATCCAGCGTGCGATCGGCAGCATGAAATCGATGCCGGCGTCATCGAGAAGCCGCGCCAGCCGGAGGTTGTTGTCCCAGGAATTGACCCACCGCTCAGGCACTTTGGTGACGGTCATGCCGCCGGAGCAGTTGGAAGCGAACGTACCAAGAAAGAAAGGCTGCGCAGTCACGCCGCCGCCGAGCATGCTCATATCGATATCCTCACCATTTGTTATATTTTATAATAGAAAGTCTATCATAAAACCTCATGGACGCAACCCGGTCCGCTGGTGCATGGTCGCAGCGCGAGGAGGCGTGGATGAAAGCCAAGAAGACATCGAACCAGAGGGATCTTCTCGATCGAGGCTGGCACCTTGCGCGCACGCCGCTCGAGATCGACGTCGCCGAAATCGAATACGCGCTGATGCGCTCCTACGAGGCTTTCGGCCGCTGGCAGGCAGAATGTCTTGAGACGGTGATCGAGTTTTCGGCCAGCGGCCCAGAGAACGCGCTGTTGCATATCATCCGCATGAACGACCGGCCGAAGAGCATCCGCGACCTCGCGCAGATGACCAATCGTGATGACATTCCCAACATCCAGTACAGCCTGCGCAAGCTGGTTAAGGCTGATCTCGTCAAGCGTCAGGGCAGCGGCCGCGCCGGGGTCACCTATGAGGTCACGCCGCTGGGGCACCGCGTGACGGAACGTTACGCCGATATCCGCTCGGCACTGCTGATCGATGCGGTAACGCGCGTGCCCGATCTTGCAGACAGGCTGGAAGATGCGGCACGCACGCTGGAATTGATGACAGGCATCTACGAACAGTCCGCTCGCGCCGCCGCCACCCACCGCAGGCGCCACCCGCAGCCGGAAGCAATCGGCGTTCGCGAGAACGACGAGGACTGAAAGAAGATCAGGCCGACTGTCGCTGCGCCTTGGTGGTGATGAACACGCCGGCCACGATGATGGCAGCGCCGGCCCAGGTCAGCAGCTGATAGTTCTCACCAAGGAACAGCGTGCCGGAGACCAGCGCGACGGCAGAGCCGACATAGCCGATCTGGCTGAGATAGACCGGACCGCCGACCGCCTGAAGGCGGAAATACAAGGCGAACATCGCCGCTCCCGTCACCACCTGGGCGAGCACCAGCCAGGGCACCTCGACCAGAATGCCGAACGAAGCGGCCTGGCCAGAAAAGAGCAGTCCGCCAAGCAACATCGCTGCTGCCGCAAGGTGGCTGCCGACCGCCAGTTCGATGGCGTCGGTGCCTGTGGGCCAGTCGATGGTGCGATAGATGTTGCCGGCGGCGAGGAAGACCGGGATCAGCAGGCCTATCAGCACCCAGAACAGATCGGCTGGCTGACCGGCCTCACCGCGGGTCAACGCCACCAGGAGGGCTCCCCCAAAACCGATCACGATGCCGATCACACCGAGCAGATTGGGGCGGCGCACGCCAAAGAGGATGGACAGAGTAAGCGTCACCACCGGTGAAAGCGTGAACATGATGCCGGTATAGCCGGCGCCGAGATGCGGGATGGCGGAGAAGATCAGGAAATTCGGGATGGCGAAGGAAATGGCCGCCGCGATGATGTAGTAGCGCAGCTTGTGACCCGTCATCACCAGGCGATGGCGCCGGTAGAACAGAACCAGCAGAAGCACGCCGCCAATGCCGAACGACGTCATGAATGCCCACAGCATCGGCGGCACGGTATTCGCCGTCGCCAGCTTGCCGAGCGGCAGCGTCAGCCCCAGCAGGACGCCGGTGATCAAAAGCAGGCCGAAGGCCGAATCCCACACCGATTTCATCGAGGCGCCCGCGTGATTTTCTTCAGATAGCGTGGTCATGATGACGATATCCTTTACGCGCTCAGGCGACCTGCCGCTGCTCGAACGGCGGAACCTGACGTTGAATGAATGTCTCGAAGGCAGCGCCGAAAGCCGCAAGAAATGCGCGCGCACGCTCATCGATCAACTTGCCGCCGGCATCAAAAAGCGCGCCCGTGTTGCCAATGTAGGCTTCAGGCTGGCCAAGCACCTTCATGTCGAGCGAAGCCAGCGATGGCCTGAGATGATGGTTGGCACCGAAACCGCCGATTGCGCCAAGTGATGTCGAGATGATTGCTGCGGGCTTGCCACCCAATGCACCCTGCCCTTGCGGCCGGGCGCAGATATCGATGGCATTCTTGAGCACACCCGGCACCGAACGCACATATTCGGCGGTGACGAAAAGCACGGCGTCGGCCGAGGAGACTCGATCGCGCAACGCTTGCCAGTCAGCAGGCGGATTTGCTTCCAGGTCTTCGTTGAAGAAGGATACGGCGCCGATGTCGATGAAATCGAGGGAAAGCGCCGGCGTGAGCTCCGCCACCGCTTTCGCCACCTTACGGCTGAAGGATTCCTGGCGCAGGCTGCCGACGAGGACTGCGATTTTGCTCATTTTGATCTCCTGGCAGGCTTGGCCACTTGGCGATTGCTGATCGATGACATATCATTTAATAGAAAGAATCTTAGTGTCAAGATACTTTATGGTGAGATAAATGGATCGTGCTGGGAATGCTGTGGCGCAATGGCAGAAGGAAAGGCCGGATCTCGATGTCCGTCCCATGGCGGTGTTCGGGCGCCTCAGCTACGCCGCCCTGGTGGTGGCGCGGGACAAGCTGAACCCCTTGTTCGCCCAGTTCGGCCTGCAGAATGGCGAATTCGACGTTCTGGCGACCTTGCGGCGCTCGGGCACGCCTTTCGCATTGACGCCGACAGCACTCTATGAAGCCACGATGGTGACCTCAGGCGCCATGACCAATCGGCTGGATCGATTGGAAAAGGCAGGGCTCATCGCGCGTGCGCCTCATCCACAGGACCGCCGCGGCGTGATCGTGCAACTGACGGAAAAAGGCCGTGCCCTCATCGACGAAGCGGTAACCGCCCATGTCGCGAACGAGCACCAGGTTCTCTCGGCGCTGACGCGGGACGAGCAGGATCAGTTGGCGGCGCTGCTCGAGAAGCTGATCAGGGGACTCGACGCAAACGATTGACGACCAGAGGCCGAGCACCGCTGGCGGATCTGCGCGCTGATGGAATACGGCCTAGAGCATTTTGTAGCCAAGTGGAATCACTTGGCGTTACAAAAATGCGACGAAAACAAAACTTAGAGCGTTTCCGCGTTTCCGTGAAAAACGGAAACGCTCTAGTTGCGATCGTCCGGGAAAGTCGGCATCGGCATGAATTCGACGCCGTCCTCGGCCAGGCTCTGGGCCTCCTCGATGGTCGCTTCGCCGTAGATACCGCGCGCATCGGCCTCCCCGAAATGGATCTTGCGCGCTTCTTCGGCGAACTTGTCGCCGACATAGTCCGAATTCTCGCGCATCTTGTCGGCCAGCGCCTTGAGCTGCACCATCGCCTGGCGCTGCTGCTCACCCATGGCCAGCGCCATCCTTTCCTGCTTGCGGCTTGTCGAAACCGCCGGCGCCATCAACGCTTTCTCGACCTTGTGCGAACCACAGCTCGGGCACTCGACGAAACCGCGCTTCTTCTGCTTGTCGAAGTCATCGTTGGAGCGGAACCAGCCCTCGAAATCGTGCTCCCGCTCACACACCAGGGAAAAGCGGATCAAGACGCGGCTCCCCTGAGCGAGGCCGGCTCTGGCTCGAACCGGCGCAGCGAGAAGTCGCGCGCGTTCTTCAGATTCGGGATCTTGGCGCGTGCTGCCGCCGATTGGGCCGGATCGATTTCGGCAACGATGACCGCCGGCTCGTTGTGGTCTGCCTCGGCAAGGACGCGCCCCCACGGATCGACGATCAGCGAATGGCCATAGGTTTCACGGCCGTCTTCGTGCAGGCCACCCTGCGCGGCGGCGATGACGAAGGCACCGTTCTCGATCGCACGCGCCCTGAGCAGCACATGCCAATGCGCTTCACCGGTCTGGCGGGTGAAGGCGGCAGGCACCGACAGCACCGCGGCCCCACCGAGCGCCTCGGTGCGGAAAAGCTGCGGGAAGCGCAGGTCGTAACAGATGGCGAAGCCGAGTTTCGTACCGGCAAGATCAACGACACCGGCTTCGGTGCCTGGTTCATATGCCGAGGATTCCCGCCAGCTTTCGCCGTTGTCGAGATCGACATCGAACATATGGATCTTGTCGTAGGACGCGAGCGTCTTGCCATCCGGCGCGATCAGCAGGGCGCGGTTGGCAAGCTTGCCGTCGGTCCGCAGGACGGCTGTCGAGCCAATGTGAAAATAGATGCCGAGTTCGCGCGCCAATTGCCTGGCCTTGGCGACGACGACATCCTTGTCCTCGCTGGTGAATATGGACTGCTTGGCATCCTTGTCGCGAACCAGCGCGCCGGTCATCTCGGGCGTCTGTACATAGGTGGCCCCCTGTGCCACCGCGTCGCGCGTAAGGCGCTCCATGTCGGCAGCATTGCGCTCCGGGCTGGTACCGGAGCGCATCTGAATGGCGGCTGCCTTGAAAACACCCATCGTTTCGTCCTCGCTTTTTGATCGTCCTGTGCGTTCAGCGCGCCACAGCACCGGCAAGCAATACATCGAGCCGCCCGGCGTCTTCCAGCGCGTGCAGGTCGTCACATCCGCCGACGTGGACATCCCCGACGAAAATCTGCGGGAAGGTCGCACGGCCATTGGCGCGCTGGATCATTTCCTGGCGCAGCTCCGGCGAGAAGGATGCGTCATGCTCGGTGTAGGTTACGCCCTTCCTGTCCAGAAGGCGTTTTGCGGCTGCGCAATAGCCGCACATCATGCGTGTGTAGATCGTCACGTCGACCATGGGTCAACAATCCTGCCTTGTCATGAAACCTATATAGTCTCGGACTCGTCGGCCCGAAAGTCCCCCGGCAGGACGCGCGCGAAGGTAAGCACATCGACAGCGGCAGCACCTTTTCTTTTCAGGGCCTTGGCCACCGCTCTCACGGTCGCGCCAGTGGTGTAGACATCGTCCACCACCAGCACACGTCGACCTGCGATTTCGATCTCGACTTCTGGCGGCACCTGGAAAGCGGCCCGCACATTTTCCTCGCGCGCAGTGCGCTCCAGCCCCACTTGCTGGCGCGTTGGCTTTATGCGTTTTATCGCCTGCGGCAGGAAATGCCGCCCTGACCGTCCGGCAAGAGCGCGCGCCAGTTCGGCGGATTGATTGAACTTGCGCCGAAAGAACCGCTGCCAGTGCAGCGGTACCGGTACAATGACATCCGCCTCTTCAAGCAAGTCGGCGCCGGCGCGCGCCATCCAGCCCGCCATCCACGGCGCCAGGTCAGTGCGGTCGTTGTATTTCAGCGCCTGCACCATCTGCCTCGCCACCCCCGAATATGCGGCCGCTGCACGCGCACGTTCGAAGGGAGGAGGATCGGCAATCGCTTCGGCGGACAGGAAACCGTCGCCCATGTCATGTGTGAACGGGGTACCCATGACCGGGCACCAGGGCCGCTCGAGAAGCCGCAGCTTCGGCCAGCAATCGCCACATAAAACACCGGGCTGAGAGACGTGGCGGCGGCAACCAGCGCAGACCGGCGGAAACAGCATCCGCGCCGGCCATTGCAGTGCTGTCTGGGCTAGCCCCTTGATATCCGCCATCGGATCGGCCACGTGATTGTCCGTCACCAGATCAGCAAGCATAGCAGAAGCAGGCCCCTTCTTTGCAGCCTTTGTTCGACACCGCCCTCTTTCTGACGCGAAAGCGCCGGGCACTGGCTCGGCCCAGCAATGGCGCGGATTTCCTGATGCAACGCGCCGCCGATGATCTGGCCGACCGCTTGGCTGCGGTCGAGCGCCGCTTCAACCGTGGCGCAACCCTGTTCTGCCAGACCGGGCATGCGGCCGATGTTCTTGCTGCGAGCGGCAAGGTCGACGAAGTCATCCGCGTCGAAGCCGATCCCGCCTTTCTTGCCGATGGTCCGGGAGTGATCACAACCGGCGAGACAGTTCCCTTCGAACCCGGCAGCGTCGACCTCATCGTATCGCTGCTGGCCTTTCAATCGATGAACGACATTCCCGGCATGTTCGCCCAGATCCGAAGGGCCCTGAAGCCGGACGGCCTCTTTCTCGGTGCGATGACTGGCGCCGGCACGCTGAGCGAACTGCGCGAAAGCCTGCTTGCAGCCGAAACCGAGCTCCATGGCGGCGCAAGCCCCCGGGTCATTCCCTTTGCCGATGTGCGAGATGCCGGCGCTTTGCTGCAAAGGGCCGGGTTTGCGCTGCCCGTTGCCGACATCGAGACGGTGACCGTGCGCTATGGCACGCCATTCAGCCTCATGAACGATCTCAAGGCGATGGGTGAAACCAATGTCTTGATCGATCGCAGCCGCCGACCGGCCGGCCGCGCACTGCTTGCCCGCGCAGCTGAAATCTATTTCGAGAGATTCTCCGACGCCGATGGACGTATCAGGGCAAGCTTTTCGATCATCTGGCTGTCCGGCTGGGCACCGGATGTTTCCCAGCAGAAGCCACTGAAACCTGGATCGGCTACGGTATCGCTGGCTAAGATCCTGGGCGACAACGGGGCAGACAAGTAGGTAACCCTATTACTTGCTGAGAGCCTGGACGAGTTCGCTGCTGTTGTTGTTCCATAACCATGCCAGCCGGTCGGCGAAGGCGCCAACGCCGGCGATGATGACAAGGGTTATCAAACTTCCGATCAAGCCATACTCAATGGCGGTCGTTCCTTTGTTATCCGCCAAGAATCGCCACAGCAATGACATGGTCGCCCCTTCCCGTTCGATCTCTCTTAGCGACAACTGATTTACAAAGGTTAACGGAGCAGGCTTAAGGCTCGGTGAATCTGCCAGACAGCACTCAGCACGCGCCTGAACGGGTGCCGTTGTCGCGGATGATGCAGACCGCTTCGGGGCTAGGCTGCAACACGCTGCGCCGCATCGTATAGGTGTTCATCCGGCTGATCGATCCGGTGCTCATCATGTCGAGCCTGGCCTGAGGGTCCGCGCTGGCAAACCGTTGTCCGAGTTGGCTGTTGAGATAGGAAGCACCAAGGATGGATAGCGCCACCGCCGCCGACCCAAAAAGCAGCGTGACCCTCAGCATGCCCATGCCGATCATGCCCAGCGAACGCTGCGGGCGGATATCCGCCCAGTCCCGATCAATGCTCATGCGCCAACCCCAAGACGGCACCTTGCCGCAGCAGCCCCGGGATTACTCTTTCATGAGTGGATTAAACCTCTGTTAACGCTAATTGTGGCGATCAGAGCAGGTCGATCAGGAAAGGGATAAGCGGCGCATCCGCCGGTGGCATCGGATAATCGCGCATCTGCTTCGGGCGAACCCATTTCAATGCCTGCGCTTCCTTCGGCTCCGGCGTGCCCCAGAAGCGGCGGCAGACGTAAAGGGGCATCAAGAGATGAAAGTCGTCGTAGCTGTGGCTGGCAAAGGTCAGCGGTGCCAAGCAGGCCGTCTTGGTTTCGATGCCGAGTTCTTCGCGAAGTTCGCGCACGAGGCAATCTTCAGGTGTTTCGCCCTGTTCAACCTTGCCACCCGGGAATTCCCACAAGCCGGCAAGCTGTTTGCCTTCGGGCCGCTGCGCGATCAGCACGCGGCCATCGGCATCGACCAGCGCACAGGCAACGACCAGAAGCAGCCGCTTCGGTTTGGACGGTTCGAAGCTCATGCGGCTGCCGGCTGCCTGTAGTGATAACGATAAACTTCCTCGAAGCCGAGCCCATGATACAGGGCAAGGGCCGGAGCATTGTCGGCCTCGACCTGCAGCCATGCTTCGCGAGCGCCGCGCAGCCGCGCCCATTTCAGCGCTGACAACACCAGCTGTCGGCCGTATCCCTGCCGCCGCACGGCCTTGTCCGTGGCAATCTCGAACAGGCCGGCCAGATCGCCGTCATGCACACAGATCAGCGTTGCCATCGCCTCATCACCGCGTTCCAGCGCGAACAATCCAGCCTCGGGCTGGATCGCGCCAATGATTTCCGACAGACCGGGCCGTAACGAAGCGTCGGCACCATGCACTTTCAGCGTCGCCGAAACGAATCGGCTGATGTCCTTGAGCGGTATCTGATCGAGGACATCGTCGACCGGCGCCTTTGCGAGCGGCATGCGCATGACCAGCGACTCGCCGAAACGCGACCAGTCCTCGGCGTCGAGATGTCGCGAAAGTGCAGCTCCCGCGAGCGGCGAAATGCGGAAGGTGAGCGGCCGCCCGTAAGCTTCGAAGCGCCGGCCGGCACGCGCAATGCGTTCGGGCAGGTGATGAACATCATTCGGGTCGAGCGGATTGATCGAATTCAACCGCTTGGCTGGATGGCCGGCCGTCAACCGCACCACCCAGGTACCGTCATAGTGCGCCGCTGCCGCAGGCCACGCGCGAAAGCCTGCCGCTTCGTAGCGGCGGACCTTTGCCAGGACGGTGGCAGGATGCTGCGGATTCAACAAATCAGCTCCGGTAGTCGCCGTTGATGGCAACATATTCCTTGGTGAGATCGCAGGTCCACACCGTCGCCTTGCCGCGGCCTATGCCGATGTCCGCGCGAATGACGATACTGTCGCGTTTCATGTAGGCCGAGGTCGCAGCTTCCGAATATGCCGAGTCGCGCTCGCCATCGACGGCAAGACGATTGTCGCCGAACCAGATCGCCAGCCTGTCGCGATCGGCGGGCTCGCCAGCCTTGCCGACCGCCATGACGACCCGGCCCCAATTGGCATCTTCACCGGCAACCGCAGTCTTCACAAGCGGCGAATTGGCGATCGACAGCGCTATGCGCTTGGCCGAACGCGCCGACTTCGCGCCTGTTACAGTGACTTCGATCTGCTTGCGGGCACCTTCACCGTCGCGCACCACCTGGATCGCGAGTGCCTTCAACATCTTGTTGAGGGCGCGGCGGAAGCCGCCGAGACGTGCATCCTTGGCATCCGTGATCTTGGGTGCGCCACGTTTGGCGGCCGCTCCGGTCGCAAACAGAAGCAGCGTGTCGCTGGTCGAGGTGTCGCTATCCACCGTTACAGCATTGAATGTCTTGGCTGTCCCTTTGGAGAGGAGATCCTGTAGCACCGGTGCGGCGATCGGAGCATCGGTCGCGACAAAAGACAGCATCGTCGCCATATCCGGCGCGATCATGCCGGCACCTTTGGCGATACCGTTGAGCGTTACATCGACATCACCCAGCTTGACCGTGGCAGTGACCACTTTCGGATAGGTGTCCGTGGTCATGATCGCCCTGGCTGCCTCGGTCCACTGCTCCGGGCGCGCTTCCCTGGCCATGCCGGCCAGGAGATGGCTGTATTTGCCGGGGTCGAGTGGTTCGCCGATCACGCCGGTCGAAGCCAGGAAAACCTCATCGGCGCCGCAGCCGACAGCCTTGGCGGCGGCCGCGGCGGTCATCGACGTCGTCTCACGGCCTTTTTTCCCGGTGAAGGCGTTGGCGTTGCCGGAATTGACCACCAGCACTCGGGCCTTGCCCTGGCCAAGGTTTTCCCGGCACAGGTCGACCGGAGCCGAGGGGCACTTCGAGCGGGTGAACACACCGGCAACGGCAGTCCCTGGGTCGAAGACCATTGCCAGGAGGTCGGTGCGATCCTTGTACTTGATGCCTGCCTCGGCTGTCGCGATGCGTACCCCCTCGATCGCCGGCATCTTGGGATATTTCTTGGGGGCGAGCGGGGAAATCGTAGCGGACATAAGGAACCTCGGCGGTCCGATAAACGGGAAGGATACGCTCCGTTTGCCCGATAGTGCGAACCTTCGCAAGGCGTTTTCTGACGCCCGTCGCCGCGCCTGCTCTAACCCACCGCTGGATTGATGAACCGGCCAAAGACGCGATGAACCGTCGGTATCAGGCCCCAGATCATCGCCGATACCATCGTTGGCGCGATGACCAGCGTACGCTGCCAGATTTCCCACTCTTCCGTCAGCGGTGCCAGCACATAGAGGATCGTGGTGATAAGCGGATAGACGCCGGCCAGCACCAGCAGTGCAAATCGATGGCGGGAAAACCGGGATTGAGTGACGACAGGCGATGCGTTCGTGCTGGACAAGACAGCCTCCATAAGAACGATACGTTTCGTTACATATATAGAACGCTCCGTTTCGTTTCGTCAAGAGTTGATGTATGGTTGCCGGCGAAGTTTCGAGGAGTGTGGACGCGTTGACCGCAAGTGAAGGAAAGGCCCGGCGTTCGATCGGAGCCCGACGCAACCCCGCCAGCGCCGAGGCCATTCTCGAGGCGGCCGAAGCAGTGCTCCAGGAAGACGGCTATTCCGGCTTTTCCATCGAAGCGGTGGCGCGACGCGCCCGCGCTGGCAAACCCACCATCTATCGTTGGTGGCCGAGCAAGGCGGCACTGTTGATCGACGTGTACCAGCGCCAGAAGCACCTCGACTATCCGGACACCGGAGATCTGGAAGGCGATCTGGTGGCATTCCTCGCCGGCCTGCTCGCGCATTGGCGCGACACCCCTTCAGGATCGATCTTCCGCTCGATCATCGCCGAAGCCCAGTCCGACGAAGCCGCGGCGAAAGCACTCACGGCCTATGCGGCCAGTCGCCGCGTCGAACAGGGCAAGATAACCGAACGCGCGAAGGCGCGCGGCGAAGTGGGCGATGACGTCGACCCGCTGCAGGTGGCGGATATGGTGTCGTCCTACGCCTGGGTCCGTCTTCTGACCGGACGGCTGGACGAAGATGAGGCCAGGATCCGGGCCGGCGTCCGGATCATCGTCCACGGCATCAAGACCCCGCGTTCAGGGTAGAGCCATCCGACACAGGCCCTTTCACCAAAAATAAAAGGGCGGCGCCGTTACGGGCGCCGCCCTTTTTAGAGCTGTTCGCCGGATCGGCGAAATCGCGCTTACTTGGTGGCGCTGCCCTCAGCCGCCTCGACGGCCTTGCGCAGATTCTCATCAGGAATCTCGACCTTGGCGGCCTTGCGCGCTTCCTTGACGGCTTCGAAATACTTGTCGCGGATCACCGCCGACTTGGCCTGGTCCTTGACCTGGTCGAAAGCCGGCGGCTGCTGCTGGCGCTTGTCTTCAAGCTTGATGATGTGCCAGCCGAACTGCGTCTGCACCGGCTCCTTGGTGTATTTGCCGACCTCCAGCGCCATTGCTGCCTTCTCGAACTCCGGCACCATCTGGCCGGGGCCGAAGAAACCGAGATCGCCGCCATTGGTCTTGCCGCTCGGGTCCTTGGTGTTCTCGTTGGCGAGCTTCTGGAAATCTTCGCCGGCATCGAGCTTCTTGACGATGGCGTCGGCTTCTTCCTTGGTCTTCACGAGAATGTGACGGGCATGCACTTCATTGACGGGCGGCTGTGCGGCGATTTCCTTGTCGTAACGAGCGCGGATTTCGGCATCGGTGATCTTGCCGACCACTTCCTTCTCGACCAGTTCGCCATGCAGGGCACGCTGCTGCAGGAAAGCGACACGACGCTGGAATTCGGGATCCTTGTCGAGCCCGTCGGCGATCGCCTTGGCCGACAGAACCTTGATCTCGATGGCGGCCGACAGTGCCGCGGCGCGGCGCTGTTCGGCGGGAAGCTGCGCGAACTGGCGCGACAGCTCACCTTCGGCAAGCGTCAGATCCGCTTCGGTAATCGGCTTGCCATCCACGGTAGCGATAACCGCATTGGGATCGACCGGAGCCGGGGCCGGGGCCGGAGCCGCAGCGGCATCTGCCGGTTTGGTTTCCTGGGCAGCAAGCGGCGAAACCGCCAGAGCCGACAGGCCGATAGCCAGACCGAGGCTGGCAAGCGACGCGCGGCGAAACAACAAGGTCATGCGAAAGAGCTCCGATGAAGATGATTGGGTCTTTTGATCAGCCGGAATGTGGCAGAATTAGGCGCTCTGCGGGTCGGTAACGCAGCGTTGACATCGATTGTGCCCCCTCTTATCTGTCCAACCACTTGGCGTCCAGAACCGTTTTCCGGGCGCTTTTTGGTGTTTTTCCGTTCAAGCGGGTCTGCAGGATGCCTCCACGTCCGCTCCCGTGCCCTGGATTGCAAGCGAAAGGACCATTGAATGGTCAGTCTCGGCGGTCTCGCCCGTAAGATTTTCGGCTCTTCCAATGACCGCCGAGTCAAATCGACCCGGCCCAGGGTCGAAGCGATCAATGCCATGGAAAACGAGATGCGCGCGCTCTCCGATGCAGAGCTCACCGGCCGCACCGAAAAATTCCGGCAGGATATCGCCAATGGCGCGTCGCTGGACGATCTGCTGATCCCGGCCTTTGCTACGGCCCGCGAGGCGGCCCGACGCGTGCTCGGCATGCGGCCCTTCGACGTGCAGCTGATCGGCGGCATGGTCCTGCACAATGGCGGCATCGCCGAAATGCGCACGGGTGAAGGCAAGACGCTCGTCGCCACACTTCCCGTCTACCTCAACGCTCTTTCCGGCAACGGCGTCCATGTCGTCACCGTCAACGACTATCTCGCCACGCGCGACGCCGAATGGATGGGCCGCGTCTATAAATTCCTCGGCCTCAGCGTTGGCATCATCGTGCATGGCTTGTCGGATGAGGAGCGTCGCGCTGCCTATGCCTGCGACGTGACCTACGCGACCAACAACGAACTCGGCTTCGACTACCTGCGGGACAACATGAAATATGAGCGCGCGCAGATGGTGCAGCGCGGCCACAACTACGCGATCGTCGACGAGGTGGATTCGATCCTCGTCGACGAGGCTCGCACCCCGCTGATCATCTCCGGTCCGCTTGAGGACCGCTCGGATATGTACAACACCGTCGATGCCTTCATCGTGCAATTGCAGCCCGTCGACTACGAAGTCGACGAGAAGCAGAAGACCGCGATCTTCACCGAAGAAGGCACCGAGAAGGTGGAGAACATGTTGCGCGGCGCCGGCCTGTTGAAAGGCGAATCGCTGTACGACGTCGAGAACGTCGCCATGGTTCACCACGTCAACAACGCCCTGAAGGCGCATCGCCTGTTCCAGCGCGACAAGGATTACATCGTTCGCAACGGCGAGATCGTCATCATCGATGAATTCACCGGCCGCATGATGCCCGGCCGCCGCTATTCGGAAGGTCTGCACCAGGCGCTCGAAGCCAAGGAGCATGTGCAGATCCAGCCGGAAAACCAGACACTGGCCTCCGTCACATTCCAGAATTACTTCCGCATGTACGAAAAGCTTGCCGGCATGACCGGTACGGCACTCACCGAGGCGGAAGAGTTCGGCAACATCTACAATCTCGAAGTCACCGAGATTCCGACCAACCTGCCGGTCAGCCGCATCGATGAAGACGACGAGGTCTATCGGACGGTCGAGGAGAAATACAAGGCGATCGTCCGGGAGATCCGCGAAGCCAATGCCAAGGGACAGCCGACACTTGTCGGCACGACATCGATCGAGAAGTCCGAACAGTTGGCCGAACGCCTGCGCCAGGACGGTTTCAAGGATTTCGAAGTCCTCAACGCCCGCCATCACGAGCGCGAAGCGGCGATCGTCGCCCAGGCCGGCAAGCCCGGCGCCATCACCATCGCCACCAACATGGCCGGCCGCGGCACCGACATCCAGCTGGGCGGCAATGCCGATATGCGCATTGCCGAGGAACTCGCCGACATGCCTGCTGGTCCCGAGCGCGAGGCGCGGGAAAACGCCATTCGCGAGGATGTGAAGCAACTCAAGGAAAAGGCGCTCGCTGCCGGCGGTCTCTACGTTCTCGCGACCGAGCGCCACGAAAGCCGGCGCATCGATAACCAGCTGCGCGGTCGTTCCGGCCGTCAGGGCGACCCCGGCCGCTCGAAGTTCTTCCTGTCACTGCAGGATGACCTCATGCGCATCTTCGGCTCCGAGCGCATGGACGGCATGTTGCAGAAGCTCGGCTTGAAGGAAGACGAGGCCATCATCCATCCCTGGATCAACAAGGCTCTCGAGAAGGCGCAGACGAAGGTCGAGGCGCGCAACTTCGACATCCGCAAGAATCTGCTCAAGTATGACGACGTCTCCAACGACCAGCGCAAGGTGGTGTTCGAGCAGCGCATCGCGCTGATGGACGGCGAAAGCCTCTCCGAGACGGTTGCCGAAATGCGCAACGACGTCATCGACGAGATCGTCGCCAAGGCCATTCCGGAAAATGCCTATGCCGAGCAATGGGATATCGCCGGCCTCAAGGCGGAGGCCCAGCAGTACCTCAATCTTGATCTGCCGATCGAGGAATGGGCCAAGGAAGAGGGTATTGCCGAAGACGATATCCGCGAACGCATCACCAAGGCCGCCGACGAAGCCGCCAACGAACGCGCCGGCCGCTTCGGCCCGGACGTCATGAACTATGTCGAGCGCTCCGTCGTCCTGCAGACCCTCGATCATTTGTGGCGCGAGCACATCGTCAATCTTGACCATCTGCGCTCTGTGGTCGGCTTCCGCGGCTACGCCCAGCGCGACCCGCTCAACGAATACAAGGGTGAGGCTTTCGAGCTGTTCCAGGCCATGCTGGGCAATCTTCGCCAGGCTGTGACCGCACAGCTGATGCGCGTGGAACTGGTGCGCGAGGCAGCCGACGCACCGTTGCCGGATGCCCCTGAGATGTTCGGCCAGCATATCGATGCCAGCACCGGCGAGAACGATTTCGGCGAGGGCACGGACGTAGCTGTCCTTGAAGACGCGCGCATCGTTCCTGCCGAGCAGCGCGACCCGCAAAACCCCGCAAGCTGGGGCAAGGTCGGCCGCAACGAACCCTGCCCCTGTGGTTCGGGCAAGAAGTTCAAGCACTGCCACGGCGCCTTCGGCTGATCAGCCGGGCGCGCCATGGCACCAGCCAGGCGTCGCTATTGCGGCTTTGGTGATGCAAGTTGCAGGGTGAAGACGGTCCCTGCCATGCCGTCCGCCAGTTTCGGCGCGAAGGTCAGCGGAACGCATTTCTGAACGGCTTCGGTCGCCGCCTGGACCAGCTTCTTGCGCTGGTCGGCGTCACCGTCGACACGGATGCTGGTCGCCTTGGGTTGGCCGATCAACGTTCCGTCGCGCTTGAAACTGAATTGCAGCGTGATTGAACCCTTCGCCGCGTCGGAAGGTGGGGCCCAGCAGCTCTGCAGCGCAGACCCAACCTCTCCCATCGTGTTCAAAGGCTCGGCCGACAGCGTTCCTGCCGACAGCCCGACGGTCAGGGCTGCCAGCACAATACCGGATGCGATTTTCATTGTGGTTTCCTCCGCGTCGGCTCCCTCCTCGTCCGACGATTTTTCAATGATGACCGACAGGCTTTTGTTCCACTGGCCCAATCAGCTTTTCGAGAGCGTGTTTCTGCTGTCTCGGCCTGCGATGACCCGCCTTCTCCACAAGGCTGTCAGCAGCCGACTGCAATGGCGGGAGCAAGGGAAGACATTCCCCGAAACTTTGCTAAAAGGCTGCGGGGGCGTCGCGAGGTTGATATGCTTGCTGAGATCGCAAGGCCGATCGGACTGACGCTGCGCCTGCTCTGGCGTTTCTGGCCACAACTCATTGCATTGGTGCTGCTCGGGCTGATCGCCAATGGCCTGTTCATGCGGCTTGCCACGCATGTCGCGATTGCCAACCACATGGCCGGCCTGGCGCTGCTGACGCTGGTTGCTCTATCTCAGCTGGTTGTCACCGTCGCCATGTTCCAGACCTTGCGGCCGGCCCTGCCTGCCGTGCGTGCCGCCCAGGCAGCCGCCAGCGGTGGAACTGTTGAAGAACCCGGGACGAGCGGCAGCGCCCGCCTCGCCAACATTGTCACGGTCGCGCTGCTGCCGTTCTTCGCCTACTACGCCGCATGGGGCTTTCTCAGCGACACCGTGCGGCAATATTCGCGCGCGGCGCTCGATCTGGCGCCGTTCGGCGAATCGGGAAACGTGCTGGATGTTCTGGATTCACGCTGGCTGCTGTTTTCCGTCGCCCTTTCCTGGTTGATCCGCCGTGGCGCCAAGGAAATGCAGAAACGCGGTGGCGCTTCTTCGGCCTGGCAGATCATTGTCGTCATCTGCGAGACCAACTGGATCTTCATCGGTATCTACGTCATCAGCCGCTGGAAGGATGACGTCCTCTCCTGGGTGATGAGCCGCAACATCGGCTCGTTTTTTCAAGCCACGCTGGACACCATCGCCGCGCCAGTCGGCAACGCCATGGCGGCAGCACCGATGGTGCCCGTCGAAATGACCCCCGCCGGCACCTCAGCCACACTGATGAACTTGTTCTTCTACATGCTCGTACCGGTCATCTGGCTGGTGCTTGCCGCGCTGATCTATGGTTATGACGTGCGCGACGACAAGGAGCTGATGCGCGTCCACCAGCGTGTCGAGCGCCTTGGCGAGCGCTACAGGGCGATCCCGAAATTCCTGCGCGATTTCGTCGAACACTTCATCAGCGGCTATCGCTCGCGCTATCTGCCGCTCGCCAATGGCGTGCGCCTGACCCTGAATTCCGGCGTATTGCTGATCATCGTGTTGATCGTCGGCTACCGGCTGATCGACTGGGCTGCCGCCTGGGCCTGGCTGGGTGCAACACGACTGATCGGCCCCCACGATCTCGACAGCTGGCAGGTGCTGGCAAATGGCGTGACGTTCCTGTTCGGCAGCCCGTTCCAGGACAGTTCCACCGGCATCCTGGTCGAGCCCCTGCGCATCTGCCTGTTGGCCGCCGTTCTGGAATGCGCGTTCGCCTTGCCGAAACGAGCCTCTGCGGAAATTGCCAGCGAGGCTACCTAACTCAGGCAGGCAGCCCTGTGTCAGTTCTGCGGCCGCTGAAACAGCAGGAAGCCCGGTCGCTCACTGGCTACGCCTACCGCTGGCCGGATGGTCGCCGTGGCATCTTTCGGCACAAGGAAGGTCTCGCGTATCTTCAGCGCATCGCCAGTTTTGGCACCGGAAAAGATCGCCGAGTTGCAAGTCATGGCATCTTCGGTCTGCCTGAACGACACTGCTGCCGTCGGCAGCCAACGGCGGCCTGCGCCGTCGATGAGCATGATCCTGCAGCCCAGCCACAAGGCCTGCAGATCGGTCTCGCCGACAGTCACCGTGAGGTCGACCAGCACCGGAACCACCTCCGGCGGGATGTCGGCGCGCCCGAGTGCGGCGCGCAGGTCGGTCAGTTGCCAGTCGCTGCCACCGAAACGTGCCTTGCTGCCCCAGGCAACGTCCCTGGCAAAAAAGTCCCGGTTGCGCAGCAGTTCCTTGACGTCCTCATACGACATCACTGCCAGCGCGGCGGGGATCAGCACGATCAACGCCAGCAGGCTGCGCAGCCACCAGCGCCTTTCGGCCGGCGTGCGCTCGTTCCCGGTTTCATCGATTGGCTGTGCAGCGATGCTCAAGACAAATCCTCAGAATGCGTCGCCGAGTTCATAGGTTTCGATTGTACCTTCCGGCAGCCCGTCGGCCTGTGCCGCGACTGCCCCGAGCGCAACCCGGGCTTCCGAATCGAGCGGCCCCGCCAGTTTGCCGGATGCAAGCAGCACGGCACCGGCAGCCTGCGAGGGCAGGATTTCGAACACCAGCCTCGCCCTGCCGGCCACGCCGGGATCCAGCGCGACAGGCAACGCACCGGCTGCAAGCGACGCGCGCTCGCTGGCCCGATAGTTGAGACCATCCGGCCCTTGCCAGGTCGCGGCCGCGACCATGGCCGAACGGTCCCTTGCGTCGAGCCTGGCCGTCACGATGGCCCATATGCCGCCGGTCGTGAGCAGTTTCTTCTGGCCGAACCGGTCGAATTTCAGCGTACGGGCAAAGACGATCTTGTCGACCGCGATGTCGAATGTCCGTGTTTGGATCGTCTCGCCGATCTTGCCGTAAACCGGAATCGGAGCGGTCAGATCGGCATAGTGCGGTTTGGTTGTCTGCATGCCGTAGCAAAGCAGGGCAGCGACAAGGAGAACCGCAATATTGGCAATCCGCCGCATCATGGCCGGATATCCGGAGTATCGGGTCCGGCCCCAACGGGCATCGCCACTGTGCCTATGACATGTTCATTGTACCAGCCGGGCACACCGTAAAGATTGTCGCGTTTTTTTGTAGATCTCGCCATTCACGGCGAGCACGAGACGTTCGGGTGGCATTGCGTCTGCCGGCATCCCCCAGACATAGGCCATGCGCTCCGGCAGCCCGGGCTGCAGCGCCGGCGACATCGACGAGTCCCGAACAAGCACGATATAGGGCTTGTCGTCCGTCCCGCCGGTCGATTTGAAGGTCGTGAAATAGTCCTTGCTCGATAGCGCCGTGCGGTTCGTCATCTCGGCTTCGAAGACCAGGGCCTTCTCACCGGCTTTCAGCGGCAGCCCGTAGACGCCCTTGTCGACCGTATAGGCGCGCAAGGGCCTGACTTCCCAAGGGCCGGTCTCGACCGACTGCCCCGGCTGCAGCACGACGACCGGTTTCTGGATCGCATCGAACATGCCAAGGGCGCTACCCACCGCGAGTGCCGCGAAGGTGCCGATACCGCCAACAAGCCAGGCTTTGAGCTTTGAACGGGCGCCGCCGAACATGAAGCCTTCCGAATCTTGCGCCCGCCAACCGCGTGGCAAACTAGTGCGGAAATCTCGTCATTGGAACCCAGGAGGCGATTTCGCGTGGAGATGCCGACAGTCTCCTGACTATGCCTGCCAAACTCAGCACTGACATCACAAACCTGGTTCACCGATCCGGTTGTGCATCTGCCAGCGCGATAAGGTTTCGCAATGCCTCGACGCCAAGCCGGTTCAAATGCCTGCGACCGAGCGCGATGTTGATACGCATGGCGATCTCATCGGCATCCGCACCTCTCAGATCGGCCAGCTGCTCTATGCCGATCTCTTCCAACCAGGCAATCATCCTGGGCCCGATCGAATGCGCCTTGAGCATTGCCTTGCGCTCGGTTTCGTCGATCATCCTACCCCGAACCGTTTCTTAAGCTGTCCGTCATACATAGTCTGCCATGTCGGGGCCTGTTAAGGTCCTGGGCAAGGACCTGGAGTATCGCGTGCGCTTTTCTGCAGCCACGACAGCCGAGCGGCTTCTGCCGCAGCGCCTGGCGCTGCGTGCACGGCCTCTGCTCGGCAAGCTCGATGCGCTCCTCTTTTCGTCCGATGAACGTGGGCAAGCAGGACGCATCTCGCTGATCGCCTTCGCCATCCGCGTGATCAGCGCCGTCATCGCCTTTGTCAGCCAGGTGCTGATGGCCCGCTGGATGGGCTCCTTCGAGTACGGCATTCTGGTACTGGTCTGGACGACGATGGTGATCGTCGGCAACCTGTCCTGCCTCGGCTTTCACACCTCCGTCATCCGCTTCATTCCCGAGTTTCGCGAGCATGGCAAGCTTGACGAACTGCGCGGCATCCTGCTGGCCAGCCGGATTTTCGTACTGGTTGCGTCGACCCTCATTGCACTGATCGGTATCGCCGGAGTCTGGCTGTTTTCCGGCTGGCTCGAAAACTATTATGTGGTGCCGTTCATCCTTGGCATCTTCTGCCTGCCGATGATCGCGATGTCCGACTTGCTCCAGGGCATCGCCCGGGCCCATTCCTGGACACTTTCGGCCCTCTCGCTCGTCTACATCGTCCGCCCGATCGCGATCCTTGCCTGCATGGGGCTTGCGCTGTTGATCGGCATGCCGGCGGATGCCAGGACTGCCTTGATCGCCTCGATCGTCGCCACCTATGCCACCACCATCTTCCAGTTGATCGAGATCACCGCGCGCACCGATGCACGCGTACCCTCCGGCCCCAGAGCCATCCATATGCGCGACTGGATCGCCGTATCCCTGCCGATCTTCCTGGTGGAGAGTTTCTTTTTTCTGCTCACCAATGCCGACGTGCTGATGGTTGGCTTCTATCTGCAACCCGACGATGTCGCCGTCTACTTCGCCACGGTGAAGACGCTGGCACTGGTGCATTTCGTCTATTTCGCCGTCAAGGCCGGCGTCGCGCAACGCTATGCCCACTATACCCATGGCGACAGGGAAAAACTCGCCACCTTTGCCCGAGAAACGGTTTCGTGGACCTTCTGGCCATCGCTGCTGATGGCGCTTGTGGTTCTTCTTCTCGGCAAGCCGATGCTGATCCTGTTCGGGCCGGAATTCACCAGCGGCTACCCGCTGCTGTTCCTGCTGGTCTGCGGCGTCGTTGCCCGCGCAGCTGTCGGCCCCTGCGAGAGCCTGCTCACCATGAGTGGCCATCAGAATATCTGCGCTGCCGTTTTCGCAGTGACGCTGGCCCTCAACATTGCACTCAATGTGGTGCTGATCCCGACCTTCCATCTCTGGGGGGCCGCGCTGGCCACGGCGCTCGCCATGGTGTTCGAGGCTGTCGCCCTGTCGTTCACGGTCTGGCGCAAGCTCGGCATCACAATGGCTATCTTCATTCCCGCCAGAGGAGCCGCCTGATGGCCGCCGTCCCACTGATCGAGGAAACCAGTGGTGGTCCCGCCGGGACCCTGATGACTGGTTTGGCTGGTGTCGTTGCCGATGCCGCCCACCTTGCCGAGATCGAATTGCTGGCTTCCAGCCGGCCGGAACGGACGCTCGCCGTCTATCCGGCTTCGGCGGGTTTCGATCTGGTCGAGGAACTCGACTATCTGTGCAACCGGACCGTCGAGCCCAACGTCTTCTTCAACCCGCGTTTCCTGGCACCGGCAATGCCACGCCTTGAAGACCGGGAAGTGCGGCTCGCAGTGATCCGCGACGGCAACGAACATCGCAGCCGGCTGCGGCTCCTGGTGCCTTTTTCAGTCGAGCGGCCCGGCATTCCGCTGGCGGCCCCCATCATGCGAACCTGGGCAAGTCCATTCGGCCCCGTCGGCACCCCGCTGGTCGACCGGGACGATCCCATCGGCGTGATCGAAGATTTCTTCGCGATGCTGTCACGACCGCATCTGAAGCTTCCCAAGGTCTTTGCCCTGCCCGACATGCGCCTCGATGGCCCGATGGCCAGCCTGCTGCGGGCGCTCGCCGAGGCACGCAACCTGCCATTGGTGATCACGGGTGAAACGCAGCGTCCATTCCTGCAAAGCAAGCTTGATGGTGAGGCCTACCTCAAGCAATCCCTGCGCTCACACCACTACCGCGAGTTCCGCCGCCTGAAACGACGGCTTGGCGAAACCGGAAAATTGCAGCACGAAGTGGCGCGCGGGCCGGAAGAGATCCGGCAGGCAATCGAGAACTTCCTGACGCTGGAAGCGTCCGGCTGGAAAGGGCGCGAGCGCACGGCCATGGCCATAGATCGCTTTCGCGCCGCCTTCGCCCGCGAAGCGGTGCATCGCCTCGCCGAGCAGGACATGTGCCGTATCCATGCGCTGACATTGGATGGCCGCACCATAGCCAGCCTCATCGTCTTTGTCGAAGCCGGCCACGCCTATACGTGGAAGACTGCCTATGATGAGACGCTGGCCTCGTTCTCACCAGGCACGCTGCTGATGATCGAGGTGACCAAGCAGCACCTCGACGATCCCAACATCATCATGACCGATTCATGCGCGGTGCCCGACCATCCCGTCATGAGCCGCTTGTGGATGGAACGCAGGCCAGTCGGTACTTTCGTGATCGGCCTTACGCCGGACGCCGACAAGGCGACAAGGCAGGCCGCGTCCCATCTGCACCTCTATCGCGAGACCCGCAACTTCGCCCGGTTGCTGCGCAACAGGGTGAGGAGCCTGTTCAGCCGCAACTGAATTGAAGACGGACCGGCTGTCGACATTCTCGATTCTCGCGCGGCAAACCATGGCGAGCTTCGACCGCCCGCCTTAGATTTTTACTGTCCATACTTTAGTTTCATCTAAACTATTGATATATATCATCTTTTCAAAGTTTTCATTCCTAACGCCGTCCGAATGAAGTACACAGGAACTACGGTAGGACGAAGGCACGTCGTGTTACCGTAGCCCGCTTGCCACACCCCCCAACCCCACCCCGGCAAGCGGGCTCGTTGGGGCTGCGAAGTCACCCGAAACGATGGCCCGGATCGGTTTGGGGCGCCGGTAGCCAGCGCATCGTGGCTGGGCGCACTCGAACTCGAAGGATGTGCAAGGACGACCGTGCGTCGGCCGTCAGGCCGTCCCATCGGAGCCGTGAGCGAAGCGAACTGGCGTGAGATAAAGTTTGGTGCCCCTAGCCGGGATCGAACCAGCACTCCTTGCGGAACTCGATTTTGAGTCGAGCGCGTCTACCAATTCCGCCATAGGGGCCCCGGACCGGGCGGTCCAGATGGGCGCGGACTATACGGTCGCGCACTGGTTCGTCAACTGGCGCAATGCATCCGCGCAACTGAAATTGCCACAAACTTCCAGCCCACCAGGTGCGACCTTTCGGTTTCGTGAAGCCTCCGGCCATTGTGTGGCCAAGAAATTCTTTCTAGAGCATGACGCTCACCAAGAAGGGGGCTGCATGCTTCGCGGACTTTACGACTGGACACTGTCGCTTGCGGCCAGGAAATCGGCCGAGTGGTGGCTGGCCTTCATCGCCTTCGTCGAGAGCTCGGTCTTCCTGGTGCCGGCAGACGTGCTTTACCTGCCCATGGCGCTTTCCCGCCCCGACCGCGCCTACCGCTACGCGCTCGTCGCCACCATCGCTTCCGTCCTCGGCGGCGTTGCCGGCTGGTTCATCGGCCACTATGCCTATGAAGCCGTGGCCAAGCCGGTGCTGGAATTCTACGGCAAGTACGACGAATTCGAAGCGCTGCGCACCTCGTCCGGTATCGGCTTCATCATCCTGATGCTGATCACGTCGGGAGCCGCGCATCTGCCGCCGATCAAGGTGGTAACGATCCTCTCCGGCGTCATCGGCGTGAACCTGCTGCTGTTCATCGTGCTCGCCATCGTGGCGCGCGGCGGCCGCTTCCTGCTGCTTGCCTGGCTGCTGCGCCGCTATGGCGAACCGATCCGTGACTTCATCGAGAAGCGGCTCGGCCTGCTGGCCGGGGCCGCCGCCGTCATCCTCATTCTGCTTTATTTCGCGGCCAAATACGCCCTCTAGGCGACAGCCGCAGATACCAGGAGCAAACCAGATGTCCGAAGCGACGACGCCCGCTCAATGCGCTCCGATGCTTACCGCCGCGTTCCTGACAGTGGCCATGGCCGCCACGGTCGGTTCAGCGCTCGCCTTCCAGTACATAGGCGGCTACATCCCCTGCAAGCTCTGCTACGAGCAGCGCATCCCCTACTACGTCGGTGCACCACTTATGCTGCTTGCGGTTCTGGCGGCGGTCTTCAAGCTGCCGGCCTGGATCACTCGTGCCCTGCTGATCGTCGGCGGCCTGCTCATGGTCTACGGCCTCTATCTCGGCGTATTCCATTCCGGCGTCGAATGGGGCTGGTGGCCAGGCCCGACCGATTGCACCAACGTCGCCGGCCCGGTCGACACCGGCGGCAACGGCGTGCTCGATGCGCTTGACAAGTTCGTGCCGCCTTCCTGCGACAAGGCCGCTTTGCGCATCCTCGGGCTGTCCCTGGCCGGCTGGAATGCCATTGCCAGCGTGATCCTGGCGGCAGTTGCCTTCCGCGGGGCTTTCAAGCGCGTTTGAAAAGATAGCGGGCCTTACGGCTCCAGTTCCACATCCCAGTAAAGATAGTCCATCCAGCTTTCGTGCAGATGGTTGGGTGGGAAGAGACGGCCATTGTTGTGCAGGTCGTGCACAGTCGGCTGGTATGGCTTCTGCAGCGGCCACATCTTGGCCTGGGAAGGCATCATGCCGCCTTTGCGCAGATTGCAGGGAGAACAGGCGGCGACCACATTTTCCCACGTCGTCGCACCGCCGCGATGACGCGGGACCACGTGGTCGAAGGTGAGATCCTCCGGCGTCCCGCAATACTGGCACTGGAAGCGGTCGCGCAGGAAGACGTTGAAACGCGTGAAGGCCGGGTAGCGCGAAGGCTTCACATAAGCCTTGAGACTGACGACGGACGGCAGCTTCATCGAAAAATTCGGCGAGGAGACCGCGTGCTCGTATTCGGCGACGATATTGACGCGATCGAGGAACACCGCCTTGATCGCATCCTGCCAGGACCAGAGCGAAAGCGGGTAATAGCTGAGCGGACGATAATCCGCATTCAGCACCAGTGCTGGAAGCCCATCCGGAGATACGGCAACCGTCACGTTGTTTGCCTCCTTCGTTCCCGAACCGAACGACGCGGATACTGTAAGCCCGACATGACAGGGATGTGAAGCGGGAAGCCGTGCCGAACACCCCTCAAAAGAGCATGATTTTTAAGCTTTTTTGCGGCTCAGACCGGTGGAGCGGCGTCCCTGCCCTTCAATTCCCTGTAATAGGACCAGAAAAGTCGCGCCGCGACACCTCTCCAGGGCGCCCATGATTCGGCCAGGAGGATGAGCCTTTTCTCGGCCGGACGCGGGTCGATCGACAATGCGTGGCCGACCGCGCTCTGCAGCGCGACGTCCCGCGCAGGAAACACATCCGGGTGCCCTGCAGCGAACAGCAGGTAGCATTCCGCCGTCCATGGACCGATGCCCGGAACAGCCGTCAGTGTGGTGATTGCCTCGCCGGCTTCCAGGGAACAGAGATGATGCAGGTCGAGGCCGTCCGCGACTGCGCCGGCGACAGCGAGCAGCCCACGCTGCTTGGGCCGTGACAATCCGGCCTCGCGGAAGACGTCTTCGCCTGCACCCAGGATCGCGTCGGCCGTCAGCGGATCCAGCAACCTGGTCAGTCGGCCGAAAATGGCGTCGGCGCTGGCGCGCGATACCTGTTGCGAAACGATGATCGAGGCGAGGCTGGCAAAACCGGGTTCCGAAAGCCGCAGTGGCACGTCGCCGGCAAAGGCACGCACCGTTTCCAGGCGTGGATCGATGCCGCACAAGGCATCCAGGCCCGCGGCGATGTCATTGAGAGAGGTGATACGCTGCATGTTCCTTGTCCGGGAAAGGCCGGCAAGGTAGCAATCCGGCTAACGCTTGCAAAACCCGATTGCCGCCGATC
The DNA here is from genome assembly GCF_042701485.1 of Mesorhizobium sp. UC74_2. NCBI lineage: Bacteria > Pseudomonadati > Pseudomonadota > Alphaproteobacteria > Hyphomicrobiales > Phyllobacteriaceae > Mesorhizobium > Mesorhizobium sp. UC74_2. Next base: position 6,214,179 of record NZ_CP170562.1, on the reverse strand, counting down.
GATGACACTCCTGACATTTCGTTTCGCCCCCAGTCCGAATGGCGACCTTCATCTTGGCCACGCCTACTCGGCGCTGCTCAACCAGCAACTGGCGAACGACAATCGAGCACGCCTTTTGCTGCGCATCGAAGACATCGATACCACGCGCTGCACACCGGAATTCGAGACCGGCATCTTCCGTGATCTCGAATGGCTTGGCGTACGCTGGGAGGAACCGGTGCGACGGCAGTCGCAGCATTTCGACGAATACCAGGCAGCCCTTGAAAGGCTGATCGCCGAAGACCTCGTCTACCCTGCCTTCATGAGCCGCGGCGATATCCGCGCGTTCATCAGCGACCGCGAACGGCGCGGGCGCGACTGGCCACGCGATCCGGATGGCGCACCACTCTATCCGGCACTCGACAAGGCTTTGTCCCGGAAGGAGCGCAAGGCGCGCATTGCCGAAGGGATACCTTTCGCCTGGCGCCTCGACGTTGCGGCCGCGCTGTCTCGGGTCGGTGGTGATCTCTCCTGGACGGAATTCGAAAACACGAGCCTGTCGACGGCCCGTCATATCCCGGCAAAGCCGCAGGACTGGGGAGACGTCGTGCTGGCGCGTCGGGACATTCCGACCAGCTACCATCTGTCCGTCGTGCTCGATGATGCCCTGCAAGGCGTCACCCATGTCGTGCGCGGCATGGATCTGTTCCACGCAACGGCCGTGCAGAGACTGTTGCAGGAACTGCTCGGCCTGCCGCGACCCGCCTATTTCCACCACCGGCTGATCCTGGGTCCGGACGGACGCAAACTCTCGAAGAGCATCAAGGACACGGGACTCGCCGCACTGCGTACCGACGGTGCGACGGTTGAGGCCATTCGCAATATGATTGGCCTATAGGACCGCTCCGCCAGCAGCTTCAATTCGCGTTACTTTAAAAGTAAGCGATTTTGGCTTTGCCCGGCCCGGTTAGCAGGCTAGAGCGGCACATTCCTCATCAGAAAGCGATCGGTCCTTCCATGCACGAGCTCAAGCGGTTCATTCCCGCCACTTTCGTCGTGCTGTGGGCAACCGGTTTCATCGGCGCACGCTACGCGATGCCGTGGGCCGAGCCATTCACCTTCCTGGCCATCCGTTTTGCCATCGCCGCGGCGCTGTTCGCCGTACTGATCGTGTTCCTCAAGGCGCCGTGGCCGAACCGTACGCAGGCCCAGCACGCTGTCATCGCCGGCATTCTCATGCACGGCATCTACCTCGGAGCGGTCTTCTGGGCGATCCACCGTGGTCTTCCTGCCGGCATCTCGGCGCTGATCGTCGGCCTGCAGCCGCTGATCACCGCGGTCATGGCCGGCAAGCTTCTTGGTGAGGAAATCCAGCCCCGACACTGGGCTGGCCTGGCAATCGGTTTCGTCGGCGTCGTCACCGTTTTGTGGCCCAAGCTCGGTGCCTTGGGCGGCGGCGTCACCGCGGCCACGCTCACGGCCTCCGTCATCTCGGTCATTGCCATGAGCGCCGGCACCGTCTGGCAGAAACGTTTCGGATCATCCGGCAACCTCGTCGCGTCGACCTTCTGGCAGTATGTCGGCGGCACGGCCGTGATGGTGATTGCGAGCTTCGTCTTCGAAACCCGCGTCTTCACCGTCAATGGCGACTTCATCTTCGCCATGGCCTGGCTCGTTCTGGTGCTGTCGGTCGGCGCCATCTTCCTGCTGATGGTGATGATCCGCGAGGGGGCGATGTCGAAGGTCGCGTCGCTGTTCTACCTGGTTCCCGCGGTGACCGCGGTGATGGCCTGGGTCCTTTTCGGTGAACATCTGAACCTGGTCCAGATCGTCGGCATGGCCATCACCACCTTCGGTGTCGGGCTGGCCACGGCTCAGCCGACGCGGGCGCGCGCTTCGGCGTAGCGACTGATGGCGGCATTGAGTTCTCCGCCCAGAATGAAGACCACCGAGACTATATAGAGGAAAACCACGGCGATCATGATCGAGGCTAGGCCGGCATAGGTCGTCACATAGGACGAGAAATGGTCGAGGTATGAGGCGAAGATCGTCGATCCGATCAGCCAGCCGATCAGTGTGAAGCCGATGCCTGGAAGGATCGACACGATGCTGCGCCGCCCCATCGGCAGCCAGATGTGTACGGCAAAGAGCGCGAACACGATGACCGCCGAAGCGATGACGAACCGCCAGAGCGTGATCGTGCCCATATAGGGGCCGATCCAGTGGAAATGCGCCTCCGCCAGACGTGCGATCAACGGTGCGAAAACCAGCAGAAGACTGATGGCCAGGAAGCCGACGGCGGCGATCAGCACGAAGACGATGCTCTGTGTGCGACGGAAGAAGATCGAACGTGTCTCCGTCATGCGGTAGGCCCGGTTCAAGGAAGTGCGCACCGCCTCGATGCCGTTGGAGGCGAAGAAACCGGCGAGCAGTACGCCGTAGGTGAGAAGGTCCGTTCGCCGGACCGTCAGTACGTTGATGACCTCCCGCGCGATCGGCTTGGCAATCTGCTCCGGCCAGGTGTCGAACAACAGTGGCACGATCGTCTCGACGAAAGCCTGCGCGCCAAGGAAACTCGCCAGCGAGGTGGCAAAGATCAGGAATGGAAACAGCGCCATCAGCGAGGTAATCGCCAGGTGACTGGCCATCGCCCAGCCGTCATCATTGTTGAAATGGCCGGCCGCATCGTAGAGCACGCGGCGGAGGGCGACGATGGTGCGCAGCAACGATAGTGTTCCTCCAGTTGTTTCCAGGCGGCGAATATGGGAAGTGATTGCGGCAAATGGCAAGCCTCGCCGCATCTTCCAGCACGTCATCGCAAGCGCCGCGCACGATCATCGTCACCGGCGCATCGTCGGGCATTGGCGCCCATTGCGTGCGCGCCTTGAAGGCAGACGGCTGGCGCGTGTTCGCCACGGCCCGCAAATCGCAAGACATCGCAGCACTGGAAGCCGACGGCATCGAGGCCTTCTATCTCGACTATCGCGAACCGGAGTCGATCAGGATCCTGGTCGAGGCCGTGCTCGAACGCAGCGGCGGCCGGCTTGACGCACTCTACAACAACGGCGCCTACGCCCAGCCCGGCGCGGTCGAGGACCTGCCCGTCGAAGCGCTGCGTGAACAGTTCGAAGCCAATCTGTTCGGCTGGCATGATCTCACCCGCCGGATCGTGCCTCTCATGCGCGCCCAGGGGCATGGCCGCATCGTTCACTGCTCTTCTATCCTCGGCCTTACGCCGGTGCCGTTTCGCGGAGCCTATGCGTCGTCCAAACACGCGTTGGAGGGATTGATGCTGTGCCTGCGTCAGGAGCTGGAAGGCAGTGGCGTCCACGTCTCGCTGATTGAACCCGGCCCAATTGCCTCGAAGTTTGCAAGCAACGGCCTGCCCTGGTTCCTGAAGCATATCGATCATGAGAATTCGATGCACCGCGCGGCCTATCAGGCGCAATTGCAGCGGCTCAGACAGGGCGGAATCCGCTCGCCCTACAAGCTCGGACCGGAAGCCGTCTACAAAGTGCTGACCCATGCGCTTCTGTCGCAACGCCCCCGGCCCCACTATGTGGTAACGATGCCGGCCAGAATCGGGGTAGTGCTGAAACGCCTGTTGCCGGCTTCAATGCTCTACCGCATCCTCGCCAAGCGCGCTTGAACGGAACGGAATACGCCATGGGCACTGTTTTCAACATCCTCGCCATCGTCGTGATGGTGGCCGTGGTCGCGGTGCTGATCCGCGGCCTCGTCAACATGATGCGGGGCGGTTCGGGCGTCACCTCGAACAAACTGATGCAGGCGCGCGTGCTGCTGCAGTTCCTGGCGCTGGTCCTGATCATGCTCGCGGTCTACTTCACGCGCAAATAGCCCAAACAGGCTCAGGCCGGGCGAAAGGACACGCATGGTCAAGCTCAACAAGATCTACACCCGCACCGGCGATGCCGGCACCACGGGGCTCGGGACCGGCGCGAGGCGGCTGAAATCCGACCTGCGCATCGAGGCGTGCGGGACGGTGGACGAGGCCAATGCCTGCATCGGCCTGGCACGCCTGCACACGGCTGTCGCCCACCCTGCGATCGATGTGATGCTTGGCCGAGCCCAGAACGATCTGTTTGATCTGGGGGCCGATCTTTCCGTGCCGGACGATGGCAAGCCGCTGGAATACGAGCCGCTGCGCATCATTGCCTCGCAGGTCGAACGTGTCGAGACGGACATCGATCTGCTCAACAAGGACCTGCAGCCGCTGAAATCCTTTATCCTCAACGGTGGCACGCCCGCTGCTGCCGCCCTGCATCTCGCCCGAACGGTCACCCGCCGCGCCGAACGTGTCATGGTGGCGCTGGCCCAGAACCCGGACGAGCAGGTTGGCGCCGAGGCGCTCAAATACATCAACCGCCTGTCCGACTTCCTGTTCGTGGCCGCGCGCACGGTCAATGACAATGGAAAGTCCGACGTGTTATGGGTGCCGGGCAAGAACCGCTGATCTGGCGTCAGCGGACAAGGGGCGGAAACCGGCCGCATGTTCATTCCGCTTTACGATTCCAATCACCTGCGCCGCATTCGCTATGCCTACGTCAATATCGCGCTGATCCTGTTCAACGTCGCGATCTATCTGGTCACGCGCGTCGGCGGCGATGACTATGCCGCGGGCGCCACGCTCAGCTACGGCTTCATCCCTTCAGTGGTCCACGACATCGCGGAACTGTCGCCGCAATTCATCGTCATCCCGGAACAGCTCAGCTATCTCACCTACTCTTTCCTCCATGCCGATATCTGGCACCTTGGCGGCAACATGCTGTTCCTTTGGGTGTTCGGCGACAATGTCGAAGATGCGCTCGGGCATGTCCGTTATCTGATCTTCTATCTTGCCTGCGCAGCCGGAGGTGCCTTCTTCCACGGCTTTGTGGCTCCAGGGTCCGAGCAACCGCTGATCGGCGCGTCAGGGGCCATCGCCGGCGTGGTGGCTGCTTATCTGATCCTCTATCCGCGCGTGAAGGTATGGGTGCTGGCCTTTGCCCGCATTCCGCTCAGATTGCCGGCCTATATCGTCCTGATCCTGTGGGTGCTGCTGCAGTTCGTCATGTTTGCGATGGGTGGCGACCAGCAGATATCGTGGGCCTGCCATATTGGCGGCATCGTGACGGGTGCCATCCTGGTGTTGGTACTGCGCAGCCGCGGCGTTCCTCTGTTGGAAAATGAAGAGGAAACCGCTCCGGCTGTCACCCCCGCCGAAACGGCCTCGCCTCCCCTCCCTGCCGCGACGGAAACGAAGCCGGCATCACGTTGGGGCAGGCAGTAGATCGCTGCCTTTTCCCGTTGCGCCAGTATGGTTTCAACCGATTTGGACCTTTTGCCGATATTGACGCGGATAGCGCCCGCAACTACGGTCCGCGCGCCTGCGGCAGCCCTGTCAGCCACCGTCCAGGCGGCCGAAGCTGGCGGGCAAACTACAGAAATTGCGCCCGAAATGTCGGCATTCGACAACCCTGAGCGGGCCGGTACTGTTATAGCGCCCCGAATGCATCTTTGAGAGGTGAGAGACAGATGAAAGTCCTGGTGCCCGTGAAGCGGGTCGTCGATGCGAATGTGAAGGTTCGTGTGAAAGCGGACGGCTCGGGCGTGGAACTCGCCAATGTGAAAATGGCGATGAACCCGTTTGACGAGATCGCGGTCGAAGAAGCGATCCGCCTGAAGGAAGCGGGCAAGGTCGAGGAGATCATCGTGGTCTCGATCGGTCCGGCGCAGGCGCAGGAAACGCTGCGTACCGCTCTCGCCATGGGCGCCGATCGCGCAATCCTGGTCAAGGCCGATGAAGCCGTCGAGCCGCTTGGCGTCGCCAAGGTGCTGAAGGGCGTCGTCGATGCCGAACAGCCTGGCCTGGTCATTCTCGGCAAGCAGGCGATCGACGACGATTCCAACCAGACCGGACAGATGCTGGCAGCTCTTCTCGGCTGGTCGCAGGGCACCTTCGCCTCGAAGGTGGAACTGGCCGGCGACAAGGCCAGGATCACCCGCGAAGTCGACGGCGGCCTGCAGACGGTCGAACTCAAGATGCCGACCATCGTGACGGTTGACCTGCGCCTCAACCAGCCGCGTTACGCTTCGCTGCCCAACATCATGAAGGCCAAGAAGAAGCCGCTCGACGAAAAGACCGCGGCCGACTTCGGTGCCGACATCAAGCCGCGCCTCAAGGTCATCAAGACCGAGGAACCGGGCGGCCGCAAGGCGGGCGTCAAGGTCAAGACGGTTGCCGAGCTTGTCGACAAGCTCAAGAACGAAGCCGGCGTGCTTTAAGCGAAGCGGAAAGGGATCAACAACATGGCAATCCTCCTCATCGCCGAGCATGACAATGCCTCGCTCTCCGACCAGACCGCCAAGGCACTGTCGGCTGCCCTCAAGATCGGCGCGGACGTCGACGTCCTGGTCGCCGGCAAGGGTGCGAAGGCAGCAGCCGACGCCGCCGCCAAGCTGAAGGGCGTCCGCAAGGTGCTTCTGGCTGAAGCCGATGAACTGGCCGAACGCCTCGCCGAGCCGACCGCCGCTCTGGTCGTCTCGCTGGCCGGCAACTACGACACCATCGTTGCAGCTGCCACCTCGACCGGCAAGAACGTCTCCCCGCGCGTCGCTGCGCTGCTCGACGTTGCCCAGGTTTTCGGAAATCATCGAGGTGATTTCGGCCGACACCTTCAAGCGCCCGATCTATGCCGGCAACGCCATCCAGACGGTGCAGGCAACCGACGGCAAGAAGGTGGTCACCGTGCGCACCGCCTCGTTCCAGGCCGCACCGGAAGGTGGCTCGGCTTCGGTTGAGACTGTCTCGGCCGCCGCCAACCCCGGCCTCTCGACCTTCGTCGAGAACAAGCTGTCGGAAAGCGACCGTCCGGAGCTGACTTCGGCCAAGATCATCATCTCGGGCGGCCGCGCACTTGGTTCGGCCGAGAAGTTCCAGGAAGTCATCCTTCCCGTGGCCGACAAGCTGGGTGCCGCCGTCGGCGCCAGCCGCGCAGCGGTCGACGCCGGCTACGCTCCCAACGACTGGCAGGTCGGCCAGACCGGCAAGGTGGTGGCGCCAGACCTCTACATCGCCTGCGGCATCTCGGGCGCCATCCAGCATCTCGCCGGCATGAAGGACTCCAAGGTCATCGTCGCCATCAACAAGGACGAGGAAGCGCCGATCTTCCAGGTTGCCGACTACGGTATCGTCGGCGACCTCTTCCAGGTGCTGCCTGAACTCCAGAAGGCGCTTTGACGCTCTTTCTGGATCGGTATTAAATGTGATGGCCGGGGTAGACGAAACCTACCCCGGCCATTTAGTTTGCATTGCACAAAACCAAGAAGAAGCATTGGCGGGATAAAAAGAATGACCGGCAAGATCGAAACGATCGGCATTATCGGCGCAGGCCAGATGGGAGGCGGTATTGCCCACGTCTCGGCATTGGCCGGCTACAACGTCCTGCTGTACGATGTCTCCGTCGACCGTATCGAGAAGGGGATCGCCACGATCAGCGGCAACCTGGCCCGTCAGGTCGCGTCCGGCAAGCTCGACGAAAAGGAACGCAAGGACGCCGTCTCACGCATCGGTTCCGCCGCGGCCATGGCCGATCTCGCCGCCGCGGACCTGGTGATCGAGGCAGCCACCGAAGACGAGACGGTGAAGCGCAAGATCTACGCGCAGCTTTGCCCGCAGCTCAACCCGACAGCCGTACTTGCCACCAACACCTCTTCGATCTCCATTACCCGCCTCGCCGCCCAGACCGATCGGCCGGAGCGGTTCATCGGCATCCACTTCATGAACCCCGTGCCGGTCATGAAACTGGTCGAACTGGTGCGCGGCATCGCGACCGAGGACCAGACCTTCGAGTTGGCCAAGGCCTATGTGAAGCAGCTCGACAAGACGATCACCGTCTCCGAGGATTTCCCGGCCTTCATCGTCAATCGCATCCTGTTGCCGATGATCAACGAGGCCATCTACACGCTCTATGAAGGCGTAGGCACGGTCGAGGCCATCGACACCGCCATGAAGCTCGGCGCCAACCACCCGATGGGACCGCTGCAGCTCGCCGATTTCATCGGCCTCGACACCTGTCTGTCGATCATGCAGGTGCTGCACGAAGGCCTGTCGGACTCCAAATATCGCCCCTGTCCGCTGCTGGTGAAATATGTCGAGGCTGGCTGGCTCGGACGCAAATCCGGCCGCGGCTTTTACGACTATCGAGGCGAACATCCGGTGCCGACGCGCTAGCGCAATTCCAGGCAACGGTTTTCCGTCCGGAATTGCGTAAAAACAAAGAGTTAGAGTGTTTCCGACTTGCTGGTGTTTCGCGTCTGTTCGGTCGCGCCGGTACGCCAGTGCTTCCGCAGCTTCAAGTCCCAGTCGCCACCCTCGTCATCGGGATCGCAACACCTGCTTCCGAACCAGGTAGCGCCACGAAAGCGCAATTGCGGCCGGCCGCTTTGGCCGCATAGCAGGCAGCATCAGCCCTCGCGATGATCTCGTTGGCCTCGCCGGAATCGGCTGCAATCGACGTGAGGCCGATGCTGGAGGACACACGATGCGTCTGGCCTTCCCAGGTGAATTCCAGCGCGCTCACAGCATCGAGAACCGCCAAAGCTGCCCTCTCGCCCTCGACAGGGGAAGGCGACATCAGCACGGCCGAAAATTCGTCGCCACCAAACCTGGCCACGATATCCGCCGGGGCCAGGGCCGATTTGATCGTCGAGGCCACTTTCTGCAACAATGCATCACCGGCTGCGTGGCCGCTGGTATCGTTGACCGGCTTGAAGTGATCGAGATCGATGAACATCAACTGGTAGTAGGATGCGTCCTTTCTGGCCTTGTCGAGCAGATCTTCCACCGTCCGTATGAAGCTGGGGCGATTGGCCAGGCCGGTCAGGGCATCGTGGGTTGCGGCATAAGCGAGTTGCCGCTGCAATGTGCGTGCATCGGTGAAATCCTGGAAGACGATGACGGACCCGCTGAACTCATTCAGTTCGTTCAGGATCGGCGATACCATCTGACGGATGCTGAATCGTGTGCCGTCGTTGCGGGTAAGAAGTGCGCGGCTGTTCTGTTCGGTTCGTTCCAGCCTGTTATCGGCCAGATGCGGTTCGTCGAGCCGACGTCCCGTTTCCTCATCCACGGCGCGATAGACGAAGCCAAGTGGCTTGCCGAGCGAAGCAATGCTGGTGGTTCCCGTCAGCTTTTCCGCAACGGGGTTCATGAACGTGATGCGGTTTTCGGCATCGGTACCGATGACGGCATCGCCGATAGACTGCAGCATGACGCGCAGCCGCTCCTTCTCGTCGGCAAGAAGGGCTGCCGAAACCATCAATCGCTCTTCGGCCTCCTTGCGCTCGGTGATATCGGTCATCGATCCGATCGCCCGCGCTACCGCCCCCGTCGGGCTCTCGTTCGATCGCCTTGCCGTGATCCTCCACCCAGATCCAGCGCCCGCTCTTGTGTCGCATGCGGTACTCAAGTTTGTATTCGAGCGTACGTCCTTCCATGTGGTCTCGATCGGCAGCAGCCATGCGCGCAACGTCGTCGGGATGCGCGAGCTCGAGCCAAAGGTCTGGGTCATTGCCCAGTTCATGTTCTTCATAGCCGAGCATGTGCTTCCACGTCGCCGAGTAGTGAACGGTGTTGTTGCGCATGTCGGCGTCCCAGACGCCTTGCCCGGCGCTGGCAAGAGCGAAATTCCAACGTGTTTCCGCTTCGGCAAGACGCGCATGGTCTTCGCTGATCTGCTTGATGAACAGGCCGACCAGAAACGGAGTGGAAACGATGATGGCGACCGAGACCTGGAAGCCGTCGCTCAACATCTCAACGCCGCCATTGATGCCCGGCATGAAGCCGCTCATCGCCACGGCAACACATGTAACTCCTGTCACACCACAAACGAGCGCCAATTCGAGATGAGCCAGTCTTGGCGCGATAACCATCAAGGGCAGCATTGCCAGCGCGAACGGGAAGCGGCTCTGGCTGAGTGCCAGATAAGCGAGGCCAGCACAGATTGCCGCCATGACCACCACGCGCAGCACGGCTTGCGGTTTGAGTACCGCCGCGACCTCCGACCGCGACGCATACATCAGCAGTGGCAAGAGAAACGCGAAGCCCAGCGCATTGCCGGAGAGAAACGTCCAGGCGGTGGGCACAACTGGCCAGCCATGCAGAAAATACGTGACCCCCGCAAAAGCCAGGCCGGTAATCGCATCAGTCAGCACTGCAGTCAGAAAAAGAATGAGCGAAAACGCGCGGGCCGATACGTCGGTTTTCACCGGCAAACCACCAGCGAAACGATCGACCAACCAGAGCGATAGTGCGGTGTGGCCACCATTGATGACGGCAAACAGTACGCCCATCATCCAGGATGAGCCGAAGGCGACATTCGAAGCCAGAGTGGCGACCGCGATGGCCGCATAGTCGATCCAGCTGGCTGCGTACCGGCGTCTGGCCAGCATCACGAAAGCGAACGCCGAAGCCAGCCAGATCGTCGCAACGCCGTCGCCAACCCGCGACAGCAGGATCGAAACCGCCGCTGCTAACCAGAACCCCAAGCCCAGCACAATCGCTGACAGATACTTGCCCGGAGCACGTCCCTCGTACTGGTGAAACGTCACAACGTTATCTACCTAGGCGCATCCCTTCACCTCCACTATGGAGTATCTCATTTAAGCAATGATTGCATAGAGGGCGCGTCCACCATTTAAAGGTGTAGTGAAGCAACCGGGCAACAGTCTGTATCTATAAGATTTTGCTGTTTTATCTCCCGCTTTACCAACGCAGGAAAAAGCGCCCCGCAATCGCTCCGATGCCGCCCAGGGCAGCAATGGCCAGACTGTACCACGTTGCCACGAAAAGCGGGGAGTCGTCCGTGCAGTGCGCGGCATAAAACGTAGCCGCCAATGCGCCGGCCAGCACTCCCGCGACCGCGCCTGACAGCGCCGGCCTCGTGGGCGCAGCCTGTTTCAGGGCAACCAGGAGAGCTGCAAGAGGAACAAGACCGATCAATGGGATGAACGACAGGCAAATCATCATATTGTTGCCCACCAGACGTCTGCCCCAGTCGCTCGACGGCATCGCAAGCAATTCAAGCACGACGGCGGCTGCCATAAGGAGCGGCGCGACCAGCAGCCAGCGACCATATCTGCCTGCCGGCGCCCCAGGCATTGCCAGCATCCGCAGCGCCAGGAAAGCCGTTATTGCCAGGGTGATCGTGAAGACGAACTTGAACAGGAAGCGGATCGTCTGCCCCGCCTGCATGAAATCAGGCCGCATGCCGATGGTCATGAAGAATACGGCAGCGGCGGCAACCGCCGCAAATGCCAGAACCGCAAGCCACATCCTGCCAAGCGGCATGGCCGTCGTTTTGACATCAGCGCCCAGTGTCTTGATCAATTCGTCCGTCTTCATCTCAGCCTCGAGCGAACCGCTTTGCGATGGCCGCCAGCCCACGATGCAGCGCCACCCGCACCGCCGTCTCGTTCATGCCGAGCTTTTTCGCCGTCTCACCAATCGAATGGCCATCGACGGAAATCGATGACACCACCGAACGCTGCCCTGGAGGCAGACTGTCGAGCGCTCGACCTATGTCGCGCTCACTGACCGTTTCCTGTTCCGGTTCGGCCAGCGTCTCGGCAAAATCATCCACAGCCACCTCGATGCGCCGACCGCGGCGACGAAAAGCGTCGATCAGTTTGAAGCGGGCGATGGCGTAGATCCACGGCAGGATCGGCGCATCCTGACGCCAGGTGTGCCGCTTGAGATGAATGGCCAGCAAAGTCTCCTGCACGACATCCTCGGGATCGACACCGCCTTGCACGATCTTACGCCGCGCAAAGCCGCGAACGATCGCTGCGGTTCCGCGCAGGAACTCGGCATAGGCTTTCTCATCACCTGCGGTTGCCGCCCGCATCAATCGGGCAAGCTCGGCTTCATTCAGGCCCGCCACAGGCACCACTCCTGGAGTGTTCGCATCGACATGGCGATTTGTTACGCGACAGAGATCTCAAATCCACGTCAAAATTCGTTGAGGCGAACGATATGGGGGCTTATGTGGCAAGAACATCAGCCCATTCAGCATGTCGACGAAACTGCGCTGCCGCGAATGGGCAAAGCGGAATGATCTTCTTTTGCGAAGCGCGCGCATCTTCAACGGCTCGTGTCACAAGCCTGAGACCTGCACCCTGCCCACGAAATGCATCCGGAACCTCGGTGTGGTCGATGATGATCTTGTGTTCACCGACCTTGGTGAAAGTCATCTCGGCTTCGGCGCCATCAGGGCCACGCAGGACATAGCGACCCTTGGAGCCATGATCTTCGAGTTCGACCTCGGGCAACGCATCGACCATGGCTATGCTCCTTTCACTGGTTCGGCGGCCAAGAGCCGTCTCGCCGCTTCGATCTCGTTCGGCCGCACCTCGTGGCCGCCGTCGTGCCATTCCACTGTGACATCGGCACCTGCCGCGCGCAAATAGGCGTCGAGCCGGCTGGTGAGGTTTGGTGGACAGATGGGATCGCGTCGGCCGGCGGTGATGAGGATGTGGCTCTCTGCGAGACTACCGTTCACCTGCGGCTCGAACGGGATCAGCGGGTGCATCAACACCGCGGCATCGAACAGCTTCGGCTGCTCGAAGACCAGCGACGCCAGGATGTTTGCACCATTGGAATAACCCAGCCCGAACACAGTCGATGGCTGCACTGCCGAGATATGCGACTGGACGAAATCGGCCATCTTGGCGGTCGCCCGGACCAGATCGTCCATATCGTAGACACCTTCGCCGGTGCGGCGAAAAAACCGCGCGGCGCCGAGCTCCGACACATCGCCACGGGGCGATACGATCGTCGCGGTTGGCAGCAGTTCGCGCCCGAAGGCCAGAAACTGGCGCTCATCTCCGCCTGTTCCATGGAAAACGAACAGGATCGGGCTGCGTGGAGCGCCCGGCAGGATTTCATGGATATAAGAACTACGCGACATTCTGACCTCCTTGTCCACATTTCGGCGATACCCGCCGCGACAGCAGCGGGTATCATTTCCTTCAGCTCTCCAGAGACTGCAGATGTTTCTCGAGATAAGGCCGCAGGTGCTGGTGCTGCGCAGGCAGCTTCAACGCCTCGCCGAGATGCGCGGTATCTTCATCCCTGTCGAAACCGGGTTCGTTGGTCGCCACTTCGAACAGCACGCCACCGGGGGTACGGAAATAGATCGCCCAGAAATAGTCACGGTCGATCACCGGTGTCACCTGATAGCCGGTATCCATCAGCGCCTTGCGAACTTCGAGTTGCGCGGCGCGATCCTCGACGGCAAAGGCAACGTGATGCACTGACCCAGCGCCCAGCCCGGCGAAAGATGCTGCCGGCAGCGTTTCGATATCGATGACATCGGCGCCATTGCCGTTCTTCAGTGCCATCCTGGCTACATTGCCGGCACGGTCGACTTCTTCATAGCCCATGAACCTGAGCAGTTCTTCGGTGGCGCCGCCATCCTTGAGCCGCATCGATACGGAATGAAATCCGCGGATCGCCTCGCCTCCCGGCACCCCACCCTTGAGCCAGGGAGCCCGGCCGTCCGCCTTGTCTTCGACAAGCGCAAAGCCATCGCCGTCCGGTCCCTGGAACTTCAACCGTTTCTGGCCGAAAATCTCGTCGGCTGCGACGCCAGCAACGCCTTGATCCGCAAAATGCCGTTGCCAATAAGGCAGCGTATCTTCGGGTACGGAGAACACCGTGGTTCCAACCTCACCAACCCCCTGGCGACCCTTGCCGATATTCGGGAACGGGAAATAGGTCATCACTGAGCCGGGCGTGCCGAACTCGTCCGCGTAATAGAGATGATAGACGTCCGGTGCGTCGAAATTGACCGTCTTCTTGACCCTGCGCAGGCCAAGCTTGTGCGTGAAGAAATCATTATTCTGACGCGCATCCGCAGCCATCGAGGTGACATGATGCAGGCCTTTGATCTGGGTGAGCATGATTTTGCCCTTTCTGTCCGCCGCGGCCCCTTGGCCGCTCTCGACGCCAATATGAGCGTACGGCCGGCACAGGCAAAGACAGCGAAGACAGAATGGACTGTGTTCTGATTGTGAACGATGGCGTGGCCATCGTTCACAATCAGAACAGATCAGGGTTTGGTTGAAACGTCGGGACTGGACGTTTCGTCTCCCGCTTCCCCTGGATCCGGTTTGGTCGAGTTTTCCCGATAGACAGCATAGGTAAGAAACGCCGCAAGCGGGCCGAGAAGTGCTCCGAGCCCCTCCTTGCTGCGCAGCAACTCAGGCAACGCAGCAATGCCTGCGGCGATTGCAAGTGCGGTGAGATCACTCTTGCGACGCTCCGCGCGGCGACGCGCGCGCTTTTTCGCGGTCAAGCGGTAGACCAGGACGACGATCCCGGCAAACACGAGGAACACCGCCCCAAAAGCGAGCGCCGCATGGATCGCGCCAAATCGCGCCGCAGCCCAGAGATAGGCTGCCAGAAGCAGGAAACTCACACCGACCAAGGCGGTGAGGAGAGCAATCCCGTACGCGATGGCAGCGCCACGGATATTCCGGGCGACGGTGCCTGCCTCGCCGGTGACGAGACTTATCAGAAGGGAAGCCAGCGGTCCCACGTGCCGCCGGAACTCAACGCCGCGACAGAAGAGCGAAAAGGAAGCCGACGCCCGCAGCCACCGCGAGCGACGTCATCGGTTTCTCACGGACGGTGGTAGCGATTTGATCCTCGATGTCATGCGCGTTGCCGCGCAGCTTTTCCATCGCCGCCTCGCCGCGTTCACGCAGATGCTCCGCACCCTGCGCGGCGGCACGACGCGCAGCGCCAAGCCCATGCTCGCCGGTCTGGGCCAGTTGTTGGGTCAGCTTTGCGATATCGGCCTGCAATTGGCGGATATCGGCCTCCAGATCCTCGGTGGACTTAGCGGTTGCGCTGATCTTATCCGTGGTTTTGGCCATGCTGAACTCCTTGCATCTTGCCGAGCCCACACGCCCGACATCATCTTAACCCGTTCACAAACGGCCGGTTCCATAAAAGATGGTTTTGACACTCCAGTCCAGCCGCCCAGTCCAGCCGCAAGACCGCGGCCTTCAAAGGACGGATGATCCCGTCACCTGGGCAGAAATCGCATCGGGGCCGAAATCTTCATCGCCGGAGATCTGAAGGATTTCCTGCAACCGGGTACGGGCCCTGCTGACGCGGCTTTTGATGGTGCCGACGGCGCAGCCGCAGATTTCCGCTGCTTCCTCATAGGAAAAGCCGGATGCGCCGATCAGGATGATCGCTTCGCGCTGATCCTCCGGCAACTGTTCCAGCGCGGCCCGGAAATCCTTGAGATCCAGTTGCCCGTGCTGCGATGGATGGATGGCGAGCCGAGCCGTCATGATGCCGTCACTGTCCTGGACCTCACGCCCACGCTTGCGCATCTGCGAATAGAACTCGTTGCGCAGGATGGTGAAAAGCCAGGCCTTGAGGTTGGTGCCCAGTTGAAAGCTGTCCTGCTTGTCCCAAGCCTTGACCAGGGTTTCCTGGACAAGGTCGTCGGCACGGTCGGCATTCTGGGTCAGCGAGACGGCAAAGGCACGCAGACTTGGAATGGCGCCGAGCAGGTCGGTCCGAAAGCCCTCGGATGCGGACATGCGTCAGTCCTTCTTGCGCCCTGGCTCGACCTGCTCCAGTTGCGCCAGCAACTGGGCAAAGCGATCCGGAACTTCGTCCGAGACGAGTTCATCGTAATATTGTTTGAGTTTGCGGCCGATTTCAGAATTGGTGCCGAGCGCGTCGGCAGAACCGGCCTGGCGCGCGGCGGCGCCAGTCTTGGTGGTGTCCTTCATTCGCCTTTTATCCAGTCCCCCGAGCTGTTTTCGGCTTGATCCAACAAGCTGTCGTTCATCCATTGGCTTGGTTGGCTCGTAACGTATGCCCCTGGACAATGGTTCCGCCATGGTGGAACTTTTTCATGGCGGAAACGTTCGTTGTCCCGGATATGTGTATACTTCTATCTGTTACATTCTAGAGACGCCATCCGAGGGAGCCGTTTGTCATGGGTTTGTCCGCCACTATCGCGCCGCATCTTCCTTATCTGCGCAGATTTGCCCGCGCCGTTTCCGGTTCCCAGCACAGCGGCGATGCCATGGTGGCGACGATGCTTGAGGCAATCATAGCAGATACGTCGATCTTCCCCGAAAGTTCCTCGGATCGCATCGCACTCTACAAGATTTTCGCCAAGCTCTTCACATCCGTCGCGATCCGCGTTCCGAAGGGCGATGAGCCGACAGGTTGGGAGGAACGTGCTGCCGCCAACCTAGATGCACTTGCGCCGCTGCCGCGCCAGGCCTTCCTGCTGGTTGCAGTCGAAGGCTTCAGCGAGACAGAAGCTGCCGAGGTTCTTGGCATCGGAGAAGACCGCTTCACTGAACTTCTCGTCGAGGCGAGCAATGAGATTTCCCGCCAGGTCGCTACCGATATCCTCATCATCGAAGACGAGCCGCTGATTGCCATGGATATCGAGGAGATGGTCGAGAGCCTTGGCCATCGTGTTGTCGGCATCGCCCGCACCCAGACCGAAGCGGTGGCACTTTTTGCCAAGGCGCGGCCGAAGATGGTGCTGGCCGACATCCAGCTCGCCGACGGCAGCTCCGGCATCGATGCTGTCAACGACATCCTGAGGTCGGCTTCCGTACCGGTCATCTTCATCACGGCTTTCCCCGAGCGCTTGCTGACGGGTGAGAGGCCGGAGCCGACTTTCCTCGTCACCAAGCCCTTCAACCCCGACATGGTCAAGGCGCTGATCAGCCAGGCGCTCTTCTTTGACCGCCACGCCAGGGCGGCGGCTTGACGAAGGCGGTTCCGATCGTGTTTTTCGCATCTGAGCGGAACAAACAAGGGCAGCAGCACGTTCTGCCGCATCTAGCGAAGGAGTCGTTTCATGCTTTACTGGGCGCTGGTTTTTCTGGTCGTGGCGATCGTGGCCGGCGCGCTTGGATTCGGCGGCATCGCCGGAGCATCAGCGGGTCTGGCCAAGATTCTGTTCTTCATTTTCCTGGCTTTCCTGGTGATCTCCCTGCTCGCCGGCATCTTCAAAAGAGCATGAATGGCTCCGCAACCGATATTGCGGAAAAGCAGAGCGTGCTATGAGCCTGCCGGCCAACGAGAACATCCAGACGGTCGTTGCTGAAGCCGCCGCGGCGGCTCATATCGATCAGGTCAAGGGACTTGACCAGGATGACCTGCCTCCGGGTTGCGACGCCCAGATTAGGCGAGCGTTCAACATCGCATTGCGGCATACCGGTATCTATGTCGCCTACCATGATCGGTCGCTGACCAAGGTCTGGACGCGGAACATCCTTGCCCCGCTGGTGCCAAAGAAGAAGGGCGGCGGCTTGCCTCCAGCGCAGCTGGAGAGGATAGAAGCTGCCCAGCGCCATGTGCTGGAGACCGGCGAATCCGGACGCATCGAGGTCAGCATGCCGCACGAGGACGGCGTGCGCTGGTTCGACATCTGGCTCGATGCCGACCTGGACGAAGACGGTACCGTGCAGGGCATCGTGTCGACCTGGATCGAGGTGACCGAGCAGAAACGTCGCGAGCAGACGCTGAAGACGTTGTTGCGCGAGGTCAGTCATCGCTCCAAGAACCTGCTGGCCATCATCCAGGGCATCGCCAGCCAGACCGGCCGCTATTCGAGCGATATCGGTGATTTCCTGACCCGCTTCAGAGGCCGGTTGCAGTCGCTTTCCTCGTCGCAGGATCTGGTCACCTCTTCCAACTGGCGTGGTGCCCGGCTCCGCGAATTGATCGAAGGCCAGATGGAGCGCTACGGCGCTGATCCCTCGCGCAGCCTGCGTTTCGAAGGCGTAGATCCATTCCTCAATCCAAACGCGGCACTGCACATTGGCCTTGCCGTGCATGAACTCGTCGTCAATTCGATGAGCTACGGCGCGCTGTCGCAATCGGATGCCGTTGTCGACGTCACGGCCGGACTGGCGGATCTTGATGCAAACCCACCGGCGCTGTGGCTGCGCTGGAATGAACGTTTCCCGTCCTGCGGCAGCCCCGAGCAGAAGCGTTTCGGTTCGGTGGCGCTTGAGCGGGTGGTTCCCGCCGCGCTTGACGGCATGGCCACATTCGAAATCTCGGACGACCGGGTCGAGTACCACCTGGTGGTGCCGGCCGGCAACTTCGCCGCGGACTGATCCAGGCCGTGCCTTAACCCGATATTCACCATGATTTCCGATACTTTGCCGGCGTCCGGACAAGGCCG
This sequence comes from Mesorhizobium sp. UC74_2, assembly GCF_042701485.1. Lineage (NCBI taxonomy): Bacteria > Pseudomonadati > Pseudomonadota > Alphaproteobacteria > Hyphomicrobiales > Phyllobacteriaceae > Mesorhizobium > Mesorhizobium sp. UC74_2. The sequence continues at coordinate 6,195,955 of NZ_CP170562.1, read as the reverse complement.
GCGCAGGGAGTTCGGAGCGGGGAGATATTGCGGTGACCAGCGACATGCAGGGCTTGGAACGCGCAGCGCGCCTTTCGCTGGGAAATTTCGAAGAGCCAGCGACCACGGAAACAAAATCCCGAAACCTGACGCCCGTTCCCGTATTGCTTGTCATTGCCGGCGCAATGGCGCTGATCGTCGCCTTGATCCTGCTGATGGGATAAACCCTCGCCGAAGCACATCTGCCTCGAAAAAGACTAGCTCGCAAGCGAAGCGATTGAGGGGGCAGACAAAATCCATCCACCCATGCTAAAGAACCGCTTGGAAGTGGACGCCGCGCTGCAATGCGAGGGACTTCGAGCGAGAGGAGTGAATTGATGCGTAAGACTATTTTGGCTCTGGCGGGTGTGCTTGCCCTCAGCGCTTGCACAACCACCGAACAGGACGTTTCCGTGGGCACCGGTGCCGGCGCGCTGATCGGCGGCGCTGTCGGCGGCTGGAAGGGTGCAGCGATCGGCGCAGCGATCGGTGCCGGTTCGGGCCTGCTGGTCCGCAACCTGCGCAATGGCTACTGCCAGTATCGCGATCCGGACACCGGCCGTATCTATACCCGCCGCTGCAACTGATCAGCGCGGTATCAAACGAAAGAGGCCGGCTTGCCGGCCTCTTTTTTTGTTTGGCTATCGTCCCGCCCTGCAACCGTTCTAGCTTGAGTAGGGAAGCCGGATCTTCACCCGCAAACCGTCATCGCGGAACTCCCGCTCGATCGTGCCACGCAATTCACGCGTGATGTTCATATCGATCAGGCGGGTGCCAAAACCGGTCTTGGAGGGCGCCTCCAGCTTGGTCTTGCCGGTTTCGATCCAGTTGAATGCCAAAGTCCGTTCGCGCCCCTTGCCTTCGATGCTCCAGGCAACTTTCAGCGCGCCGACCGAATTGCCGGCCTCGCCATATTTCAAGGCATTGGTGGCGAGCTCGTGAAAGGTGAGCCCGAGAGCCTGCGTCATGGTCTCGTCCAGCATGACTTGCGGACCCGACAGCAGGTCTTCTGGCAGGTCCTTGCCGAAGACCTGACTGAGTTCGACGCGCAGGAGATCACCCAGATCAGCCTGCTGGCGACGCGAGCGCGTCAGCATGTCCTGCGAAGCGGCCATCGACTGCAGTCTTGCCGAAAACGAATTGGAGAAATCCTTGAGATCGGCGGAGTGTGCCGCTGTCTGGCGCGAAATCGCCAGGACGCGGGCAATGGAATTCTTGATCCTGTGCCGCATCTCCTGCAGCATAAGATCCTTCTCCAAGAGACTCTTTTCCGTGGCCTCGTGAAGTTGCGAGGCCGCATCGAACGCTCGCTCCTGATAGCGCGCGATCATGGCGATCGTGCCAGCGAGCAGCAGACCGAACAGACCGAGCACCACGGGAACGAAAGGGGATGACGGCTCGGTGAACTCGGCCGTCGGCCGCAAGACGATAGCCCATGGCCGGCCTGCAACCTCGATCATGCGCACGGTTTTCAGGCCAAAACCATGCACCGGTGGCTCTTCCGACCGGAACAGCAGATTGTCCGGTCCGATCGACTGATCATAGGCCTCGATGTTGACGGGGAGCCGTGGAGTCTTGCCGAGGATGACGTCAAACAGGTCGCGCGCGCGGAAAATCGCGTACAGGAACCCCTTCGTGGCGGCCACAGGGTCCGCACTCCGCGCCGCCTCCGGTGAGCCAAGCCTGGCGAAGATCACGAACCCCGTGACCATAGCCGGCGCCTGATCTTTCCAGCTGGAAAGAGGATCGAGCATACGCCGGCCGCTTGTGTGCAGCTTGTTGTCGGCCATGGTCTGCTCCATGGCCGTTCGCGAAGCAGGATCGGCAGCGACGTCGAAACCGAGATAGCGCTTGCTTTCTTCTTCCGCCGGCTCGAGCAACATCACCGGCGCATGCCAGGGAACACCCGCCGCCGGTGCAATCGTCCGGCTGAGGCCGTAGTTTTCTTTTATCTCCTGCTCGGCGGCAGCTTCTTCACCCGGCTTGACCAGTTTGAGGTAGCCCAGGCCAAGCAGGCCAGCGAGATTCCCGTCGACATCGAGCGTCTTGTAGAAATTTTCGAATTCGGCACGCGAGACATCACCCGACCGGGCGCTGAAGAACGCTTCTGTTGCCCGCAGCAGCGACATATGCAGGTCGAGCCTGCTTTCCATGCGACTGACAGCGTCGTCGGCGGCGGCCTCGAACTTGATTCGGGCTGCATCGCGCGACGCAAAATAGGCGAAGCCGGCCAGGACAAGGCTGGCCAAGGCGACGGCAACAAAAGCAATCGTCGGGAAAAACTTCTTCAAAATCAGCCGCCAGCCCGAAAGAGCCCCCGTGGTCCTTTTAGACTACGGAAAAACAAACCGAAAGCGGTATGCTTTGTTAGCCTGGTAGCGACAAGCCCCTGTTCCGGCATTGCTGACAAATGATGCCGGAACAATCCACCGAAAACGTTCTAGGCAGCTTCCTTGAGTGCACCCGGCCCCGGTATCGCGCCTGGCGGGCATTTGCCGAGAATGATCATGCCCAGCACTTCATCCTTTGTGACGTCCTGGGTTCGGGCCGTACCGACAACCTGACCGTTCTTCATCACACAGACGCGGTCCGCCAGGTCAAACACGTCGTGGATATCGTGGCTGATCAGGAAGATACCGAGACCGTCCGCCTTGAGCTGCTTGACCAGTTCACCGACCTGCGCCGTTTCCTGCGGGCCAAGCGCGGCTGTCGGCTCATCCATGATCAGGATCCGGGCGTTGAACAGGATGGCGCGGGCAATCGCCACCGACTGGCGCTGGCCGCCGGACAGTTTGACGACGGGCTCCTTGAAACGCTGGAAACGCGGATTGAGGCGCCCCATCACCTTGCGCGCCTCCGCTTCCATGGCCGCGTCGTCGAGCGTGCCGTATCTGGTCATCACTTCCCGGCCGAGGAAAAGATTGGCGGCGGCGTCGACATTATCGGCCAGGGCGAGCGTCTGGTAGATCGTCTCGATGCCATACTTCTTGGCATCGCGCGGATTGGCGATCGCCGCCTCTTCGCCATTGATGAATATCTGACCGGAATCGCGCTTGTAGGCGCCCGAGAGAATCTTGATGAAGGTCGACTTGCCGGCGCCGTTGTGGCCGAGCAGCGCAACGACCTCACCGGGATAGAGATCGCAACTGGCACCATCCACGGCACGAATGCCGCCGAATGCAATGGAGATGTCCTTCATTTCGACGAGCGGAGTTTGGGTCTGTTCCATGGTCCTGCCCTTTCTGGAGCGTTTCCGATTTCCGGAAACGCGGAAACACTCTGGCTCTTTGTTTTACGCAATTGCGGACGCAAAACCGCTGCGCAATTGCTCTAGACGCGCTTGCGGTACATGGTGTCGAGCCAGACGGCGACGACCAGCACCAGTCCCACGACGATGTTCTGCAACGGCGTATCGAGGCCGAGCAGAACCATGCCCGACTGCAGCGATTGCATCAGCAAGGCGCCCAGCATCGCGCCAATGATCGTGCCGGAACCGCCGGCAAGCGAGGTGCCGCCGATGACGGCAGCCGCAATCACCAGCAGTTCGTCCAGCGTGCCAAGCGAATTGGTCGATGCATTGAGACGAGCCGATGAGATGGCGGCGGCGATTGCAGCCAGCACGCCCATGATCATGAACACCTTCATGGTCACCCAGCGCGTGTTGATGCCGGCGAGATTGGCTGCTTCCGGATTGCCGCCGATGGCGAAGACGTAGCGGCCGAAACGCGTGCGGTTGGTGACGAAGGTCATGACGAGCCCGACCGCGACCGCCATCAGCACGGGGATGGCGATGCCGTGGGCGATGAAGAGACCGCCCTCGGGGACCGTGATGTTGTTGGCGGCAGCATATTTGTTCACGACACCGACCGGCCACGGATAGGAATTGGCGATCTTCACCGCCCCGAGGATGACCGCGCAGGAAATGACCCCGAGGAAAGCTTCCGCCCAGACCGGGCGCAAGGGAAACTTGAAGCGCTTGCGCTGCACGCGGCCGTTGAACAGCATGGCGACCACCCCGGCGCACGCCACAAGGCCGAGCACCCAGCTCCAGGTCGATCCGATCGATCCGGCCGGACCACCACCCATGAGCTGGAAAGTTGCATCCATCGGCGCCACCGTGCGGCCGCTGGTGATCCACCAGGCGACCCCGCGCCAGATCAACAGGCCACCGAGCGTGACGATGAAAGCCGGCACCTCCAGATAGGCGATGATGAAGCCTTGCAGTGCACCGATTGCGAGGCCGACCACGATGCCAGTTGCCAGCGCTATGATCCAAAGCCACGGATTGCCGAGCTGCATGCCCATCACCCGGATCAGGAATTCGGCCTGGGCCACGCCCATGACCATGCCGATCACCCCCTCGACCGAACCGACCGACAGATCGATGTTTCGCATGACGATGACCAGCACCATGCCGGTCGCCATGATGGCGACGGACGAGGTCTGCACCGACAGGTTCCAGAGATTGCGCGGCGTCAGGAAGAGGCCGCCGGAAAGCAGATGCAATCCCACCCAGATGATCAGCAGGGCAGCGACCATCCCAAGCATGCGGGTGTCCAGTTCGGTCGCCTTGAGAAAGCGCCCGACCGCGGACAGTTCCGCTGCGCGGGCGCGATCGACCGGCGCATTCGAGGCCGTATCAGTCATGATATTCCTCCCAGACCACACACCGCCTTGGCGGCATGGCGTGCCACTTTACAGGGACTCTTGAGCTCCGGGGGTGGGAGCCATTGCAAAAAGACCACGGCTCTCAGGCCGTGGTCTCGTTTGTTGTCGCGGGCGCGCTTAGTTGCAAGCCTTGACGGAACCGGCCTTCACGCCCTGGCAGACGACATCCTTGGAAACCCAGCCGGCGTCGATGACGACGTTGAGATTGTCCTTGGTGATCGCGACCGGGGTCAGGAACACCGACTTGACGCTGTTGCCGCCCGGAGTGGTGAAGTCGGTGACGTTGGCGATGTCGCTCGTCTTCTTGCCGTCGGCGAGTTGCGCCGCGATTTCCGCGGCATTCTTGCCGAGATCACGGGCGTCCTTGAACACCGAAACGGTCTGCGTGCCCAGCGCGATGCGGTTCAGCGCGGCATGGTCGCCGTCCTGGCCCGAGACCGGAACGGAACCCGCCAGGCCCTGTGCCGCCAAGGCGGCAATCGCTCCGCCGGCGGTGCCGTCATTGGCGGCCACGACGGCATCGACCTTGTTGTCATTGGCGGTCAGGAATTGCTCCATGTTCTTCTGGGCATTGGCCGGCAGCCAGCCGTCCGTGTAGGCCTCGCCGACATTCTTGATCTTGCCTGCGTCGATTGCTGCCTTCAGCACTTCCATCGAACCTGAGAACAGGAAATCGGCATTCGGGTCGGTGCTGGAGCCCTTGATGAAGACATAGTTGCCTTCCGGCTTGACGTCGAAGACGCCTTTCGCCTGCAACCGCCCGACTTCCTTGTTGTCGAAGGTCAGATAGAAGACGTCCTTGTTTTCGATCAGACGGTCGTAAGCGATGACCGGAATGCCTTCGTCGACGGCCTTCTGTACAGCCGGGCCGATGGCGGAGGTATCCTGCGCCAGGATGACAAGGGCGTTCGCGCCCTGCGAGATCAGGCTTTCGACGTCGGTGAGCTGTTTGCCGGGATTCGACTGCGCGTCAGCGGAAATATATTTGTCGCCCGCCGCTTCGATCGCCTTCTTCATGGCGGCTTCGTCGGTCTTCCAGCGCTCTTCCTGGAAGTTGGACCAGGACACGCCGATCACCTTGTCCTTCGCTTCGGCGACAGCGGAAAGCGCAAGCGTCATGGCGGCACCCGCCAGAATGGCGGCCGTAAATTTCCTCATTTTTTCCTCCCCGCGCCCAAGGGCGCGCTTGTGTGCGTTGGCCGTTGGAGAAGCTTTTTTTCGAGCTTCGAAAAAATAATCGCGCAGGTACAGCCTTCTGTCAACGGGATTCGAGTCCTTCGCGATATTTTTTTCGGATCACGAAATAATAGTGACGACGAGGGCATGTTCTGCCACTATCTGTGGAGGAGCGCGCTGTCGCGACGGCAGGAGCGAAACGGGTTTTGCATTCGCTCATGCATCGACCTATGCACGAACAGCGCATCTGGAACGCCATTGGCGGCCCAAGCGCAACGGCTTCGGTGTCCACGGGGCCGGCGGGGGGAGGAACGGCAAGGACATGACTGTCGGGATCCGTCACGACGATTTGCGCCGCAGGAACCGCGCGATGGTGATTGCTGCCGTGCGTCGCTCCGGTGAGCCGTCCCGCACGGAAATCACCGCCATCACCGGCCTCAGCCATTCGACCATTTCAGCGATTTCGTCTGATCTCATCGCGGAGGGCATTCTGCGCGAGGGCCGCAGTGAACCGACGGCATCGAAGCGGGGGCGTCCGCAAGTGGGGCTGCAGCTCGACCCCGGCGCAGCGGCTGTACTGACGGTCGTTCTGTCGCTCAACCTTTTGACGGCCGCAGCCATCGACTATTCGGGCAAGGTCCTGACCGAAGAAACACGCCGTCTGGACACACTGTCTCTGCCCCGGGAAGCGCTGGTCGATGAATGTGTCGAGATGGTCCGGCGACAGCTCCACGACCGGAGCCTGGCAAGACATCGGGTCCTGCGCATAGCTTTCGCCGTTCAGGGCACGGCAGATTCGCATGCGCGCACCATGCTGTGGACGCCAATCACCCCGCATGGCGATATCCCCTTTGCCGATATCCTGGAAAACGCTTTTGGCATTCCCGTCATCGTCGAGAACGACTGCAACATGATGGCGGTCGCGCTGCGTTGGCGCGGCACGGACCGCTACCGTGACGACTTCATTGCCGTTCTGCTTTCGCACGGCATCGGCATGGGCATCGTGCTCAATGGCGAATTGTTCATCGGCACCCAGTCGTCCGGCGGCGAATTCGGACACATGATCCACCGGCCGAATGGCGCGCGATGCCGCTGTGGCCGCCATGGCTGCGTCGAGGCTTATGCCGGCAACTATGCGATCTGGCGCAGTGCCCACGGGCTCGATGAAAACACCGAACCGGCCGCTGACATTCCCGACGACGAAATGCAGAGGCTGGCTGAAAAAGCACGCGCAGGCATCGGCCCCGAACGCGAGGCCTATGAACGCGCAGGCACAGCCCTCGGCTACAGCCTCGGTTCACTTTTCGCCGTCATCGACCCTGCCCCGGTAACCTTTGTCGGCATCGGTGCAACGGCCTTCGATCTGATCGAGCCGGCATTGCGGCGGGCAATTGCCCAGACCGCCGGCGGACAACATTCGAATTCAATTGTCTTTGATACGGAACCCAAGGAGCAGATGCTGATCCGCGAAGGCTGCGCCATGCGCGCGCTGACCTTCATCGATCAGGAGATCTTCGCGCTTGGCGGTCCGATGGCTCCCACCCCTCAGCTTCTGGAGGTCTGAGCCGGCGATCAGGGCGCAATACCGATGAACCGGCGTTGTCCCTGATCAATCCTCGCGGATGGCGTAGCCCGAGCCGCGTATCGTGCGGATGACGTCCGGCATGCGGCCATTGTTGACCGCCTTGCGCAGGCGCCCGACATGCACATCGACTGTACGCTCATCGATATAGATCGTCTCGCCCCAGACATTGTCGAGCAGCTGGCTGCGCGAGAAGACCCGCCCGGGATGCCGCATCATGAATTCCAGCAGCCGGAACTCCGTCGGCCCGAGCCGGATCTCGCTCTTCTTGCGGTAGACCCGGTGCGACTCGCGGTCGAGTACGATGTCGCCGACCTTGAGCACGGAAGACAGCACCTCGGGTTTCGCGCGGCGCAACAGCGCCTTCACGCGTGCCATGAACTCAGGCATCGAGAATGGCTTGACTAGATAATCATCGGCACCGGTGGACAGACCGCGCACACGGTCGCTTTCCTCGCCGCGTGCCGTCAGCATGATCACCGGCAGGCGCTCGGTCTCCGGTCGCATCCGAAGCCGCCGGCACAATTCGATGCCGGATACTGCCGGCACCATCCAGTCGAGCACCAGGAGATCCGGCACATTTTCCTGAAGCCGGATTTCGGCTTCGTCGCCCCTGGCTACGACCTCGACCTGGTAGCCCTCGGATTCCAGATTGTAGCGGAGGAGGACGCCCAACGGCTCCTCGTCTTCCACCACCATGACACGCGGCGCGATCATCTTGCCGTCCGTCCCGTGGTCAGGCCGCCGGAACGGCAGCAGCCGTCTCGTCGAGCTTTGGCCGGTTGGGCGGCAACTGCTCGCCCGTCAGCACGTAGAAGGCGTTCTCGGCGATGTTGGTGACATGGTCACCGATGCGCTCGAGATTCTTGGCGCAGAACAACAGGTGCGTGCAGGCCGTGATGTTGCGTGGATCTTCCATCATGTAGGTGAGAAGCTCGCGGAAGACGGAGGTGTATTTCACATCGATCCGCTCGTCGTCAGCCCTCAGTTGGGCGAGCCCCTCTGCGTCCCTCGCCGCATATTTCTCGACGACACCGTCGACCTGGTCGAGCACCAGATGGGCCATGGCGTCGATCGAATGCGAAAGGTCGCGCGGCGTGGCGCCCTGCCCGACCGCGCCGACACGCTTGGCGATGTTCTTGGCCAGGTCACCGATGCGTTCCAGATCTCCGGCCATGCGGATGGCGCCGACCACGGCGCGCAGGTCCTGCGCCATCGGCTGGCGCTTGGCAATCAGCGTGATTGCCTTGGTGTCCAGCTCGCGCTGGCGCGCATCCATGATCGCATCGTCCGACACGACCCGTTGGGCAAGTCCATTATCTGACTTCAGCAGCGCCTTGGTGGAGCTTTCGACCATCGAGCTCGCCAATTCACCCATGTCGCTGATGAGCCTGCTGATTTGTCCGAGCTCTTCGTCGAACGATGCGACGGTATGTTCGCCCATATTTATGTCCTCTTTTTCCTCGGCAGCAATCGCTCACTCAGCCGAAACGGCCGGTGATGTAGTCCTGCGTGCGCTTGTCGTCGGGGTTGGTGAACATCTTGTCGGTAGCACCTTCCTCGACCAGGTAGCCGAGATGGAACATCGCCGTGCGCTGCGAGACGCGGGCGGCCTGCTGCATCGAATGGGTGACGATGACGATCGTATAGTTCTGGCGCAGTTCGTCGATCAGTTCCTCGACCTTGGCGGTCGCAATCGGATCAAGCGCCGAGCACGGTTCGTCCATCAGGATGACTTCAGGCGACACCGCGATGGCGCGCGCGATGCACAAACGCTGCTGCTGGCCGCCGGAAAGGCCGGTGCCGGGCTCGTTGAGGCGATCCTTCACTTCATTCCAGATTGCAGCCTTCTGCAGGCTGGATTCGACGATACGGTCCATCTCCGCCTTGTTCTTGGCAAGGCCATGGATGCGCGGTCCGTAGGCGACGTTCTCGTAGATCGATTTGGGGAACGGATTGGGTTTCTGGAACACCATGCCGACGCGGGCACGCAGTTCCACGACGTCGATCTTCGGATCGTAGATGTCTTCGCTATCGAGGGTGATCTTGCCACCGACCTTGGCCGCATCGATCGTGTCGTTCATGCGGTTGAGGCAGCGCAGGAAGGTCGACTTGCCGCAGCCCGAAGGGCCGATCAGCGCCGTCACCTGATTCTGGCGGATGTCGAGATTAACGTCGAAGAGTGCCTGTTTCTCACCGTAGTGCACGGTCACCTTGTCGCCGCGCATCTTGATGATTTCGTTCGTCTGGGCGCTCATCTGGCTGCTCACTGCCTGTTCGAGGGTCTTTTCCGTCATGATATTCATATCAGGCTCCCTTTCTACCAGCGCCGTTCGAAGCGGCGCCTGAGCACGATCGCTGTGATGTTCATGGCCATCAGGAAGACCAGAAGGATGATGATTGCGCCGGACATGCGTTCCACGAACGCGCGTTCAGCTTCGTTGGCCCACATATAGATCTGCACCGGCAGCGCCGTCGCGGGATCAAATGGGGTTGCGGGATAGTTTGCGACAAATGCCACCATGCCAATCAGCAGCAGCGGCGCCGTTTCACCGAGTGCGCGCGCCAGGCCGATGATCGTGCCGGTCAGGATGCCGGGGGCAGCCAAGGGCAGGATGTGCTGGAACACCATCTGCATCTTCGAAGCGCCGAGACCGAGCGCGGCCGAGCGGATCGAAGGCGGCACGGCCGCGAGTGCGGCACGCGTTGCGATGATGATCGTCGGCAGCGTCATCAGCGTCAGCACCAGGCCGCCGACGAAAGCGGCCGAGCGCGGCATGCCGAGGAAGTTGACGAATACGGCGAGGCCGAGCAGACCGAACACGATCGAGGGCACGGCTGCCAGATTGTTGATGTTCACCTCGATCAGGTCGGTGAACCGGCTCTTCTTGGCGAACTCCTCGAGATAGATCGAGGCGGCGACGCCGATCGGCAATGCAAGCAGAAGCACGATTACCATCATGTAGAATGAACCGATGATGGCAACACCGAGGCCCGACGTCTCGGGGCGGCTCGAAGCCCCGAATGTGAACAGGCCGGTGTTGAAATGCTCGGCCATCGCGCCTTCGGCCTTGAGCTTGTTCATCCATTCGACCTGCTGGTCCGACACCTTGCGGCGATCTTCGGGCACAGTGAGATCGATCTGGCCCTTGAAGGCGGAATCGAGGTTGGCGCCCGCCAGGATATTGACGGTGCGTGTGGTGCCGATCACCTTCGGATCGGAAACGACCACGTCCCGCAGTTGCACGCGAGAACCTTCGGAGAGGAAGCCCTTCAGCTTCGTCATCATCGGCTTGTTTTTCGCGTCGATGCCGAGTTTTTCGGCAAGCGCCTTCTGTGCCAGTGCCGGATAGTTGGCGGTCAACAGGACTTCCGGGTCCGTTGCCCGCTTGTTGTCCGGATCGATCACCTTCTCATCGAAGGTGACCGGCAGCGACACCGTCGTCTGCCAGAAGGACGTATAGCCCTTGGTCAGGATCGACAGGAGCATGACAACCAGGAAGGCGAGGCCAATGCAGATGGCCAGCACGCCATAGAGGCGGAAACGGCGTTCGGCGGCATAGCGGCGCTTGAGGCCGATGTCGCGACGCGCGGGAGGGGTTGCGGTGGCGACCGTATCCAGGGTGACGTCGGTCATTCGTACTGCTCCCGGTATTTGCGCACGATATAAAGGGCAACGATGTTCATCACCAGCGTCAGCGCAAACAGCGTGATGCCGAGTGCAAACGCGACCAGCGTCTGCGGCGAGTTGAATTCAAGGTCGCCCGTCAGCTGGTTGACGATCTTGACGGTGATGGTTGTCATCGCCTCGAACGGGTTGAGGGTGAGGTTGGCGGCCACGCCCGCGGCCAGCACCACGATCATTGTTTCGCCGATGGCGCGTGAGGCGGTGAGCAGGATGGCGCCGACGATGCCGGGCAAGGCTGCCGGCAGGATCACACGCTTGATCGTCTCGGAGCGCGTGGCGCCAAGGCCAAGCGAACCGTCACGCATCGCCCGGGGCACCGCGGTGATGATGTCGTCCGACAGCGAAGACACCACCGGGATCAGCATCACGCCCATCACCAGGCCGGCGGTCAGGATCGACTGCGCCTGAATGAACGACGTGCCGCCGGCAAGAGCCGCGCTGAGATCGCGCAGGAAGGGTCCAAGTGTGACGAGAGCGAAGATGCCGTAGACGATGGTTGGAATACCCGCGAGCAGTTCGAGTGCGGGCTTGACCGCGGCTCGCACCTTCGGCGCGGCATATTCGGACATGTAGACCGCCGACATCAGGCCAACCGGCACCGCGACAAGCAGGGCGACAAAGGCGATATACAGCGTACCGGCCAGCAGCGGGATCAGACCGAACTGGCCTTCGGACGCCCCGGCACCGGCCGCGGCAAAACGCGGATCCCAAACCGTGCCGAAGAAGAAATGCATGGGCGGCACGCGGTTGAAGAAGTTCAGTGTCTGGAACAGCATCGACAACACGATGCCGATCGTCGTCAGGATGGCTATGGTCGAGGCACCAAGCAGTCCCCACAGCATCAGCCTTTCGACATTGTTGCGGGCGCGGGCGCGGAGCTGCACCTGCGAAATTCCGTAGAAGGCGCCAGCCAGCGTCAGTCCGATCGTGATAATGGCGCCGATCAGACCAAGCCAGTCGGTGGTCCGGTTGGCCTCCGCCGCGATCGGGATCATGTAATCCTGCGTATCGGTGGCGAGCGCGACGCCTTTGGCGTTGAGAAGCGGCTGCAATTCGGCGAAGGTCGCGGGCAGAGCCGCCACCTGCTGGGCATCGAGCTTGCGCAGGCCATTTGCAAGGCTCTTGGTCAGGCTGACCGCCAGCGGCTCGCTGGCCACGCCAGTTTCAGCCGGCATCTGCGCATGCAGGCGGCTGTTGAGATAGACGGAGGAGCCGATGCTCCAGACAGCAAGGAAAAGCACCGCCGGAAGAACACCCAGCAGCAACGCCCACCAGCCATGGTAGTGAGGTCTGGAATGCGGTTTGACCTTGCCGTCATCCTGCGAAAGAGCCCGCTGTCTTGCGACGACGAAGGCGACGATGCCGATGACGAGAACGATTGCCAGCACAAGCATGGATGACATGGAGCGGCCTCTGAAAGGTCACAAGGGCTACCGGTCAACGACCGGCAGCGGCGACCGGGGCACAGGTCGGACCTGCACCCCGGACACCTGGGAGGATTACAGCGACTTGCCGGCGTCGAAAGCTTCGCGCTGAGCCTTGCGTTCTGCCTCAGGAGCAGCAACCAGGCCGTATTCGGCGAGCGGGCCTTCCGGACCGACCATCTGGTCGGCGAGGAAGAAGTCGACATATTCCTTCAGGCCCGGAACGACGCCGAGATGCGCCTTCTTCACATAGAAGAACAGCGGACGCGATACCGGATACTCACCCTTGGCGATGGTCTCGGTCGACGGGGTGATGCCCGAAACAGTGGCAACCTTCAGCTTGTCGGCGTTGTTTTCATAGAAAGCCAGGCCGAACACGCCGACGCCGGTCTTGTTGCTGTCGATACGGGCGAGCGTCTCGGTGTAGTCGCCGTCGATGTCGACAGCCTTGCCGTCCTTGCGAACCGCCTTGCAGGCAGCTTCCGCGGCCTTGTCGTCGAGGCCACCGGCCTTACCGGCTTCCACGCCGCCGAGCTTCTTGCAGCCGGCGATCAGCAGCTTCTCTTCGAAGACTTCACGGGTGCCGTGCTTTTCGCCCGGGATGTAAGCGGCAATGTCCCAATCCGGGAGCTTCGGATTGACCTGGCTCCACTTGGTGTTCGGGTTGTCGACCAGCTTGCCGTCGACCACGATCTTGGCGGCGAGCGCCTTGTAGACGTCTTCCGGAACGAGCGCCCAATCCGGACCCTTGATGTCGGTGGCGAAGACGATGCCGTCATAGCCGATCTTCACTTCCTGGATGTCCTTCACGCCGGCATCCTGGCAGGACTTCACTTCGTCTTTCTTGATCGGACGCGAGGAGTTGGCGATGTCGATGGTGTTTTCACCGACGCCCTTGCAGAATTCCTTGATGCCGGCGCCCGAACCGCCGGACTCGACCACCGGGGTCTTGAACTTCGAGAACGTCTCGCCGAACTGCTCGGCAACAATCTTGGCGTAGGGAAGCACGGTCGACGAACCGGCAACCTGAATCTGGTCGCGCGCGGCGGCGTAGCCAGCCGATGCAGCGAGCGCGAAGGCAGCAGCCGACGCGGTAAGAAGGGCTTTTTTCATTGGGCCTGCTCCTGTTAGGAAGGTGGTCTCTAGACGCCTTTCCTGCGGCGCCGGCTGAGGCCATAGCGCTCGTTTATTACAGTCACATGACAGTTTCGTGTCACCCCGGTAACGCGCTTTCGGCAGGTCGGCAAAGCGCCGCCGAGTCCACTTTGGTGAAAGCTTGGATTCTGGCTGTGAATCAGCAGGTTGCCAGGGCCAGACCTTAATCGGAGCCGGCAAACAACTTTTCTGCCAGATTTACGAAAACTCTACCTGATCTCGACGCCGGCTTTCTATCCGGCGCTGCGATAGGCTGTGTCTTTACCGCCGAGCCAGCGATCGAGCTTCTCAAGTAAGGCTTTCGGGCTGATCGGTTTGGGCAGGTAGTCATCCATACCGGCTTCGAGGCAACGCTCCCGGTCTCCCTTCAGCGCGTGGGCGGTCACGCCGACGATGGGTATGTGTGTTCCATCCAATGCTTCGCGTTTGCGGATTTCGCCGGTCGCCTCCAGGCCGTTCATCTGTGGCATTGAGACATCCATCAGGATCATCCGTGGCTTCAGTCGGCCTGACGTCTCCAGCGCCAGCTTGCCATTGCCGACGATTTCAAAACTGTAGCCGGTATCGGCCAGTATCTGGGTGAAGACGAGCTGGTTCACCTCATTGTCCTCGGCAACGAGAATATCGAGCGCTCCATTGCCGTCCGCGGCCGGTGGCTGAGATGGAACCGGCACGACCGGCGCCCAGGTTTTCGACATTGCCGCGATCCGGGACCGAGGCCGGTGTTTTCAGAACATCGCTCGTCGGCGGGCGGGTAGCCAACCCGCCCCTGTGCTTCTGGATGGTCGAAACCAATGCCTCCAGCAATATCGAAGAGCGAGCCGGCTTGATGAGATGCGCGGCGATGCCAAGATCGCGATAGCTGGCGTTGGACAGTGTCTGGTCGACCGACGTCAGCATGATGATGGGTGTACTGGAAAGGCCCTCGGTGTTGCGGATCGCACGCGCGACTTCCGCGCCGGTCATTTCAGGCATCTGGTAATCGAGCACCACGCAATCGACTGGCACGCCATACGCTGCCGCGGCAGCCAGAACCTTCAGCCCCTCGGGTCCGCTCGCCGCCGCGCACGAATCGAACGACCACGATGCCATCTGCTCGCTAAGGATCGAGCGGTTCACCGCATTGTCGTCGACAACGAGCACGCGCGCGCCAGTGACGTCGATCGGCAACACGCGCTGTTTCTCGGCTTGCTCTGCGCTGGCCAATGTCACCGTGAACCAGAAGGTCGAACCCTTGCCTTCGGCGCTTTCAACCCCGATTTCGCCGTCCATCAGCTCCACGAGCCGGGACGTGATCGCCAATCCAAGACCAGTTCCCTCGTGTCGCCGCGTCGAAGACGTGTCGACCTGGCTGAATTTCTCAAAGACCTGGCTGAGCTTTTCCTGGGGAATGCCTATCCCCGTGTCGGTGACGGAGATCGTCAGTTTCGTGCCGGATGGCATCTTTTGACCGGTGACATCGACCAGGACATGGCCATTGTCGGTGAACTTCACCGCGTTGCCAAGCAGATTGGTCACGATCTGGCGGATGCGCCCGACATCACCGACAAACAGCCCGTCCAGCCCAGGTTGGACACGTACGATGAGCTCGAGATCTTTTTCCTTGGCTCTCGTCGAGACCAACGTGGCCACATCCTCGATGGCTTCCGCCAGATTGAATGGCGCCGGATCGAGCACGAGCTGGCCAGCATCGATTTTCGAGAAATCGAGGATGTCGTTGATGATGGTGAGCAGCGCATTGCCCGACTTCACGATGATATCGGTGAAAGTCTTCTGCTTGGCGTCGAGATCGGACTTGGCGAGCAACTCAGCCATGCCGAGCACGCCATTCATCGGCGTACGGATCTCATGGCTCATATTGGCGAGAAATTCGGACTTGGCGCGGTCGGCGAGTACAGCGCGCTGACGAGCTTCCTTCAACTCGACCTCACGTTCCTTCAGGTCTGTGATGTCGGTGGTCGAGCCGATCAGATAAAGCGACCCGTCCGAAGCAATCATCGCGCCCTTGCGCGCGAACTGATGCCGCGTCGAGCCATCGGCCGCGGTGACTTCTTCCTCGACCTCGTAGGTCTTGCCTGTGCGCAGAACCGCCAGATCTCCTTCGACGAAGGCCTGGCCTTCCTCGCCGAAGATTTCGACATCCGTCCTGCCGATCGCGTCCTCGCGAGCCACGCCCGTAAGCTCGCACCAGCCTTCGTTCACATAGAACAGCTTGAGGTCCGAACGCTTGGCGTAGATCGACACCGGAACATTGTCGATCAGCGAGCGGAACACCTCGTTCTCGCTCATCGATTCCTGCAATGCCCGCTCACGATCCTTCAGGTCGGAGATATCGACGCGCACACCGATGAACGTGCCGTCCTCCGCACGCATGTCGAAGGCCTGATACCAGCGCCCGTCGGGATTCTGTCGTTCGAAGCTCGAATAGCGCTGCCGGCAACGAAGCAGCATGGCGTTCAGCCAGGCATCGGGATCGACATCGTAGAGCTGGTCAATGGCGGGGTCACCACTGAGACGGAAGCAGCCATTGGCATGGCCGAGTTCCAACGAGTCGCGGAACGTCTTGCCCTCCTGCCAGGCAGGTCGCAGTGCCGGGATCGAATCCAGAAGCTTCCTGTTGGCGAAGACGAAACGATCGTCGCGATCGTAGATCAACACGCTGGCCGGAAGCGACTCCAGCACATTTGCCAGGTAGCGACGCGCTTCTTCCGCTTCGGCTTCACGCTTCTTCCCCTCTGAAACGTCGACATAGGAGATCAGCCGCTTGCCGCCGGACAGCTTCGTCACCGAATAAATCATGGTGCGGCCGTCAGCCCGGCGGAATTCGCGTGGGGCGACGTCGCCGATTTTGATTTCCGCGACACGAGAAGCGACATAGTCCTCCCAATGCTCGTCGGCGATATCGTAAACCCCGTTGTAGCGATTGACGTCCATCAGCGCGCGGAACGGGCAACCAACGGCAACCTGCTCGGGCGTAACCTTCCAGATGTCATAGAATGCGCGATTGATGATCTCCGCATTCATCGTGGCATCGAGAATGATCACACCCATGGTCATGGAATCGATGGTGCGTTGCAGATCCGACTCCAACTCGCGGCCACGTTCGCCAGCCGCTGCCGCCTCGGAGCGATTCGCCTCGAATTCGGTGATATCGGTGCAGATAGAGATGGTGCCGCCTTCGGCCCCATGCATTTCGCGATGCATGATGATGCGACCGTCGGCAAAGCGCAGGATCGAGGACGACGATTGCGCGTTGCGCCGCTTGTCCAGCACTGCAGCGCGCCATTCGTCGCTGCTCCGACCTTCTGTATCCCAGAAACCGCGCTCCAGCCCGACGTCTACGATATCGCGAAAGGTGGTGCCCTTGTGGATGATGTCGGCAATGCCGCGATACATTGCCGGCAGGGCATGATTGTAGAGCACAAGCCGGTCTTCGGCGTCGTAATAGCATATCGCATCGCTCATCGCGTTGAGCGCTGCCATCATGTGGTCAATGTGCTCCTCGCGCGGCTGGGCGCCCCGGTTCGACAGCCCTTTGACATCCTCCACTGCCTCGACCATGGCGGTGACGTTGCGGGCAATACCGCGATAGCCGGTGAAACGGCCATCGGCATCGAATTTTGGAAATCCTGATGTCGAGATCCAGCGGAACCCGGGACCACTGTCCTTGGGTTGATAGAGAAAATCCTTGAACGGGCGGCGCGCCTGCAGATTCTCCAGGTGAGCGGCTGCATTCTCGCTGCCTTTTTGCACCTGATCCAGAAAATCAAAGCGGAAATGCCCGATGACGGTGCCCGGCTCGTTGCCTGTCGCCGCGCGATAACTCGCGGAAAGCCAGGAGAACCGCAGGTCCGCATCGGTCTCCCACAACCAGGCGGAGTCGGCCTCGATCAACTCGTGAACTGTCTCGCGGGAAAAGGCGTCATCGGCGGTCGTCAGGTGGGCCACGCCATGTCCGTTTGCCGCCGGAGACAAGCCTGCTCCGATCGCGTCGTCCATCATAGCCACCCCCTCGCCCAAAAGCCTCGCCGCCTTCCCCAAGCCGGCGGCCAAATCTGCCCGAGAAGGTTTAATGGGCGATTAACCTTAACAAATCGGAACCGGCGCACGTGCCAGCCTGTTCTGTCCGATAGGCAGTTGCGGGGGATGCGACATATGAGTAATGGATGTCTTCGGAATGATGCGGATACGGCCCTACGTCCTGGGAATGATTTTCTGCCTGCCCATGGCGGCAGGTGGCTGTGCGCGTACCGATGATGGAACCGTCGTTATTCCCCCCTCCATGGACATGCGGCGTGCCTGGCTGCACGACGCCCCCTCCGTGCAGACACCACCTGTCGAAAGCGGCACCGAGGTCTTCCCGGTTGGCCCGACGGCAGAACCGGTTGCGCCGCAAAGACCGGTAGTCCAGCGCAAGCGACGGCCTGCCCGGACGGCATCCGCCCCACGACTGAATACCCCGTCCCCTGCTTCTCAGACGTCTGAGCCAATTGCTTGCGGCGAGGCAAAACAGGCTGATGGGCGAGTGCACGTGACCTGCAAATAGGCGGATGCATGCCGGCGGCTCACCGTCTCCCGCAATGAATTTGCGCCCGCAGGGCTGTCGACCCCGCTTCAATTAACCAGGTCTTAGCCTCTCACCACCCCTTGTGATATCGGGTATGCCAAGGTCTGCCGCCGCAGCTCGAGAATTTCATGTCTTTGACAGCCGACAAGCTCACCTTCGACCGCGGCGCTCCGCTTGCTGTGCAGGTGGTGCGACAATATCTGCCCAATAGAGGCGGGCTTGAGGAAGTCGTCGCCAACCTGGCGAGCCAGTTGCTGCAACAAGGGTATCGGGTTCGCGTCGTGACGCTCGACCGGCGGTTTACCGTACTTCACGAGACCTTGCCGCCCAGGCAAACCATCAACGGGGTCGAGGTGGTGCGGATTCCGTTCTCCGGCAGCACGCGCTATCCGTTGGCGCCGCAGGTTTTCCGGCATATCGGCGACGCCGATATCGTTCACGTGCACGCCATCGATTTCTTCTTCGATGCACTGGCCTGGACACGCTTCCTTCACGGCAAACCGATGATTGCCACGACGCATGGCGGCTTTTTCCACACCGAAAAATACGCCGGCTTGAAGACCGTATGGTTCAACACGGCGACGCGGCTGTCCGCGCGTGCCTATCGCCGCCTTGTCGGCTGCAGCGCCCAGGATACGCGAACTTTCCAGGCAATTGCCGGCAGCCGCGTCATTCAGATCGACAACGGCGTCGACACGCGAAAATTCGCCGATGCAGGTTCGCCTCGGGCAGTGCGCCGTGTGGTCACGCTTGGCCGGTTCTCGATCAACAAGCGTCTCGACAATCTGCTCGATGCCATTCGGGCGCTGGTCGCAAGATCCGGGGATTGGCATCTCGACATTGTCGGCGTGCCGGGCGACCAGAGCGGGGCGGATGTTGAAAACATGATCACCGCGCGCGACCTTGGCCGCCATGCCACCATGCATATCGGCCCCTCCAACGAGACAATCCGCAGCATACTCGGCAACTGCTCGCTATTTGCCTCGGCCTCGGACTATGAGGGCTTCGGCCTTGTTGCGGTGGAGGCCCTCAGTGCCGGATTGATGCCGGTGCTCAACACCAACACCGCCTATAGCGATCTGGCCTCGCAACATGCCGAAATCTCCATAAGCGACTTCGCGGACAGTGAAACCACCGCCACAACGATGGAAACGGCGTTTGACACGCTTGCGGCGGACACGGCAGGCTATCGCACCGCTGCGATGCAAGCAGCTGACGGTTACTCCTGGGAACACGTTTCCGAACGCTATCTCGCAGTCTACCGCGAGGTCCTGGGCGCAAGCGCACCAGCTGCGGCCATGGCGGTCGCATCGGAAGCAGGCTAGGACATCGCATGGCTCGATCCTGTCCCCGCTCCTGGAGAACCATGGCCACCCTGGTTGCATCCATGATCCTGGCATCAAATGCGGCCTCGGCCGGCTGCCTCAGAGGCGTCAACCTGGCTGGCGCCGAATTCGGGAATTCTGAAGGCGTCTACGGCAAGGATTACATCTATCCCAGCGACGCCACGATCGGCTATTTCGCAGGGAAAGGCTTCAATGCAGTGCGCCTGCCCTTCCGATGGGAACATCTGCAGCCGCACCTCGGCAAGGCCTTTGACAAGGCCGAACACGCGCGTCTCACCGATGCGATCGCCAGGCTCAAGGGTGCCGGCCTGACCGTCATACTCGACGTGCACAATTACGCCCGCTATCGCGGCCAGCTGATCGGCTCGGAAGCAGTGCCCAATGCCGCCTTCGCGGATTTGTGGAAGCGCCTCGCCAGCGAGTACCGCAACGATCCGGCGGTGCAGTTCGGCCTGATGAACGAGCCATATGATGTCGCTGCCACACAATGGCTTTCGGCAGCCAATGCCGCCATTTCCGCCATACGCCAGGCCCGTGCCGGCAACCTGATCCTGGTACCGGGGACCAACTGGACCGGCGCGCACAGCTGGTTGAATGATGATCCGGAGCAGGCCAATGGCGTGGTGATGCTCGGTGTGGAGGATAGCGCAAACAACTACGCTTACGAAGTCCACCAGTATCTCGACAGCGACTTCTCCGGCACGAACGAAACATGCTCGCGGGCAGCTGATGCATTGACCGCCCTCAGGGACGTCACGGGGTGGCTGCGGAAGAACGGCAAGCGCGGTTTCCTTGGAGAGTTTGGCGGCGCTCCCAACAAGGTCTGCATGGATGGCATCACTGCCATGGCCGATTTCGTTGGCAAGAATCCGGAAACATGGACCGGCTGGACCTATTGGGCAGGTGGCGACTGGTGGCCGGAAAGCGAGGACCTGAACATCCAGCCGACCAAGGCAGGCGATCGTCCACAACTCAGAGCTCTGGAGGCGGCAGGAGCGATCCCGGCTGCGAGGGGTTCTTGCCCCGCGCTTGAAAAGAAAGGCTGATAGGCAATCCTATCGCGCGGGCGCTGGCCTCACAGCCGGCCTGAGCGAAGTCTCATCCGCGACGAACGACTTGTAGGCATTCGACGTTCCGAGCAGGAACCACAGCAGCGCCGCGGTTTTGATCGAGTAGAGCGAGTCGCTGATCTGCATCAGCAGCAACAGATAGACCATCACCATGCAATGGAACCGCCAGGCACGTGCTTCGGCCGCCGGTGCAAACACCAGGATTGCCCAAAGCACCACGAAGCCGAAGATTCCGAAGGCGGTGAGTGAGTAGGCCAGACCGGAGTCGGCCGTGAATTGCGAGGTCTGCTCGGAGCCCAGCACAACCGCCGGTGACAACTGCGTCAGGATATGGGCTGTCACCATGAAACGGCCCACCAGATCGTTTGCGCCACCGTCAGTGCCGCTTGCCGTGCCATAGGCCGCCAGAACAGCCAGCAGCAGGAAAGGAAGAATGGCCCAGGCGAGCCGCGGCACAAGATTGTAGAACGGGTAGAACACGGTAATGAGCACGCAGGTATAGAGACCGAAGCGAGCATCGGCCAGCGCGATCACCGCGAACGCCATGGTCAACGCCAGCCAGAAACCCTTGAAGGCGCGGCCACGATAGAGTGCCCAGGCATAGATTATGACCGCGAAGTTGCCCATCGACACCGGCTCCAGGAACACCGATGAGACGCGATGCTGACCAAGGAAAGGCAGGATCGTACGCGGCTCTGGTCGTATGCCGGAGACGAACAGGCCCTCCTTGACACCAAAAATCCGGTCGGCCGTTATGGTGCCTCGGGCGATGTAGTAGCCGACGATATTGAAGTAGGACACGTAGGTGTCGACAGCGAGATATTCAAACAGCCCGGCGGCAACCACGATGATCCCCGA
Source organism: Mesorhizobium sp. UC74_2 (assembly GCF_042701485.1). NCBI lineage: Bacteria > Pseudomonadati > Pseudomonadota > Alphaproteobacteria > Hyphomicrobiales > Phyllobacteriaceae > Mesorhizobium > Mesorhizobium sp. UC74_2. Next base: position 6,174,403 of record NZ_CP170562.1, on the reverse strand, counting down.
AACCAGCACAAGGCTGTCGCCCAGTTTCGGATCGCGCAGGCGCATGCCGGCGAAATAGAAGGCGATCGGGATCAGGATGTCGCGCACGGATTTCAGATTGAGTTCACCGCCTCTCAGGGCGAAGATGAACAACATGTAGCTGATGAAGGCTCCCAGCAGCAGGTAGATTGGCGCGCGCCGCGTCAATGCGACGACAAACGCGGTGCCGACAATCGTCATTTCCGACAGGATTACATAGCCGTCGGTGATGCCCATCAGCTTGGTGTTCACGAAACAGAGGAAGAAGTTGAACACCAGTGCCGCGACAAGCGCGGCGATTGCCAGGAACCTAATCAGCCCCGGCATTGTGTCATCCGCCGATCCTGCCATAGTCGACTGGGAACGGCTCAAGCCTTGGACGGTCGCGGACGCTGCGGTCATGATCCCGCCCCGATACTCACGCAGCTCTTCCGACGACGATGTTGCCAACCAGCTTCTCGCGCCACGGTTCGATCTCGCTGATCAGCAAGGCCAGTTCGTTCTTGTGAGTTGAACCGATCTCAGATTGCAGAATGATGCCGTCGGCAAATTTGAGCAGGACTGGCAACAGTTCCTGCGCCTCGGTGCCGCAAGCATCGACCACAAAGAAAGGAGGCACCGCGCCGGAGACGCGTTCAAGCTCCGCGGCCAACGAAAGCAACGCGGGCGAACGGCTGTCGCCAATGTGCTCATATTCCAGCACGTCTTTAAGTGGATGATGATCCGCGCGGCCGTGAGGCCTTGCCCGCGCTTCGGTACGGAGCGCGCCATTGAACAGGTAGACTTCTTCGCCGAGGCCGTGCAGTTGGCGGGCAATCCCTGGCGCCGCATGCTCGCTGACCACGGTCGGATCGGCTGCCGCGACGACGACGACGGTAGGCAGTCCGTCGGAACGTCGAAGCCCCGTCAGATTGTTGATCCTGGCGAGACCCATTTCCGGTATTTGCTGGCCCTTCACCTCGGCGGGTGGGGCGTCTGCGCGACGCAGCTGGAAGATCTGGCTCAACCGCTGACGCCAGCCGATCTTGCCGCTGTCCACAAGGCGTGTGACGGTGCGCAGTACCGGAGCACCGGTCGTGGCTACCAGTTCCCGTTCCGAACGGACGGCACCACTGATCGCATCGCGCAGCACCGCGAGCACCGATCCTGCAGCCGTACCGAACAGCAGCGCAGCAATGAGTACCAGGCTCTTCGGCGCCTGCACTGGTTTCGTCGACGCGATGGCCGGTGAAATGATCCGCGAAGAGCCCTTGCCGATGTTCTGTCGACTGACCAGATCCTCCGAGCGGCTCAGGAAGGACTGGTAGACGGAATTGATCGAGGCGGCCTCATTCTCGAGTTGCGCCAGCTTGATCCGGGCATCACCCTTCTCGCTGTTCATCTCGGCCAAGGCGTCGAAGCGCGTCTGCAAGGAGTTGAGATTGGCGCGCGCGCGATCGGCATTGGACTGTGCGGTCCTGCGGACACGCTCGAGTTCGTTTTCGATCGAGACGCGCATGGCGGCGATCTGCGAACGCACGGCCCGCATTTGCGGGTGCTCCCCACCGAGGCTGGTTGCGACCTCCGCTTGTCTGTCCAGCAGTTGCGCATAGCGGCTGCGCAGGTCGATCAGCGTCGGCGACTGCAGCGCCTCGGCAATGGCGCCGGTCTCGACATTGGACATGTTGAGCTGGCTGGCCTGGTCGGCGATCGCCTTCTGCTGCTCGGCTGCCTGCCGCGCCGCAAGCAGTTGCTGATTGATGCCCGCCAGTTGCTGATCTGTCACCAGGCCCTGTTGCCCGGCGGTGATCAACCCATTCTCGCTTCGGAATTTTTCGGCTGCAGCCAGGGCATCCGACAGGCGTTTCCGCAAGGTTTCCGCCTGCTGCTGCAGCGCGGTGTTGGCGCGTTCTTCTGCATCGGTCCGAGCCTCATTCGAGCTCTTGAGATAGATATCGGCAATCTCCTGCGCGATTTTGGCCGCCTTTTCGCTGTCTTGGTGCTTCACCGTCACCGACAGCACCAGCGAATCTCCAGCCTGAGCGACAGTCAGGTTCTTCACCAGCGCATCGACGACCGCGTCCGTACGATCCGCCGGTGCCGGTGTGCCTCCCCCGAAGATCTGCAACAAGCCACCACCACTGGCGGCCAGGTAGGGATCGTTTGTCAGGTCGAGCTTGTCGACGACCTTGCGCAATGTCTCGCGCGACTGGAGCACGTAAATCTGGCTGGTGACGGTTTGCTGCGTGCTCACCTGTGCTTCGCCCGAACCGGCGTCGCCCGTTGCAGCGTCACGGCTGGTATCCAGCAGAATTTCGACGGTAGAACGATAGTATGCATTCTGGGTGGCGAGAAAGGCCACCGCCAACGCCAGGGACGCCAGCACCGCCAGCACCACATAAGGCCACCGGCGTCTGAGAACCCCAGGCAGTTGAAGGATATCTATGTCCATGGTGCCCCGAGATAAAAGTCGTTACGCCTGAGCCTGGGCAAGCGGCACGACCTAACCCCCATTCTGCCTCACGCAACGAACTGCCGCGCGCAGATTGGCGTATCGCGAATGTTCCAATTTATGGTTAACAAACCGCTAAATCGGCCGTTTGAATCTTGGCCCGCCTGCTCCGCAGTAAAATTCTGTTGACCGGCAGCATCCCTTGGGCAGCGACAAAAAGCGTGCTTTAAACTGCCTGAATCCGACATTAGTTACGCGCGATGATTCTTCTTTACCGCCTTGCTTCGATCTTCCTCCTGGCTTTGATCGTCTTCGCCACCCTCTCGCCGATCGGACTGAGACCGCATCTCGGCGATGCCAATCTGGAGCGGGCCTTGGCCTATATGCTGCTGGGCAGTGCGTTGGCGCTGAGCTTCCCGCGGCACACGCTACGCATCGCCGTTTTCGTCGTGAGCATCGCTACAGTGCTGGAATTGCTTCAGTTGATCGATCCCGGTCGCCACGGGCGGATCGAGGACATGGTCATCAAGGCAGCTGCCGGGCTCATTGGCATCGCCACGATCACATTGGCAGGCAGGCTGCTGCGTCGCTCTCCAACGCAAAATCAATAAGCCCGATCCAGGCTGGTTTCACGTCAATTTAACGCGTCGAAGCCAAGATAGGCCGGTATCAGGACGAGGCCTCGTCCGACAGCCGCAACCTCGCCGCAGACAGGGCATGCATGTCCCGGAACGGTCCGGAAATCGAGACCTCTATGGTCGTCGCCACGCTGGGCCGTTCGCACGAGCTGGCTGCGCTGCTGCGCTCCTTGGCTGCCGAGGAGCGTCGCGACTTCGAGTTGATCATTGTCGATCAGAATCCCGACGACCGGCTGGTCCCGGTACTGGCCAGCTTCGTCGGGCTGATGACCATCATCCACCTGCGTACCGACAGGAAGGGTGTCTGCCGCGCACGCAATCTTGGCGCCGCCCGGGCCCGAGGCCAATGGCTGATGTTTCCGGACGACGACTGCTGGTATCCGCGGGACCTGCTCGCTCGCATAGACACCCTCAGGAAGGATCATCCCGCCGATTTCTACTGCGGTCGCGCCACCAATGCGCTGGGTCAAACAATCATGGGCGACTTCGCTGCGGCGGCGGTACCGATCGAGCCTGCGACGGTCTGGACGACCCTGATCGAATGGATGCTGGTTGTTAAACGATCTGACTTCGACGCGGCCGGTGGCTTCGACGTCGCGATCGGCCCGGGCTCCGATACGCAGTGGGGGGGCTATGAAATCCAGGACCTGGCGCTGAGACTTTTGTCCGCGGGACGAACAGGATGGTACGATCCCGCTTTTATCGGCCACCACCCAGACGATCGCTCCAATCGGACCACGCCTGCCGCAGTGGCCAAGATGCGCCTTTATTCAATGGGCCTCGGCTACGTCATGCGCAAGCATGGTTATGGCTTCGGTGACTACCTGCCGCGGCTCCTGCGCCCCCTGGCCGGGTCGTCGTTTATACGTTTACCGGCAAACCTGGCATGGCATACCGCTCGTGGAGCATCTTCGCCGGCCGCTGGGTCGGTTGGCGCACCGCCCCAACACCCATTTCGCCTCATGGCGCCCCGATTTCGCGTAGCGGCTTGTAAAGTGTGCGCAAACACCATTCCGTTTAAGCTGAGACCAGGATCGGGGTGGGGTGTAGCGCAGTTGCGAGGAACTCTTTGAGCAGAAGCATCATGTCGAATTCGCTGATCAATGCGGCAGCAGGCATGCTGCTCCTGGTCACCGGCTTCGCTTGCTCGGTTATCGTCGCGCGCCTGCTCGGCCCCGCTGCCAGCGGCACTGTCGCTTTCGCGCTATGGGTGGCGGCCACCGGCTCGCTGGTGGCCGAACTGGGCACGGGAATCCTGTTGCTGAGGCTGCTGCCTCAATTGAAGGCCAAGGGCGTGGACGCGGACGAACGGCGCGGTTTCGCCGCTTTTCTGGCCGTGCCGGTCGTCCTCGCCACGAGCTTGCTGACGGCGCTTTATGCACTGTTCTGCTGGAAGGGCGGCGGCCTTGAATGGAGCAACTCAACCGCCAGCGTGGCTGCGTTCGCCATCGCCTTGCTGTTCATCCAGTCGATCGGCTCCTTCACCAAGAACTACCTGATCGGTGAGACGCGTCTCGGCACCTTCTTCATCTTCACCGTCATTGCATCGATCCTGCAGCTCGGCATCGTTCTGGGCGGTGCGCGACTTGCCGGCACCGAAGGCGTCCTGATCGGCTACATAGCCGGCCAATCGGTGTTCTTCATCTACACCCTGCGCATTCTTTCGACCCGACGCCGAAAGGCCGGGCACAGCGGCCGCGCCCTCGCCGCGACGTCGCTCCTGCTGTTCTTCGAATTCCTTATCACTGCTGTTTTTCTGACCAGACCGGAGCTGGTCTTCTTGCAGCATTTCCGGGACACACAGGATGTCGGCTTCTATGCGGTCGCGCTGTCCCTGGCGAACCTTGCACTTCAGCTGCCTGTGCAACTGGCGGGAAGCCTGATCCCCTTCTATGCCGAACGACACGAAACCGAGCACGATATCAGCTCTGCCGACCTGTTTGCCGCCGTGGTCCGCTCACTGTCCTATATCACCCTGCCGCTCTGCTTCGGTCTGGCCGCGGTTGCCTCGCCTCTGGTCGTCGCCGTTTTCGGCAGTGCGTTCGAACCAGCCGCCATGGCCGTGGCGATCCTGGCTGTCGGCTCGCCTGCCTATGTCTTCATGCTGCTCGTCACCCAGTATCTTTACTCCAGGAACCAGGTGACGGATCGCCTGGTCATCAGCAGTATTGGCGCCCTGTTGATGGTTGTAGGTTGCCTTGTCGCGGTGCCCTCATGGGGCCTGGCAGGCGCAGCGATGGTTCGTGGTTTCGTTTTTCTGGCCATGGGCGCACTCCTCGCCAGTCGTATCACCCTCGAAGGAAAGGCGAAGGATCTTGTTCTGGTCGTGGTCAGGACAGCCTTGGCTGCTATCGCTTGCGGTGTCGCTGCATATCTGGCAGCACGCGCATTGCAGGGGATTTTCGGCCTGGTTGTCGGCATCGCGGTCGGCGCGCTTGTCTACGCGTTTGCAATGCGTCTGCTGGCGGCGATACCATCGGAGGACGCGGCAGCCATCAATCGCCTGCAATCGCGTCTTCCATCTGGCATCGGACGAATGGCGCGATTGTTGTTCGGTTTGATCGCACCACTGCCTTCCACCTCACAGGCTTCGAAATGAATGCTCCATCTGTTCCTGTTTCATCGAGCCAGGCACCAGGCATGACCGAGAACCAGATGCGCAGGCAATGGGCCGCGGCACAGCCCGTGACGTTCTGCGGCACAGTCGGGCTCTACGCTGAAGCGGCAGCTGGTTCCACAAAGCGCGACAGCGCAGTTCTTTTCCTCAGCCCATGGGGCCTCGAGGAGATGTGCACGCGCAAGCTCTGGCGCGATCTCGCTGAGCGCCTGGCGATGTCCGGCATTGCCAGCCTGCGCTTCGACTACCCGGGGACCGGCGACGCGCTGGACCGGGCCGACTTCGCCGACGGTCTCGCTGTCTGGGAGAGGGCTGTGCTTGGCGCCGCCGAAGAATTGCGGCGCCTCTCCGGCGCCGCCCGCCTGATCCTGATCGGTCATGGCATCGGCGCAACGCTGGCTGCAAGCTTCGCCCCCAGGCTCACGGCCGTCGATGCAGCCGTTCTGATGGCGCCGGTGGTCAGCGGTCGCTCCTACCTGCGCGAGCTGGCTGCCTGGTCAAAGATGGTGGACGAGGGGCTCGGCCTCCGAAAGGATCAACGAATTGCCGATCATGTCGCGGTGGCGGGCCTGGTCATGCCCGACGAAATCGCCGCGCAGATCAAGAAGCTCAACATCGAAGCGCTGCCCACGCCACCGGCGGGCCGTGTCCTGATGCTGGAGCGGCCGGCGCACGACAAGGAAGTCGCGCTCTCGAAACATCTGGCCACGCTGGGCGCCAAGGTCACCCGCCTGCCCTATCTGGGCTATGATGATCTGGTTTCCAACCCGACACTCGCCAAACAGCCACTCACGGTCATTGGCCAGGTCGTGGCATGGGTGTCCGAGGCAGCCACGCAGTCGAAGGGCAAGAAAGCGCACCTGCAGGCATCGGAGGTCCCCGGCGCGGCACGACTGGAAGGTCCCGATTTCGTGGAGACTCCCCTGCGCTTCGGTGCCGACGATCGCCTCTATGGTGTTCTCTGCCAGCCGCGAGGTCAAAGGCGAGGTGCCACCGTCATCTGCCTTGGAAGTGGCTATGACCGCCAGGCCGGCTGGGCACGCATGACTGTTGAAACCGCCCGCTATCTGGCGGCCAAAGGCGTGGCTTCCCTGCGTTTCGACGGGGCTGACGTCGGTGACAGTCCACCGGTGGTCGGGGCGCCCGAACAGACGTTGTATACCGACTATCAGGTGGACGACGTGATCGCCGCTTTTGACCTGCTCGATGGGCTGGCACTCGGTCTGGCTGTGCTCGCCGGTCGCTGCAGCGGCGCCTATCTCGCCTTCCGCAGTGCCATTGCCGACGACCGCTGCAAGGCCGCCGTTCTGGTCAATCCCTTCACATTCGTCTGGGACAAGGACGAGGCGGTGGATGACGCCTTGCGCTACAATGCCCGATCGCTCGAAGATTATGGTCGCCGCATGGTCAGCGGCGATACCCTGCGCCGCCTGTTTGCCGGCCGCATCGATGTCCGCAGTGCCGTAACCAGCATCGGCAAGCAGGTCGCCAGGCGCATCGCCGGGATGATGCCGTCGCTGATGGCGCCGGTTTCAAAATATGCTCGCCTGGGAGAAGCGACACATGCCCTGTTCAAGCGCCTCGCCCAGCGGCACATGCCGCTGACATTGATCTACAGCGCGACCGATATCGGCCTGGACCGCTTCCGCTTCCATTTCGGCAAGGACGGCGAAGGGCTGAAACGCTACGGCAACGCCACGTTGGATATCATTGCCGATGCCGACCACAACATCTCGCCACCTGCTGCCAAGGCTGTGGTGCGCGAACGCATTCTTGAAGCTGCCCTGAAGGCGGGCGAACCTGACGGCGCACGTTCAAACACACATGCAAACGGCGCCCCGACATCGCAAGCTGGCGGATGATTTTCGAAGATCGGGCTCGACTTGCGCGACCTTGCACCACCTCCCGTTAGAACCGTGCGGTTGCCCTTGAATTCAGGGCACTGACACCGCCAGTCGGCTTTTCAACGCCTCCAAGCGCAACAAGCCGCACGGTCTTCGCGTCTCCCGGCGCCAGATGGAACCAGTTGTCCGAAGGCCGGAAACCGGGCACGTCGATATGAACCGACTGGGCCAGACGGTCGGTGGAGAGCGTCAGCAGCCAGCGCCCCTCCGCTTCAGACAGCACCGCCGTCAAGGCAGCTTCGGTCAAAGCTCGGCCCGCCCGAGCGGAAAATGAAACGCCTCGGCAACCAGGCCTTGACCGCCGTCGTCCTCCAACCGGGCAACCGTCACATTGTGCGCAGGCGGCCCGAAGCGGAAAGCATAGGCGGTATCGAAAAAGGCGCCGAACAGATCCGTCGCCGGCAAGGCGATGCCCCGGCGGGCTGGAACCATGATCGTCTGCGTGCCACGCACCACAGGCTGCATCCCATCGCGCAGGCAGGCGATCTCGATGATGAACTCGCGGTCCATGCCACTATCATTGACGACATGCACGTCGATACCGTTTGTACCTTCGTCAGTCAGCATGATCTGCGCCGGGCGAAAGGCGCGCTTTAGCGCATACCAGGCTGGCTTTGGCATGCCCCTGGCATCGACAACACCCCACCCGGCACCCGGCAGCAGATCCTGGAACGTCCAGACCAATGCTCCGTTGCAGCTTGAGCCCGCTCGGCGCCATTCGGCGAAGGTCGCTTCCATCACCTCGCCTGTCACGGCACGCGAGAGGTCGAGATAGCGGACTGGATCTTCGCGACGCAGCCGTATCGGATCGACACCGTAAAGCAGTGCCAGATAGTGTTCGCGAATGTCTTCGAAATCCCATGACGCGCCACGATCGCGCGGCACGCGCGCCTTCCAGCGCGGATCATGAACGGCCGGCACCGGCAACGCACTGTCGAGCAGCGTCTGTTCCGGCACATTGGCAAATGCCAGGCTCTCGGCGGCAAAACGGACGCCGGCGCGGCGCGCATCCTCCAGCGGCCGGCAGTAAGCGCCGACGCCGTAATAGTGGGTGACGCCTTCATTGGGCGAAAACGGCATCGCTCCGCCGCTTGGACTGTTCGGCACGTAGGGCACGTCCGGCCTGATCGCGGTCGCAATGGCGGGCAGCAGGTCGTCCGTCAGCGGGCCCGACCACGATGCCGGCGGCAGCCCAAGCATGGCCGCCTGCTGCGCCATCTCACTGCCTCCGCACAGCACCGCCAATGACGGCGAGGACGAAATGCCATGCAGGAACTGCTCCGCCTCGCTGCGCACCAACGCCGCGAAATCGGCATCGCCGATCGGATAGTCGAAGTTGGCGAACATGAAGTCCTGCCAGACCATGATGCCGAGTTCATCGCACAGCGCGAAGAATTCCGGCGTCTCGTAGAGCATGGTTCCGCCAAGACGGACCATGTTCATGTTCGCGTCGGCCGCGAGTTCGAGAAGTGGCGCGTAGCGGTCCCGCTCACCGGGAAGGTCAACGATGTCGGCGCTGGTCCAGGCCGCTCCGCGGCAGAAGACACGCACACCGTTGACGAGAAGGGCGAAGTCCCGTCTGTCGGGACCTCGATCGACGGCTATCCGCCGAAAGCCGGTGCGGCCGATTGTGCGGCGCTCACCGCCCGCCAGGATTTCGACATCGTGCAGAGCTGGCGCTCCGTGCGTGCGCGGCCACCACACCGCGACATCCGGAATGGATAAGCGACCTTCGACGTGCCCGCCCTCGCTCGAAAGCTCGGCTTCGCTGCCCGCGCAGATGAGGTGGACGGTGCCCTTCAAGCCGGACGCCTTGAAGCTTACCTTCAACTGGCCGGTTCCGTCCTCATCCAACGTCGCGGCGACGCGGACATCCTGCGGCTCGCCGCGGTCCGGCCGGGTCAGCCGGATCGGGCGGTAAGGCCCGGCGGCATGGATCTCCGGACACCAGCCGGGCATGTAGCCGAGCACGGTGGTGCGAACCAGGCGCAAACCCGGCGGGGTGATCATCTGTGGCCGCCAGCGTGCGCGGGTTCCCCGCTTTTCCAGATGGGGTGCGAGCGCCCGAAAGCAGACGGCCAGCCTGTCCTTCCCGGTCAAGGTGACAGCCAGTTCATGGCCGATGAACATCGAGCCGGAAGTGAGGACCAGATCGCCATTCCAATAGATTTCCGCAACGGTCGCCAGCCCATCGAAATGGAGCATGGCCGGTCCCGGCGGCTCTCCCAGATGATCGAGAAAGTACCAGGCGTCGGACGTGTTCAGCGGTCGCGGCGCGGTGCGCTCGAACTGACCGTCCCGCTCCAGCGCACCGGCAACCGTACCGGGAACAGGCGCTGGCACCGTCCGAAAAGGCCCTGCATCCGGCGGCGGCGTATCCCAGGCACCGGCAGGTGTGAGCGCCATCCGCCAGCCCTGTTCGAGAAGGCGGCCCTGACTGCCACGTGCTGGAGTAGCCGCGTTCACGGCGCTCTAGCCGAGCCTGCCGGCAAGGTCGCGCATCAAGGCATCCCGGCCTCGATGGCCGGATCGAGAGCGGTGGCCAGCGGTTCGAACTTGCGCCGCGCCACGGCGCGCGCCACCTGGAACTGCGCCGCCTTGGCAACTTCGGAAATACGCCGCGCATGACCGGCCGCTCCGGCCAGGGAACCGTCGGGGTACAGCCAGTCGAGGTGAGCCGCGGCCAGGTCGAAATTCGCACCGAGCTGGCGCAGCGTGTTGAACGCATATTTATGGAAGAAATCGAACGGCCGCTCCGCCAGCTTTTCGACCTGGCCGGGAAAGGCCTTGGCGAAGGCCGCCACCGGATTGTCGACCGGCCGACGCGCAAAATGCTGAATTGCCAGGTGCTCGGCATGCGAATGCAGATGGTCGTGCGCGGGCCGTTGCGCAGGAAATTTGGCGAATTCCGTATAGGGCAGGAACGGCAGGTCCTCCGGCCCGTCCTTCATATGGAACAAGCCGTCGAAATCATCGCCTTCGAGGTTGAAGAAGCCGGCATTGTGGAAATAGTCGATACTGCGGCTGGCGACATCAAGCCGGTTGATCGCCACCGTGGTCTTGCCGTGCTCGTGCCTGTAACCGACACCATGCGTGTCGGGCATATAGAAACTGTCCATCTCGACAAGGCACAGACGGCCACGCTTCAGCTGTTCGGCGACATGCGCCTCGACGCGGTCGTAGATGGCGAGTTCCGTGCAACGGATGCCGTACAGTGCCTCGAGATCTTCCAGCGGCACCTTGAAGAAGGTGAACTGGTCGCCCTCGAAATCCTGCGTCAGCGTGAAACCCAGCATCGCCTCCGGCTCGCTGCCGAAGGCGTGCAGCGTCTCGATCCACAGATCGACATAACAATTGGTCTCGGGCCACATGCGCTCCGCCTGGTGCAGCGCATGTGGTTTGTAGCTGGCGGGGTCGAGCCCGGCAAAGACCGTCGGCAGCGTCAAGATCAGAATCCGAAGGTCTTGCGAACCGGCGCCGGCCAGGCGTCGATATCGAGGCCGTGGTGGTTCAGCAGCGCCAGCGCGATGCGCTCCAGCCCGAAGCCGACGCACGCAGTATGGGCGACTTCGCCGTCGGCCGTGTTGATTTCCCAGCCCTTGCCGAAATGGTCCTGGTGATAGTTGAAGCTCATGCAGGCCGTCGGCTTGGCTGTCGAGGTGATCGGGATCAGCAGTTCGAACTTCAGGTTCTGGTCGCGCTGGTTGTTCTTCATCATGCGCCCGGCGCGACCGAAGAACGGATCATTGGCGACGTCGATCTCCACCGGCAACGCCACGGAAGCCATCAGCGCCTTACCGCGCTCCATCCAGTCGTTGCGGAACGCCATCACCTGTTCCGGCGTGCCCATGCGCACATATTCGCGCATGCGGAAAAGCTGCATACGCGCAGGATCATTGGAAGGCTCGCGCCGGAAACAATAGGATTGCAGGTCGAACAGACCGCCGCCCTCCGGCAAGGCACCGCGCTTGGCCACCGTCGGATAGAGCGGATAGCAGGCGGCGGGCGTCAGCACGATGTCGGTGCCTTCCTGGGTCTTGGTCCAGTCCTCGCCGGTCTCCATGCACTGCAGGAGATTCATGTGGTCGAGTTCGTTGCCGCAGAAGGAATGTATCGTGCCGGCGAGCTGCGGAAAGCTCTTCATGTAGCCGCTGCCCTCGAAATGCGCGCGATTCATGCCGGGCGGGAAGCGGATCGCTTCGGCGCCGTCACCGCCACCGACCCTGTCGATCAGAGCCTCGAAACGGGTGATGATGTCCTCGAACCGGCCGCTGCGGCCATAAAGCCCTTCGACGCCGGTTTCGATGAGCAGGCCGGTTTCGAACAGCCGGTCCAGAAGCGAGGTTTGCTGGTCCATGGCTTACCCCATCAGGCTCGTGTCCTGCTTGTGCACAAGCAGGAGGTTCGACGTGTTACCGAGGATACGGTCATTGGAAATCATCAATTGCGCCGAGTGCGCGTCACGCAGGTGGCGGCCAAGGCTGTAGGGCGTGCCATTCTTGTAGCCGAGGATACCGCATACCAGCATGGCGTGGTTGATGATGGTGAGGATCGTCTCGGACGAGCCGATCTTGACGTTGTTCATCGCCACCGCAAACCCGATGGAGGACAGGCGATCGTGATCGGCCTTCGCCGCCTCGAACTCACGCAGTCCGGCAATGATGTTGGATTTCAGGAGCTGCAGCAGGCTGGACGCTTCGGCCAACCGCAACGCGCCTGGCGGCGGCGCGCCGGGGCTCTTGCGGGCAGCTGCGCGCACGAAGCTCTGCGCGCGCGCCATGGCGTTGACGGCGATGCCGTACCAGACCGCGCTCCACAAAAGGTGCGAGGTCGCCAGCATCGATTGCGCTGCGATTTCGGCGAAGGGCTTCGGCAGGATCTGCACGGCGGGCGCATCGCCCTTGAACAGGTAGCCGTCGGAGCAGGTGCCGCGCATGCCGAGCGTGTCCCATACCTGGGTACGCTCCAGCGTGTATTGATCCTTGCCAAACACCGTCATTACCTGGTCGGTGGAAGCGGCTTCGGCATTGGCACGCGAGGTGATCAGGATGGCATCGGCATATTCGCCATAGGAGATGACCGTGGCATCCTTCTCCAGATGGCAATCGGCTCCGTTCACTTCGATGGCGCAGATGCTGTTGCGCAGATTGCCACCGATGCCCCCTTCGGTGGTGGCCGAGGCAAGCAGCAGTTGTTCGTCGGCGACGCGACGCATGAAAGCCTGGTGCCAGCCACTCTCCGAGCCGTGCGAAACGAGGCTGGAAAGCTTGATGTGGTGCATGGCGAAGACCATGGCCGCGGAGGCGCACGACTGGCCGATCAGCGAACAGATTTCGGCAACGTCCGATATCGTGGCATCCTCGCCGCCGAACTCGTCGGCGATCTGGACGGAAAGCAGCCGTTCGAGCCGCATGGCATCGACCGCCTCTTGCGGAAAACGGCTCTTGATGTCGACGTCGTCGGCATGAGCGGCGGCGACCGCCGCCACGCGGCCGGCGCGTTCGGCAAGACGTGTGCTGGCCGGCGCGTTCATTCTGCCGCCGTGGCCCCGTTGAGGATGCCCTGCACGGCTGCGGCAATCGCATCGACGCTCTGGAATGTTTTGCGGTTGAGCAGCGAATCCGGGAATTCGAGGTCGAACGCCTCTTCCAGAGCCAGCATGATCTGAACTGAGGCGAAGGACGACAATCCCGCCGCGTAGAGGTCCGACTGGTCGCCGAGCGTTTCGATCCCGCCCGGCAAACCGCCACGCGCGGCCAGAATTTCACGAATTTTCGACTTTACATCGCCCACGATACTCACCCTACCCAAGAAGGAACGCGCCATCCTCGCCCTTCCTCTAAATTAACCGCAATAAAATCGCATGAACGGGAATGGATAATAGCCTGTAAACCCGCACATGCCGGAAGCTCCAAGCTAGCGCATCGACCTGAAAATCGAAATCGATTTCGGCAGTCATGGTACGTAGCTTCGAGTGTTGGCGCGTTCCTTGCACCCCACCGTGGTTCAGAGCGCGAAGGACCAGAACAGGCAGGCGAGCGTTGCTGCCGCAAAAACGACCAGGAAGAGGCTGCGCAACAGAACGTTGCGCCTCAACTCGTTCATGACGAGGTGACAGCCCACCACAGCCGCGACAAACAGGAAGCGCCAGTTCCACAATGCCCACAGCGCGCTGCTTTGGCCGAAGGCCCAGCGTGCCGCCAGCGACCCGACAATGCTGGCGAACAGCACCACAACCGCCCAGACGACGATATCGGCGGCATTGAGCAGGACGATGCTCGCCGCGCGCAGCGGCAGCACCATCATCAGCATGGCCGAAAAGAAATAGAGCGCGGCGAGCGGCAGGAAGGTCGTTGCATCCGCAATGTCGTCCAGCCGCTTCACGCCGATGGCGCCGAACGGATAGCCGTGCTGCGCTACCGCCAGGCTCAACGCCATCAGCAAGGCGGAGAACACCGCAACCACGGCGAATGAAGTGACGATCTTGCTCACGGCGCTTCCCTCACGAATCGGACATGAGCAAGCCTAGCGCGATGTCGTAAACCACCGGTAAGCCGAAAGGCGGCCGGTGGTCGTCGTCGTCAAGCGATGATCTGCGAAGGCGTCGTATTTTTCACTGCGGCCACGGGCGCCCTGACCTCCTCCAGCCGTCGACCGCTGTCGGCGTCGAACAACTGGATATCGGCGGGATCGACCGAGAAGAAGAACGGCTGGCCCGGCTGCAGGTCGGCGCGTGTCGCGACGTGCACGATCATCCCCTGTCCACCGAACGAGCCATGCAGCAGCTTGGCGATGCCGAGCTCTTCGGCAAAGTCGAAGCGCGCGGAAAGCGGACCGGAACCGAATTTCACCGCTTCGGCACGGAAGCCCGCGACGACCGGACCATGGCCGATCTCCGGCCATTGGCTGCGGTCATAGGCGAGCTGCTGGCCATCTGGCAGCTTGATGACGCCTTCGTCCGGATGAGCGGCACCCTTCAGCAGATTGAGCCCGGGCGAGCCGATGAAATTGGCGACATAGGTGGTTTCCGGGCGACCATAGACCTCGCTCGGCGTCCCGACCTGCTCGATGCCGCCCTTGTTCATCACGACGATGCGGTCGGCGAGCGTCATGGCCTCGACCTGGTCGTGCGTCACGAACAGGGTCGTCGCGCCGAGCCGCTGGTGCAGCTTGCGGATTTCGACACGCATGGCGACGCGCAACGTTGCATCGAGGTTGGACAAGGGCTCGTCGTAGAGGAACACTTTCGGTTCGCGGATCATGGCGCGCCCCATCGCCACGCGCTGCCGCTGGCCGCCGGAAAGCTGGGCCGGCTTGCGTTCGAGAAAATCGGTCAGGCCAAGCGTAGCCGCGACCTTGTTGACGCGTTCGGTGCGTTCGGCTTTCGGCAGCCCGGCGATCTTCAGCGAGTAGCCGATGTTTTTCGCGACAGACATATGCGGATAGAGCGCATAGTTCTGGAACACCATGGCGCAGCCGCGTTCGCGCGGCTCCAGTCTGTTGACCACGCGGCCGGCAATCGTGACCTCCCCCGAGGTGATCGTTTCCAGGCCGGCCACCATGCGCAGCAGCGTGGACTTGCCGCAGCCTGAGGGGCCGAGAATGACGATCAGCTCGCCGCTGGCGACATCGAGGTTCACGCCGTGCACGACCTCGTTCTTGGCGTAGGATTTGCGCACGTCGCGCAAGGTGATTTCGGCCATGGGGTGTGATCCCTTATTTTTCGGTGGAGATGAGGCCGCGCACGAACCAGCGCTGCAGGAAGATGGTGACCAGCACCGGCGGGGTCAGCACGATCAGGTTGGCGGCCATGGCAACGTTCCAGATCGGCGGTTCGCCGAACACCGGCCCGGGCACGATCTTCTGAAGCTGCATGGTGGCGGTGGCGAAGTTCAACTGGTCGGTCACCACCAGCAGCGGCCACAGATACTGGTTCCATGACCATACGAACATGATGGTGGCGAGCGCAGCCATGTTGGTCTTGGAGAGCGGCATCAGCACTTCGAGGAAGAAGCGGACCGGGCCCGAGCCATCCATCTTGGCCGCTTCGGTCAATTCGTCGGGAACCGTGAGGAAGAACTGCCTGTACAGGAACGTGCCGGTCGCTGTGGCGATCAGCGGCAGGATCAGGCCGGAATAGGAATTGAGCAGGTTCCACTCCGGCAATCCGACCGAGACCCCGAACAGTCCGAAGATCGCCTTGAATGGCCGCAACGCGTCGGCCGCCACCGCATAGGTCGGCACGATGCGCACTTCCAGCGGCAGCATCAGGGTGATGAAGATCAGCCAGAACATCACCATGCGCAGCTTGTAGCGGAAGTAGACGATCGAGAATGCCGAAAGCGCGGCGATCACGATCTTGCCGATGGTGACGCCGCCGGCGACGATGATGGAATTCAGCATCACCCGGCCGAAATTGCCGCGTTCCCAGGCGGTGGCCATGTTTTCGAAGAAATGGCTGCCGGGCCATAGCGGCATCGGCACCTGGTTGACCGTATGGAAGTCGTGGCTCGCAGCCACGAAGATGATCCAGAACGGAATGAGCAGTGCCGCGAGGCTGAAGATGAGCAGCGCGTGGGTGAGGGAATCGAGGACGGGGGTGCGTTCGATCACGGCCAGGCCTCCGCTCAGCGATAGTGGACGCGCCGCTCGACGAAGCGGAACTGGATGAAGGTCAGTGCGATGACAAGCACCATCAGCACGATCGATTGCGCGGCGGCGAGCGAGTAGTCCTTGCCCTGGAAGCCGTCGGTGTAGATCTTGTAGACCATCAGTTCGGTCGCCCGCGCCGGGCCGCCGGATGTGGTGATGTCGACGATGCCGAAACTGTCGACGAAACTGTCGGTGATGTTGATCACGATCAGGAAGAACAGTGTCGGGGTGATCAGCGGCAGCTGGATATCCCACATGCGCCTCAGCACGCTGGCACCGTCCATCGCGCTTGCTTCGGAAATCGTGCGCGGTATCGACTGCAGGGCGGCCAGGAAAAAGATGAAATTGTAGCCGACCATCTTCCAGCTTTGCGCCAGCACGATGAGCGTGAAGGCGTCGTAGCCGTTGAGTGCCGGGTTCCAGAGACCGGGGAAAGCATGGTTGATCACCGACACGAAGCCGGCATCCGGTGAGAAGATGAAGCGGAACGCCAGGCCGACGGCGGGGGCCGCCAGCGCGTAGGGCAGGAAGAAGGTGAACTTGTAGACCTGGTGGCCGGGCAGCCGGCGGTCGACGAAAAGCGCGAGCAACGCGGCAATCGCAAGCGAGAGCACAGTGGCCGAGAAGGCGAAGGTCAGCGAAACCCGCACCGAGTTCCAGTATTTCGGGTCCTCGAACACGGTCATGAAGTTCTGCAGGCCAACCCACTGGTTGCTGCCGCCGAAAGGTGGCTCCAGCGTAAGCGACCAGTAGAGCGCCTCGCCGGACGGCCAATAGAAGAAAACGAAGATCAGAAGCATCTGCGGAGCGATGAAAGCTGCCGCCAGCCACAGATTGGAGAAAGTCGCACGCTTTTCCACGCGGATGCTCCTTGCCGGTCATGATTATGAAAAGGGCGCCGCAGTAAGCCGCGGCGCCCGGGAAGACGTCGTCCGCTTACGGCAGGGCGACACCCTTGTAAGTCTGCTCGTAGCGACGCAGGATCTGGTTGCCGCGTTCGACGACGGCGTCGATGGCGGTCTGCATATCCTTCTGGCCGGTGAAGGCAGCTTCCAGCTCGGAGCGCAGCTCGGCGCGGACCGAGGTGAAGTTGCCGAGACGGATGCCGCGCGACAGCGGGGTGACGTCGGACGCGGTCAGCGAAGCGATCGCGATGTCGCGGTTGACACGCTTCGGATCCTTGTAGAAGCCGTCCGCCTTCAGCAGCTCATAGCCCTTGGTGGTGACCGGGATATAGCCGGTGTTTTCGGCGATGTACTTCTCACCGGTATCCGGAGCCGTGACGTATTTCAGGAAAGCCGCCGCGGCTTCGTATTCTGCCGGCGACTTGCCTTCCATGACCCACAGCGAAGCGCCGCCGACCATCGAATTGGTACGCTTGGCGGCATCGATGACCGGCATCATGGCGACGTCCCACTTCAGGTCCTTGGCCTGGGTGTTGTGCACGGTGCCGTGGTTGGCGATCGAGGTGATGGTAGCGGCGCAGGTGCCGTCGGCGAACGCCTGGACGACGTCCTTGCCCATCTGCTTGGTCTGGATCTTGGCATAGCCGGCGTCGAGCCAGGACTTGAAGTCCTTCATGTGGCCAACGAAGGCTGTCTTGTTGAAAGCGAGTTCGGCACCGAGACCGCCGTAGCCGTTGTCGAGTGTGGCCAGCGGAATGGAGTTGGTCGCCGAGAACTGTTCGAGGTCCATCCAGGAATCGAAGTCGAAGGCAAAACCGCAGGGAACGCCGGCGGCCTTCATCGCCTTCAGGTCTTCGCCGAACTCGGCCCAGGTCTTCGGCGCTTCGGTCTTGCCGATCTTCGCGAAGGCTTCCTTGTTCCAGTAGAAGACGGCGGTCGAGGAATTGTAGGGAAACGACCACATCTCGCCGGTGGAGGTGGCGTAGTAGTTGGCGATGCCCGGAAAATAGGATTTCCAGTCGATGTCGAGCTTGTAGTCTTTGGCGAACTTGGTGGCCGGATAGATGGCGCCCGACAGCATGAAGTTCACGGTGCCGGCGTCGTAGATCTGGACGATCGTCGGATGCTGCTTGGAGCGATAGGCCGCGATGGTGTTCTGCTCGGCCTTGTCGTAGCCACCCTGCCCGGTGCAGACGGCTTCGTATTTGTCCTGCGACTGGTTGAACAGCTGGCAGTGCTTGGCCACCACTTCGCCGAGATCGCCGGTGAGGCCGTACCAGAATTCGAATTTGGTGCGTTCGGCGGCGCTGGCGCCGCTAGCAAGCACGACGGCCGTCGTCGCGAGCAGGATTAATCGTTTCATTCGTCCTCTCCAGACAGGAAGGTTGCTGCGCGAGCGCAACGCCCGCTACGGCGCCTCCCCCTAGAGAGATCACATGACAGCCGCGTTGTGGTTTCGTGATGAAATGACGACAATCCCCACCGGCGCAGGCCAGCAAAAGCTGTTATTCGCCTCTGAGAGGCAGAACCGGGCCAGAGCCGGGCCTGAACAGTCAATCCGGATCAGACACCGGCGTCGCGGATCTCGAAGACATTGCCGCCGCTGGTGAGGAAGCGCCCGCGCTCGCCGCGACGAACGCTGTAGCATTTCTCGCCGCCGTCGCGGATCTCGCTCCACACGGTGCACAGTTCACCATTGCGCAGCGCCCACCGCCCCTTGTCGCCCTGCCGGACCGAGTTGTCGCCCGAATTGTCGATCGTGATCTCGGCGGAGCCGTCGGGTGCAAGGATCAGCGAACCGCCGCGCCAGCCGCCATCTTCCCACCAGGCGATCGAATGCCCGACCAACTCGTTCTTCAGTTCGGCTGATGTGAGATCGCCCGCGCTCGTTTCGCCGGAGACAAGCAGCGAAGCGACCAGGAGTGCCGAATGCAAAGCCATGCCGCGCAAAGCCCGAATCCTCATCCATGACGATCAGGTGACGATTCAATGACATTTGCCGGCTTCTGTCGAGGCTCGATTGAACGCGGCGGCGGATGGTTTTCCCCAGGCCGCGTCAGCGAAGTGTCATGCGCCGGTCAGATGCCGGACATGAAAGCGCGCCATTGTCGCGAATGGCCTGCCGAGCACCGCTCGGCCAAAATCCAGCCTGCCCAAGATCCAGCCTGCCCAAGATCCAGCCTGCAAAGTCGCAAGCCCGTAAACTGAAGGACCAAGCCCATGTCAGCCGTCACCGGCACCGGAATCTCCGCCCACAAGCGCGCCAACGATCTCTCGGACTTTGCCGAAGAGCTCGACATGATCGAGGAACTGGGCGTCGAGGCGATCGAACTGCCGACCTACGACATGGATATCGTCGTCGGCGGCAAGATCAGGAAACCGCAGCTTGCCGCGCTTAAGCGTGCCTGCGCCGGCCGCGACGTCGTCTATTCCGTGCATGGCCCGCTCGCCATCAACTTCATGGACGAAGCATACCGGCTGCCGCGGCATTTCGAGGTGCTGCAGGCGTCGCTGGAAGTGGCGGCCGAGGTCGGCGCCGAGCATTATGTGATCCATTCCGGCCTGATGCCGATGCAACAGGCCGACGGCGTCGAAGCCGGTTATCAGCGGCAGCGCGAGTGGCTGGCCAAAAGCGGTGACGTCGCCCGCCAGCATGGGCTGATCCTCTGCGTCGAGACCCTGTTTGCAGGCTATGACGGCAAGGCGCTTGCGGCCTCGCCGTCACGGCTTTCCACGGAGCTCGGTGCGATCAACCATCCGAACGTCATGGCCACGCTCGATTTCAGCCATGCCTATCTGAAACTCGACTTCGACGGCCGTCGTGACGAATTCGTCGAGGAGGTGAAGGCGCTGGCACCCTATGCGCGCCATCTGCACGTTCACGACAGCTTCGGCCGCCAGGACGACATCTGGATGTTCACCGACGGCGAACGCATCGCCTACGGTCACGGCGACCTTCATCTGCCGGTCGGCTGGGGCGACATTCCCTGGGACAGGCTGATGGCCGAATGCGAGTTCCCTGACGGTGTGCTGTTCAACATCGAGCTGAAGGAACGCTACTGGTACGCCGCGCAGGACACTGTCGACGCCACCAGGCAGCTTGCCGAAAAGGCTCGTTTCGTACGCACCGCCGCCGCAGCCTGAGCTGTCGGTCTGAACAGTGCCCTCAGATGGTCATCCGGGGGCACTGAGTTCATCTTCATGCCGGATCGAAATGCCGTGGGAAGGCATGATGCAGCAGCGTTGCGATCGTCCTGGCAGGCACTTCGGACTGCAAGTCGGGCGGATTGAGATGCCCCCAGTACCACGCTCCCTGGACCAGGTAGTTGAGACTTTCGGCCAGCGTCGTCGGATCGACATTGTCATAGTTGCCGAGACGCACGATCTCGGCCAGCAGGTCGCTTGCTTCCGCGTTATAGGCAAGGTCGCCGGGCAGGCCGATCTCCTTGTAGATCTGCATGCTCTTGCGATCGCTGCCGAAGATGACGAAGACAGAAACCCATTTCGGATGCTGGCGCGCGAAGCGCCGTCCGCATTCGACCGCGCCCGTCACGCGCTGCACGGCTGACAGGCCGGGCGCACGCACCATGCTGGTCCAGAGTGCGTCATACTGATCGCTGAGATACTGCAGCACCGCGCGAAGCAGGTTCTCCTTGTTGCCGAAATGGAAGACCACCAGCGCATTGGAGGCCTCTGCCTGCTTGGCAATGGCTTGCATGGTCAGGCTGGACAGGCCCTCCTCGGCGATCAGATCGATGGCAGCATCGATGATGCGCTGGATGCTCGCCTCGCCGCGTTGACGCCGACGATCACCCGTGCCCGCCGGGCGCTTGGTCACGGCGTTTGCCTGTCTGTCAGCCGTGACTGCCTTGCCTTGTGCCATCTTGTTTCAGTCCCTTGCACCGGCAACGGGCGACCATGCCCGGCGCCGGCTCATTCCCTTCGCAGCGGGCCGCCGTCACAGCGACGGGCGTGCTCCGTCGCCATACCATTGGCCCCGTGCCGTTTCATAGGCCATTGCCGCGCGGAATACATCGGCATCGCTGTAGGTACGCCCGACAATCTGGATGCCTGTCGGCACGCCATTTGTCGCCCGGCCAGACGGCATCGAGACAACGGGACAGCGGCTCAGCATGTTGAACGGCGTGGTCATCACCCAGCCGAGCGACGGGTTCACCGTCTTGCCGTTGATCTGCACGCTATCCTTGGTCTGGTCGAACTCGGCCGGCACCGCCGGCAACGCATTGGTGGGACACACGAGTACATCGTATTTCTCGAGCAGCGGTCCGAGGCTCTGATACATCCGCCCCGCCACCTCCAGCGTTGCGACGAAGTCGGTCGCCTTCGATTTCTGCCCGTCCAGGGCGAACTGCCGGGCATAGCTCGTCATGTCGTCGCCATGCTCCTTGAGCAGGCCGGCCAGCGACGCGCCGAAGATATGCTCGAGATAGGCCATGCCGGATTTCAGCACCTCGTCGCCCCAGCCGAGATCGACCTCTTCCACAGTCGCCCCCAGCGAACGGAACACCTCACAGGCTTCCAGCGTGTTCCTGCGTACGTCCGGGCTCACCTCGAACGAGCCGAGGTCCATGGAGAAGGCGATCCGCCAGCCCTTGATCGGCTTGTAGTCGAGCGGCAGCCTCAGCTTCGGACGCAAGGTGGAGATGTCGAGCGGGCTCGGCCCCGTCATGACGTTCTGCAGCAGGATCGCGTCGGTGACGTTGCGCGCCAGCGGCCCGGTGTGGCAGTAGAAATCGAGATTGAACGGCGGCTCGTCCGGGTTGCGGCCATAGGGCGGCTTGAAGCCGACGAGACCACATGCCGAGGCCGGGATGCGGATGGAACCGGCGATGTCGGACCCCGTCGCGATCGAAGACGTGCCCGCGGCCAGCGTCGCCGCCGAGCCGCCCGAGGAACCGCCAGGCGTGAACTCGGGATTCCACGGATTTCGCGTGACACCCCAGCGCTTCGACCAGGTGTAGCCGGCGCAGCTGAATTCCGGCGTCGCGGTGCGCGCATGCACGATGCCGCCGGCCTTGATGATGCGTTCATTGATCGTGGAGGTGTGGCCGCTCACCGCGCCCTGGGTCAGCAGCGAACCATGCGAGGTCGGCTTACCCTTGATATAGCTCTCGTCCTTGATGCCGATCGGCAGGCCTTCGAGCGCACCGGTCCTGGCGCCTTTGGCGTATTTGACTTCGGCCTTCCTGGCGAGCGCCATGGCTTCATCGAAATAGGTGAACGTCAGGCAGTTGATCGAGGATTTCGTAGCCTCGGCGCGCCTGATTGTGGCTTGCATCAATTCCACCGGCGAAAGTTTTTTGGCCCTGAAAAGCTGCAGCGCCTTGTTGGCTGGCATGTAGCAAAGGTCGAGATCGGACATGCGTGGTCTCCGGCGATCAGGCGATCGCGATTGTGCTGGAAAGGTTGTCCGGGCGGTGCGGCGCCTGGAACTGGCTGGTGAGGGGCGTTATTTCTGGATGTCGGTCCAGATCTTGGTATAGAGCTGCATCACCGGCGTCGGGCAGATCGGCATGACTTCGCCCTTGGCGAGGAACTCGGCCGGGATGTCGACTTCCGGAGCGCCCTTCATGTCTGCGGGCATGAATTTATCCGAGCCCTTGATGCCGTTGGCATAGCGGGCGAAGGCCGAGATCATCGCCGCGTTTTCCGGATCCATGATGAAGTTCTGGAACAGCTTGGCGTTCTCGACGTTCCTGGCATCCTTCAGCACGGCGACATTGTCCATGAAGATCGGATAGCCTTCCTTCGGATAGCCGTAGGTGATGTCCTTGTTCTGCAGCCGCTGGCGCAGCGAAATACCGTTCCAGTTCACGCCGGCGGCGATGTCGCCGCGGCCAAGCCCGTCGACGGCAGCGTAGTCGAGCGAAAGCCACTTCGCCTTGGCCTCGACCAGCTTGTCGCGCACCTTCTTCAGCAGCGCCTTGTCTTCGGTGCAGAACTTGCCGCCGAAATAGGTGATGGTGAAATACATGATGTCGCCCATCTCGGGCACGACATTGATCTTGCCGACGAGCTCCGGCGGCGGGTCGAGGAAGATCGCCGAGGTGTTGATGTCGCCGGAATAGACGGATTTGTTGACCGACATGCCGGTGCTGCCCCATTGCCACGGCACGGTGTATTTGCGGCCTGGGTCGAACGGCACGTCGACCCAGCGCGGGTCGACATTCTTGAAGTTCTCCATCTGGTCCGGGCGCGTTTCGAGCAGCAATTCCTCACTGATCCAGATCGGTATGACGCTGGCCGAAGGTACGACGATGTCGTAGCCCGACGCGCCCTGCCGCACTTTGGCCAGCGCGGTGTCGTTGGAATCGTAGTCGGTGACGGTGACCTTGATGTCGTATTGTTTCTCGAACTTCTTGATCAGCTCCGGGCTGGTGTAGTTGCCCCAGTTGTAGATGTTGAGCACGCCTTCGGCGTGGGCCGCACCTCCTGCCGCCAGAAGCGACAGGCCAAGCGCTGCTGCTGCCATTTTCAGCTTCATGCACATTTCTCCCTTTTGGGACCCGCTCGGGTCCATTTCGCCCTGGGCAGACGACTGCCGGGGACGGTCTCGCTTTGTGTTCCCACGGGGCAGCCATTCACCGGCAGGCGCCGGCTGGCTGGTCTTTTCCCGATCGCGAGATTATTATTACTAACTATTTAGTCAATATCTTTTTCGACACCGCAGGCGGTGAAGAAACTTCGCATCGGGCTGGCAGGTAGCGCTCCGGATGGCTATCGGGCTATGGCCGTAGCCTGGAGCGTTTCCGTAAACGCTCCAACTCTTTGTTTTTTCACAATTCCGGACGGAAACCCGTTACGCACTTTTCCTGGAATTGCTTTAGTTGGCCGGTGATGGCTGGGGCTGTTCCTGGCCGCCCGTGGAGGGCGGCGTTTGCGACGGCTCGGCCGACGGAGGGTTGGGAGCCTGCGGCGCGGCTTGCTGGGTACCCTCGGGCTGTGCCGTCTGCTCGTTGCTCAGAACCTCATCGGTCTTGGCTTTGATCTCGTCCGCCGTCTGCTGGCTGATGAGCCCGTAATTGACCGCCAGACCGGCGATCAGGGCAACGATGATGCCGATGATTGCGGTTTTGAGGTTTCTGGACATCGGGAGAAGCCTTTCGAAGCCTGCCGGCAACCGCTGAACGATTACCCGAGGATGCCCTTCCACCGAGGAATCAAGTTGCCCGAGCTTGCTGCGATGGTCAATGCTCGGGAGATGCCCGCGCAACGCAACCGGAGGCCAGCTTGCTTGAGAGATCGGCACACTGCCAGCAGGCAGACGAATGAACCCTTGCATCATTGATGATCTTGCCTAGGTCGAAAACGATTTATTGTAACTGAGAGTTCCTAATCTGACCGCCGTTGATCAAGCTTAGAAAATTCAGAATAGCGGACATTGCCCGACATGGGCCACATGGACAGACATCGATCTTGCCGACCGCATTAGCGTGATTCTGGCTCGATTTTTTTCCAATGCATGCCAATAATGCCGCGTGGGGGGCGGTATATTTGGGTAGTGGTTCGGGGCGCGACTGGTCCGCACGTGGCTGGAGCGAGCGTTTAGCAAAAGGTGAAAAGTCGAAGGGCGAGCGTATTCGCGCCCTTCTTGATGGTGCGCGCCGTAATTCTATTCCGATGGACAGCCGCGTATCGCGGCCTGGCGTGACGACTGCTACCAATTCTCGATACGCAACCACGGCTTTTCCAGAGTCCTGGTCGACAATTTCTGCTGGTCGACCTGCTGTAGAAGCCCTGCTTGAATCTATTGAAGATGGCAAAGATCGCATAATCCT
Organism: Mesorhizobium sp. UC74_2; assembly: GCF_042701485.1. Taxonomy (NCBI): domain Bacteria; kingdom Pseudomonadati; phylum Pseudomonadota; class Alphaproteobacteria; order Hyphomicrobiales; family Phyllobacteriaceae; genus Mesorhizobium; species Mesorhizobium sp. UC74_2. The sequence goes on along the minus strand of NZ_CP170562.1, from coordinate 6,149,439 downwards.
TGCTTGGCCGGAGAAGCCCGGGAACGGCTTCACGTTGGCCGCTTTGGCGATGCGCGAGGCCCGCTCATCAGGTCGCTTGGCATCAGCATCGGTCGCCGTCTGGCCATGGCGCAATGGTCTTACGCGCGCTGCCCGGTCGATCCTCGTTCATCCGCAGGACATCGCAGACACTGCAAAGTACGCAATGAACGATCATGTTGCTGGTGCCGCCTGGATGACCGGCGATGGTCTGGCACATAGGGACTTGTGCATGGTCGAGTTACGTTTGCGGGATTTGCTTCCCGAAAACACGCCTCGACGTCGGCTTCGCGGGCGGCCGCGCGTTGAGGTGGTTGTGAAAAACCCGACCCTTCTCGAAACGACCGCGGTATTCCCCCCGTCCTCTGCTGGCTATTCACCGGACGCAGAGCAGGCTTTGCGCAGGGTCAGCCAGCATACGCACCTCAACGAAACGGGTGCCAGTCTCACCAACGCTCGAGCTTCAATTGGCAATCCGAGAACTACGCCTTTTGCCATCCTGGGGCTCCCAGGTGAACGGTCACTGAAAAGGCTTCGCCGTTATCTCAATCATCACCTCTTAGAAGAGCGTCCAATCGAGCTAATTGTTGTGGACTTGACGAGAGCCTCAAAGGCCGACCTCGGTGAACAATGGGAAAAGCGCCTCGAAATTCTCCTCGAAACACTAGATGGCCTCGAGCGAAAGCGTCCCGGCATTGTTGCGATTTGTGACGATCCGTTCACGCTTAAGTCGGCTAGCCGGCTGATCCGTTCCCACAATGCGAAGGTAAAGCCGAAGCGGGCCTATCCCATCGAGATAGGCCTTTATTTGGCCGACCGTGGACTGCTCGGCGCATCGCCGGACCTGCCTGCCCAACTCCCAAGAGTTGCCTTCCACGCTGACATCAAAGACGCGTCCCTCGTTGGCTTGCGCAATGACCTACTCGATCTTCTTAGGAATTTCAGGGAGGCAGGCAATCTCGAAGGCATCCGGGCCGCCGCGACCGCACTGTCGTTCGTCCGTCGCATAGCTTGCCTGCCGCTTGGCCTCTCTGAAGCGCGTACAGCCGCAAGCATCCTGTTCGACGCCGATGACGATGTAGATAGCGGAATCCGCGCCATGTTCCTTGAAGGCATGGCCCTGGCCGATCTGGCTGCCATCGAAGCGACTGGAGCTGACAATGGGCGAGCACGACCAATCCTGCAAAGGATCCAACAGCTCGTTGCCGAATGGCAAGATGAAACCCCAGTCTCAGCCAAACTGAGTGAAATGCTGGCCTTCGAGGATCGCCCGCAGCGCATTCTTCTCTCGGTCCCGGATCGCCGCATTGCTGAGATTGTCTTGGGATCAGACAGGGCGCTTGGTTGGGACTGCACAGTCTGTGATCACCACGATCTGGCAGGGGTTTTGGATCAGTCCTACTATGATCAACTGATTGTCACTGGCCCGACCTCGAAGGCGCTGCGCACTCTCCTGGTAGGTGAGAGCACGCCCTCTGACGTGGTTCTATTGGGCGATGCCTCCGGTGCGGGGTTGCTCGTCGGAGAGCTTTTGCCGCTGACCCGGCTTGAAGGTTTCGCTGCAGTGGCAGATCGGGCGTCTGGGCTGCAGGCAGCACTCAAGCGCGGAGGGCTCGACGAAAAGCTCGATCTTGGAGAGGCCGAGTTCCGAATTGCTCCGATCGCGGGGGCGAAAGAGATCGATCTGACCCGCGAGGGTGATCGTTACTCGGGTGAGCGCGTCCGCCTTCACACTTCGTCTCACCGCATTATCTACCGACCGAACAGCGATGTCTTGGTGTTCACGTCGGGAGAGGCACGGCTTTTTGAGAAGCTGCCGGCGCGTGAGATCGAGCGCGGTGATCACATACTGGTTCTGGATGAGGCCATCAGAAATCGTATCCGGTCATCATTGGCCACCTCTCACAAGAGCTTGGCACAGCTCGCAAAGTACCACGAAATCGTGGGGCAGCTTCGCGAACGGACGCCCGGGGTAAAGGACTTGGACAAAGCCCGGGCCATCCTGCACCGTATGCGAGAAATCAATCCAGGTATAGCTGACCATGAGATACATAATGTCCAGCGTTGGCTGACCGCCGACACGGCGCCAGCCAGCGCCGAGGGCGGCAGGCAACCTCGCGCCGCCCGTGATTGGTCCCGCTTCAAGCTGTTCATGGAAGCCAATGGATTCAGCGAATTGATGGCGAGAACCTTCTGGGACTTTGCCATTGTGCCCACGCGGTCGTACCGGGTTCAAGAAGGCTTTCAGTTCAATCAGCGTGTCGTCCAATTCGTCCTCGATCCGGAGAGCGCCCATGGTGTCAAGGATAGCAGCGCCGGCCTGAGGCAGCTCTGGCTGTCGCTCCAAGATGCCGTCGACGAGGTCGAGAGTATCGAAATCTTGAAAGAGGAGCCTCGCCATGGTTGAGCCATTGCCGCTGCGTAGCATGTCCCCGGACGATCGGCAGATTCTTAAGGAAGCGGTGTGCGATGCGATTGTTGAGCGCACCCGTCGCGTGGTTTCGGGCGCCGGGGAGGAAGGCCGTTTCATCCTGGGATCAAAGCCCTCCCGTGTTCTCAGCAGTGGTTTCATCCTGCCCCGCCACGACCAGAATGGCGATGATGAGTCGAGCGACATTCGATTGCCGGCGCATGGACTCGATATCCGTGTGCGTGGTGACGTTGGGCAGATCGAGATCACTCCAACATTTTCTGTCTATATCCGAGTGTTTCCCACAGCGGACGATCTCTTCCAGCGCGAAGGGCGGCAGTTGCCCAGGGCTGAGCTGTCCAAAGAAGCCGAGCTGATCGTCAAGGAACAGATCAAGCAGCGCATGGGCAATGTTGCTGACCTGCAAACGGGTCGAGCCCGGGCAGAAATGAAAACGGCGGTGGCGACTGAAGTCTACCAAGCCATGGGCATTGTCGTGCCAATGGGAGCGCTGATTCAGCAGGGCAACGACGACGACCCCAATAGTGATGCAGATGAAGGACAGCAGCCGCCGTCAGCTGGGCCCGTGCGGGCCCGGATCAGAATTCCCAACCGGTTGTCACGCCAGTACGAGTCGCCCAGCAAGTGGCGGCGTATCGACGTTCCGGTGGAGACGCTTGCTCTCGCGTTTCCCGTAGATCGCTTGGCTTGGGAACGCTCTGCGGATGCGTTCAGTGCGCAGCTGGTGGCAGCTATCCGGCAAGCCTGTCTGGATTTTATTGGCAGCGCCGAGGGACAAGCATGGGCGTGGCGTCGGCGCCGACCAGAATCGGAAGATTTTTGGACCCCCGATGCGTGGAACAGTTTCCTGGCCCGGGCCCGCGCCGACGCGCCCGTGCCAGCAGATCTGATCCCGCCTATCCAGGCTGGCCTGCTCGTCCAAGCGCTCCCGGATGTGACCGCCCCAGGCAGTCACTCACTACGGATCGCACTCGAGAACCTGCGCGAAACCGATCCCAAACTGGAAAGTGGACTGTTCACGGTTAGCCTAGTTGTCAGGCTCCCCGAAAGCGCTCTGGCGCCGATGAGGCTGGAGCGCGTCAAGCGCAGCTATCACCTCAACGGCTTCATGAACATGCCGGCAATCGGGGTGAATGGCGGGGTAGAAGACCTGGGACAATCTGGGCAAACCCGGAGTATGTGCACGACCTGGTCTCCACGTTATGTGCTGCCGAGAATGCTGGCTCGGAGAATTCCGTCCGTACCCACAGCCTATGCCCGTCTCGCCGATCCTCTTCTACCGGTCGGCAATCTGCGTGGCTTAGTGGGCGAGATGGACGCTTGGCGCGTGCAGGTGATGGCCTCGACGAACCTGTCGCTTCGTCCTGACGAGGGTGATGCGAATGATGAACTACGTCAGCGCGAGCAGTTCCAGACCGATCTCGGCGCCTGGAACTACGAAGCGCGCCGTGTCGAACTTGGCATAGACACCCTTGAGCGCTCGCAGAGGATTTGGTTGACTAGCCCGGAATCCTGGGAAGCCATCCCTTACCGCACCTGGTTGCTGTTGAACGCCACGTTCAGCCGGGCTAGTCGGCACGGGGAGAACGAAGCGCAGCCAGGCTGGCGATTGTTCCAGTTGGCATTCATCCTTGCCCATGTTCCAACGCTGGCATCCAGGTTGCCGGAATTCCATGACGTGTTTCGAGCCGACTTCGACGAAGAAGCGGTCAGTCTCCTCTATATGTCGACAGGTGGTGGCAAGACCGAGGCCTTCTTCGGCACCGTCGTGTTTGGACTGTTTCTCGACCGTCTGCGCGGCAAGCATCGGGGCGTTACCGCCATGATGCATTACCCGCTGCGCTTGCTGACGGTGCAGCAGGCTCAGCGCCTTGCGAGGCTCCTTGCGCAAGCCGAGTTGGTCCGCGTGCAGGAAAACGTGCCTGGGGCTCCGTTCGAGATCGGCTTCTGGGTTGGTGGCGGCAATACGCCGAACCGCGTGGAGAAACCAGGCGGGGGTGTTCTCGACGATATTGCCATGATCCCGGCTTCGAATTCGGCTCGTGGTGCCGACGAAGAAGCACTACTCAACGGCTCAGCACCTGGCGTCAGCGGTTATCGCGCGGCCAATGCAGCCTGGAACAAGTTGCCGACCTGTCCATTCTGCAGCTCCGAGACACCGACCGCCCTGCGTCTCTTTCCAGATGAGCATCACCGGCTTGGTATCGTCTGTCTCAACCCGCGATGCGATTGGAATGTGTTGCACCGTCCGAAGGGGCGGCAGGTGCCACTCCCATTCCTGCTAACAGACGCTGATATTTACCGACGTGCGCCTTCGATCTTGCTGGGTACGATCGACAAGCTGGCGTTGATTGGCCAGAATCCCCATACCGTCGATGCCATCGCGGGTATGTTTGGCATGGCGAGAGCGGTCGAGCCCACGGGCGCTCAGCTGCTTGACCGCCCTTCTGGTACCGCGCTCGCCGCCATCGACAGTGGTGCCCTCCAAGCTGTAGCCCCGGCCTATTCCGGTGGGCGAGAGCTGTTCATCGACCCATTCCCGAGCTTGATCATTCAAGACGAAATGCACCTGCTCGAAGAAAGCTTGGGTACGTTTGGGGGGATTTTTGAAACTGGATTGTTTGCCTGGCTCAAAAGGCTCGCTGTCTTGTTGGGCACTCGAGCAGCACATATTCCCGGTGCACCTGAATTGCCTCGCTTGCCGCACGTCATTGGTGCGACGGCAACGGTTTCCGACGCGGCTAAACACGCTCGCGCCCTCTATCAGCGGCGCGTGTGTCAGTTTCCCCATCCGGGTCCATCCCTCTATTCCACATTCTATAGCGGGATGGCGGACTTCGATGCCGGTGGCGCCGGCGCTAACCGTGCTGGCGTGTTGAGCGACCCGGCGAGCGAAGCTCGCGAGAAGGAAAGGGCGGCGCCTTGGGCAAGGCTCTATGCCAGCATCATGACCAATGGGCGCTTGCACACAGTCACCACGATCTCAGTTCTCGCCGCCCACGCGGCCACGATCACGCGCTGGGAGAGGGATCTTGCATCGACCGAACCCGCGCGCCGTCAGCGTGCAGTCGCTGAGATCGAGGACTGCGTGTCCGACGCTCCCTACGCGGCGGGTCGACGCGCAGCGGTGCGCGCTGCTGGGCAAACCGATGTCGAGCGCCTAGCGGCATTGGTTGATCTCCACCGTATTGAGTTGACCTATGTCACCAACAAGAAGGGTGGCGATCAAATTCTGTCTGCACTGAATGCAGAGGCGTTGGAAGCCCATGCGGCGATGGGACCGGAGTATGAGATCTCCAGCTTCTTCACCGAGCTGATCTCCGGCGGTGTTGATATTGGCGGGATCCAGCGCGTCATCCGTGCGGCCGAAGCGCCTTTTGATCCGATGGCAGAAGACATTTCCGACGCGCTGCGGATCATCGTCGCCACCAGCGCCATCTCGCATGGAGTCGACGTCGAGGCATTCAACTCCATGGCTTTCGCCGGCATGCCTTCGGACATTGCCGAGTATATCCAAGCGTCTTCCCGTGTTGGCCGAACACATGTCGGCTTTTCTCTGCTTGTGCCAACCCCACAAACGAGGCGCGATCGCTTCGTCGTCGAAGTCCACGAGTCCTTCCATCGCCTGCTTGAACGGATGATTTCGCCCCCGGCCGTGGAGCGTTGGGCCGATCGTGCGATCGCCCGCACAGTACCATCGCTCCTACAGACCTGGCTGGCCGGCGTCCATTTCCAGAACCGATTTGCTGGTAGCCCCCCGCAAGCCAAGGCCTCGGTGCCATTTCCTGGCAGCGTGGAACAGTTGGACCGCATCCTGTCCGATCCCACCGCTCTGCGTGACTGCACCGCTTTTATCCAGGAGGCGATTGGTCTTCAGGCGCTCGAAGGTCGAGCCCAGAACCCCGACTACTACGCAAATCTGATTACAGAGCAGCTTCGCCGAATCCTGAACGAAGCATCGTCAGGGCGATTCACGGGTCAGCTGTATAGATTCTGGGACAACAGGCTGACGGGTTTGAAAAAGCCCATGTCCAGCCTGCGCGATGTCGACGCTGCCGGCCATATCGAGCCGCACCAGTACATCGACAGAGAAATCTTGGCCGACGCTATGGCCTTCGTGCGCAACCGTGGGGCCGGCCGACCTGCTGGCAACGAACTGGACCCGGAGAACTAATATGGCCAAGGCTCCAGTAATGCAAAGGTCGCGCGGGCAAATCGCTACCGCCTATGCTCCGCATAGTCTTTTCACGTTCGAGGGTGGGCGAGGCGCCTGTATGGCGCTGCCCACCGGTCACAATACGCGTGCCGCGCTTTCAACTGTGACAGCGCACACTATCGGTGAACAGATCCAGGAGTATTTCAGCACATGGGCTGATCGTGCCAGCAAAGGGGAAAATCTCCGTCACGATGTTCCACTTGAGCTTGCCGTCGACAAGCGCGTTATCGTCGACGGCTCAGTGCGCGTCTCGATCGGCGAGTTTGAATTCCAAATTCCAAATCGCGCCGAATACAAGCCGTTTCCCTTGGCATTCGCATGCGGTCGCTGCGGACTTTACCGGAATAGCCGAGACGCGAACACGCTCCAGCGCGACGCCGAACGCTTCAAGTCCGCGTGCCCGGAGGGTGGAGCTCGCAACTGCGCCGATGATTGGGAACAGCTCGACGTCGTTCTTGCTCACTGGTCGGGCGAGGTCGAGCCGATTACGCCGGAATACCGACACTGGCATTCTGAACGGCAGGAAATCCAGCCTATCAATAGCTGCGGCAACTGCAGCAATGATCGCTTCAAGCTCCGGCGCCCGCCAGGGCCCCTGGGCAATTGGTATTTCGAGTGTGTCTCGTGCCAACAACCTAGGCAGATTCTCCAGCGCGACCGCGAAAGTCTCAAAATTCTTGGCCCGCTTATCGACGCCAAATTGGCCACTTGGGGTGAGATCAATATGGAGCCGGTCTCGTACCGTGCTTCCGCTGCGTATTACGTGCATGGCGATCGCCTACTGGTTTTCCAGGACGACAAATACCTTGCCCAACTCAACGACAGGCAGACCGCCGATCTCGAGCGGCTGATATCTGCCCAGTACGGTTATCCGATCGCGTCCCTCGATGACTTGGACCGTGAGCGCATTCTACGAGAGGCCGGGCGCGAAAAAGAGTGGACCCACTACCGGCTGATAAAAGAAATGCTGCGGATGGCCGAAACGATGGCTGGCGTCACGGAGGGCATGCTTGAAGCCCAGCGCGAACAGATCGCACGCCAGGATGACGAATGGGCCGGATCGGTCTTCAAGGCCTATGCCCAAGCACCAGAGGCAATCGCCTCAGCCTGCCGGGGACGGCGTGATTATGTCCGCAAGCACGATCCACTGCGTATGGCCGTTGAGCATCTCACCCTCCAAGAAGAGAAGCTTCGTGGGGGCGAAATGGCCGATGGAAGGGCCGTCTCGGTCGATGTGGCTCTGCTCGATGCCTTTTTGCGACCCGATGGCCTCAGCGAAGTCGACTTGCGCCGCCAGGAGGTAGCTTCACGGCAGCGGTTGGCGCTCCTCGGTATCTCCGAAATGCGGCTCCTTCGCGGTGTGGGCATTTGTGAATACAGTTTTGCCTATACTCGCACCTCGGCAGCGCCGGTGGTGATGCGCGACAAGGCAGGCGATGCTGAGATGCCGGTTCGGCTCCGGCTCTTCGATAAAGTCGAGGTTTCGGATGATTCAAAGCATCCGATCCTGTGCTCGGTTCAACAGAACGAAGGGTTCTACATCAAACTTGACGAGGATCTCGTTCGCCAATGGCTGACCGCCAACAACATACTGCTTCCACCAGCGGCGAGCAGCGTGCGGCTCGGTGGCCAGCTCATTGAGAATTTCCACGCACTGGACGGCGACCGAAACACCCGCTTCACCCGCTTTCTGGATGAGTATCGCCGTGAAGGCGCCTTGCCGCGCCAAGCTTATCCATACGTGTACACTCTGCTGCACACCATGGCACATCACCTGATCGACACATGCTCTTCTATGTCCGGCCTCGACCTCGGCTCGTTCGGTGAGCACCTGTTCGTGCCAGACTTGGCTTTCCTGGTGTACCGTCGGGGAACCACTATGGATCTGGGTAACCTCTCTTCGATGTGGCGCGACCAGGGCGATCCAGACGTGGGCAACCATGTGCTCGAGCACATGCTCACCCCCTCGAGCCTGCGCTGCGGATCAGAAAGTGTCTGCAACCATCGTGGTAGCGCATGCCCCGACTGCGTTCTTATTCCTGAGAACGCTTGCATCACCCGGAACGAGCTCTTGTCTCGTTCTGTCTTAGTCGGGCGCGGCAAGCCGCGTTTCGACAGCACACCGGGGTACTTGGTTGGCTATCTGGACATCGCTGCTGGCCGCCCATGACCTCGATCACTGCGTTGGGAATAGATGTCGGCCGATCACTCATTGCGACCCTTGGACAGGACTGTGGTACTGCGGCGGCGCTGGCCGAGCGGCTTGAGCAAGGCATCCAGTCGATAACGGCCGCAACCCTGAGCGGCCGATTTTCGGTAGCGTCTGTCGAGAGAGTGGCGCGCAATTTCGAGAATCGAGGATGGCTTCGCAAAGACGGTTCGGCTTGGCGCCTCACTCAAATGCCTATCCCCAGAGGTTTGTCGAGCTATCTCGCCGGCGCTGCTGAGATGCGCATACAGGTATTGGCAGAGGCTGCATCGGTGGCTGTCGTGACACTGCCGGCTGCACCCAGCAGATTGACCCAAGTCCTGCCGATCGAGGGACCGGTTCATGCCAGCATGGAATCAACCGACAACGAAATCACTCGAATCGCCCAATCTGCCGTGACCTCAATCACGATCATGAGCCCGTTTGTGAACAAAGTAGGTGCAGAATTTGCAATGCGCGCCTTTGATCAAAGCCAGGCAAAAGAGAAGACACTGGTCACACGGCTGGCGGGAAATACCGGCCACGTTGTCAGACCCTTGCTGACCGAGATGAACCGACGAGGCATACGTGTCCTGGATTATTTCATCCCGGCCGGTGAAGGTTATGAGACCTTCCACGCCAAGGTCGTTGTTGCCGATGGCGATCTTGCTTACGTAGGCAGCGCGAACATGACCATGTACAACCGGCATTCGATGGAGCTCGGCATCATCGTGAAGGGCAAGGCAGCCCATGCCGTTGCCGCGCTGGTACGCAGTGTGCAGCGGATCGCTATCCCCGTGGGAGTGTCATGAATGCTCCATTCACCTTCCGCAGGGATGGCACCGGAAGAACGTGTCACCCGTATCATGAACATGCACCGTCGCGACAAGGAGGGCACGGCCCTATCTGCCAGCTTGTCGATTGTGCACCAAACCTGCTCGGTCGAGGCAGCCGAGCTGCTCTCTGGCTTTGATGCAGCATGGATGGACTATGCCGCCGCCAGCGTCTACGCGGCACTGATGGGCAAAGAGCGCAGGAAGAAGCTCGGCGCCTATTTCACCCCGCCAGGCCTCGTCCGCTATCTGCTGGGCCGTGCCGCCGACTTTGGTGTCGACATCACCAAGGAACGCGTTCGCGACCCCGCTGCCGGTGGTGCCGCTTTCATAGTTCCAATCGCTCGAGAGATGGTGAAGCGCTGGCGCGAAGCCGGCAAGGGCGATAGCGACATCATTGAAATGTTGTCGTCCCACTTAATGGGCCGCGAGATTGATCCTGATCTCGCCAAGCTTGCCAACGCACTGCTGCATCGTTGCTTAACCGTTGAATACGGTATGGCCCCCGCGTTGGCCGGCACCCTTGAGCTGATCGCCACCGGGGACAGCTTGGCGGCTGATGTCGACGACAAGGCCGATCATGAGATTGGCAATCCACCATTTCTGCGTTTGGCGGCGAAGGACGCCCCACCTGAAGCTTCCCGGTATGACGACATCGCCGCTGGGAGACTGAATCTATATTCCGTGTTCGTGCGCCGCGGTCTTGCCGCTCTGCCCCCTGGTGGAATCCTCGCCTATATCATCCCGGCCTCTTTCATTGGCGGCCCTGAGTTTAGGCGCTTTCGACTACGCATTCGTCAAATGGCCGAGGTCATGGCCGTTGACATGATCGAGGGAAGGCAGACCGTTTTCACCGATGTTGTGCAAGACACCTGCGTGCTCGTACTGCGGCGCCGTGAGATTGAGTGCGAGAGATTGGATGCGGAAACCGCGTTGTCCAATTTTGTTTCGGGGGCCGGTCAGGTTCTGTCGGAGGGTGAAGTCAGCCTGCCGGCTGGTGATGGCCCTTGGGTGTTGCCGGGGGAAGCGCAGCACCTCCCCTCGACACTGGCCGACTGGGGGTACACCCCTCGGATCGGCTATCTCGTGGCAAACCGACAACAGGAGCGAATCCACGAGACCTGTGGGAAGGGACGTGTACCGCTGATCTGGGCCAAGGCTATCGGCCAGGATGGGTCTTTTGATTTTGAACGTGGCGCCCTTCTACGCAAGCATGGTTGGGTCGACGTGCCAGCAGGCGCCAATTATCTCGTTGAAACAGGATGTGTTGCCATCCAGCGCACTTCTGCGCGCAATCAAAAGCGTCGGATCACGGCGGCCGAGATCCCGCATGATTTCGTGATCAGACACTGTGGGATCGTTGCTGAAAACCATGTGATCCTTTTGGTCCCTACCCGTGATGATCCAGTACCGGCACGCCAACTGGCAGCTGCGTTGAATTCCTCTGCCGTGGGGAAGCAGCTGGATCGCATGTGTGGCTCTGCATCCATTCCGGCCCGCCTGCTATCAGTGCTGCCGATGCCCCTTCCCCCGGGGCCCTAGTGTTCCACAACGTCTTCTATCGCTTGAAGCGCACTTTTGACCCGAAGTGGCGGCAGGATTGGAGGGGTAACCAAACGGCAGCCTGTCGAGAGGCAGCACCGTACGGGCCACCTTCGCCCGCAAGGCTGAAATACCAAGGCTGAAAGATAGTAATCGACTGTGCGAGACAGAAAGTTCGAAAGCTGCCGGGAACCAACAACTGATATGGTGGTGAAATTGGTCCTCAACTTTTTTGCTCTCTAAGCTTCCGAGAGGTCCGGCCGCGCAATGCCCACCGACAGCCAGTACATTCTCGAAAGCATCCAGCAGGGATGCGCGACGCTTACCGATGACGAGTTCGTCATCGACAGGCTGGTAAAGTATTTCGGCAACGGGAGGATCCGGTGGCACGTCGAATTCCGTGGGCATCGCATCGAGCTGACGACGGGGCAGATCAAGAAGCAGACGACTTTCCGCAGGAAGATCCTCGAACAGGCCGGCGTGCTGCCACCGCAGCGTGCGGGGGCCACCTACCGGCGATGGGCACTCGACCTCAGGAAGAATGCCATCGAGCTTCCCTGGCGCGAGAGGCCGGTCGATCCCGGTTTCGCCATCGACAGGCTCACCAGCCACGGAGATGGGCGCTGGACGGTTGAATACCAGGGCAAGTTAATCAAGTTCACGACGACCAAGCTGCGCAGGCAGGTCAGTTTCCGCAAACGCATGCTGGCCAAGGCCAAGGTGCTGCCGCCGCAACTGGACGCGCGTGCCTATCGGAAGTGGATGGACTGGCTTATTCAAAACGCCACCGAGTCTGCGCCGTCGGCTGGCGATGCCTCGATGACGGAGAAAAGCTGGCTTGACGACCTGCCGGAGCTGGCCGGTTGGAAGGATGAGGCACCGCCAGGCGACCATCGCGTGGACTGATGCCGACATGGGAGACCTTCAGGGAGAGCTCCGCCAAGCCGCTTCACCGATCAGCTTTGGCGATGCGGATCGTCGGGCTCGAACGTGCCGCCTATGCCGCCACCCATCCCGCCCATGCCCATTCCGCCGCCTCCGCCGCCGCTGCCGCGACCGGCACCACTCTCCCGGTCACCCTTGCCCCTGCTGGTCCCCGATGAAGGCCGGGTCGGGCCTTGCATGGGTATCTCGAGATCGGACGGGATAGGGTCGAGGCTCAGCGCCTCGCGAATGAAATCGCGCAGCGAGACGACGAGCTCGTGGATGTGCACCGGACGCCCCGCGATAAGTTCTCGTATTGCGCGCTCGGCCAACCGAACCTGTGCTTCGGTTCCAAGCAGAAGGATGTCCGACAGGGCTGCTTCGACAGCATCACGAATCCGTCTTGTCCGCTCGGATCCCGTTACACCGCTATCCGCCAGTTCGCTTTCAGCGTCTCCAGCGGACTGGGCACGTCGCTTCAAATCACGCAGGTGGGTCGGGTCGACGGAAAGATTGCCCGTAAAGGATCCGCCCAGCGTCTTGTAGGCAGCGATCAGGACGCGCAGGCGCTCGTTGATCTGCCGGTTCATGCGCTCGCGGCGCTGCTGGATCGTCATCATCATCAGCAAGCGAATGCCCATGCTGATGAGCGTGAACAGCGCCAGCCCAATGAATGTGACGAGGACGCTGTGCCAGGAACTGAAATCCAGATTGTGCAAATGCGCCTCTATCGTCGGCGCGGGGTCTTGCGGGCAAGCCGCCGCACCGCCTGTGCGTTGAGCGGGCCGAGCAGACGCGTCAGGCTGGCCTCGATCTCCCGTGCCTCCTCCAGCATCCAGGCAACGATATCGGCGCAGCGCTCCTGCGTCATGCGGCTGGTGATCGCCCCAACGCCGAGAGCGGCCACGGCGTCACCGTTGGCGCCGAGAATAGGCGCACCTATGGCCGTCATGCCGGGCGCGACGCGGCCGGGATTGTAGGCGAACCCCTTGCGGCGCGTTTCTTCCACGAATTCGAACAGCTCCGCCGAAGTGAAGCCCCACGCCGCCTTCACCGCGGTCGCGTTGACCGCAATGGCGCGGCTGATGAACTCATCGCTCTGAAAAGCCAGCAGCGCCATGCTTCCAGCGCCGACGCCGAGCGGCCTGCGGTCACCCACGTCGAGGGTCAGTGTCTTGATCGGATAATCGCCTTCGAAACGCTCGACGCAGATCGATTCGTAGTCACGCCGGATCGACATATAGACCGTGTCGGCGGTCCGTTCGGTCAGGCGCTCCATCGACGGCTGGGCAATGTCGCGCAAACTGTAGCGATTTGCCGCGATGGCTCCGAAGTGGCTGAGATCCATGCCGAGGAAATAAGCTCCGGAAGCGTCGTCCTGTTCCAGAAATCCGACTTGTGTCAGCGCGCCCAGGAAGCGATGGGCGGTCGAGCGGCTAAGGCCTGTCGCCTCGGCCACGTCCGCCAGCTTGGCGCCCGAAGTGCCCATGCCGGCCACCACGCGCAACGTCATCGCCGCCCGCTCCAGGCTCTGCATGCCTTGCATTGATTCCTTCTGCTGCATGCGCCCTTGCCAGTTTCACCAAACGGGACCGAATATCGGCTGCCGAGATTGCACAGTCAAGCAATCCAGCGCACGCGCATCCAACCGCGCATCGAAATCAATCGGCTGCGTGCACCATTTCCGGCATGCGCAGCAGTTCTGCCAGACAGGCCATGAACTCGCTCGCTGGCAGCCCGCTGATGACGCGATGGTCAAAGCTGAGGCTCGCGCCCATCAGCCTGCCGACGCCGAGCTGGCCGTCCCTGACGACAGGGGCTTCCCGCACACGGCCGAGCGCCAGTATGCCGCTTTGCGGGTGGTTGACCAGCGGCGTCTGCCATAGCGTGCCGGGAACGGAGCCGACATTGGAGACCGTGAAGGTGCCGCCGCGCACATCGTTCAGCGAGACTTTGCCCGCGACCGCGGCGGCGGCCAGCCTGTTCGATTCCTGCGCGACCTCAATGATTGTCATGCTGCCAGCGTTACGGATCACCGGCACGATCAGATTGCCGTCCGGCAGGGCGACGGCCATGCCGATATTGACCTCGTCGAGCAGCTGAATCCCGTCCTCGCCTATCGTGGCGTTGAGCAGGGGAAAGCGCTGGAGGGCCACGGCGACGGCCTTGATCACGATCGGCGTGAGGGTGAGCCTGATCCCCGCTTCGGCCGCCGCCGCGTCGAGCATTTCCCTTTTGAAAGTCAGCAAGGCATCCATCTCCAGATCGGCGAAGACGGTGACGGAGGGGACCTGCTGATGGCTCATCACCATGTGTTCGGCGACGGCCCGCTTCATGCCCGTCAGCGAAACCGTTTCCTTGATGCGCACGCCCTGTTTCGACTTTGGCTCGCCACTCATTTTCGTCTCCAAGGCGTAATAGGCAGGGAAAATTGCCCCTGCCCCCGGTCAGTTGGATCGCTATCTTTTTGTCTTTACGCAGTTCCGGACCGAAAGCTCTCCGCCCCTTTCCCGCAATTGGCCTAGAGCGAATTCTGCACCTTCAGGACGGAAGCCCTGACGATGTCGACGATTTCGTCCAGGTCGCTTTCGCCGCATATGAAGGGCGGGGCCAGATTCATATGGTCGCCGAGCACACCGTCGATGCCGCCCCTGCCAGCGCCGACGATCAGACCGGCGGTGAAGGCGGTGTCAGCGATCTTGCCGGCAACATTGGCCGAACTCGCGAAGGGCTGGCGGGTCTTCTTGTCCTTCACGAACTCGATGCCCATGAAGAAGCCCTTGCCGCGAATGTCGCCGACGATGTCGAGCTCGTACAGTTCCTGCGCCTTTTCGAAGAAATAAGCGCCGAGCTGAGCCACGCGGTCGACCAGCCCGTGATCCTCGATGTATTTGAGCACTGCGCTGCCTACTGCACATGACAGCGGATTGCCGCCGAAAGTGTAGCCGTGGGAAAATCCTCGGCCGGTGCGGAACGGCTCGAACACTTTTTCGGCCACGATGACCGCGCCCAGTGGGGAATAGCCGCTGCTCAGCCCCTTGCCGGTACAGATGATGTCGGGCACGACGCCCCAGTGGTTGATACCGAAATTCTTGCCGGTCCTGCCGAAGCCGGTGATGACCTCATCCACGATCATCAGGATATCGTAGCGATCGCAAATCTCGCGGATGACCTTGAAATAGTCGTCCGGCGCGGTGAGGCCACCGCCGGCAGCTCCAACAATCGGCTCGGCGATGAAAGCGGCGATGTTTTCCGGGCCTTCGCGTTTGATGATCGCTTCCAGATCATGCGCGCAGGGCATATTGCAGCTCGGATATTCGCGCTCGAACGGGCAGTGATAACAATTGCAGGCCGCGATCTTGGGAAAGTCCTGGAGCAGCGGCGCGAACAGGTCGCGACGCGATCGCATGCCGGTCATAGACAGAGAGCCCAGCGTGTTGCCATGGAAGCTGCTCCAGCGTGACACCACCTTGTATTTGGAGACGCTGCCCCTCTCCAGGTGATACTGGCGTACCAGCTTCAGCGCCGTCTCGGTCGCCTCCGAGCCACCCGAGCACATGAATATCTTGGTCATTCCCGGAGGCGCGAATTTCGCGATCCGCTCGGTCAGTTCCATGTGTGGCTGGTTCTTCCAGTGGAAGGGATGCGCGAAGCACACCTTATCCATCTGGGCCATGGCCGCCTCCCTGATCTCGGGAACGCCATGGCCGATGCTGACGACACCGACGCCGCCCATGCCGTCGATGTAACGTTTGCCGGCGACATCGTAGCAATAGATGCCTTCGGCACGCTCGATCACCGGATTGACCGAGCCGGCGCTGCGGAAGAAGATGTGGCTATCTGTGGGTATGTCCTGCGCGCTTGCGTTCGACATCACCTTGGCTCCATCACGCGGTGAACCGTTTCGACGATGGTCTGGACGCTTGGCATCGCCGCCCGGGAAAGCGGCAAGGCGAAGGGGCGCGGCGTGTCCTGAAGGCCGATCCGCGCAATGCGCACCTTGCCCCCCAGTTCCTCGGCCACAGTGGCGGCCAGGTCCGCCAGCGGGTCGCTGGTCTTCCAGGTCTCGGATGCGACGACAAGCCGGCGCGTCTTGGCAACCGAGCGCAGCACCGTCTCGCGGTCGAGCGGCACGATGGTGCGCGGATCGACGACTTCGACCGAGATGCCGTCCTTTTCCAGCTGCTCGGCGGCTTTGAGAGAATGCTGCACCATCATCGCGGTTGCGACGATGGTGACGTCGCCACCCTCGCGCTTGACGTCGGCCTTGCCTAGCGGAACAACGGCATCGTCTTCCGGCACTTCCTGGCGCGAGGCATGGTAGATGCCCATATGTTCGAAGAAGACGACCGGGTTGTTGTCACGTATTGCCGCCTTCATCAGGCCCTTGGCATCGCGCGGGCAGGACGGCATCACCACCTTGATCCCAGGCACGCTGGCCACCCAGGCCTGGTAGTCTTCGGAGTGGCCGCGATGCGGCCCGGCACCAAACAGCACGCGCACCACCAGCGGCACACAGGTCTGCCCATCGGACTTGTACCACATCGCTGCGGCATCGCAGGCGAGCGGCGTGATCGTAAGGCCGAGAAATTCCGCGAACATGATCTGCACGATCGGGCGCATACCGCCGAGCGCCGCCCCGATGCCGGCGCCCATCATCGCTGCCTCGCTGATCGGCGTTTCGATGACGCGGGCAGGTCCGAAGCGTTCGCCAAGACCTTTTGCCGAGTGCATGGCGCCGTTGTAGACGGGGCCGATGTCCTGGCCGAGATTGAACACGCGCTGGTCGCGCTCCATCTCCTCGGCAATGCCGGCCACGACCGCTTCCTGGAACGTAAGCTGGCTCATTTCACACCTTCGAGCACTTCATTATTGCAATACAGATCGTCGGGCCCGAGCACTTCCAGCGTCGGGTCCGGATCGGCCTGGGCTTCCTCGATCGCCGTCATGATCTCGCGGCTGGCCCCCTCCTCTATCTCGGCCACCTGGCTTTCGGAGAGAATGCCGCGTTGCTGCAGCGTGGCCTTGATGCGCAGCAGCGGGTCCTTCTTCAGCCACGCCTCGCGCTCCTCAGGGGGCTGGTAGCCATTGGCATCGGCGCTGTAATGACCGCTGATGCGATAGGTGCGGGCGTCTATGAGGGTGGGGCCCTCGCCGGCACGGGCTCGGGCCACCGCCGCCTGCACCGCCTGGTGCACCGCCACCACATCGTTGCCGTCCACCTGTACGCCGGGCATGCCGTAGCCCGCGGCGCGATCAGCCACCGAGGCGCATTTCAGCGCATATTCGGTGCGCGTCGACATGGCGTAGCCGTTGTTCTGGCAGACATAAATGATCGGCAGCGAAAGGCAGGAGGCAAGGTTGAGGCTTTCATGGAAGGCACCGAGATTGCTGGTGCCCTCGCCGAAGCTCGTTACCACCACGCCCTTTTGCGCCTGCATCTTCAGCGACAGCGCGAGGCCCGTGGAGATGTTCATCGGATTACCGAGCACGCCCGAGAACATGCCAAGCGTGTTGAACTTCAGCGGCAGACAGATATCGCCCCGCACCCGGCCACGCGAATAGGACGTGACCTTGCCGAGCACACCGGCCACCAGCTTTCGCAACTCGGCGCCGCGCATATGGGCTGCAAGCAGCGCGCCGCGATAGTGCGGAGCGATGTAGTCGCGCTCGCCCAAACCGAAGAATGAGCCGACGACAACGGCCTCCTCACCGACGCCGGGATGGAAACCCGGCAGCTTCGTCATCTGGCGCTCCAGCTCGCGGCCCTTGGCCACGAGGTGATAGAGCGAAATCAGCAGATTATCCTCGATTTTCAAGAGAGTTTCTCCTCCGAGTGGTATCGGGGCCGGGCGATCAGCCGGCAGTGTCGATGCGGGCAACGACCGTACCCGGAGCGACTTCTTCGTCCGCTTCGTGCAGGATCTCGACCAGCCGGCCGACGATGCTGCATTCGACCTCGATATTGACTTTCTCGCTCATGACCTCGAGCAGGACGTCGCCGTCGGCGATGCCTTCTCCTACACCCTTGCGCCACGTGACGATGGTGGCGGCGGGCACTTCGGGCCCGAGCTCCGGCAGCGGAAAGTCTACGATCATCGAACTCATCCTCGTATCAATGTGGTGAAGGGCGCTCCCACAGGCCTGAAGGCCGACGGCAGGCAGGTGCCACGCCTTGTTCTGTCTCCCGCGACGCTCGGCCGGTGGGTCAAGCCAGCACGGCGCTGTCCGGCAACGTCTCGCCGGTCAGCGTCTCGAAGCGAGACAGAAGGTCCGGCACGGTGAGACCCTTCTTCTGTTCCTCATCGAGATCCATGGCGATCCTGCCACGATGCATCAGGATCAGCCGGTCGGAATGCTTGATGGCGTGGCCCATGTCGTGCGTCACCATCAGCGTCGCGATGCTGCGTGCCCGCACGATGGCCTCGGTCTGCTCCATCACCAGCCTGGCCTTGGTCGGATCAAGCGCCGAGACGTGCTCGTCGAGCAGCAAGAGACCTGGATTGCGGGACGTCGCCATCGCCACCGAGACAGCCTGGCGCTGGCCACCGGACAGGGTACCGGCGAGGGCGTCCAGCCTGTCCTCCAGCCCCATGGAGAACTGGGCCAGCGCCCGGTGCGCGATCTCGCGCACCTTCGTGCCGGCGGCCCGCTTCAGGTTGAAGGAGCGCGCCTGGCCGGCGTCAGCGAGAGCGAAGTTCTCAGCGATGGTCAAGGCGGAGAAAACGTTGTGCTCCGGGTTCTGCCGGACCAGCGCCACTCGCCCTGTCCGTTTCCAGGAAGGCAGATCGGTGACGTCCTCGTCCTGGATCAGGATACGGCCTGCATCGGGCAGTTGGCTGCCCGCTATCATGGAAAGCAGCGTCGACTTGCCCGAACCATTGGAGCCGACCAGTGCCACGATGGTTCCTGCTGCGATGGTGAGATCAATGTGGTGCGCAGCCGTCACGATCTCGTTGCGGCCAAACCCCTTGAACCGCTTTTCGCAGCCCTTGACTTCGAGCGCCGGCGGCTGGTGCCTAGGTGATGTTGACGACACGATCATTCTCCAGATATTCGAGCCGGTCGCGGGCGTTCTTCCTGGCGGCAGCGGTTCCGGGAAAGGCCAGCATTCCCAGGCCGTGGCTGCGTATGACGATGATGGCGAACACGACCAGCGCCGTGACCAGCTTGACGAAGTAGGGTGGCAGGCCGAGCTTGAGCGCCAGCGTGACGACCACGCGGTAGACCAGTATGCCGAGCAGCACGCCGAGTATGGACGGCACGATCTTCGGCGTCTTGAACACGCTCATGCCGATCATCAGCGCTGCAAGGCCGACCACGATCACGCCGGTCTGGATCGACACGTCCATGAATCCCTGGCTCTGCACCACGAGAGCCCCCGAAGTGGCCGCCAGGCCGTTGGCGATGACGAGGCCCATTATCTGGCGAAATTCGGTGCGGATGCCGAGGCTGCGCGCTGTCTGGATGTTCAGGCCAGCCGCCCGCAGCGACAGCCCGTAATTGGTGTGCAAGAACCAGATCAGCCCCGCTGCCACGATGAATGAAGCACCGGCGCCGACGACAATTGCTGCGGCCTGGGTGGAAAGGCCGAGATCCTCGACCCAGGTGAAGATCGTCGGCTGGCTGAGCAGGGAGATATTGCCCGCGCCCATGATGGCGAGGCTGACAGACCAGGCGGCGGTGGTCATCAAAATGCCCGCCAGGAGTACATTCATGCGCAGGTAAACATGCAAAAGCCCGGTTATGAGACCGGCCGTGCAGCCGCTCGCCATGCCAACGAGGAGTGCGGAAGCTGGATCGAGGCCTCCGACGAGCAGGGCTGCCGTGGTGGCGCCGCCGATACCGAACGAACCTTCCAGTGTCAGGTCCGGCAGGCTGAGAACGTTCAGTGCAAAGTATATCCCTAGCGCGAGCGGGCCATAGATCAGCCCGACCTGCGCGCCTATCAGCAAGATGCTCAAAGGTTCGCCTCCAGATAAGCAGTCGACTCAATAGGTGCGCGTTGCCCGACTCATGACCTCTTCGGGAATCTCGATCCCGAGTTTTTTGGCCTGAGTGAGATTGACCTCGAAGCCGTGGGCGTTCGGCACGACGACGGGTATCTTCGCCGGATTTTCTCCATCAAGTATCCGCTTGACCGTCCTCGCCGCCAGTTCGCCGACCTCGACATAGCTGTAGGATCCGGAGAGCAGTGCGCCTTGGCTGACAGCTTCGCTCAGGCAGCCGAACACCGGGATCTTCGAGTCGTTGGTGACCTTCAGGATGCCGGCGATGCCACTCATGGTGGTGGAGTCGCCAGGCAGTTCCACGGCCTCGACCTTGCCCATCAGTGACTGCGCTGCCTGCGTTGCCTCACCGGCATTGGCGATGGAGGCGATCACGGGCGTGAGTCCGCGCTTCTCCAGATGCGCAATAGCGCGCTTGGCCAGGAAGTCACCGGCCGGGTCGCCGGCCTTGTAGATGAGGCCGACGTTCTTCATGTGCGGCAGCACCTTGGTCATGGCGTCGATGTCAGCCTCCACCGGGGCCGGATCGGCAATGCCAGTGAAATTGGTGCCGGGCTCCTCGAACGACTTGACCAAGCCGGCTTCAATCGGCGTCGATGAACCGACAAAGACCACGGGGATGGTCGAGGTCAGCTTGCGGAAGACCTGGGCCCCCGGGGTGGCGATGGCGACGATGACGTCGCAATTGTCGCTGACAAACCCCTGCGCCAGCGTCTGCTGGGTGGCGGCGTCGCCTTCAGGGTTCTGGATGACCATCCCGTCTATCGGTACGCCTTCCTTCTTCAACCCGTCCTTGAGGCCGTTCAGGATGTCCTCGATAACGCTCGCCGTGGCATATTGATTGACACAGATTTTCGGCCCCGCCTGCGCGCTTGATGTCGATGCATCAGCCAGCAAAAGCGCAAGCAGAATCGTCGAGCCTAAAAGGCTCGCAAGACGTGACTTCATTTTTCTCCTCCCGGTGGCGGCAAGGGAGGGCCTAGCCCCTTCCCACGCCACACATTCCCGCCCGGACATGCACTCTTGGCACGTTACCTGCCCTTGAGTTTGCTCCGTCAGGCGTTCCCTATGATCTTCGTTTTTGTTATATTGTCCCTATGGATGAGACTGAATACTACCTACCGGGACAAATTTAGAATGTCAACCGTTCGGCTTTGATCTCGGGAGGCCAACCCTGTGATCATTTTGACAGGCGCCGGCGGCATGATCCTGAGTTGGCGACACTCAATCGCGCAACCTGCGCCCAATACGCTGCGTGACGTCAGTGCCATGTCCCGGCGGCAGGCCGGCTGTCCGCACCAGTTACCGTGACAGCATCGCCTGCCAGGACCGTGCGCACCGCCATTGTGACTGCTCGACCTGCGGCAAGAGGGCAAGACAGCCCGCAAGAGCCCGCCGGGTCCAAAGCTTGGTACGCTGATCCTCGATCCTTTCCCTCGCGATCTGCTCGAGTGCGGAGATTGGCCGCTCCGCCAAGATCAACAGGCGCATTGCCCAAAACGCAGCACGAAGCCGCCGATGCCGAAGAACTCCAGCAATTCGACAAAGGGGCGAGGACTGTGTTGGCAAGATGCATGTCTTGCTGAGGAGGCGTATCGGTGCGCTCAAACTGGAACGCCCACGATACTGTCATCAGGATTGCAATCGCAGAGACAACAACTGAGCAGGCAATTCGGCAGGAAGGCCCTGCCGCCCGCTGTGTTCGCTGTTTACACGAGACTGGTACGCCCAAGGGGAATCGAACCCCTGTTTGCGCCGTGAGAGGGCGCCGTCCTGACCGCTAGACGATGGGCGCAGCCGAGAACCGGCGATATAGGCTGGCCCGTCTGAAAAAGCAACAGGCTGAAACGGCAAGTTTTTGGTGCCTTCCCGGTCCGGCCAGCATTGTTTCGGTGCAGTGCAGCCCCGGACAACCGCTTCGGCAGCAACCTATCGCTTCGGCTGGATCAGATCCCAGAGATTGCCATGGAGATCGGCGAACACGGCAACCGTGCCGTATGGCTCATGGCGCGGTGCTTCACGGAATTCCACGCCGCGCGCCAGCATGGCGGCATGGTCACGTGCGAAATCATCTGTCTCGAGGAAGAAGGCGACACGGCCGCCGGTCTGGTTGCCGATGCTGGCCGCCTGCCCTGCCCCGTCGGCCTTCGCGAGCAGCAGCCGCGCCCCGCCGCCATTTTGCGGTTCGACCGTCACCCAGCGCTTGCCGCCGCCGAGGTCGAGATCGGACGTCAGCGTGAACCCGGCGCGATCGACATACCAGCGGATCGCCTCGTCATAGTCGGCGACGACCAGCGTGACCGTGGCGACCCGGCGCTCTGTGGCGAAGTCACTCATGGGGCTACTGCAGCCGCAAGGTGTAGCGGCCGATCATGCGCCGTTCGGCGATGTCGTAGACGAAGATCGCCCGGCCGCCGTCAGCCAGTTCCGCCTCGATCGACAGGCGATCACCCGAGAGCGACTGCGACAGCACCTTGGCGCCGACCGGCAGGACAATATCCCCGCTCTGCGGCTCGCCAGCGGGCGTCTGGATATCGCCGGCGATCGGCGCTGCCGGCTTGGCTGTGTAGGATTTGTAGACAAGCGCCGCCACCACGACCATAAGGGCGAAGAACAACAGGCCAAGATTGACGACCATGAAGCGGATCAGCTTCCTGCGCAGCTTGTCCACATTCGGATCGAGCGGCTTGTCTTCCTCGTCATCGGCAAGGGGCCGGGCCATGGGCGATCTATTCCGGAACTGTTTCGATGGCCGCACCTGATAACGAAGACACCGAGGAAATGATAGGGGCGGCGCCGATCGCGCTGGAAGCCGGCGAAGATGCCGCTGGCCAGCGCCTCGACCAATGGCTTGCCGCGCAGCTGGCGCCGGAGCTGTCACGCAGCCGCATCCAGGCGCTGATCAAGCAAGGGGCAGTCCGCATAGCCGGCCAGCGGATCGACGAGGTCAAGCGCAAGCTCGCCGCGGGCGACTCGGTTTCCGTGGCGATGCCGGAACCCGAGCCGGCGGAGCCGCAGGGCGAGGATATCCCGCTCGACGTTCTCTATGAGGACGACGCGCTGATCGTCATCAACAAGCCGGCAGGCCTGGTCGTCCATCCCGGCGCCGGCAACTGGACCGGCACGCTGGTCAACGCCCTTATCCATCACTGCGGCGCGAGCCTCTCCGGCATTGGCGGGGTCAGGCGGCCGGGCATCGTGCACCGCCTCGACAAGGATACCAGCGGCGTCATGGTCGTGGCCAAGACCGACCATGCCCATCGCGCCCTCTCCGAAGCCTTCGCCGACCATGGCCGCACCGGCGACCTGCAGCGTGCCTATGTCGCGCTGGTCTGGGGTATCCCGCCGCGCCCGACCGGAACCATCGACGCACCGCTCGGCCGCGCCGCCGACCGGGTACGGCGCGCCGTCGTGCCGGAACATCGCGAGGATGCCCGCCATGCCGTCACCCACTACACGGTGGAGGAACGCTTCGGCGAGGGGCAGGACAAGTTCGCGGCTGCCAGCCTTGTCGAATGTCGCCTGGAAACCGGTCGCACGCACCAGATCCGTGTGCATATGGCGCATATCGGCCACCCGCTGGTCGGCGACCCGGACTATGGCCTGGCCTTCCGCACCAAGGCCAACCGCCTGCCGGAGCCGCTGAAGAACGAAGTCGCGGCGTTTCCCCGCCAGGCCCTGCATGCACGCCTGCTTGAATTCAGCCATCCCGATACCCATCTGACGATGAGGTTCGAGGCGCCGATGCCCGGGGACATGGAGGATCTGGTCGGCGGCTTTCGAAATCTCTGAACCTGCCACCAAAAAACCTGACTCGTATTGTTCACTTCACACTGTTCACTTCCCAGTGACACACTGTTCCACCTTGAACAAATACGTGGATTTTCCGGGTTTGTTCCGGTATAAATTGTCTAAACGCGATCGTGCCATCAGGCAGGCGCGTCACATGCCCGCCGCGTTTCGGGGGCAGTCCTAAAAGAGAGGAGGGCGCAGTTCATGGCCCAGTCACTACCCAGTATCGTTTCCGGTGAAGGCGGCCTCAGCCGCTACCTGGAAGAAATCCGTCGCTTTCCGATGCTTCAGCCGCAGGAAGAGTACATGCTCGCCAAGCGGTACCAGGAGCATGAAGACACCGGCGCCGCCCACAAGCTGGTCACCAGCCATCTCAGGCTCGTGGCCAAGATCGCCATGGGCTATCGCGGCTACGGCCTGCCGATCGGCGAAGTCATCTCGGAAGGCAATGTCGGCCTGATGCAGGCCGTCAAGAAGTTCGAGCCGGAGCGCGGTTTCCGGCTGGCCACCTATGCCATGTGGTGGATCAAGGCCTCGATCCAGGAGTACATCCTGCGCTCGTGGAGCCTGGTCAAGATGGGCACGACCGCCAACCAGAAGCGCCTGTTCTTCAACCTGCGCAAGGTGAAGGGCAAGATCCAGGCGCTGGATGACGGCGACCTGAAGCCGGACCAGATCACCGAGATCGCCACCCGCCTCAATGTTTCCGAGGAAGAAGTAGTGTCGATGAACCGTCGCCTGTCGGGCGACGCCTCGCTCAACGCGCCGATCCGCGCGACCGAGGGCGAGAGCGGCGAATGGCAGGACTGGCTGGTCGACGACCACGACAGCCAGGAAGACATGCTGATCGAGCAGGACGAACTGGACAACCGCCGCCAGATGCTGGCCGGCGCCATGTCGGTCCTCAACGATCGCGAACGCCGCATCTTCGAGGCGCGCCGCCTCGCCGAGGAGCCGCTGACGCTGGAAGAACTGTCGGCCGAGTTCGACATCTCCCGCGAACGCGTGCGCCAGATCGAAGTGCGCGCCTTCGAAAAGGTGCAGGATGCGGTCAAGGCAGCCGCCAAGCGCCAGGCCGAGGCATTGCGCACCATCGACGCACAGCCGGCCGCCTGACGGTTCTGACAGTCACATGAAAAACGGCGCCGGGAGACCGGCGCCGTTTTTGTTTGTCCAGTATTGCCCGACAACAGAAGCCGCTACAGCCCATCCAGGGGAAACTTCAGATACCTCTTGCCGTTCGCTTCCGGCTCGGGCAGCCGGCCGCCATTGATGTTGACCTGGAGCGCATGCAGGATCAGCCGCGGCATCGGCAGGGTTTTGTCGCGCGCCTCGCGCAGGGCCACGAAATCGGCCTCGCTCGTCGGGATGCGGACATGGGTGTTGCTGCGCTTCTGCCCGGCGACCGTCGTTTCCCATGCCGCGTCCCGCCCACCCGGCTGATAGTCGTGACCGACGAACAGGCGTGTCGTATCCGGCAACGCCAGGATGCGCTGGATCGAGTTCCACAGCCGCACGGCGCTGCCACCGGGAAAATCGGCACGGGCGGTGCCGCTGTCCGGCATGAACATGGTGTCATGGATGAAGGCGGCGTCGCCGGCAACATAGGTGATCGATGCCAGCGTATGGCCGGGCGAGAACAGCACCGTCACCGGCAGCGAGCCGATATGGAAGATTTCACCGTCGGCGAACAGCCGATCCCACTGCGAGCCGTCGGCGCGAAACTCCGGCCAGTTGTAGATGGCCTTCCACAGAGCCTGGACGTCGACGATCCTGTCGCCGATCGCGGTGAGCGCTCCGGTCCTCTCTTTCAGGTAGTGGGCGGCCGAAAAATGATCGGCATGCGGGTGGGTGTCGAGGATCCATTCCAGCTCGAGCCGGCTTTCCTGGATGAAGGCGAGCAGCGCATCCGCATTGCCCGTGGAGACAGCGCCCGACTTCTCGTCGAAGTCGAGAACCGGGTCGATGATGGCGCAACGCCGTGTCGCGCCATCCGCCACCACATACTGAATGGAACCGGTGGGCTTGTCGTAGAAGCCGGTTACCTGTGGCCTCGCCAAGGATGCATCCAACTGCGCCTCCAGCATCGTTCACCCCGGAATGGTTTTCCAATCCGGGATCGATGAAGAGTACGATTATCTGCGAAGGCCGAGCCGTCAAGCACAGGCTTCTCACAAATCGTTCAGGCGCGAAAATGCGCGGGCAACCGGTCCGGAGTGGTTTCAAGCCCCCGGCTGCTTGGTCTTCCTGAGATAAGGCAGGATCGTGTCGAAGGCCCCGAAGCGCTTGATCGCATCTTCGTTGGAGACGGCGGCGGTGATGATGACATCGTCGCCCTGCTTCCAGTTGGCCGGCGTTGCCACCTGATGTTTGGCGGTGAGCTGGATGGAATCGATCACGCGCAGAATCTCGTCGAAATTGCGCCCGGTGGTCATCGGGTAGGTCAGGATCAGCTTGATCTTCTTGTCGGGCCCGATCACGTAGACGGAGCGCACCGTGGCGTTGTCGGCGGGTGTGCGACCATCGGAACTGTCACCCGCCTCTTCCGGCAGCATCTCATAGAGCTTGGCTACCTTGAGATCCTTGTCGCCGATCAGCGGATACGCGACGACATGGCCGGTCGCGGTCTTGATGTCGTCCTGCCACTTGCCATGGCTTTCGACAGGATCGACGGAAATGCCGATGATCTTGACGTTGCGTTTCCTGAACTCGCCTTCGAGGCCAGCCATGGTGCCGAGCTCGGTGGTGCAGACCGGTGTGAAGTTCTTCGGGTGGCTGAAAAGCACCGCCCAGCCGTCGCCGATCCAGTCATGAAAATGGATCGAACCCTGCGTGGTTTCGGCTTCGAAATCCGGCGCGATGCTGTTGATACGAAGGCTCATGGCGTACCCACCTCTTTGAAACGCGTTGAATGGCGTCTGCCGGCTGCGCACCGGCAATCATCGCATCTTCCTCCAAAAAGAGGCCGTTAGGGAGGTGAATTTTGCCGCACCCCGCCGGACAAACTGGAAAATAGTTTCGCTGGCGCAGGACCAGAGCAATTCCGGCACAGGCGCCTGGCCGTTTTGCGTCCGGAATTAAGTCAACAACGAGCTGGAAAATTTCCGCTTTTCCACGAAAAGCGGAAACGCTCTATCCCGCCAGCGGCCTGCTAAGAGGGGCTTTCGGTGGCCTTGCGCGGCGCAAGCGATGCCGCGAGATCTTCCATGCGCTGTGCCAGCGAGCCAAGCGCACCGGTGAGAGCCTGGTCGTTCTTGTCTGCCTTGGTCAACGCCTCGTCGCGGGTCTTGCGCAAGGTCAGGACCTCACTCTCCATGCCCTTGATGCGTTTCTGCACCTCGGACAATTCATCCATGACCATGATGCCGGCCATGACGGTGAGCCGCTGGTCGCCGATCTCGCCGAAGGAATCCTTCAGATGCGCGACATAACGATCGAAGCGCTCGGCAAGATCGATCAGGTGCTCTTCCTGGCCCTCGTCGCAGGCCATGCGGTATTGCTTGTTGTCGATGGTGACAGTGACCTGCGCCATGCCGGATCTCCTGCGCTATCTGTCGAGCACTGCGCGGATGGTTTCCATGGCGGTCACCAGCCGGCGCGACACTTCCTTGTTGGCGTCCTCGAGCCGTTCGGCCCGCGCTTCGGAATTGTCGAGTTCCTGTGCCAGACGCGAACGGTCGGCGTTCATGCGCTGGACCTCGGCCTCGGCTTCGGAATAGTCGCGTTCGCTTTCCAGCTTCGCGGCGACGGCATCCTCCAGCCCTTCAATGGCCTTGCCCAGCCTCGCTATCACTTCTCTAAGGGTCGTTTCCCCGGTCATGGCCTTCGTCCTCAGCCCGTGCCCATCACCGAATCGCTCGCGTTCAGAACGCGTTATTCGTGAAACATTAGGCGGCGTGTGAAGGCCGCGTCAATAAAGCCGCCTCTCCTGTCCCCCGCTAACGCCGAATTGATGAGGCCACGGCGACATTTTCCTTGACGAGAAGCCTATTAAATCGATTTAGGTTTTATTGACTCAAGCGGCTGGCCTGCTATGTGTCCCGGCATCTTTTTCCGAACCGAACGGCTGGAGGAACCATGGTTTCGCGTGAACAACATGACCGGATGGCCAATGCGATCCGCTTTCTGTCCATGGACGCCGTCGAGAAGGCCAATTCCGGCCATCCCGGCCTGCCGATGGGCGCTGCCGACATTGCGACCGTCCTGTTCACACGGTTCCTGAAGTTCGACGCCAAGAACCCGCACTGGCCGGATCGCGACCGTTTCATCCTTTCGGCCGGCCATGGCTCGATGCTGCTCTACTCGCTGCTCTATCTGACGGGCTACGAGGACATGACCATCGAGGAGATCAAGAATTTCCGCCAGCTGGGTTCCCGCACCGCCGGTCACCCCGAATACGGCCATGCCTCGGGCATTGAAACCACCACCGGCCCGCTCGGCCAGGGCATCGCCAATTCGGTCGGCTTCGCACTCGGCGAACGCATCCTGAATGCCGCCTTCGGCAACGACCTCGTCGACCACTACACCTATGTGCTGGCCGGCGACGGCTGCCTGATGGAAGGCATTTCCCAGGAAGCGATCTCGCTCGCCGGGCACCTCAAGCTGAACAAGCTGATCGTGTTCTGGGACAACAACAACATCTCCATCGACGGCCCGGTCACGCTGTCCGACTCCACCGACCAGGTCGCGCGCTTCCAGGCCTCGGGCTGGAATGCGATGCATGTCGACGGCCACGATCCGGAAGCGATCGCCTACGCCATCGAAGCCGCCCGCCATTCCGACAAGCCGACTTTGATCGCAGCCAAGACCACCATCGGTTTCGGCGCACCGACCAAGGCAGGCACCAACAAGGTGCACGGCTCGCCGCTCGGCGCCGAAGAAATCGCCGGCGCGCGCAAGTTCTTCAATTGGGAATCGCCGCCTTTCGAAATTCCGTCCGACATCCTTTCGGCCTGGCGCACTGCCGGCGAAGCCGGCGCCAGCAAGCGCACGGAATGGGAAGGCCGCCTTGCCAAGACCGATGCCAAGCAGCGCGCCGAGTTCGAGCGCCGCAACGCCGGCAAGCTGCCGCAGGATTTCGACGCCGTCATCGCCGACTACAAGAAGAAGCTGGCTGTCGACAAGCCGAAGGTTGCCACCCGCAAGTCGTCGGAAATGGCGCTGGAAGTCATCAACGGCGCAGTTCCGGAGACCATCGGCGGCTCAGCCGACCTGACAGGCTCCAACAACACCAAGACCAGCCAGACCAAGGCGATCACGCCGAACGACTACGGCCAGCGCTACGTGCATTACGGCATCCGCGAACTCGGCATGGCCGCGGCCATGAACGGCCTGACGCTGCATGGCGGCATCATCCCCTACGGCGGCACCTTCATGTGCTTCACCGACTATGCCCGTCCGGCGATGCGCCTTGCCTCGCTGATGGGCATCCGCTCGATCTTCGTGATGACGCACGATTCGATCGGCCTCGGCGAAGACGGCCCGACCCACCAGCCGGTCGAACATCTGGCCGCCCTGCGCGCCATTCCGAACCACCTCGTCTTCCGTCCGGCCGACGCGACAGAGGCCGCCGAGTGCTGGCAGCTGGCGCTGGAATCGGAGAAGACGCCGTCGACGCTGGCACTGACCCGCCAGAACCTGCCTGCCGTGCGCACCGAATATGTGGCAGAGAACCTCTGCGCCAAGGGCGCCTACGAGCTGGCAGCGGCTGAAGGCGGTGAAGCCGCCGTCACCATCTTCGCCACCGGCTCCGAAATCGAGATCGCGCTCGGCGCCCGCACCCTGCTGCAGGGTCATGGCCACCCGACCCGCGTCGTCTCCATTCCTTGCTTCGAGCTGTTCTTCCAGCAGGACGAGGCGTATCGCGCGAAGATCATCGGCAAGGCCAAGGTGAAGGTCGCCATCGAAGCCGGCATTCGCCAGGGCTGGGACGCCATCATCGGCACCGACGGCATCTTCGTCGGCATGACCGGCTTCGGCGCTTCCGGCACGATCGAACAGCTCTACAAGCATTTCGGCATCACCGCCGAAGATGCGGCAAAGGCGGCGGAAGCCCGCCTGCACGCTTAGCAATGTCTTCCCGGCGGAGCGATCCGCCGGGCCGTTTCGTCGCACCAGACGACTGAAACGATTAGCCTACAGGCCGGGCGACTGGATATTTTAGCCGCCCGCCTTTATTGAGGCGGCGGACCTTTCATCCGCCTTTTTACGCTCCCCGGGAGAAACACATGACCGTCAGAGTTGCCATCAATGGGTTTGGCCGTATCGGCCGCAACATTTTGCGCGCCATCTACGAGTCCGGCCGCAAGGACATCGTCGTCGTTGCCGTCAACGACCTCGGCCCGGTCGAGACCAATGCCCACCTGCTGCGCTACGACAGCGTTCACGGCCGTTTCCCGCATGAGGTGAAGGTCGATGGCGACCAGATCATCATCGGCAATGAGAAGATCAAGGTCACCGCGGTCAAGGATCCTGCCCAGCTTCCCTGGAAGGAACTCAATGTCGACATCGCGCTGGAGTGCACCGGCATCTTCACGTCGAAGGACAAGGCTTCGGCGCATCTGACCGCCGGCGCCAAGCGCGTGATCGTCTCGGCTCCGGCCGACGGCGCCGACCTCACCGTCGTCTACGGCGTCAACCACGACAAGATCACCAAGGATCACATCGTCATCTCCAACGCCTCCTGCACCACCAACTGCCTGGCGCCGGTGGCCAAGGTGCTCAACGACGCCTTCGGCATCGAAAAGGGCTTCATGACGACGATCCACGCCTATACCGGCGACCAGCCGACGCTGGACACCATGCACAAGGACCTTTACCGCGCCCGCGCCGCGGCGATGTCGATGATCCCGACCTCGACCGGTGCCGCCAAGGCTGTCGGCCTGGTGCTGCCGGAGCTCAAGGGCAAGCTGGACGGCGTTTCGATCCGCGTACCGACCCCGAACGTCTCGGTCATCGACTTCAAGTTCGTGGCCAAGAAGCCGGTCACCGTCGAAGAGGTCAACGCCGCGCTGGTTGCCGCCGCCGACGGTTCGCTCAAGGGCATCCTCGCCTACACCAAGGATCCGCTCGTTTCGATCGACCTCAACCACGACGCGCATTCCTCGACCTTCGCGCTCGACCAGACCAAGGTCATCGAGGGCAATCTGGTGCGCGTCATGTCCTGGTACGACAACGAATGGGGCTTCTCCAATCGCATGGCCGACACCGCAGTGGCCATGGCCAAGACGATCGCCTGATCGCAAGCTTCGTTGCTTTTCCAAAACGCCCGGCTCCGCCGGGCGTTTTTCGTTGGAGCGTCCCGGAGCCAAAAAAGCATGAAAGTCAGCGTGCTAGGTCAAAAAATCATCGTCACGCCTTGCACCGGCCATGTCTTCGCCCCACTCTCCCGTAAAGCGGAAATCAGTGAAGGGTGAGGGACAAAGACCGGATGGAGCATGCGATCTATCTCGCGACGCTGATCGGCACCGGACTGGTGGTGGCCGCCGCGTTTTCGAGCCTGATCGCCTTCCGTTTCGGTGCCCCGCTGTTGTTGCTCTTCCTGGGTATCGGCCTCGCCACGGGCGTTGATGGGCTGGGCATCGCCTTCGACAATGCCAGGGTCGCCTATTTTGTCGGTTCCCTGGCCCTCGCCGTCATCCTGTTCGATTCCGGCTTCGGCACGCCTTTGAAAATCCTGCGCCAGGCCGCGGGGCCAGCGCTTTCGCTTGCCACCATCGGTGTCGTTTTGACCACCGCTGTCTTCGGTGTCGCTGCCTTCTATCTGCTCGACCTGAACTGGCTGGAATCCTTCCTGCTTGGCGCTTCGGTCGCCTCGACGGATGCAGCCGCGGTCTTCTTCCTGCTGCGCGCAGGCGAGATCAATCTTCGCGAGCGCGTGCGCTCGACGCTGGAAGTGGAGTCCGGCACCAACGATCCGATCGCCATCTTCCTCACCATCACGCTGGTCGAGGTCATCGCGGCGGGCGCCAATCCCGAAGCACCTGTACTGCTCGCCGACCTTGCTCTCGGCTTTGTCCTCAACATGGGACTGGGAGCAGCGGCCGGCATTGTCGGCGGCATGGCCATCGTGCGTCTGGTCGATCGGCTCAATCTCGACCACGGCCTTTTGCCGATCTTCGTTCTGACCCTTTCCCTGATGGTCTTTGCGGCGGCCGGCGCCATCGGTGGCTCCGGTTTCCTCGCCGTCTATCTGGCCGGCCTTGTCGCCGGCAATTCCGACATCCGTGCCGTCACCATCCTGAAACGCTTCCAGGACGGCATGTCCTGGCTGGCGCAGATCATCATGTTTCTGGTGCTCGGCCTGTTCGCCACGCCGTCGCAGTTCCCGGCAATCCTGCTGCCGGCCATTCTGCTGGGCCTGTTCCTGATCTTCATCGCACGTCCCCTGGCCGTGTGGCTGTGTCTTTTGCCGTTCCGCCTGCCGCGCCCCGAGGTGGCCTTTATCTCGTGGGTCGGTTTGCGCGGCGCCGTCTCCATCCTGCTCGCCATCACCCCGCTGCTGGGCGGCCTGGAACATGGCCGCGTGATCTTCAACGCCGCCTTCATCATCGTGCTGGTGTCGCTGGTGGTGCAGGGTTGGACAGTTGGACCACTGGCCCGTCGCCTCGGCCTCATCGTTCCCGCCCGCATCGGCCCGCTCGACAAGGTCGAACTCGAATTGCCCGGCTCTGCCCATCACGAACTGCTCGCCTATCGTGTCGTCGCAGGCAGCCCGGTGGCGCGCGGCGAGCGCATCCCGCGCTGGGCACGGCCTTCGCTGGTGGTACGCGATGGCCGTTCCATGCGATTCCAGGACATGGGCCGCCTGCAGGCAGGCGACAACGTCTACATCTTCGTACCCGACCGCTATCCGCGCCTGATCGACAAGCTGTTCGCCAGCCGCGCGGTGGTCGATCCCGAGGACGCGGATTTCTTCGGTGCTTTCGCCGTCGACCCCGCGCGACCAGCCGAGGAACTCGAGCTGGCCTATGGTCCCGGCCTGACCGAGGAAGAGCGCAAGCTCACCATCGGTGCCCTTGTGACGGAACGGCTCGACGGGCACGCCGAATATGCCGATCGCGTCTCGCTGGGATCGATCGAATTGATCGTGCGCGACGTTGACGACAAGGGCCGTATCACCAGCCTTGGCCTTTCCTTCGAACCGACAGCGCCGGTGGCCAAGGTTCCCGTCTTCCTCAGCGGCGGCGAGCTTTTCGATCGCATAGCCGGCTTCATCCGCAACCTGCGCAAACCCGCCAGATCGGAGCCTGCTGCTGAAAACGAAGGTTCAGCAGCAGGCTCCGGCGAAGCTGTTCGCAAAGACGACGACGCCAAGCAGCCGGCCTGACGTCAGCTTATGGCGAGATATTTTCCGCCATGCAGTCATGCGGTCTTGCATCGCCGATTTTGGCCGGTAAGGTCCGGCATCTTTTCGCTGGA
The DNA here is from genome assembly GCF_042701485.1 of Mesorhizobium sp. UC74_2. Lineage (NCBI taxonomy): Bacteria > Pseudomonadati > Pseudomonadota > Alphaproteobacteria > Hyphomicrobiales > Phyllobacteriaceae > Mesorhizobium > Mesorhizobium sp. UC74_2. Next base: position 6,116,066 of record NZ_CP170562.1, on the reverse strand, counting down.
GCGTTTCCGTTTTCACGGAAATGTGGAAATGCTCTGACACTTCGTTTTTTCGCAATTCCGGACGGAAAACCGTTACACACTTTGCCTCGAATTGCTTCTGAAGGGACCCGCATGGCTGGCTTCAAGACACTGGACGACCTCAGCGACGTGAGCGGCAAGCGCGTCCTGGTGCGCGTCGACCTCAACGTACCGGTCGCCGACGGCAAGGTCAGCGACCTTACCCGCATCGAACGCGTTGTGCCGACGATCCGGGAACTGTCGGACAAGGGCGCAAAGGTCATCCTGCTCGCCCATTTCGGCCGCCCGAAGGATGGCCCCTCGCCGGAACTGTCGCTGCGCCCGATCGCCAACGCCACCTCCGAGGTGCTTGGGCGCCCGGTTGCTTTCGCTGACGACTGCGTTGGCGAGAAGGCCGAACAGGCGGTGGCCGAGCTCAAGGACGGCGACGTGCTGCTCCTGGAAAACACCCGCTTCTACAAGGGCGAGGAAAAGAACGACCCGGCATTGACCCAACAGTTCGCCGCGCTCGGCGACATCTACGTCAATGACGCGTTCTCCGCCGCGCATCGCGCTCACTGTTCGACCGAAGGTCTCGCCCGTGCACTGCCGGCTTATGCCGGCCGCACCATGCAGGCAGAGCTGGAGGCCCTGGAAAAAGGCCTCGGCGCACCGGTGAAGCCGGTCATCGCCATTGTCGGCGGCGCCAAGGTCTCGACCAAGATCGACCTGCTCATGAATCTGGTGAAGAAGGTCGATGCCCTCGTCATCGGCGGCGGCATGGCCAACACCTTCCTCGCAGCCCGCGGCACCGACGTCGGCAAGTCGCTGTGCGAGCACGATCTCGCCAGCACGGCAAAGCAGATCATGATCGAGGCGGCAACCGCCGGCTGCGCCATCATCCTGCCGGTGGACGGTGTTGTTGCGCGCGAGTTCAAGGCGGGTGCTGCCAACGAGACCGTCGCCATCGACAACGTGCCGGCAGATGCCATGATCCTGGATGTCGGCGAAAAGACCGTCGAGGCCGTCAATCAGTGGATCGATCGCGCCGCCACGCTGGTGTGGAACGGCCCGCTCGGTGCCTTCGAGATCGAGCCCTTCGACAAGGCGACCGTTTCCGCCGCCAGGCATGCGGCTGCCCGCACCAGGGCCGGCAAGCTTGTGTCGGTGGCTGGCGGCGGTGATACGGTCGCCGCGCTCAACCATGCCGGCGTGGCCGATGACTTCACCTATGTCTCGACCGCCGGGGGAGCCTTCCTGGAATGGATGGAGGGCAAGCCGTTGCCGGGTGTCGAGGTGCTTAAGGCCTAGCATCGGATCCCGGACTGAAAGCCGGCGAACCAGTCGACAGACCTTTCAGATCCGGGCCTCGTGGCAAAACAAGGAGATAAGCGGAATTGCGGTCCTCGTGATTGCATTCCGCTTTATCGTTTTTGCTCGTCTTACCTCTTGCGGGCTGAAACACTTCCACATCGCAAGTGATATCTTTCAATCGATTCAAGGTTTTTGCTGGCATTCCATCGCAAAAACTCTTCTGATATTCGCCCGGGCAGACAATCAGGAGGCAATAGATGAGTGGTGAGATGAACAAGGACATGGCTGCGCAGGCCGCACACAAGGACGGCTTCATTGCAGCGCTCGATCAGTCGGGCGGTTCCACGCCAAAAGCGCTCAAGCTGTACGGCGTCGACGAAAGCGCCTGGTCGAACGACGCCGAAATGTTCGACCTCGTTCATCAGATGCGCGCGCGCATCATCAAGTCGCCCGCCTTCACCGGTGACAAGGTCATGGGTGCGATCCTGTTCGAACAGACGATGGATCGCGACATCGATGGTACACCGACCGCACAGTACCTCTGGGAAAAGCGCCATGTCGTGCCCTTCCTGAAGATCGACCAGGGTCTGGCCGAGGCTCAGGATGGCGTCAAGCTGATGAAGCCGATGCCGACCCTCGACGCTCTGCTGAAGCGTGCCGTCGCCAAGGGGATTTTCGGCACCAAGGAACGGTCGGTGATCGACGCGGCGAACCCGAAGGGCATTGCGGCCGTCGTCGACCAGCAGTTCGAAATCGGCAAACAGGTGCTGGCGCATGGCCTCGTCCCGATCATCGAGCCCGAAGTCACGATCTCGATCCCGGACAAGGCTGAAGCTGAGGACATCCTGCTTGCGGAAATTCGCAAGCATCTCGACCAGGTGCCGGCCGGCAAGCAGGTCATGCTGAAGCTGACGCTGCCGACCAAGCCGAACCTCTACAAGCCGCTGGTCGACGATCCGCGCGTCATGCGTGTCGTCGCCTTGTCCGGCGGCTATTCGCGCGATGACGCCAATGCCAAGCTGAAACAGAACGATGGCATCATCGCCAGCTTCTCGCGCGCCTTGACCGAAGGTCTGTCGGCTGGCCAGAGCGACAGCGAATTCAACACGGCTCTGGGCTCGGCGATCGACAGCATCTTCGAGGCATCGCGTGCCAAGAAGGCAGCTGCCTGAGACACCGGCAATTGTTTTTCGAAACCCGGGCCACGCGCCCGGGTTTTTTTTATTCTGAGCAGAGCAAATCCCGCCAGCCGAAATATTTGACCACAGATGTCGAAATGGACGCTCTCCATACGTCCTTGGGCGATGGGGAAAGGAGTAGATCCATGTCCAAGCGCAAGATCGTCCCGCATGACGAGTGGTTTCGTGCCCACAAGGAACATCTGAAACGCGAGAAGGAACTGACACGCCTGCGCGACAGGATCGCCGCGGAACGGCGCGAATTGCCGTGGCTGAAGATACGGAAGGACTACGTCTTCGAGACCGGGTCCGGGCCGAGAGACCTCGCCGACATGTTCGGCAACAACAGCCAGCTCATCGTCTATCATTTCATGCTGGGACCGGGCGACAACCACTATTGCGAAGGCTGTTCGTTCCTGTGCGACCACATCGACGGCGCCAACCAGCACCTGCGCCGCCATGACGTGTCCCTGGTGGTCGTGGCACGGGCCCCGCTTGCCGAACTGCTGCCGTTCAGGAAACGCATGGGCTGGAAGTTCGACATGGTGTCGTCCTACGCAAGCGACTTCAACTTCGACATGCAGGTGTCCTACACCGACAAGCAGATCGCGGCCGGCGACACCATCTACAATTTCGAGACACGCCCAATCACCATCCGCGACCTGCCGGGCATCAGCGTCTTCTTCAAGGACGACGCCGGCAATATCTTCCTCACCTTCGTGTCACGGGCACGCGGCGGCGAGCCGCTGATCACGACCTACGACTATCTCGACATGACCCCAAAGGGCCGCAATGAAAACGGCCCCTATCACGGCATGATCGACTGGGTGCGCCTGCACGACGAATACGAGGACACCACGACAGCAGAAGGCAGTTGTTGTCACTAGAGCGGAGAGTATTCGGGCTGACGCAGCGGCAAGAGGCTAAGCGCAGGCTGCCTATTCATCTGTCGCCTGTCCTGCGCTAAGGCTTGGTTGGTAATCGCATCGAGCTTGCCATGTCCCGTATCGCCGCCCTGCTTACCTGGTTCGCACTGCCCGTCTATGTCTGGCAGGGCATTGGCGTGCGCCGCAGGACCACGCGCATGTTGCCGGCCTCAGGTCCGGTCATGCATGAGATAACCGGCAGGAAGCCGCCCCTCTCCCTTCTGGTCCTGGGTGATTCCTCCGCCGCCTCGGTCGGCATCGGCCGTTCCGAGGATGGTCTGGCGGCGCAACTGGCCACGTTGATCTCCGAGCAGACCGGGCAAGCCGTGCGCTGGCGCGCCGCCGGATTCAACTCGGCGACGTCGGGCCAGATCCGCGATCACGTCCTGCCCAACCTTTCGGCAGATGCCTGGACCCACATCGTGCTTTGCATCGGCACCAACGACACCAAGAATTTCCACTCGGTCGCGCGCTTCAAGAAGGAATTCGGCGGGCTGCTCTATGCCTTGCGCGCCAAGTGGCCGGAAGCACGGGTGGTCTGGTCGCCGGTGCTGGAATTCACGCGCGCGCCGGCGATGCCGTCGCTGCTCGGCAAGATCCTGGAAATCCGCGCCCGGGAAATGAACCGCATGGGCACGCGGCTGTGTTATGAGCGCGGTGCGGTGCCCGCATCGCGCTTGCCGATCACCAACCCTGAGGCAGGTTTCGCCAGCGACGGCTTCCATGCCTCTGCGGCCGGCTACCGTGCCTGGGCCGAACATCTGCTGCGCTTTGTGGTTGGGGACGACGAAGGCGCCTGGCGGCACCTGTAGCTACCACTGGTGTCCGAGCAGGGCCGTCAGTGAAATGGCGGCGAGAGCGGCGACCGCAAGTTTCCAGCAATCGCGCCGGCGCCTCAGCCCTGGCAGGCCAAGCGGCTTGATGACCTGGATAGCCATCATGGCGAGAATGATGAGCGCGAGCAGCTTCGACATGGTCGCTTTTTGAGCAGGGCCGGAGCCGGCTGTCAAAGGCTGTGCGAACCTCATCACCGCCCTTAGTCAGATAGACGCTGAGGGCACGCAGACGCTAGATTTCCTTCCACGGCAATTCCAGGAAAAGTGCGTAGCGGTTTTCGGTGCGGAATTGCACACAACAAAGAGTTGGAGCGTTTTCGTGAAAACGGAAACGCTCTGGGAAGAAAGGCAGGGAGGGGACGGAATGGCCAGCCGCTACCATGAGGTCTATGCCGACTGGAAACGCGACCCGGATGCCTTCTGGGCCAGGGCGGCGGAGGCGATCGACTGGTATCGCCGCTGGGACCGCGTCTTCGATCCGCGCGAGGATGTTTATGGCCGCTGGTTCACCGGCGCCGTCTGCAACACCTGCTACAACGCCGTTGATCGTCACGTCACCGGTGGCCGCGCCGATCAACTGGCACTGATCCATGACAGTGCCTACAGCGGCAAGGTCACCCGCTACACCTATGCCGAACTGATGCGCGAGGTGGTGGCCACCGCTTCGGCGCTCTGGAACCGGGGCGTGCGCAAGGGCGACCGCGTCATCATCTACATGCCGATGGTGCCGGAGGCAGCGATCGCCATGCTCGCCTGCGCTCGTCTTGGCGCCATCCATTCCGTGGTCTTCGGCGGCTTTGCCGCGCGCGAACTCGCAACCCGCATCGACGATGCGACACCGAAAGTCATCGTGTCCGCCTCCTGCGGCATCGAGCCCGGACGTGTCGTCCCCTATAAGCCGTTGCTCGACGGTGCCATCGAACTGGCTGGCCACAAGCCGGATGCCTGCCTTGTGCTTCAGCGCGAGGAACTGCGCTGCGAACTTAATCCCGGTCGCGACTTTGATCTTGCCGATCAGGTGGCGCGCGAACGCGCCGCCGGTGCCTGGGTCGACTGTGTTCGCGTCGCAGCGACCGACCCGCTGTACGTGCTCTACACATCCGGCACCACCGGCCAGCCCAAGGGCGTGGTGCGCGACAATGGCGGCCATATGGTCATGCTGCGATGGACTATGGAGAACGAGTTCGGCGTCAGGCCAGGCGAGGTCTTCTGGGCAGCCTCCGATGTCGGCTGGGTGGTGGGTCATTCCTACATCGTCTACGCACCGCTGCTTGTCGGCTGCACGACAGTGATGTTCGAAGGCAAGCCGGTCGGTACGCCCGATGCCGGCACCTTCTGGCGCGTCATCGCCGATCATGGTGTTGCAGCGCTTTTCACTGCCCCGACCGCCTTCCGCGCCATCAAGGGACAGGATCCGCAGGGGCTGCTCATACCGGATCACGACCTTTCGAAATTCCGTACCCTGTTCCTGGCGGGAGAGCGCGCCGATCCCGAGACCATCAAATGGGCGGAACGCAACCTGAAAGTGCCGGTGATCGACCATTGGTGGCAGACCGAGACCGGCGCACCGATCACGCAGAATCCGGTCGGCCTGGGCATGCTGCCGGTGAAGTACGGCTCGCCTGGCGTACCAATGCCCGGTTACGACATCCGCGTGCTCGATGATGCCGGCCATGAGCTGGCGACGGGCACACTCGGCAATGTCGTGCTGAAACTGCCGCTGCCGCCGGGTTGCCTGCCGACGCTGTGGAAGGCGGACAAGCGCTTCCGCCAGTCCTATCTCGACGAGTTCCCCGGCCATTACAAGACAGCCGACGCCGGCATGGTCGACGAGGACGGCTATCTCTTCGTGATGGCCCGCACCGACGACATCATCAACGTCGCCGGCCATCGCCTGTCGACGGGTGCCATGGAGGAGGTATTGGCAGAACATCCCGACGTCGCCGAATGCGCGGTCATCGGCATCGCCGATGCGATGAAGGGACAGGTGCCGCTTGGGCTGGTCGTTCTCAATGCCGGGGCAACGCGCGAGGACGGTGCGGTCGAAAAGGAAGCCGTGGCGCTGGTACGCGACCGTATTGGTCCCGTCGCCGCCTTCAAGACGGTGGTCACCATCAAGCGATTGCCCAAGACGCGTTCCGGCAAGATCCTGCGCGGCACCATGCAGAAAATCGCCGACAGCGAAGAGTGGAAGATGCCGGCGACCATCGATGATCCTGCCATTCTGGAGGAGATCGCGCAGGCTCTGAAGGCTCGCGGAATAGGCGCGTAAACCGGCTTCGGTACTCCTGACAGACTGCTGTCAGGAGGGGTATGCGATGATGTCTCCATCAAATGAAGGAGGCTGTCATGAACCGTTTCGCCATCATCGATTCGCTGCATCGTTATGTCGGCAAGATCCGTACGATCCGCAACGAGATCCGCACCGAACGGCTGCTGAACAGCCTGTCGGCCGACATCCGCTCGGACATCGGCTGGCCGGATATGTACAGCGGCCTGCGCCGCCGCGAGGACTAGAGCGTTTCCGTTTTCACGGAAACGCTCCGACACTTTGCCTTGACTCAATTCCGGACTGAATGCCGCTACGCACTTTCCTGGAATCGCTCCGAGCGACTTTTTTTAGCAAACCCTTGGATTGACAGATTGTCACACCCAAGTAAGGAACCACGGCCGCTGCGCATGATCCAATTGGAACGCATTCCAGGAAAGCATGCGCCAGCCGTCTGAAGGTCGCGGAACGCCATGGGGCGTACGTGACCGGATCGGGAGGGGACAGGATCATGGCGGACAGAAAGAAGATCGGTTTCGTCTTCATCAATCGCTTCGCCGATTGGGAATACGGACTTTTGGCGGCTTCTGCAGTCGAATGGTTCGGCGCTCAAGCCATCTCCCTGAGTCCAGGCCGCGACCCGGTTGCCTCGACGAGTGGTTTTCAGCTGACGCCGCAACGGTCTATCGACAGCGCGGAGAATACCGACCTCGATGCGGTTGCCGTCATCGGCTCCGATGTCTGGACCGGCGATGGTGCACCGGACGTGTCGGGCCTGGTCAACGCCGTTGCGGCACGCGGCGGCATTGTCGGTGGCATCTGCGCCGGCACGCTGGCGCTGGCGCGCGCTGGCCTGTTCAAGGGTCATGCCCACACCAGCAATGGTCGCGACTGGATCCTTGCGCACCTGCCCACTTATGCCGGTGCGGAGCGTTACAATGACGTGCCGCATGCGGTGGCTGACCGGACGATCATATCGGCACCGGGGTCGGCGCCGGGAACCTTTGCCAAGGAATTCATTGGCGCGCTGTATCCTGGCAAACAATCCGAGCTGACCGAGATGCGCGCACTGTTCGCGCGGGAGTACGGTGCAAGCTCCTGACAATATGCTGTCAGGAGCACAATGCCATACTGACAGAATGGAACGAGTGTTTTTCGTTCGAACGGATGGGACGATGGTCAAGAGCTGGACGGAGAGGCTGAACACGCCTGGCATCAACGGCATCAGACCGACGCCACGCACGATGAGTGACGTGGTCGAGGGCCAGCCGATGCTCGTGCCTACGCCAAGGCAGGTGGACGATTTCATCCGCTCGATTCCGCAAGGTGTCGAGATGGATGTGCGGGCGCTGCGGACGGCGCTGGCCATCGAGCATGGCGCCGAAGTCACCTGTCCTGTCACCATCGGCTACCATCTGCGCACGATAGCGGAGGCAGCCGCGGAAGACCTCGAGCGCGGTGCCGCGCTCGCCGACATCACACCCTTCTGGCGGGTGCTCAGTTCGAGGACGCCTACGACGAAGCGATTGTCCTTCGGCGCCGCGTTTGTCGCCAGGCAGCGCGGGCGCGAAGGGTTGGAACCTTAGAGGATCAAGACGATGCGACGTGCCGACAGGCTTTTCCAGATTGTCCAGCATCTGCGCGGCGGCCGTCTCGTCACCGCACAGAAGCTCGGCACATGGCTCGAAGTATCCGAGCGCACCATCTATCGCGACATCGCCGATTTGCAGTCGACCGGCGTGCCGATCGATGGCGAGGCGGGCGTTGGTTACATGATGCGGGAGGGGTTCGACCTTCCGCCGCTGATGTTCACCCGTGACGAGATCGTTGCGCTGGTTGCCGGTGCCCGTATGGTGCGCGCCTTCGGTGGAGCCACCATGGCGCGTGCAGCCGACGAAGCATTGGTCAAGATCGGCGCTGTCCTGCCGGATACCGAGAAGGATCGTATTGCCCGCACTGAAATCCACACGCCGATGTGGGTGGTGAGCGACGCCGCGCGTGAAGCGATCGATCTGATCGAACGGTCGATCGAGAAGCGCCAGGTGCTGACCATAGACTATAATGATGAAGCTGGACGCAGCACCGCACGCGACGTGCGCCCGCTCGGACTGTGGTTCTGGGGCAAGGTCTGGACGCTGGTTGCCTGGTGTGAGATGCGGGATGATTTCCGCGCCTTCCGCATCGACCGCATCGCGTCGCTCGATATTGCCGGCCGTATCTTCAAGCCGGAACGCGGCAAGCAGCTCGCCGATTTCTACCGCGCGGTCGAGCGCAGCGAAGCCTATGGCATGGGCCCTACCGCAAGAGGCGCGTAGCCCTCTTGCCTTGCTCCTGCATCCAGAGCATCGGACCAGAAGCCGAAGTGGTTTCTGGTCCGATGTATCGTCCGCAGAAAGACTGCTAGTTTTGGACACCGGCGGTTTGTCCGTAGGCGACGATCGTCCACAACACGCCGAAGCGATCGGCGACCATGCCGAAGCGTGACGCAAAGGGTGTCGCCGTCAGCGGCACCTGGATCCGGCCACCATCGCAAAATGCTTCGAACAACTGGTCGGCATCTGCATCCTTTCCTGCCGTGATGGCGAGCGAGAAGCCCTGGAAGTTGGGCTTGCCGTCGCACTCTCCGTCCGAAGCAAGTATCGTGGTCTCGCCGATCTTCAGATCGGCGTGCAGAATCTTGTTCTCGGCACCTGCCGGTGCTTGCGAACCGGGAACGTCCTTGAACCGCGTCAGGACATTCAGCGTCGCACCGACCGACTGACGATAGAATTCGACCGCTTCTTCGCAACGGCCGTTGAAGTAGAGGTAGGGTTCAACTCGCATTGATCTTCTCCTTGCAGGGCCAGATACGGTCCTGGCGCGTACGCAGCGAAGCGAAGCCGAAAACCAGTGTCTCTGGCCTCGACAATCCAAACATCCGACGCTATTAAAATGGACCGTACCGTACGGTTTTAAACCGTACGGTACGGTCCAGTCAAGAGTTGATATGTGGGGCATCCGATGGCAAGGGAAAGTGTTCTTTCCGCAAGCGTAGCGCGCAAGCGGGCAGAGATCGTGGCGATAGCCCGGCAGTTGTTTTTTCAGGCCGGCTACGCCGGCACGTCGATGTCACAGATCGCCGCGGCGGTCGGAGGCTCCAAGACGACGCTCTACAATCACTTCCAATCGAAGGAGCAGTTGTTGCTGGCTGTCGTTGACGGCGTGGTCGAGGCAGGTGGTGGTGTCTACGACACCAGTGCCGAGCCTTCGGAATTCCGAGCCTGGCTGGCATGGTTCGGCATCGCAACGGTAAAGCGGATCACCTCGCCGGACTATATATCCCTGCAGCGGCTCGCAGCCGCCGAGGCGTTGCGTTTTCCAGACATCGGCAAGGCATTTGATGACGCCATCACGCCGGGATATCGCATGGCCGCCGGGATTTTCGACAACGCAATGGATGCCGGCGTGCTGCGTCGCGCCGATCCGGCGGTCGCCATCGAGCAGTTTCTCGAAATGTGCGCCGGGTGGTTGCTCAGGCGCACGATCTGGAACATCCAGCCGGCGCCGAGCGAATCCGAGATCGAACAAAGTGTGGACGCCGCGGTGTCGGCGTTCATGGACGGCTACGCCGCGAAAAACAGTCCCTGACAGCGCGCTGCCAGGGAGGCGCGCGCTATTCCTCTTCTTCCTCTTCGGTCTTGCCCTTCAGTGCCGAGAGCTTGGCGAACACGGCATTGGCGTCGAGTTCCTCGTCCTCTGCCTTCGGCTTGTCCATTTCGGGCACGAGGCGCTCGGTGAGTGCAGCCGGCAGCAAGGTATCGCCGACCGGTTGAACCTGTTCGCGGCCGCGCGAGGCGCGCTGCACTTCCAGGTCGAGGTCGATCTGCGAGCAGAGCCCCAGGGTAACCGGGTCCATCGGCGCCAGATTGGCCGAGTTCCAGTGCTTGCGCTCACGGATCTGCTCGATGGTCGACTTGGTCGTGCCGACGAGACGCGAGATCTGCGCATCCTTCAGTTCCGGATGGTTGCGCACCAGCCAGAGAATGGCATTCGGACGATCCTGGCGCTTGGACAGCGGCGTATAGCGTGGGCCCTTGCGCTTGGATTCCGGCACGCGAACCTTCGGGTCCGACAGCTTGAGGCGGTGCATGGAATCCTTCTCGCCGCGAGCGATCTCTTCACGCGACAGCTGACCGGTCATGATCGGGTCCATGCCCTTGATGCCCTGTGCGGATTCGCCGTCGGCGATCGCCTTCACCTCGAGAGGGTGCAACGAGCAGAACTGCGCGATCTGGTCGAAGGAAAGCGCTGTATTGTCGACCAGCCAGACAGCGGTCGCCTTGGGCATCAGAAGCGTGTTGGCCATTTAGAAAATCCTTCTCGTTCGCCCGCGTTCCCGCGCGGGCGGTGGTTTGAGGCCACCAGTAAGGGAAATCGCGCCGTATATAGCGGTTAACGGACCTGATCGCAACGTTTTTACGGATCGGGTGGAAAACGTCGACCGATGACAATCTGCCGTCGATCCAGATTGTCATCGAAGCTTCATGTTTCCGTCATGCCGCTGAAATGTGGCTCGCTCATGGGAGGATGGTTCCCATGCTCTGCGAGAGATCAACGATGCCCCGCTCTTCCATCCTTCTGGCGCTGACCGCGACGCTTGCCGCTTCAGCCGCCCTGCCCGCACATGCCGACCAGGTTTTCAACCGCATTGCCACTTTTGCCGTTGCCGAGAACCTGCCCGCCGATGCCGACAAGAAAGCGAAGACCTCGGCTGAAATCATCACGACCAGCGAAGACGGCAACACGCTGGTCTATTCCGACAGCCCTTATGGCGCGGTCGGCTTTGTCGACATCACCGATCCGAAGGCACCGAAGGCCGGTGGCCTTGTCAAGATCGACGGCGAGCCCACTTCCGTCACCGTCGCCGGCGGCAAGGTGCTGGCCGGCGTGAACACGTCGAAGACCAAGACCGAACCCTCGGGCAACCTGACCGTCATCGACATCGTCTCCAAGAAGATCGAGGCGAGCTGCGATCTCGGCGGCCAGCCCGATTCCGTGGCGCTGAGCAAGGATGGCAAATTCCTGGCTGTCGCCATCGAAAATGAACGCGACGAGGAAATCAACGAGGGCGCCCTGCCGCAGCTGCCGTCCGGCAACCTCAAGATCGTGCCGATCGCCGCCGGCGTGCCGGATTGCGCTGGCATCAAGACCGTGGACGTCACCGGCCTGTCCGAAATCGCGCCCGAAGATGCCGAGCCGGAATTCGTCGCCTTCAACGAGGCTGGCGAGATCGCGCTGACGCTGCAGGAAAACAACCACATCGCCATCATCGATGCGAAGACCGCCAAGGTCGTGTCGCATTTCTCGGCAGGCGCGGTCACGCTCGAAAACATCGACACCAAGAAAGATGGCGCGTTCAACTTCTCCGGCAAGCTGGAGAACCAGAAGCGTGAGCCCGACGCGGTCAAGTGGCTCGACAACGATCGCCTTGTCACCGCCAATGAAGGCGACTGGAAGGGCGGTTCGCGCGGCTTCACCATCTTCTCGAAGAAGGGTGAGGTGCTCTACGAATCCGGCACGAGCTTCGAATACGAAGCCGCCAATCTCGGCCACTATCCGGAGCATCGCAACAAGAAGGGCATCGAGCCGGAAGGCGTCGAAGTCGGCACCTATGGCGACAGCAAGCTGCTGTTCGTCGGTGCCGAGCGCGCCTCTCTCGTCGGCGTCTATCAGGACACCGGCGCCGAGCCGAAGTTCCTGCAGGCCCTGCCTTCCGGCATCGGCCCTGAAGGCCTGCTCGCCATCCCGGCGCGCAACCTCTTCGTGACAGCCAATGAAACCGACCTCGGCGAAGACGGCCTCGCCCGCTCGCATGTCATGGTTTTCGAACGCGCCGAAGGCAAGCCTGCCTATCCAATGATCACGGCCGGCCTCACCGACAAGGGCGCGCCGCTCGGCTGGGGGGCGCTGTCCGGTCTCGCCGCGGATCCGGAAGCCGCAGGCAAGCTCTACGCGGTTTCGGATTCGGCCTACGGCAATCAGCCCGCGATCTACATGATCGACGCCACCCAGGCGCCGGCGAAGATTACCGGCAAGATCGTCGTCACCCGCAACGGCAACCCGGCCCAGAAGCTCGATCTCGAAGGCATCACGCCGGACGGCAAGGGTGGTTTCTGGCTGGCTTCGGAGGGCAATAGCGAAAAGCTGGTGCCGCACGCCATCTACCGCGTCGACGAAAAGGGCGAGATCAAGCAGGAGATCCCCTTCCCGGCGGAACTGTTGCCCAACGAGACGCGCTTCGGTCTCGAAGGCATCACAACCATAGGCGAGGGCGACGACCTCACCCTGGTCGCAGCCGTCCAGCGCGAGTGGAAGGACGATCCCAAGGGCCAGGTAAAGCTGCTCGCCTACAAGCCGAAGACCAAGGAATGGTCCGCCGTGCGCTATCCGTTGGAGAAGGCCGAAAAGGGCTGGATGGGCCTGTCGGAGATCACAGCCCATGACGGCAAGTTCTATGTCATCGAGCGTGACAACCTGATCGGTTCGGAAGCCAGGGTGAAACGCATCTACAGCGTGGCGCTCGACGGCTTCAAGCCGGCGAAACTCGGTGGTGAACTGCCGGTGGTCGAAAAGACACTGGTGCGTGACCTGCTGCCCGATCTGAAGTCGGCCACCAACGGCTATGTCGTCGACAAGGTCGAAGGCTTCACCATCGACAAGCAGGGCAACGCCTATGTCGTCACCGACAATGACGGCGTCGACGACTCCTCCGGTGAGACCCTGTTCCTGAACCTCGGCAACAGCGTCAAGACGAACTGAGCAGTTCCAGGAAGATGCTTGCCGGTTTGCCGTCCGGAATGGCGGCAAACCAAGAGATAGAGCGGTCGCCGTTTCCACAAAACGGTGCGCCGCTTGAACTCCCTGCCCCGGGTGACCTCCCGCCCGAGCAAGAAAATGGCCACGGCAGCGATGCCGTGGCCATTTTTGTTGGAGTGGGAGCCAGAAGGCTCGTCCCAAAACAAAACCCGCCGGACAGGGTCCAGCGGGCTCGGAACCGGCGGCGCAGATAAACCGCGCCAGGCGTCGGCTCTGCTTAGATAGCCGCGCGAGCGACCTTTTCGATGTCAGAGCGGCTGATGCCGAGATCGTCCAGTTCGCGGTTGTTGAGACGGCTCAGTTCGCGAACGGTCTGGGTGTAACGGCGCCAATTCTTGTAGCTGCGGATCAGGTTCATCTGTCCCTCCTAAGTTTCACAATCATCTGTATGACGCTCAAATAGGCATTCCTGCTCATTTGTTGAACAGACGCTTTTGCATGGCAGCAATGCTTTGCTGCATTGCAACATTACCAAAAGGAAAACGCCCGAACCGTTGCCGGCCCGGGCGTTAACCAGCTCAGTCGTGACCAACTCAGGCCGCTCCTGGTTCCGCCACGGCCGCTGCGGGATCGCTTTTCACGGGGCAAGTCCGCGCCACCTGCCGGACCGTGATGAAACAGGTCAGCGGCGCCAGCGCGAACAGGCCGAACAACCAGCGCGATGCACTGGCCGTACCTGCGATCCCGCCTGGGTCGAGCAGGCCACCGAGGTTGGCGACCATGCCGGCCAGTGCCGCTCCGAATGCGGTTGCAAATAGCGTGACGGTCGAGATGGAAGCCGATGTGATGTCCTGTTCATCCTCGGGCGCCGCCTTGAAGATGCGCGTCAGGATATGCGGCCAGGCGATACCGACACCCAGGCCGATGGCCGCGAAGGCCACGCAGATCGGGGCCAGCAACAGCCAGTCATGCCCACTGCCCAGCGGAAAGAGTCCGGCGAGTGCCGCCATACCAATGAAGCTGAACAGGGGCGCAGCGAAGATGGCCCGGTCGATGCCCTTGCCCTCGGCGCCTGAACTCCAGATCGAGCCCAGCGTCCAGCCGGCCGACATGATGGCGGCGAGATAGCCGGCGATCAGCGGCGTCTGTTCATAGAGCACCTGAAGGAACAACGGGATGAAGATTTCCGAACCGGTCACCGTGACGCCGAGCAGAGCCATGGTGGCGAAAAGCGCGCCAAGCGCCGTCGAGGGCCGGAACGACCCGCGGGGCAGCAGCCGGTTGCGGGCACGGCTCTCGACAGCGATCAACAGCGCGATCAGCACGATGGCCGCGCCAAGCCCATAGAGATTGTAGGCGGGATCGGGCGACACGCTGCCGGCCGACACCGCGAGCACCGCACCCAGCAGCAGTGCCAGTTGCAGGATCGGCACTGTCGTGCGTTCATTCCTGTCAGGGCTTTGCGCCGGCAGAACGACGACCGCCAGTATGGCAAACAGGATGGCGATCGGCGCCAGCGACCAGAATGCCGCCCGCCAGACGCCATATTCGGCAAAGACACCACCGATGGCCGGGCCAACCAGGGTGGCTACGCCCCACATGCCCGATATCAGCCCCATCGCACGCGGCCATAGCGCTTCAGGGAAGACGATGCGGATCATGGCGTAGGAAAGCGCGAACAGAAATCCGCCACCGAACCCTTGCACCGCACGACCGGCGAGCAACGCCGGCATGGAGGGCGCGAAACCGCACAACAGCGTGCCGGCGGCAAAGACAAGGGCGGCCACCAGATAGGCGCCACGCGGTCCCGCCACGCCGAGCAATTTGGCCGAAAGGGCGGAGCCCAGGATGGAAGTCGCGACGAAGATCGTCGTGTTCCAGGCATAATAGTCGATACCGCCGATATCCTTGACCACTGAGGGCAGGATGGTGGTGGCGACATAGACATTGATGGCATGAAGCGCCACGCCGCCAGCGAGTGCCAGCGAGGCGACGGCATTCGAGCCGGAGAGCAAAGCACCCCAGCCGGTTTCGTGTTCTTGGGACATGGGAGGATCCTCGGACGACGCAAGCTTGCGCAGGCCGCCATCGTTGACTATTTTCAAAGATAAGGCTTGGGTAAATATTGAGCACATCCCGAATATGTCAAGCGAGAACTTGGATAAATCGCGTACCCCACGCTCGGCAGCCGACCGCCTGCTGACACTGCTCAAGACACGGGGACCGCAGACGGCCTCGGATTTTGGTGCGGCCCTGGGCACGACTGGAGAAAACGCGCGCCAGCAGCTTGCCAAGTTGGCAGCCGAAGGTCTTGTCGAAGCGCACGCCGAAACGCGCGGCGTCGGCCGGCCAGTCCAATTGTGGCAGCTGACCGAGGCCGGCAATGCCCGTTTCCCCGATGCACATGCTGAATTGACGGTGCAACTGCTGCGCGCGGTACAAAGCACGTTCGGACCTGCCGGCCTCGAAAAACTGATCGAGGCCCGCGAAAGCGAGACGCTGGCGAGCTATCGACGCGAGATGGATGGCATCGCCAGTCTGAAGGAGCGCGTGTCGAAACTCGCCGAAATCCGCTCGCGTGAAGGCTACATGGCCGAATGGCGCGAGGAAGACGGCGCATTCATGCTGATCGAGAACCATTGCCCGATCTGCGCCGCCGCCGCCGCCTGCCAGAATTTCTGCCGTTCGGAACTCGCGGTCTTCCAGGATATCATCGGTCCGGATGCCGATATCGAGCGACTGGACCATATCCTGGCCGGCGCCCGCCGCTGTGCTTACCGGGTTGTACCGCGGGCCGCATAGGCATTCTTGCCGGCGTTGCCAGATCGGGCCTGGCCGGCCTTGTCGCTGTTATCCGACGTCGAGCACGATCTTGCCGATGTTGTCGCCTTCTTCCATGCGCTCATGCGCACGCCAGGCTTCCTTGAGCGGAAAGATCATGTCCATCACCGGCGCCACGCGCCGGGAAGCCAGCAACGGCCAGACTTGCGTTTCCAGCGCTGCTGCGACGGTACCTTTGAATTCGATGGTGCGTGGCCTGAGCGTCGAGCCGGTGTGAACAAGCCGCTTGACCATCAGCTTGGAAAAGTCGGCCGATGCGACCGCGCCGGCCTGCGTCGCGATCTGCACGATGCGGCCTTCGACGGCCGCGGCGTCGTAGTTGCGTCCGATGTAGTCGCCACCGACCATGTCGAGGATGACATCGGCGCCTTTGCCACCCGTCGCGTCCTTGACTGCCTTGACGTAATCCTCCTCGCGGTAGTTCACCGCGCGATCAGCGCCGAGTTTGAGGCAGGCATCGCATTTATCGGCACTGCCGGCAGTCGCGATCACATAGGCGCCAAGCGCGGAGGCGAGCTGGATGGCGGTAGTGCCGATACCGGACGAGCCGCCATGAATGAGCAATGTCTCGCCAGCCTTCAGAGCACCGCGTTCGAACACATTGTGCCAGACCGTGAAGTAGGTTTCCGGCACAGCGGCAGCTTCAGTATAGGTGAAGCCCGCAGGCAAGGGCAGCGCATTGGACGCGTGTACCCTGACATATTCGGCGTAGCCTCCGCCGGGCGTCAGCGCGCAGACCTGGTCGCCGATACGCCAGCGCACGGCGCCTTCGCCCAGTGCGGCAACCTCGCCGGCCACTTCCAGTCCTGGCAGATCCGAGGCACCCGGCGGCGGCGGATAAGCGCCCTTGCGCTGCATCACGTCTGGCCGGTTCACGCCGGCAGCGTGAACCCGGATCAGGATCTCGCCGGCTTCGGGCATCGGCACATCGCGCTTTTCCGGCTTGAGCACCATCGGGCCGCCGGGAGTCGATATCGCCACCGCTGTCATCTTCGCCGGGATTTTCTGTCCGTTCACCATGTTCCCTACCAATCTGCTCCGCTCGTGCGGCGGGATGATTTTACCCCCTGCCCCATGTATGCTTTTCCTATGTATGCGGATAGGCGGGTCAGGCAAACCGCAAAAAGAACGAAGGAGCGACGATGGCGATCTTCGACGACGAGCCCGTAAAGAAGCCCCCAAACATGAGGTCGGGCAGGATCTGGCCCTGCTTTCTGTCGGCGAACTCACGGAGCGCATTGACCTTCTACGCGCCGAGATCACACGACTGGAAGCTGAGCTTCAGCAGAAAAGCGTCACGAAGTCCGCCGCCGAGGCGTTGTTTCGCCGCTGATCGTCGCAACGGCGGCAACATGCCGCCGAAATGCCTGAAAACATCGTCTCCACTGGCTCTGCCTGATTCGCGCACTGGACCGACCTGATGTTCGCAGCCTACCGACCGATCCTCTCCCTGCTACGCGGCACGGCGTTCCTGCTCGCGGCTTCCGGACTGCACGGCCTGTTGCTGCCGCTGCGCGGCCAGGTGGAAGGTTTTTCGACCACATCGCTTGGCTTGATGGGCACGGCCTGGGCGGGCGGATTCGTTGCCGGCTGCTTCTTCGCCCCGCGCCTTGTGCGCCGCGCCGGCCATGTGCGCGCCTTCAGCACCTTTGCCTCTGTGGGCGCGATCATCGCGTTGCTCACCGGTCTTCTGATCGACGAATACACCTGGATCGCACTGCGAGCCTTCACCGGTTTCACCATGGCCGGCGCCTTCATGGTCATCGAAAGCTGGCTGAACGAAAAGGCCACGAACGAAAACCGTGGCACCGTCTTTGGCCTCTACATGATGGTCACCTACGCCTCGATCATGGGCGGACAGATGATCGTTGCCGGCGGCGACGTGAAATCCGCCTCGCTGTTCATGATCACCGGCATCTTCTTCTGCCTTTCACTGATACCGACCGCTGTCTCCAGCGCGTCGCACCCCAAGCCGCTGCAGGATGTGAAGCTCGATCTGAAAGGCCTCTATTCCAACTCGCCCGTATCGGCGGTGGCCTGCGTGCTGATCGGCGTCGCCAACGGTGCCTGGGGTACGCTCGGCGCGGTCTACGGCGCACGGATCGGCATTTCGACAGCCCAGATCGCACTGATGATGAGCCTTGTCGTGGTGGCGGGCGCTGCCATGCAGATTCCCGCCGGACGTATTTCGGACCGCACCGACCGTCGCTATGTACTGGCCGCGGCTGCCGTCGGTGCAACGCTTTGCGCGCTCGTCATGTTCCTGTTCGAATTCCGCGACGGCACGCTGGTGATCACCTTCGCCGCGGCCTATGGCGCCTTCGCCTACACACTCTATTCGATCGCCGTCGCCCACGCCAACGACCACGCTTCTCCCGAGGAATTCGTCAAGGTTTCCGGTGGTCTGCTGCTGCTCTACGGTTTCGGCACGATGATCGGGCCGCTGCTCGCGGCAGCCCTGATGGACTGGATCCGACCGGAAGGGCTTTTCCTGGCAACGGCCTTCGCGCACGTGGCGCTTGCCGGCTATACGGCACTGCGCATCAGTCGCCGGGCTCCGGTTCCGGTCGAGGCGCGCGAGGCCTTCAAGACCCAGCCGGCGGAACGTGCGGTGACGCCGGAAGCGGTGCGATTGGACCCTCGCACGAAACCTGAAACAACCTAAACGTTTCCTGTTGAGATTTACTGCAACTTGCCTCACAAATGGGGCATGATGCTTTCCGATGCTTTCGTCGCCATTGCTGATCCGAACCGGCGTTATCTTCTGGAAGAATTGAGACGAGGTCCCAAAACAGTCAACGAATTGGCCTCGGGCCTGCCTGTTTCCAGGCCCGCGGTTTCCCAGCATCTCAAGGTTTTGCTCGAGGCAGGCCTGGTCAGCGCGAGGCCTGAGGGCACGAAGCGGGTCTACGCCGTTTCCAATGGCGGGTTCTTCAGATTGAACCTATGGCTCGACCAGTTCTGGGAAGAGTGAAGACTAGCTAATATAAGGCAATCCAAGAAGTTTGCGGCCGGCAATCGCCCAGCCGCAGTTCTCACAGGCCTTTTGCTTCAGACTTCTACGCTGCTCGTACGTGCGCTGCGATGGCATCGATCATGATCGGCCAGTCGTTGCGATGCAACTCATGTCCGCCACCGGTCACCTCGACCAACCGGCCACCCGGCGCGGCTGCGGCAAGAGCCTGGCCGTGCTCGACTGGAAAGATCGGGTCCGTCGTACCGTGTATGGTTAGAAGCGGCACCGAGAGATCGCGGATGCTTTCGCTCGCGACACCATCCATCACCATGAAATGATTGGAGGCGCTCGCCAGGCCCCCTGCCCGATCATAGTCGTGACTGACGAAGTCACGCAGCCGTGTGGCGTCGAATGCATGAGCCGTGCTTGCCAGCATGCGGCTGTCCTCGATCATGAACTCGATCACCTGAGCCCTGTTCGACCAGTCGACATCGCCCCCCTTTGCCGCATGTTCCTGATAGGCAGGTGTCATCCCCGGAAGCGTCGATGTATCGACGCCTATGGGCGAGGTACTGATCACGGAAAGGGACGCAACGCGCGCCGGATATTGCAACGCCAGCATCTGCGCGAGCATGCCACCCATCGACATGCCGACGACGTGCGCCCTGGCGATGGCATGGCCATCGAGCACAGCGACGGCGTCGTCCACCAGATCGGCGGAAGTGTAACCAGGTTTTCCCGGTTCGTATTTGGTGGAGAGCCCGGTGTCGCGATTGTCGTAACGGACCACATGCAGCCCCCTTTCCGCGAGAGCCCGGCAGAAATCGTCGGGCCACCACAGCATCGAGGCCATGGCCCCCATGATCAGCAGCACGGACGGATTGCGTGCCTCACCAAATGTTTGCGTTGCGAGCCGGGCTCCGTCCGGACGAACGATCTCTGACTGCATGGCACCCTCCAACTGATTGCATTTTGCAATTGGTTGAACCATAATAAAACCGATCCTATAATGCAACTGGTTTTTCTGAGGGATGCGTTCATGACACTCGATCGCCGTTCCGGCTGCCCGATCAATCTTTCGCTGGAGGTTTTCGGCGATCGCTGGAGCCTGATCATCCTGCGCGACATGATCTTCGGCGGCAGGCGACATTTTCGTGAATTACTGAACCATTCGATGGAAGGCATCGCCTCCAACATCCTGGCCGATCGGCTGAAGCGGCTGGTCGAACTCGGCATGCTGACCAAGGCCGACGATCCGAGCCACAAACAGAAGGCGATCTACAGCCTGACTGAAATGTCGATCACCCTGGTGCCGATCATGGCGCAGCTTGGTGCCTGGGGCCGGGTCTGGCTGCCTGTCACGGAAGAATTGTCCATCCGCGCCAAGCTTCTCGAGGAAGGCGGTCCGTCGCTGTGGCAGGATTTCATGGACGAGCTACGGTTCGAACATCTCGGCACCGGCGCACCCAAACCCGCCGAAACCACGGTGCGCGCCAGGCTGCGGGCGGCTTACCAGGCCGTCGTTGACGCGCAGGCGCGCAAGGCTTCCTGAGTTCGACTGGTCAACTGCGACGGCGAAACCACGCGAAGCAGTTTCAAGTGGATGGCGGCTTGCCCGTAAAATCTTCGGACCGGAAGATCGCGGGAATCGGCGATCATCGTGCCGAGCATTCCCTTGACCAAGGAGCCTCTCTCATGACCAGTTTTCCGATCGACGCGGCCAACCAGATCATTGCCGGCGCCTTCGCCAAGGCAGTGGCCCTGGGCTTGAAACCGCTCGGCGTGTCCGTTCTCGACGCGGGCGGCCATCTCGTCGCCTTCCAGCGCCAGGATGGCGCTTCTTTCCTGCGCCCGCAGATGTCTTCGGGCAAAGCCTATGCGGCACTTGCGGTCGGCATGGGTGGCCGTCGCGTCGAGGCGATTGCCAGGGAAAGGCCGCATTTGACGGCTGGCGTTTCCGATCTGTCGGGCGGTAAAATCCTGCCGGTAGTCGGCGGCGTTCTGATCCGCGACGGCGCTGGCACCGTAATCGGTGCCGTCGGTATCTCGGGCGACACCTCCGACAATGACGAGACTGCCGCCATCGCCGGTATCGAAACAGCCGGCCTGACCGCGGACGCCGGTTGAACATGTCGGCTGCGACACAAACATAAAAAGACCGGCCAGCGGCCGGTCTTTTTATTCGTCCCGTAGAAGGAGAGCTGCTTAGCTTTCCTTCGGCTCCAGGACCTGGCGGCCGCGATACATGCCGGTCTTCAGGTCAACGTGGTGCGGGCGGCGCATTTCGCCGGAATTCTTGTCCTCGACGTAAGTCGGGGTCTTGAGAGCGTCAGCAGAACGGCGCATGCCGCGCTTGGACGGAGAGGTTTTTCGTTTCGGCACAGCCATGGATATGCTCCATTCGATCGGTCAATGGCCCGCAACGCCCTCGTGAAAGGGCCGCGTACAGCCGAGTTCTAGAAGAAAGTGGCGTGCCTATACACGGCTGATCGCCTTTTGGCCAGTGTTGCCGCGACTTTTTTTGAACCGGCTCAGGTGATTTCGAAGAACCACCGCAGCGACCTGTCGAAAGCCAACCATCCGCCAGGCGAGACCCTGGTCCAGGACCAGTGCGATGATTCTTCGAAATCACCTTAATCGAGACACCCGACATATGCGCCCGAGCGAGACGCCCGGCGTTCGATCAGTGAGGCGAGTCGTCTCAGGCCTGGCCCGGGCTTACCGGGATCGCGCGTGATCGGATTGGGTAGGGCGACCGCCAGCAAGGCAGCCTGCCGACGCGACAGATTTTTGGCGGAAACGCCGAAATGATAACGTGCGGCCGCCTCGATACCATAGATGCCGGGACCCCATTCCGCGATGTTGAGGTAGATCTCCATGATGCGCCGTTTCGACATCAATGCGTCGAAATAGACCGCAAGCGGCAGTTCGATCACCTTGCGCACGGTGCCCAGCGGCCGCGACCACAAGAACAGGTTCTTCACGGTCTGCATGGTGATGGTGGAAGCGCCCCGCGTCATCTCGCCCGCCATGGCATCGTCGACAACGCCCTTGAGTTCGCCGAGGTCGACACCCCTGTGGAAACAGAATTGGCCGTCCTCCGACATGATCACGGAATTGGCGAGCACAGGCGCCACATCGTCGATCGACACCCAGCGCCGGTCGTAGCCGGAGAATGTCGCGAGGTCCTTCAGCATCAGCGTTGAGACCGGATGCACAAAGGAAGGCATGTAGAGGAAAGTCAGCACGGCCGGAATGATGGCCAGCACGACGGCAATACGCAACACTCGCCGAAGCCAGCGCTGGTAATCACCGCGTCTGCCCCTCGGTCGCGACGCCATGTCCAACCCTTCGGTCTCGTGATCGATGATCGGCTCTGCCACCCGCCCAATCCTGTCACAGCTCTCTCCCGCATAAAGGCGCTTGGCTTCTTGCGCAACGTCTGACTGTCGGCTACCGCTCGCCGCCATGGTTATGGACACCGATATTCCATTCGAGGCAGCCCTGCTCGTGCGCGCCGAACAGGTCGAGGCACGCCTGCGCACGCTGCTCGACGGCAAGCCGCTGTCGGGAGAGATCGTTCGCCCCCAGCGCCTGATCGCCGCAATGCGCCATGGTGTGCTGAATGGCGGCAAACGCCTGCGCCCCTTTCTCGTGCTGGAAAGTGCGGCGCTCCTGGCGCCCGGCCATGACGAGGCGCCGGCGCTGACGACGGCCACCGCACTCGAATGCGTCCACTGCTATTCGCTTATCCACGATGATCTGCCAGCCATGGACGATGACGACCTGCGCCGTGGTCAACCGACCGTCCACAAGGCTTTCGACGACGCCACCGCGATCCTGGCCGGCGATGCGCTGTTGACGCTTGCCTTCGACACCCTGGCAGACGAAGCGCTTGGCCTGCCTGCCGATCGCCGCGCCGCTCTTGTGCTGGCGCTGGCGCGCGCCGCCGGAACCGGTGGCATGGTCGGAGGCCAGATGCTCGATATCGAGGCGGAGAAATCCACGCCGGACGAAGCTGGTATCATCCGCCTGCAGGCCATGAAAACAGGCGCCCTCATCCGCTTCGCCTGCGAGGCAGGTGCGATCCTGACCGGGGCCTCCACGGCCGACCGCGAACGATTGGCGGAATTCGGTTCGGCTATCGGCCTCGCCTTTCAGCTTGCCGACGATCTGCTCGACCTGACCGCCGATGCCGGAACGATGGGCAAGGCGACCGGCAAGGATGCCGCTGCAGGAAAGGGGACGCTGGTTGCCCTGCACGGCGAGGCCTGGGCACGCAAACAGCTGAAGGGACTTGTCGAACAGGCCCACGCGTTGCTTGAGCCTTTTGGCGCACAGGCTTCGATGCTGAAGGCAGCCGCAGCGTTCATCGCGAACCGCAACAACTGAAAGCGCTCAGCCCGGAACGAAATCTTAATGGTAATAGAGCGTAATCCCGGCCGTTAAAATGCGTATGGGTTGGGGTTACGCATGCCTGAATATTCGTCCTTCATCCGGTCGATCCGGATTCGTTATCTTTCCGGCCTGCTGATACTGGCGGTTGCCGTTACCGGCACTATCTTCGCGCTGAACCGCGCCGGTTCCTATCGCGCCGAAATCGATGCGCTGAGTGGCCACATCGTCACCTTCGCTCGAGATCTCAACAACGCCACCGGTTTTGCCGAAACAGCCGTCAGCACCTGGAGCCCGGGCACACGTCTCGAGCTGGCCAAATCCGCCAAGGACCATGCGCAACGCCTCAAGGCAGGCATGGAATCGCTCAATGCCGAGCTTGCCGCCATCGCGCCGAAACTTTCCAAACCGACGCAGGACGAATTGAACGCGGCCTCCGTCAACGGTTACCTGCTGTGGTCGGCCCGCGATATCCTGCGCAACTTCGACCTGATGATCGCAGCGACGCGCGCAACGGACTGGAACTACCGCGAGATTCGTAACCAGAACGACCTGTTCGCCCAACCCATGCTGGCGCGTGCCAGAACCGCGATGGACGTCGAACGCCGCATGGCGGAAGCACGCAGCGATCGGCTTCTGCTGTGGGTGAGCCTGTCGCTCTGCGCCGCGCTGCTCGCCGTTGCCGTCTGGATCTTCCGCCCGATGGAAAAGGCGATCCGCCGCGCTTTCACGGAAACGGCGGAATCGCTGTTCAAGGCCGAGGCCGCCGACCGCGCCAAATCGGAATTCCTGGCCAATATGAGCCATGAGATCCGCACGCCGATGAATGGCGTGCTCGGCATGGCCGAACTGCTCGCCAAGACCGAACTCAATCCGCGCCAGAAAACCTTCACCGATGTCATCGTGAAGTCCGGCAACGCGTTGCTCACCATCATCAATGACATTCTCGACTTCTCCAAGATCAATGCCGGCCAGCTGACGCTGGACCCGGCACCCTTCCGCCTCGCCGAGGCGGTCGAAGATGTCGCCACGCTGGTTTCGGCGCGGGTCGCCGAGAAGAACCTGGAACTCATCGTGCGGGTCGATCCACGCCTGCCGCATCATGTCGTCGGCGACGTCGGTCGCTTCCGTCAGATCATCACCAACCTGCTCGGCAATGCGGTGAAGTTCACCGAGAAGGGCCATGTGCTGGTCGACGTTTCAGGTGAAGTCGTGGACGGTCACGTTCAGATGAAGGTCCGCGTCGAGGATACCGGAATCGGTATCCCGGCCGACAAGCTGCAGAACGTGTTCGAGAAATTCGCCCAGGTGGATTCCTCTTCGACCCGGCGCCACGAAGGTACGGGGCTGGGCTTGGCCATCGCCGCCCGCCTGGTCGATCTGATGGGCGGCCAGATCGGCGTCGAAAGTGAAATCGGCCGCGGCTCGGTGTTCTGGTTCGCAGTACCACTTCCGGCTCACGAAGCGACCGGCAATGAAGACATCGTGCCTGTCGACGTCACTGGCGCGCGCGTGCTCGTCATCGATGACAATCCGGTCAACCGCGAGATCCTGCTGGAGCAGTTGCGCAGCTGGAGTTTTGATTGTGCGGCAGCGGAAAGCGGCGCGGTCGGCCTTGCGTTCCTCGATCGTGCCCATCAGCTCGGCGCATCGGTGGATTGCGTCATCCTCGACTACCAGATGCCCGGCATGAACGGCGCCGACGTTGCCAGGGCGATAGCGGCGGACAGCCGGCTGTCCTCCATTCCCGTCATCCTGCTGACCTCGGTCGACCAGATCGACTTCGCCAAGCTCATCCTCGACTTCGGCATCGCCGCGCACCTCACCAAGCCGTCGCGTTCGGCCGTGCTGCTTGGAAACGTCATTTCCGTCATCCAGAAGGCTCGCAATCAGGCCGGCAGAGCGCATTTCGTGCGCGAGCCGGTGCATGCCACGGCACCCGCGCAACCGGCTTTCACGGTCATTCGTGGTACGCCCGCTCCGGCGCCTAAGCCGGAAGCCATCGCCAATCCCGCCCGTCCGCTCGATATCCTGATCGCCGAGGACA
Source organism: Mesorhizobium sp. UC74_2 (assembly GCF_042701485.1). Lineage (NCBI taxonomy): Bacteria > Pseudomonadati > Pseudomonadota > Alphaproteobacteria > Hyphomicrobiales > Phyllobacteriaceae > Mesorhizobium > Mesorhizobium sp. UC74_2. The sequence goes on along the minus strand of NZ_CP170562.1, from coordinate 6,090,512 downwards.
ATGAGGTGAACCAGATGGTCTTCGGGCAGATCCTGAACGGACTGGGCTTGAACTACCGCATCGCTGCCAACGGGCGCACCGCCGTGGAGATGTACAAGACGCTCAATCCCAAGCTGATCCTGATGGATGTCTCGATGCCGGAACTGAACGGCTACGAAGCAACACGCGCCATCCGCCAGATCGAAGCGGCCAACGGCACCCGCACGCCGATTATCGGCGTAACCGCACATGCCTTGAAGGGCGATCGCGACAAGTGCATCGAAGCCGGCATGGATGACTACCTGGCCAAGCCGGTCTCGCCGGATCGGCTCGGCGCCAAGATCGGCACATGGCTCAGCGAAACGGTGGCCAAGACCGCCTGACACGGCCCCTTGGTTCAGGTAGCCAACTGGAAAGACGGGAATATCGGCAAAACCAATCGGGGAAAGGAGCGTCCCCGGGAGGCAGCGTTCGGTTATGATTGGAGCCCGCTGCGGAACTGACCCCACTCTTCCCAAGCATTTTCGGGATCAATATCGGTGTAGCCTCGTTCCGCCGCAAGTTCACGAACAATTGAGGCAGGCATCACAATAGAATGAGCGTCATCGCGAATACGCAACACCTCTGCCTGTGTCAGTGGTGAACCCTTCTTCTCCTCCATGGCGAGCAACACCGCCACAAGAGCCGGTACCGGTACGATTACGAGCGGATCTTCAGCGGGAGGTTCCTTGCTCAACTTATCTGTTCCTCAGCACGATGCAGGCGCCGCCAACGCTGTGCAGTTTGTCGCAGATCGCGTTCGCCGCCTTGCGATCGTCGGCGCCGATGCGCACGGCATAGACGCCCCGTCGCCCCATCGGGGTCCGCACGCGGCTGACGACGGGTTCGACATCGGCAAGCACGGCCGGAAACCGCGCCTGCACCCTTTGCCATTGCCGCACGGCGGCGGAACGTCGGAAATTGCCCGCCACCTGCACGCCCCATGGTTTCACATGCACCGCGGCCATCGGCACCGTCGTTGCCTTGCTCACCGGCAACCGCCGGCAGGCGATCGAGAAATTCCGCTGCCTGGCGTCGAGGGGCAGCACCACCCCGGCATAGGTCTTGTCTGAGAACTTGTCGGCCGGCTCGCCCATGACGTCGAGCACATACTCTTCCGTTTCCAGCGGCAGGAACCCTCCGGAAGCCAGCCAGCGCGCCACCCGGTTTTCACCGGCGTTGTAGGCCGCGGCGGCCAGCCCGAGATTGCCGAAGCCGGATTTGAGCTCCGACAGATATCTGGCGGAAGCCGGTATCGCCTGCTCGATGTCGAAAGAATTGACAAGGCCGCGCATCTTTGCGGTGCCCGGCATGAATTGGGCAATGCCTTCAGCGCCCACGGGGCTGACCGCGTTTGGATCGAAACGGCTTTCCTTCCAGATCAACCGTGCGAAGAAATCCTTCGGCAGCCCCTGTTCGGTCGCATGCACTTCGATCAGGTCGCAAACGCGTTCGATCAGGCGCTTCTGGGCCGAATGCGTATGAGGAGGATCAGCCTTTGCCGGCGACACCGCCGGCAGTGCGAGCAGAACAAGCAAGGCAAGACCGGCAGCACGCCGCATCGCTGCTATTCTGCCGCCGCCTGGCCGTGGCTGCCGAACCGTTGTTCGATATAGTCAGCGACCATTTTCTCGAAATCGGCGGCGATATTGGGTCCGCGCAAGGTCGCTGCCTTGCGTCCGTCGACGAACACCGGCGCGCTCGGCGTCTCGCCGGTGCCCGGTAGCGAAATGCCGATATCGGCATGTTTGGATTCGCCAGGGCCATTGACGATGCAGCCCATCACCGCGACCTTCAGTTCTTCGACGCCAGGATACTTCTCGCGCCAGATCGGCATGTTCTTGCGCAGGTCCTCCTGGATCGACTGCGCGAGCTCCTGGAAGACGGTCGACGTGGTGCGACCGCAGCCGGGGCAAGCCGCCACGATCGGCACGAACTGGCGGAACCCCATGGTCTGCAGAAGTTCCTGCGACACCTGCACCTCACGGGTGCGATCGCCTCCGGGTTCCGGCGTCAGCGAAATGCGGATCGTGTCGCCGATGCCCTGCTGCAGCAGGATGCCCATGGCCGCCGATGAAGCGACGATGCCCTTCGACCCCATGCCGGCCTCGGTAAGCCCGAGATGCAGCGCATGATCGGAACGGGTGGCAAGCATGGTGTAGACGGCAATCAGATCCTGCACGCCGCTGACTTTAGCCGACAGGATAATCTTCTCTCGGCCAAGCCCGATTTCCTCGGCAAGCTCCGCCGACAGGATTGCCGACTGCACGATCGCCTCGCGCATGACCTGGTTCGCCGTCAGCGGCGAGCCCTTTTCCTGGTTCTCGTCCATCAGTCGGGTCAACAGTTCCTGGTCGAGAGACCCCCAGTTGACGCCAATGCGAACCGGCTTGTCGTAGCGGATCGCCGTTTCGACGATCTCGGCGAACTGTTTGTCTTTCTTGTCCTTGAAGCCGACATTGCCAGGGTTGATGCGATATTTTGCCAGCGCCTCGGCACAGGCCGGATGATCGGCCAGCAGCTTGTGGCCGATGTAGTGGAAGTCGCCGACCAGTGGCACATTGACGCCCAGCCGCTCCAGCCGTTCGCGGATTTTCGGCACCGCAGCGGCACTTTCGTCGCGGTCGACGGTGATCCGCACAATCTCCGAGCCGGCGCGATGAAGTGCCGCAACCTGGGCCACCGTCTGGTCGATATCAGCCGTGTCGGTATTGGTCATCGACTGCACGACGACAGGCGCGGAACCGCCGACGATCACGCCGCCGACGTCGACGCCGACCGACTGCCGGCGCGGAAATGGGGAGGAAAAATACCCGGTCATGCCGGTCGCCTCATGAGAAATGCGTCCGGGCATGAGGTGGAGGAGCAACACAGCCTTGTCAATGGCAAGCTCAAGCGCAGCCTGTCAAATCGACGCGCACAAACAGATTCCGGCACTCACGACGCGGCAGCGAACGAGAAAGATCGGGGTGAAACCACGATCCTCCGAAGCAATGCCGAGCGAGATACTTAAAAGGTCCCTGGCCGGCGGCTGCGCGCCGCCGGGAGCATTTGCGCCTATTGGGGACTGATTTAGTGAGTCGAGGGTCTGCCCCTCAGTTTTTCCATTTCGTCCTTAATGGCCAGCTTGCGTCGCTTGAGGCACACGATTTCGAGATCGTCCACCGACGGATGCAGCAGCGCGTCATCGATCTCACGTTCGATGTCGCTGTGTTTCCGTTGAAGCTCTTCAAGATGGGACGCTAGAGACATGAATGGTTCTCCCTTTCATATTCCTGCCAGCGACCGACGCACGACGTCCACCGCGGACGCCCGCGTGACGGCCAAATGACAGTGTGCCACCATTGCTTCGCCTTGTCGAATGGCATGTGGTAGCATTCCACCGCGTCGTGAAATGTGATAATGCGTGCGCGCCGCTGGCGAAGGCTGGCGGACCCCGCCCATCAGGCGCGCATGGGCGCCGGAGCCAGCAGAACGGTGGATATGTCGGAACAGGAACAGGCCGAGATTCGTCTCGAGTTTGCACGCTTGAAACAGGAACATGCCGATTTCGACGCGGCCATCAATGCGATGATCGCCACCGGTTGCGATCCTCTGCAGGTGCAACGCATGAAGAAGAAGAAGCTGGCGCTCAAGGATCGGCTGAGCGCGCTCGAAGACCGCATCATTCCCGATATCATCGCCTGAGCGTATCCGGCGCCACCGCAATCCTTGCTCCACAAGGCAAATTCCGCTACCTCGCCACTTTGCCTCCGGGGAGAGCAGCTTGGCCGAGCATAAAGCCGATGTCGCCATCATCATGGGTAGCCAGTCCGACTGGGCGACCATGCGTCACGCCGCGGAATTGCTGGAGGTGCTGGAGATCCCGCACAAGGCGCTGATCGTCTCGGCCCATCGCACCCCGGACCGGCTATACCAGTTCGCCAACGGCGCCAAGGCGGCAGGCTACAAAGTGATCATCGCCGGAGCCGGTGGGGCGGCGCACCTGCCTGGCATGACCGCTGCGATGACTTCGCTGCCAGTCTTCGGTGTACCGGTGGAATCGAAAGCGCTGTCGGGGCAGGATTCGCTGCTTTCCATCGTACAGATGCCTGCGGGCATCCCTGTCGGCACACTGGCCATCGGCAAGGCCGGCGCGGCAAACGCCGCGCTGCTGGCCGCTGCCGTGCTCGCCCTCTATGACAAGGCCCTGGCCGAACGGCTTGATGGCTGGCGCGCCGGCCAGACCGCCAGGGTCGCCGAGGAGCCGGTAGACCAGCCGTGACCGCAGCTCTTCCCGCAGGCTCCATCATCGGCATCATCGGCGGCGGCCAGCTTGGCCGCATGCTGGCGATGGCCGCAGCGAAACTCGGCTACCAGACCGTCATTCTCGAACCGCAGCCGGACTGCCCGGCCGCCCAGGTCGCGAACCGGCAAATCGTTGCCGCCTACGACGACCCGGCGGCCCTTGCCGAACTTGCAGCAGCCTGCACGGTCGTGACCTACGAGTTCGAGAACGTTCCGGTTGCGGCTGCCGAGAGGCTTTCAGCGACGCGACCGGTACGGCCCTCGGCACGAGCCCTACGGGTGGCCCAGGACCGCGTGATCGAAAAGCAATTCCTCAATGATATCGGCGTCGCCACCGCCGCCTTCCGCGCCGTCGACAATGATGCCGATCTTGCCGCCGCGCTCGACGCCTTCGGCAACAGCGGCGTGCTCAAGACGCGGCGCCTCGGTTACGACGGCAAGGGTCAGCGCGTGCTGCGCGGCGTCACGGACGTCGAGGGCACCCACAAGGCGATGGGCAATGTCCCCTTGATCCTGGAAGCGTTGATCGGCTTCGACTACGAAATCTCCATCATCGCGGCGCGCGGCACCGATGGCGCCCTTGCTGTCTACGATCCGGCCCGCAACGTCCATCGCGACGGCATTCTCCACAGCTCGACGGTGCCTTCCGGCATTTCGATCGCCACGGCGGATGCGGCCAAGCAGGCGGCAATGGCGATCATCACCGCGCTCGACTATGTCGGCGTCATAGGCATCGAATTCTTCGTGCTCCCCGACGGCAGCCTGCTCGCCAACGAGATGGCGCCTCGCGTGCACAATTCAGGTCACTGGACCGAGGCGGCCTGCACGGTTTCCCAGTTCGAGCAGCATATCCGCGCCGTTGCCGGTTTGCCGCTCGGCGATGCCGGCCGGCACTCGGATTGCGTCATGCAGAACCTGATCGGCCACGATGTCGACCAGGTGCCGGCATTGCTGGCGGAGCCGGACCTGATGCTGCATCTCTACGGCAAGGCCGAGGCCCGGCCCGGACGCAAGATGGGGCACTTCACCCGCATCCGCCCATTTGCCGGCTGAAAGCGTGATCAAGCCGCCTGCAAGGTTGACATGTACCGGGCACCTCGGTATGAGCCGATCGCAACAGGGCGCGTCTTCGGGCGCGCCTTTAAAGTTCAGCCCGAAACCGGGCTCATACCGACGGGCAAGACCATGAAGATCAAGAATTCGCTCAAGGCGCTCAAGGCGCGTCACCGTGACAACCGCCTGGTTCGCCGCAAGGGCCGCATCTACATCATCAACAAGACCGCTCCGCGCTACAAGGCGCGCCAGGGCTGATCCTGCTGTGGCGCGTATTGAGCGCTGCATGATGATGCTGAATTCAGATTCAGTTTGAACGTCCGGCATCCCGGAGATAGAATCCGGGAATGCGGACGTTATTCGCCGTTTGTACGGCTCTTTCCCTCTCTTTTTCGCTGCCAGCCATTGCTGCCGACGACGGTGTCAAACCTGCGGTAGCACAGACGCGCGAACAGCGCATCGACCAGCTTTTCACCGACCTCAAGCATGCGCGCAGTCCGAAATCGGCCGAACTCGTTGCCGGCCGGATCTGGAACGAATGGAGCCGGTCCGGCAGCGCCTCGGTCGACCTGATGATGCAATGGTCGCAGAAAGCGATCGAAGACAAGAAGTTCGACGTCGCGCTCGACTTCCTCGACCAGGTGGTGACGCTGCAGCCCAAATATGCGGAGGGCTGGAACCGCCGCGCCACCGCGCATTTCCTGATGAAGAACTATGCCAAGTCGATGGTCGATATCGAGCAGACGCTGGAACTGGAACCCCGTCATTTCGGCGCCCTGTCGGGGATGGCGCAGATCATGACCGAGACCGGACGCAAGCAGGCCGCGCTCGATGCCTGGCAGAAGGTGCTCGACCTCTACCCGATGCTGCGCAATGCGCAGGACCAGGTGTCGAAGCTGTCGGAGGAACTGGCTGGAGAGGCGATCTAGGGCAGTAGGGCAGTAGGGCAGTAGGGCAGTAGGGCAGTAGGGCAGTGAGTTAGCCTGGCGCCCATACACGGCAAAGTGTTTACTGCCCTATTCCCTCATTCCCCCCTGATCTTACTGCTTCCCATCTGCCCCGAGATAGGCGATCCGCAGCATGTTGGTGGAGCCGGGGGTTCTCAGCGGTACGCCCGCGGTGATGATGATGCGGTCACCCGCCTTGCCGAAGCCCTGCTCCGAAGCGATGCGGCAGGCACGATCGACCATGTCGTCGAGATCGGTTGCATCTTCCGAAACCACGCAATGCGTGCCCCATAGCAACGAGAGGCGCCGGGCCGTGGCAAGGATCGGCGACAGCGCGATGATCGGCACCTGCGGCCGTTCGCGGGCAGCTCGCAGGCCCGTCGTGCCGGAAGCCGTGTAGGTCACGATCGCCGACAGTTTCAGCGTCTCGGCAATCTCGCGTGCCGCCAGCGAGATGGCATCGGCACCTGTCGCCTCCGGCTCGGAGCGCTGGGCATTGATGATGCCGGCATAGGTCGGGTCGCGTTCGACACGTTCGGCGATGCGGTTCATGGTCGCCACCGCTTCGACCGGATAGGACCCTGCTGCGGATTCAGCCGACAGCATGATCGCATCGGCGCCCTCGAACACGGCGGTCGCGACGTCCGACACCTCGGCGCGGGTCGGCACCGGCGCGGAGATCATCGATTCCAGCATCTGCGTCGCCACCACCACCGGCTTGCCGGCGCGGCGCGCCGCGCGGGTGATCTGCTTCTGGATGCCCGGCACAGCCTCCAGCGGCAATTCGACGCCGAGGTCGCCGCGCGCCACCATCAGCGCATCCGACAGCTCGATGATCTCGGCCAGCCGCGCCACGGCCTGCGGTTTCTCGATCTTGGAAAGCAGCAGCGCCCGGCCACGCGCGATCTTGCGTGCCTCGGCGAGGTCCTCCGGACGCTGGATGAAAGAAAGCGCTACCCAGTCGACGCCGGCGGCCAGGACCGCGTCGAGATCGGCACGATCCTTCTCGGTGAGCGCACCGACCGGCAGCTCGGTGTCCGGCAGCGACACGCCCTTCTTGTCGGAAATCTTGGTACCGACCACCACGGTGGCGACGATCGAATGGCCATCAACCTTCACGGCCTTCAGTTCGACCTTGCCGTCATCGATCAGCAGCCGGTCGCCAACGGCGACCGAGCGCAGGATTTCGGGATGCGGCAGATGGACACGCCTGGAATCACCGAGCTCCGGATTGTCGTCCAGGGTGAAGGTCTGGCCAACTTTCAGTTCTTCCTTGCCGTTGGCGAATTTGCCGACGCGCAGCTTCGGCCCCTGCAGATCGGCCAGGATGCCGATCGGACGACCGACTGCGGCCTCTACCGAGCGGATGCGACCAACAAGTGTGCGCATCAGGTCATGATCGGAATGGCTCATGTTGATGCGGAACACATCCGCACCTGCTTCGAAGAGCTTCTTCAGCATCGCTTCATCGGAGGAAGCAGGACCGATGGTGGCTAGGATCTTGACCTTGCGGCTACGTCTCATTGATTGTTCTGACCGTTGCTTGGCGGAGCGGCCGGGGTGCCATCCGCAGTGGGCTGCTCGGTCAGCTGGACCATCCAACTCGCCTGCTCGCCTGTGTCGTATTCCTGGAATCCGGCGCGCTGGAAGCCCCGGGCGACGCAATCGGTTACGCCGGCAATCTTGAATTCCTTCTCGGCAACACACATCGAGATCGGACCATCCCAACGACCGCCGCGCTCGGCATCTTCTGCATAGAGATAGTAAAACCTCGATGACAGCGGCCCTTCGATCAGCGTCTTGCAGGTCGAACCTTCGATGTGCCACCAACCTTCGGTGATCCAGCCGGTCTTGGCACGATAGCCGATGCCGACGCCGACCAGATTCTGCGTGGCATTACAGACACGGAAATCGGCCATGGCCGGAGAGGCCATCACCAGAGGCGCCGCGAACAGGGCAAACAGCGGCAGCAAGAGGGCGAGGCCCTTTCGCGTACGCTGCCGGCTGGCGGATGCCATTCGAGACCCCTCGCTGAGTGAAACTTGCATGATCAGGCGCCCTTTTCGAAGATGTCCGGGCGCATGTCAACGCGCGCCCCACTGTGAATCCAATCGATTTAATTGGCAAGCCGGCGCATGCTATGCCGGAGGATGAAAGTTTTTCGCAAAAACCTTGACCAAACAACGGCATTGCGCGGACTTCCGCTTCATGGGATCACGTTACCATCCCGCTCCGAGACGCCACCGCTTGATTTTCCCCGTGCCATGACCCGATCCACAGTTTTTGCGCCATTTGATCTGATCGAGGGCGATCGCAGTCGCGGCATCGTGCTGGTGGCAGACCATGCGCGACGCGAACTGCCGGAGGAGTATGGAGCGCTCGGCCTGCCGGCCGCCGAATTCGAGCGCCACATCGCCTATGATATCGGCGTTGAAGCCGTAACGCGCGAATTGGCCTCATTGCTTGGTGTGCCGGCAGTGCTCGCCAATTTTTCACGCCTGCTGATCGACCCCAATCGCGGCGAAGACGACCCGACGCTGATCCGCCAGCTTTATGACGGCACCATCGTTCCGGGCAATTATCCGATGCCGGCCGAAGAGCGCGAAAGGCGGCTGGAGCGGTTCTACCGCCCTTATCATGACGCTGTCGCTGCCGTTGTCGCCTCGGTGGCCCAGAAGTCCGGGCGCGCGCCGTTCATCTTCTCTGTTCATTCCTTCACTCCGGTCATGCAGGGCCGCGCCAGGCCTTGGCACGTCGGCGTCTTGTGGGATCTCGATGATCGTGCGCCGCGCGCACTCATCGAAGCGCTCGCTGCAGACAAGGATCTCGTGGTCGGCGACAATGAACCGTATGACGGCGCCCTGCGCGGCGACACCATGTTTCGCCATGCCATCGTCAATGGCTTCGCACATGCCTTGATTGAGATACGGCAGGATCTGATTGCCGACACCAAAGGTGCGCTCGCATGGGCGGAAAGGCTGGCTCCCATCGTTGACGCGATCAACCGCCATTCCGATATACACGCTGTGAAGATATTCGGTTCGCGCACCGGACCACTGTGAAGCGCCAACACGAGGGCACCGCCATGACCGATCTGAGCGACGAACAGCAGCGCGATTTCGAGGCTGCGGCCTTCCGTCGGCTGGTCGAGCATCTGCGCGAACGCAGCGACGTCCAGAACATCGACCTGATGAATCTCGCCGGTTTCTGTCGCAACTGCCTGTCCAACTGGTACCGCGAGGCAGCGGAGGCGGAAGGCGTCGCACTCTCCAAGGACCAGTCCCGCGAGATCGTCTACGGCATGCCCTATGGCGAGTGGCAGGCGCGCCATCAGACCGAGGCATCGGATGCCCAGAAGGCTGCCTTCGCGGCCAATCGCCCGAAAGATCACTGAGGCACGCGGGCGGCAGACACGCCCTTCCTGCAGCTCGCGGCCTCCTTCTCGGATGGTTCGATCGCCTTAATTGCTTGACGATGACTTTGAATCGATCTAACGATTGAATCGTTCCAATTCTTGTTCGAGCCATCGCCATGACCGCAGTTTCCTCCCTGCAAGATGCCGCGCGCGGTCGCTGGGCTGTGGCAGCGATGTTCTTCATCAACGGCTTCCTGACCGGCAGCTGGGCTCCGCAGATCCCGGTTTTCCTGACCCGCCTGGACATCAGCAAGTTCACGCTCGGCGTTCTGATCCTGCTGTTCGGCCTCGGCGCGCTGGTCTTCATGCCACTGTCCGGCTACCTCATGTCGAAACATGGCTCGCGCGCCGTCGTTCGCGGTTTTGCCAGCGTGGCCGTGTTTGGCCTGCTTCTGGTGGCGCTGGCCCCCAGCCTGCCATTGGCGGCTGCCGCCCTGTTCCTGTTCGGAGGACTGGTCGGCGGCATGGATGTGGCCATGAATGCAAACGCCGTCTCGGTTGAGCGCCGCCTTTCGCGCGCGGTCATGTCCTCCTCGCACGGTTTCTGGAGCCTCGGCGGCTTCGCCGGTGGCGGCATCGGCGGACTTGTCATCCAGAACTATGGCCATCTGACACACGCCGTCGGCGTCACCATTATTGCCATCGTGCTGCTTGTCTTGACCGCCGGCTATCTGGTCAGCGATCCCAAGAAACTGGCCCATGAGGAACATCACAAGTTCACATTCCCGAAGAGCCCCGGCATCTATCTGATCGGCCTGATGGCCTTGATCACCATGGTGCCGGAAGGCGCCGTGCTGGACTGGGCCGCTCTCTATCTGAATCAGGAGCTTGGCGCCGATCTCGCTACCGCCGGCCTCGCCTACGCATTGTTCTCGGGTGCCATGGCCACAATGCGCTTCGCTGGCGATGGTGTGCGCAACCGGTTCGGTGCGGTAACGACGCTACGCGTCTGCTCGCTGATCGCGGCTTCCGGCATATTGGTGGCAGCCCTTTCGCCGTGGCCATGGCTGGCAATCGCCGCCTTCGCTTTTGCCGGGCTGGGCATCGCCAATATGGTTCCGATCGCCTTTTCAGCCGGTGGCAATCAGCCCGGCATGGCATCCGGCACAGGCATGAGCGTGGTCACGACCATGGGTTATTCGGGCATTTTGCTGGCGCCGTCGCTGATCGGCTTCGTTGCCGAGCATGTCGGCTTTACAGCGGTCTTTGTGGTGCTGTCCGGGTTCCTGGCAGCGGTCTTCCTGATGTCCAACCTCGCCCACGCCGCTGATTTCGTCGCTCAGCCGGCGGAATAGCGCTTCAGCGCTTCGTGCAGGAAATCCACGACGCGGCGGATGCGCAGCGAGCCGCGCACATCGCGGTGCATGGCGAGCCAAACCGGTAGAGCCGGCAGCGCGAGATCAGGCAGCAAGGGTTCCACATTTGGGTCCCGATCGACCAGGGGCCGCTGCGTGAAACCGATACCGTTGCCGGCGCGCACCGCTTGCCAATGCACGATCTGGTTGTCGCAGCGGAAGCGGAAGGCACTGCGGTCCAGTGGAATGCCTGCGGCAGCGAAACCGCGGATGATGCCGTCGTCACGGTCGAAACCGACAATGTCGTGGTTGACGATATCAGCGACGGATTCGGGTCGGCCGCGCCGTTCGATATAGGTGGTGGCGGCACAGGCGCACAGCGCAATGTCGGTAACCTTGCGCGCCACCAGCTCGTTCTGCATGGGCCGAACCATGCGAATGGCGATATCGGCGTCGCGGCGCAGCAGGTTCTCGACCTGGTTGGAAGCCGCTACCTCGATCTCGATGCCCGGTTCCTCAAGACCGAGCCTAGCGATGATTTCAGGCAGGACGAACGCCGCCACCACCTCGCTGGCCGAGATCCGCACAGTTCCCTCGACCGCCTCGACAGAGCCCAATGCCAACAGGGAAAAAGCCGTTACCTGTTCGGCGACCGCCTGGCCTCTCTCGTAAAGAATCGCGCCTGCCTCGGTGAGTTCGTGCCCCTGCCGGCCACGCCGGAACAGCGTCACATCCAGCGCCTGTTCAAGCTCCGAGATGTGGCGTCCAAGCGTCGGCTGGCTCGAGGAGAGCTTTCTCGCCGCAGCCGACAGACTGCCGGTTTCAGCCACCGCAACAAAACTTTTGATCAAATTCCAGTCGATGTCTTTCATTCAAAAATGAATATCACAAAGCCGAAAACAGTCAATTTCCATTCGCCAGTGAAAGGGCAAAATAGGGACATCGCAACACCGACAAGGAGATCCGACATGACCAGTATCGCAATCCTCGGCGCCAACGGACGGCTCGGCCGCGCTATCGGCAAGGCATTCATCCAGGCCGGCTATGACGTTCGCGGCATCACCCGCAGCGGCAGGCTGCCGGCCGATCTCGCTGGCGCCAGCGGCATCGCCGCCAATGCGCTCGACCGCGAGGCTCTGGTGCGCGCCACGGCCGGCGTCGATATCATCTTCCACGGCCTGAGCCCGGTCTATTCCGACTGGAGCAGTGTTCTGCCGATGGCCGAGAATGTGGTTGCCGCCTGCGAGGCCAATGGCGCCCTCCTGCTCTTCCCCGGCACCATCTACAACTACGGTTCGCCGCTTCCGGAAATCATCACCGAGGATACGCCGTTCAATCCGACGACTGAAAAGGGTCGTATTCGCGTGGCACTGGAAACCCTGCTGCGCACCGAAGCGGACGCCGGACGCCTGCGCACCATCCTGTTGCGGGCCGGCGATTTCTTCGGCGGCACAGGCACCGGCTGATGGTTTGACCTGGGCATGGCCTCAAAGATCCAGAAGGGCGTCTACACCGCCGCCGGCCCGACCGATATCGTGCATGAATGGGCATATCTGCCCGATCTCGCCGCCGCCTTTGTCGAACTGGCGGACCGACAGGATCAACTGGGCTACTATGAGACCTTCCATTTCCCGGGTCACGCCATCACCGACCTGCAGATGAAGGCTGCTCTCGAGCGAGCCGTGGGCCACAAGCTTGCGATGTCATCGCTGCCCTGGTGGGTGTTCAAGATCGGCGCACCGTTCATGCCGATGTGGAAGGCGATGCTGCAGATGTCATACCTGCGCTTCGAGCCACACCGGCTGGCGTCAAACCGCCTGGAGGATGTCATCGGGCCAATCCCGCACACGCCGCTCGACCGCGCCGTTGCCGAGGCGCTGACCGATCTGGGCATCCCTGTCGCAAGTCTCGCGGCACAGAAGGAAGCTGCATAACGGCCCTGCAACGACAAACAAAAGGCCGCCGGGTCGACCCGGCGGCCTTCTTCACATCATAACGATGATTCTACTCTGCAGCCTTGGGCAACGCCCCCGCTGCACCGAGATCCGGCGCGTCGTCGTTGGAAGCGGCGACCTTGCCCCGGCGGAACAGCCGCCCAAGCCAGCTGCGCTGGCCAGGCTTGCGCTTGGCACGGGTGAACACCATCAGCATGGCCGGCGTCACCACCAGCGTCAGCAGCGTTGCGAAGGACAGACCGAACACGATCGCCGACGACAGCGAAATCCACCATTGCGTCGACGGTGCATTGATCGTCGTCTCGTGGTGGAAGATCTCAAGGCCGAGACCAAACGCGATCGGCAGCACGCCGAGGATCGCCGACACGGCGGTCAGCACCACCGGACGGGCGCGTTCGCGGCAGGTCTGCAGCACCGCTTCCGTCTTGTCCCAGCCTTCTTCACGCAACCGGTCGTAGGTGTCGATCAGCACGATGTTGTTGTTCACCACCACGCCGGCCAGAGCGATCACGCCGATGCCCGACATGACGATGCCGAACGGCTGGCCGGTCATCATCAGTCCGAGGAACACGCCGATCGTCGCCATGACCACGCAAGACAGCACCAGCAAGACCGATGTGAACTTGTTGAACTGCGCCAGCAGCACCAGGAAGATCAGGAAGATGGCGGCGCCGAATGCCTTGGACAGGAACGCGCTCGCTTCCGCACTGTCCTCATTGGAGCCGGCAAGTTTCCAGCGGAAGTTGTCGGGAAGGCCCATGTCGGCGATCGTCTTGGTCACCTCCGCCTGCACGACCGCGACCTGCGCTCCCGCCGCGACGTTTGCCTGAACCACCACGGTGCGGGCGCCATCGATACGGTTCAGCGTGCCGACACTTGGTTCCGGCTTGCGGATGACGAAATTGGCGATCGGCACCGAGCCCTGGCTGGTCTGCACGCGCAGTTCGTCCAGCGTCGACAGTGTCCGCCGATCCTCAGGCAGACGCAGACGTATATCGACCGCCTTGTCGGCACCGGCCGGGCGGTATTCGCTGAGCTTCAGCCCGTTGGTGACGAGTTGCACGACAGTGCCGACCGAGGTCGGGTTGACGCCGTATTGCGCGGCCTTGCTGCGGTCGACCTCAAGGGCCCAGTCGATGCCGGGCGGCGGCAGGCCATCCGTGACGTCGATGACATTGGGGACCTTGGCGATATGTGCAGCGACATCGCGTGCCACCTTATCGATGCCGGCCGGATCGACAGCCGAAATACGCACCTGGATCGGCTTGCCGGTTGGCGGGCCAGCCTCGGGCACGCGCACTTCGACATCGACGCCCGGAATGCCAGCGGTTGCCTTGCGCAGATCGTCGAGGATCTGGTTCGCGGCCTTGCGCTCGCGCCAGTCGACGAATTCATACTGGATGACGCCGACGACATCCTCGGGAACGTCTGCGCCACCACCTCGTGTCTTGCCTACCCGCGTATAGACGGACTTCACGCCCGGCCAGCCAAGAAGCTTTTCCTCCGCGGTGCGTGTCGCGGCGTCCATTTCGGCAAGCGAGAGGTTGCCACGAGCGTGCACATACAGCAGGCCATAATCCGGTTCGACATTTGGGAAGAACTCGACACCGGCACCATATTTGGAATAGCCGACCTGAATACCGACCAGCAGCACGACGGTCATCACCAGAACCGTCTTCGGATACTGCACCGCCTTGCGCACGACCGCCATGTAGGCACCGTCCTTGCGCTCCTCCTCACTGTGGACCTCAGCCTTGGCGAAGATCGCACCAAGCGTTGGCGTGAACACGAGGGCATAGAGCATGGACGCAGCCAGCGTGACGATCAGCGTGATCGGCAGGTACTTCATGAAGTCGCCGATGATCCCTGGCCAGAACAGCAGCGGCGAGAAGGCGGCGATACGCGTCATGGTAGCAGCGATGACCGGGCCGGCCATGCGCTTGGCGGCCAGAGCGAAGGCCTCCTCCTTCGGCATGCCTTCGGTCATGCGCCTTTCGGCGAATTCGGTGACGATGATGGCATCGTCCACCAGCATGCCGACCGCCAGGATCAGGCTGAACAGCACGATCATGTTGATCGTGTAGCCCATGAGCGCCAGCAGCAGGATGCCGATCAGGAAGGATGAGGGAATCGCCAGGCCGATGAGCAACGAGGCGCGACCGGAAAGTGCGTAGAGGATGACGATGAAGACCAGGATGACTGCGATCAGCACATGGTTCTGCAGATCGTTCAGCAACTGCTTCACGAAGACGGATTTGTCCTGCGTATAGGTGACTTCCATGCCAGCCGGCGCGATCTTGACGAACTCGTTGGCGACCCTCTTGGCGCCCTCGATCGTCTCGACGATGTTGGCGCCGATGCGCTTCTTCACTTCGATGGCGATGGCCGGCTTGCCGTCCAGGCGGGTAATGGTCTCGGCGTCCTTGAAGGTCGAGCGGATGGAGGCGACATCCTTGGCCTGCACCACTGCGTTCGGCCGCGCCACAACGGGCAGGTTGGCGACATCCTCCGGCGTTTCGATGAGCGACGGCACCTTGACCGCGTATTTGCCTTCCGAACCTTCAATGTTGCCCGCGGCAACCAGGCTGTTGGACTGGCCGACGCCCTGCATCAGCTGGTCGAGCTGCAGTCCGTAGGAAGAAAGCTTGACCGGATCGACGACAACTTCGACGAGATCGTCGCGCGAGCCCTGCAGCGTGCCTTCCAGCACGCCGGGAACTTCCTCGATGCGGTCGCGCAATTCGCGCGCGGCCTTGGCCAGCACTCGCTCAGGCACATTGCCGGACAAGGTGACGACCAGAACCGGGAATTCGGAAATATTGACTTCGTTGACGGTCGGCTCTTCGGCCGCCTGGGGTAAGTCCGCCTTGGCGTCCTGCACCTTGGATCGCGTGTCCTGCAACGCCTGTGCAAGATTGGTCGACGGGTCGAATTCGACCAGCACGTAGCCGCCACCCTGATAGGCGGCCGAGCGCATTTCCTTCAGCCCCTTGAGGCTCTTGAGCTTGGTCTCGACCGGCCTCAGCAGCAGCCGCTCCGAGTCTTCGGGCGAAATGCCCTGATAGACCAGGGAGACGTACATCATCGGGATCGGAACGTCCGGCTCGGCTTCCTTGGGCACGGACATATACGCGACGGCGCCTGCAAGGAGCAGGAACAGCAGCACCGAAATGGTCAGCCGCGCATTCTGGATGGCAAGCTTGACGATATCCATGGGCAGATCCCGAATTTGGATTCGATATGACGGCTAGAGCAATTCCCGGAAAAATATGTAACGGTTTCCCACTCGGAATTGCGTAAAAACAAAGAGTTAGAGCGTCCCGCCAGCGGCATTGTCGCCAACCAGTTTCTTGATTTCCTGTGGATCAGCCGCGACCGGCTGCACGATATCGCCTTCCGTCACCAGCTCCTGGCCGGCGACGATGATGCGCGCATCCGTTGGAATACCGCCAAGCACGAGACCACCTGGCATGTCGTCAACGAGGTCGATCGGAAAGAACATGACCTTGTTTTCCTTGTCGACAGCGCGAATGCCCAGGTCGCCCTTCTTGCCGAGTGTCACGACCGAGCGCGGCAGCATGACCGCATCGGTCGGTTTGGCCGACAGCGTGATTTCGGCGGTCATGCCGGCCGGGATGGCACCGTCCGCATTCGGAATGGCGATCTCGACACGGAAGGTGCGGGTGGCAGCGGAAGCGTCACGGCTGATGTAGCGGACGGTGCCTTCGGCGACCTGGCCGCTCACCAGCCGCACATTGGCCTTGTCGCCGATCTTGAGATAGCCGAGGTCACGTTCGCTGACTTCGCCGCGAGCGATCACCGGATCAAGGCTGAGGATGGTGGCCACCTCGCCACCCAGGGGCACGGCGCTGCCGAGTTCCACCGGTACGCGGTCGATGACACCATCGAACGGTGCCTTCACCTCCTTGCGGGTGAGTTCAGACTCGGCAGCAGAAAGCTGCGACGTCGCCAGTGCCAGTGCAGAGCGGGCGCTGTCGAGCTGCAGCTTGGCAAGATTTCCAGTCTTGGCCAACCGTTCGGCGGCATCGAGCTCCGCTTGGCGCTGACCCTTCAACTGGCGGGCATTCTCGACCGCCGAGATCTTCTCTTCGGCATCGAGCATCAGCACGGTATCGCCGAGCTTGACGTGATCGCCCTGCTTGACCGGCAGTTCGCTGATGATGCCGGCCACACGTGTCGCGAGCACGGCACGCTTGTCGGCTTCGGTGACACCCGAAATGCGGATGGCCCGGGCATGTTCGCTGCGCGGCGGTGTCACCACCTTGACGATACGCAGCGATGCTTTCTGCTCTGCAGGTTCCGGCTTGGCCGCGGTCTTGGGCTGTTCCGCGGCAGCGCTACCCACAGACGAGAAATGTCCAGTACCCATCCACGCCGCAAAGCCAACAAGCACCACAATCGCTGCGACCTTGTGAAACCTCATCTTCGGCATCGTCATCCATCCGGCAAAACGTGAACCCCCGCCGCGTCTCCGGTCGGCGCGAACTCGATATGGGAATGCGTGGTGCGATCTTCAATTTACCGTGATCGGCGGAGCGCGCTTTCTACATGAATCGCTCTTATTAGACAGTGGTAAAAATAGGGACGATCGACGGTTTGGAGTCGTTTCGACACGATCAAATCGTGGTTTTCGCAAAAATCGGCTGGGCTTTCACTGCGACGCGAAAAGAAATTTCGATGCCCGTCGCCACATTGCCGACCATGGGCAGCAACCATCGTCAGGCAGTCGAGACCCACTGGACCCTTGCCTGGCGGACAAAGCGCCCTAGCACGAATCAGTCGTCAGCGATGCCCCTGCCGGATCGCCTTTCAGATTCCTTGCTGCCCTCGCAATCATTTGAAATCTATGCAGAATTCTATACCGGCCTGAATATCGCCGCTCCCCCGGCGTTCCCGCAAACGCCGTTTTGGCAATCTGTCCGCAAAAACAACGCGTCGGATAGCATCGGGCAGCGACGGCTTCTGTCAGCAAGCAATTGCGCAACCGAAATCCGATGCGCTCCACCGCTTGCCGGAACCAGGTGTCCCAAAAGTCTGGCAGCAAGTGTCAGGATGATGCACCCACCGGTGTAATTTTAAGTGGCAGCCGTGCCGGGCGACATGCCGCAGCCGTTTCATTTGATAAAATCTTGACTCGGTTGATCATGTATCGATAGCTGCTCCTGACACTGGATCACCCAACCGAGGAGACCTTGATGAAGTCCATTCTTTCGATGCTGGCGGGTGCTGCCGCACTGTCGATCAGCGTTGCCGTGTTCCCGGCCATGGCCGCGGACGGCGACGGCATCGTCGTCTACAACGCCCAGCATGAAAGCCTGGCCAAGGAATGGGCTGAAGCCTTCACCAAGGAGACCGGCATCAAGGTGACGCTGCGCAATGGCGGCGACAGCGAGTTCTCCAACCAGATCGTGGCGGAAGGCAAGGCTTCGCCCGCCGACGTATTCCTCACCGAGAATTCGCCGGCCATGGCGCTGGTCGATGCAGCCGGCCTGTTTGCTCCGATTGAAGCCGATACGCTGGCGCTGGTGCCGGAACAGTATCGCCCATCCGACGGCAAGTGGGTCGGCATCGCGGCACGCAGCACCGTCTTTGTCTACAACAAGGACAAACTGAAGGAAGACCAGCTGCCGAAGTCGCTGCTCGACCTCGCTGGCGCCGATTGGAAAGGCCGCTGGGGTGCTTCGCCATCCGGGGCCGACTTCCAGGCAATCGTTTCGGCGCTGCTCGAACTCAAGGGCGAAGAAGCAACCGCCACCTGGCTCAAGGCCATGAAGGAGAACTTCAAGCCGTTCAAGGGCAACAGCACGGTGCTCAAGGCGGTGAATGCCGGCCAGGTCGATGGTGGCGTCATCTATCACTATTACTATTTCGGCGATCAGAATAAGACCGGCGAGAACAGCAAGAACGTCGTCCAGTATTACTTCAAGAACCAGGATCCGGGCGCTTTCGTCTCGGTTTCAGGTGCCGGCGTACTGGCCTCGTCCAAGCATGCCAAGGAAGCCCAGGCTTTCGTGAAGTGGCTCGCCGGCAAGGGTGGCCAGGACATCCTGAAAACCGGTACCTCTTTCGAATATGCCGTCGGCAATGGTGCGGAATCGAACACCAAGCTCGTACCGCTGGCCGACCTGCAGGCGCCAAAGATCGACCCGCAGAAACTCAACTCCAAGAAGGTGACCGATTTGATGACGGCTGCTGGCTTGCTTTAGCCGGCATTCATCCTAATAAGGACCGCATAGACAACGCTCCCGCGGTTTCCGCGGGAGCATTTCGTTTCAGAGACCAACTCCCCCGATGGCCAAGCAGCCCGTAGCCCTTCCCTTCATCCAGGCCCGCCGCATGGCGGGACAGCACGGGTGATTTGATGGCGTCGGGCGAACTCGCGCAGACCGACGCGCCGGCCCGCTCGTCTGGACGGCGAGCCCCTGCCCGCTCCTTTCCGCTGATCACGCTGACTGCGATCATCATCTCCATTCTGGCTTTGCTGCCGCTTGCCTTTGTGATCTTCATCGCCATCCAGACTGGCTGGACGACAGTCGTACAGCTGGTGTTCAGGCCTCGCGTCGGCGAACTGCTGGTCAACACCGTTCTCCTCGTCGTGCTGGCTGTGCCGATTTGCGCGGTGCTTTCAGTGGCGCTTGCCTGGTTGACGGAGCGCAGCGATCTACCCGGCGCCCGCCTGTGGTCGTGGCTTGCCGTCGCACCGCTGGCGGTACCGGCCTTTGTGCATTCCTACGCCTGGATCACCTTCTGGCCGGATCTCAATGGCCTCTTCGCCGGGGTCTGGGTTTCGGTGATCGCCTATTTCCCCTTCCTCTACTTGCCGGTTTCGGCCGCCTTCCGCCGTCTCGACCCTGCTTTGGAAGATGCCGCCGCTTCCTTGGGCCTCAGCCCCTGGCGTGTGTTCCTCCGGGTGGTGCTGCCGCAACTGCGCCTGGCACTCTGCGGCGGCGCGCTGCTGGTGGGGCTGCATCTGCTTGCCGAATACGGCCTCTACGTATTTGTCCGTTTCGACACCTTCACAACCGCGATCGTCGACCAGTTCCAGTCGACCTTCAACGGCCCCGCCGCCAACATGCTGGCCGGCGTCCTCGTCGCCTGCTGCCTCGTGCTGCTGACGCTTGAGGTGCTGGTACGGGGTGAGGAGCGCTATGCCCGTGTCGGTTCCGGTGCCGCTCGCCTGAAGCCGCGCATGGCCCTCGGCCGCGCTACATTGCCTTGCCTGGCCTTGCCGATCGTCATCACGCTGCTGGCCATCGGTGTGCCTTTCCTGACCATTGGCCGCTGGCTCATCGCCGGCGGCAGCGCCGTCTGGCGCATGGACGAGATCGGCCTGGCACTCGGCCAGACCTTGTTCCTGGCCGTTGCGGGGGGTGTGCTGGCGACCATCGCCGCGACGCCAATGGCCTGGCTGTCCATCCGCGCTCCAGGCCGCGTGCAGCGCATCCTGGAGGGCTGCAACTATGTGGTCGGAGCACTGCCCGGCGTTGTGGTTGCATTGGCGCTGGTCACCATCGCGGTGCGCGTCGTCCAGCCGCTCTACCAGACGCTTGCCACCATCCTGTTCGCTTATGTGCTGATGTTCCTGCCGCGCGCGCTGGTATCGCTGCGCGCCTCGATCGCGCAGGCGCCGGTGGAACTGGAACGTGCTGCGGGCAGCCTGGGCCGCTCACCGTTGAAGGCGCTCTGGGCGACGACCATTCGTCTGTCGGCGCCGGGTGCCGCCGCCGGCATGGCGCTGGTGGCGCTTGGCATCATGAACGAGTTGACCGCCACCCAGATGCTGGCCCCCAATGGCACGCGCACGCTGGCGATGGCCTTCTGGAACTACAGCGGTGAGATCGACTATGCGGCAGCCGCACCCTATGCGGCGATCATGGTGTTGATGTCGCTGCCCCTTACCTGGCTGCTGTATGTGCAGTCGAAGCGAATGGCCGGCCAATGAGTTTCCTGGAAATCGCCTCACTGTCGAAGAACTACGGCCCGGTCGCGGCCGTTGCCGGCATCGATCTTGCCGTCGCAGCCGGCAGCCGCACCGCTATCGTCGGTCCTTCCGGCTGCGGCAAGACCACATTGCTGCGCCTCATCGCCGGCTTTGAGGCGCCGGATGGCGGCCGCATCACGCTCGACGGCAAGCTGCTCGCCAATGGTGGTACCAGCGTGCCGGCGCATCTGCGCGGGATCGGCCTGGTGGCGCAGGATGGTGCCCTGTTCCCGCATCTTACCATCGCCGGCAATATCGGCTTCGGCCTCGACCGCAAGGAACCCCGGCGCGACGAGCGCATCGCTGAGCTGTCTTACATCGTCGGGCTGGACAAAAGCGTTCTGACGCGTCGGCCGCACCAGCTTTCGGGTGGACAGCAGCAGCGCGTTGCACTGGCTCGCGCGATGGCGATGAAGCCGCGGCTGATGCTGCTCGATGAACCTTTCTCGGCGCTGGACACCGGCCTGCGCGCCTCCATGCGCAAGGCAGTGGCCGAGATGCTGGAAAGCGCCGGCATCACCACCATCCTGGTCACGCATGACCAGGCCGAAGCCCTCTCCTTCGCCGACCAGGTTGCCGTCATGCGCGAGGGCCGCTTCTCGCAGATCGGTACGCCGCGGGACCTCTATCTCAGGCCCAAGGACCGCATGATCGCGGAATTCCTCGGCGACGCCATCGTGCTATCGGCGAAGATCGCCAACGGCTATGCCGAATCCACGCTTGGCCGCATTGCGGTAGACGGCAGGGAAAGACGCGAGGTCGCCCGCATCATGCTGCGGCCCGAGCAAGTTCTGCTTGCCGCTGCGACGCGCGCGGAACTGGCTGCCGCCAAGCCGGGTGTACTCTTCGGTGAAGTGACCGAATCCGAATTCGGCGGTGCCGCATGCGCCGTCGCCATCAAGCTGCTCAACACTCCCGATCCGCCCGAAGCCGCCGCCATCGGTTCGACGCCGCTGATCCTGAAGAAACCCGGCGTCGATGCACCATCGGTAGGCGACATCGTCCGCATCAGCATCGTCGGCAAGGCGCACGTCTTCAGCTGAGAACAGCCGGGCAAGCTTCTGCTCGACCGGTTAGCGCAGGTTTTAGACTCGCTTTCCCACACCGTCGAACCAGTGCAGCCTGGTGGCCGGTACCAGGACTTCGAGGCCGTCACCCGGCCTGGCGGCGGCACGACCCGCTACCCTGACGACGATTCGGCCACCAGCGGCGGCGCAATAAAGGAAGCTTTCGGCACCCACCGGCTCGACCGCTTCGACGATGGCCGACAGTTTGAGGGAACCGGACGGCTTCGCTCCTTCCCCGAGGACATCGGCATCTTCCGGCCGGAAACCCAGAGTTGCTGCGTGCGCCGGCGCCGCTATACCCAGGCCCGTGCCATTGGCAAAAACCCTTTCCGCCGTGTCGGCAGGGCTGTCCGGTTTGGCGGCGATGGCGAGCAGGTTCATCGGCGGTGCGCCGATGAAGGACGCAACGAAAGTCGAGGCCGGTTTCTCGTAGATGTCCAGCGGCGCGCCCATCTGTTCGACAAGCCCGGCGTTCATGACCACAAGGATATCGGCCAACGTCATCGCTTCAAGCTGGTCATGTGTGACATAGACCGAGGTGACGCCCAGCGATCGCTGCAGGTTCTTGATCTCGACGCGCATCTGTCCGCGCAGCTTGGCGTCCAGATTGGAAAGCGGTTCGTCGAACAGGAATACTTTCGGATTGCGCACGATGGCGCGCCCCATGGCAACGCGCTGGCGCTGGCCGCCGGAAAGCTCCCGCGGCCGCCTGTCGAGCAGATGCGACAATTCCAGCACCTTGGCGGTCGAGCGCACCCGCGAATCGATCTCGTCCTTCGGCGTGCCGCGATTGCGCAGGCCGTAGGCCATGTTGTCGTAGACCTTCATGTGCGGATAGAGCGCATAGTTCTGGAACACCATGGCGATGTCGCGCTCGGTAGGCCCGACCGCATTGACCACCTTGCCGTCGATGGCGCAGGTGCCTGACGAGATCGTCTCCAGGCCGGCGATCATGCGCAGCAGCGTGGACTTGCCGCAGCCGGACGGACCGACCAGCACGCAAAGCTCCTTGTCGGGTATGGCGATCGACACGCCCTTCACCGCCTCTACCCCGCCGGGGTAGACCTTGCGCACATCCTTCAGGTCAACTGTCGCCATCTATTCTCATTTCTCCGTATCGACGAGACCGCGCACGAACCAGCGCTGCATCAGCACGACAACCAGGATCGGCGGCACGATGGCAAGGATCGCCGTCACCATCACCAGATGCCATTGCGTATCTGCATCCGCAAACGACACCATCTTCTTCAGCGCGATGACGATGGTGGTCATGTCGTTGCGGTTGGTGACCAGCAGCGGCCACAGATACTGCGTCCAGCCATAGATGAAGAGGATGACGAACAGCGCCGCTATGTTGGTGCGCGATAGCGGCAGGAGGATATCGAAGAAGAAGCGCCACGGACCCGCGCCGTCGACTCGTGCCGCCTCGACCAGCTCACCCGGAATGGTCATGAAGAACTGCCGGAACAGCAGCGTTGCCGTCGCAGAGGCAATCAGGGGAATGATCAGACCGGCATAGGTGTCGATCAGGCCGAGATCGACCATGACCTTATAGGTCGGCAGGATGCGGACTTCGACCGGCAGCATGAGCGTGATGAAGATCAGCCAGAAGATCGCCATCCGGAATGGAAACCGGAAGAACACGATGGCATAGGCCGACAGGATAGAGATCACGATCTTGCCGATCGCGATGCCCAGCGCCATCACCGTCGTGTTCCACAGCAGTGTGCCCGCGCCGACACCCCCGATACGCCCGGCGCCGCCGAACAGCGCTTCACTATAGTTGTTCCAGAACTCGCCGCCGGGAACGAGTGGCAGCGGCGGCCTGAGGATCGTCTGCAATGTCTGCGTGGACGCGACGAAGGTGTAGTAGATCGGAAAGGCGACGATCACCAGGCCGAGGATCAGGATGGCATGGGCGAGATAGATGCCGCGCGCCGACTGGCCGATCATCAGCTTGTCGTGCCCGCTCACGGGCGCTTTCGGCTCAGCCATAATGCACCTTCCTCTCCACATAGCGGAACTGGATGGCGGTAAGTGCAATGACGAGGATCATCAGGATGACCGACTGTGCGGCGGAGGAGCCAAGGATCAGATTGACGAAGCCGTCATTGTAGACCTTGTAGACCAGTGTCTCAGTCGCCTTGCCCGGCCCGCCGCCGGTGACGGCGTGCACGATGCCGAACGTGTCGAAGAAGGCATAGGTGGTGTTGATGACCAGCAGGAAGAAGGTGGTCGGCGCGAGCAGCGGGAAGACGATCGTCCAGAAACGTTTCGTCTCCCTGGCGCCGTCGATCGCGGCGGCTTCGATCAACGTTTTGGGGATCGCCTGCAGCCCGGCGACGAAGAACAGGAAGTTGTAGCTGATCTGTTTCCAGGCGGCGGCGGCGACCAGCAGGATCATCGCGTCGGTGCCGTTGAGCACCGGATCCCAGGCGATACCCATCTTGCGCAGCAGGATCGCCAGCGAACCGATCGACGGATTGAACAGGAAGAGAAACAACATGCCGGCAATCGCCGGAGCTACTGCGTAGGGCCAGATCAGAAGCGTACGATAGAAACCTTTGCTGCGCACCACCTTCTCGGCCATGACCGCCAGCAGGAGAGCCACGACCATGGCAACCGCAGCCGTGGCCACGGAGAAGACCACGGTGACCTTGATCGAGTGCAGATAGTTCGGGTCGGCCAGCACCTTCTTGAAATTGTCAAACCAGACGAATTTCGATTTCAGGCCGAAAGGATCCTCCTTCAGCATCGATTGGTACAGCGCCTGCGCCGCCGGCCAATAGAAGAAGATCAGCGTGATCGCCAGCTGCGGTGCCACCAGAAGATAAGGCAGCACCCTGTTGGGAAAGACGACGCGGGGGGTCATGCGCCACCGCGCGCTTCAAACGCCCGTTGTATCTCCACCGGCCAGGAAGCGCGGTGGAGAAGCGAGCCGATGGAGATGAGCGAACGAGGGACTGGGCGCTTCAAGCGTGTCAGTTCCCGAGCGCTTCCTTGATGGCGGCGTTGCCGCGCGAGACGGCATTGTCGAGCGCCTGCTGCGCGGTCTGCTGACCGGCCAGCATCTTCTCATATTCCTCGTTCTGGATATCGCGCACCTGCGGCAGGTTGGGCAAGCGGACACCCTTGGAATTGTCGGTCGGCGCCTTGCCCATCATCTGCAGGATCGGCGTCTCGCGACCGGGATTCTTTTCGTAGAAATCCGACTTCTTGGTCGCCTCGTAGGCAGCCAGCGTCACCGGCAGATAACCGGATTTCTGGTGCAGGAACTCCTGCACTTCGGTCTTCGACAGATAGGTGAAGAAGGCGGCCACACCCTTGTACTGTTCCTCGGACTTGCCGCCGAAAACCCACAGGCTGGCGCCGCCCGGCGTGGTGTTCTGCGGTGCGCCGGGCGCATCGCTGTCATAGGGCAACTGGCCGATGCCATAGTTCATGCCCGATTTGACGATGTCGCCGAGACCACCGGAGGATTCCGTGAGAATTCCGCATTCGCCGGCAAGGAAGAGCTGCTTGGCTTCCGAGGTGCGGCCGCCATATTTGAAGGTGCCGTCCTTGGCGAGATCGGCCAGCGCCTGGAAATGGTTGACGTAGATCGGTGCATTGATTTTCAGTTCGACGTCACCGCCGGCAAGACCGTTCTGCTGCGTCGCCCATGAGACATTGTTCCAGGCCGCGAAATTCTCGGTATGGATCCAGGTCAGCCAGGTCGAGGTGTAGCCGCAGGCAGCGGCACCGCTCGACTTGATCTTCCTGGCAGCCTCCCAGACCTCGTTCCAGGTTTTCGGCGGCTTGCTCACGTCCAGCCCCGCCTTCTGGAAAATATCCTTGTTGTAATAAAGGATCGGCGAGGAGGAATTGTAGGGGAAGGACAGCATCGTGCCGTCCGGCTTCGAATAGTAGGCGACGATCCCCGGCAGATACTGGGCCTTGTCGAATTGCGCGCCGGATTCGGTCAAAACATCCGCCACCGGCTTTACCGCGCCTTCCGCAGCCATCATCACACCGGTGCCGACATCGAACACCTGCAGGATATCGGGAGCCTGCTTCGCACGGAACGCGGCAATGCCGGCGTTCAACGCTTCCGGATAGGTGCCCTTGAACACCGGGACGATTTCGTAGTCCTTCTGGCTGGCGTTGAAGTCCTTGGCGATCTTGTCGACGACTTCGGCGTTGGCGCCGGTCATCGCATGCCACCAGCTGATCTGCGTGACGGCAAAGGCCGAGCTTGTGGCACCAAGGACGAATGTAGCGGCGACCCCGGCCGCAAGACCGCGAAACGTCATGTCTCTCTCCCGTTATCCATTGGCGAACGTGAACGTCCACGACGGGAGTATGGGGCGAATACGTTGAGCCGACAACGTTTTTGTTTCGAGTGCGACTATCGTAGCAGCGTTTCGCTTGCGACTGGCTTTCGAATTGCGCGAGAACCGTTAGCCGGCAGCTGGCTTCTTAGTTGGCCAGCGCCGCATCCATCAGCCGCTTGGCATCGTCTCCTGCCCACTCGGCCGGACCGTTCATGTGGCCGATCAGACAACCCTCACCGTCGACCAGAAGCGTGACCGGCAGGCCAAGCGCCAGCCCGCGTTTCTTAAGGTCGTTGAACACGCCCATCGACGCGTCGCGGTAGTGCGCCAGCGACTTCACGCCGATCTCGTCGAGGAAGGCCTTCGGCTTGGCATCGTCGCCGGTGTCGACATTGACCGTCATCACTTCGAACTTGTCCGAGCCCTTCTCCTTCTGCAGCGCATCGAGCGCCGGCATTTCGGCACGGCACGGCGCGCACCAGGTCGCCCAGAGGTTGACCAGAACGGTCTTGCCGGCCCGGTCGGCCAGCGTCATCGGCTTGCCGTCAGGGCCGTTGAAGGCGAGCGTCTTCAGGGACTGCGGCGGATCGGCCGGCAGGAGGGCCGCAACCTGGCCCGTCGCCGCTGCAGCCACCTTCTTGGCGCGCTCGGCCTTGGCGGTGCAGACCGTGTCATCCTTGCCCGCCGAAGCGATTGCAACGGAACCCGGCTCATTGTTGCCAGACCCGCTCTGCCTGACATATACCGCGACCGCACCGGCCAGCACGCCGGCGACGATTGCTGCCAGGATCAGCCGTGGGGCGGGAAAGAATTTCTTGCCGTCTGCCATGTCTAAAGATGTCTCCGGGAAACGGGTTATAGCGATGAGCGACAAGAAGGCCAGCAACCAGATGTGGGGCGGACGATTTGCCTCGGGCCCGGCCGCGATCATGGAAGCGATCAACGCATCCATCTCGTTCGATCGCAAGCTTTACGGACAGGACATCCGCGGCTCGCTCGCCCACAGCGAGATGCTGGCCGAAACAGGCATTATTTCGACGGACGATCAACACAAGATCGCTCACGGGCTGAACACGATTTTGAAAGAGATCGAAACCGGCCAGTTCGAGTTCTCGACCCGGCTGGAAGACATCCACATGAATGTCGAAGCGCGTCTTGCCGAGCTGATCGGACCTGCGGCCGGTCGGCTGCACACTGCGCGTTCCCGCAACGACCAGGTCGCCCTCGATTTCCGGCTCTGGGTCAAGGATGAATTCCATCGTGTGGCGGAAGCCCTGAAGGGACTGATCACCGCTTTCCTGGTGCGTGCCGAGGAACATGCCGCCACCGTGATGCCGGGCTTCACCCACCTGCAAACCGCACAACCGGTGACCTTCGGCCATCACTGCCTTGCCTATGTCGAAATGTTTGCCCGCGACCTGTCGCGCGTGCGCGACGCCATCGAGCGCATGGACGAGAGCCCGCTGGGTGCGGCGGCCCTTGCCGGTACCGGCTTCCCGATCGACCGCCACAAGACAGCCAGGGCGCTTGGTTTCCGTGAACCGACCCGCAATTCGCTCGACAGCGTTTCCGACCGCGACTACGCGCTGGAATTCCTGTCCGTGGCGGCGATCTCGGCGACTCATCTGTCGCGTCTGGCCGAGGAGATCGTCATCTGGTCGACGCCGCAATTCGGCTTCGTACGCCTGTCGGACTCCTTCTCGACCGGCTCTTCGATCATGCCACAGAAGAAGAACCCGGATGCGGCCGAACTGGTGCGCGCCAAGACCGGCCGCGTCAACGGCCATCTCATCGGCCTGCTCACCGTCATGAAAGGCCTGCCGCTGACCTATTCCAAGGACATGCAGGAAGACAAGGAAGCCGTCTTCGACGCCGCCGAAACCCTCGACCTGATGCTGGCCGCCATGACCGGCATGGTCGGCGACATGACCATCAACGTGGCCGCGATGAAGAAGGCTGCCGGCTCCGGCTATTCAACCGCCACCGACCTCGCCGACTGGCTGGTGCGCACGCTCGGCCTGCCGTTCCGTGAAGCGCATCATGTCACCGGCCGTGCGGTGGCGCTTGCCGAAGCCAACAAGGTCGGCCTGGAAAGACTGACGCTTGAAGATTTGCAGTCGATCCACGGCGGCATCACTCAGGACATCTTCTCGGTGCTGTCGGTGCAGAATTCGGTCAAGAGCCGCACCTCGTTCGGCGGCACCGCGCCATCGGAAGTGCGCAAACAGATTCGTTACTGGAAAAAGCGCCTCGCCAAGGCCTGATGCCGGGGTGCAATGCCTGACAAACTCGGCTACAAGCGACAGCTCGAAACGCACGAACGGAAGCAACGATGACGGCAGGCAGGATACTGGTGACGCTGACGGTTCTGGCGGCGGTGACGGCAGTGACGGCTTGCGGACGTCGCGCCGGGCTCGATACGCCCTACGAAGCCGCCGTACAGGCGCGCAAGGACGCCGCCAAGGCCAAGCAGCCCTTGCCGCCGGAGCCGACGAAACCGGAAACGGACAAGCCGTTCATTCTCGACAAGCTGATCCAGTAGCCTTCCGGACGATCCTCCCGTGAACCATTTCGAATATCGCGACGGCATCCTGCATGCCGAGGACGTGGCAATACCTGCAATCGCGGCAGCTGTGGGCACGCCGTTCTATTGCTATTCGACGGCGACGCTGACACGCCATTTCCGGGTCTTCTCCGAAGCCTTCGCCGAACTCGACGCGCTGGTTTGCTACTCGCCGAAGGCGAATTCCAACCAGGCGGTGCTGCGCACGCTGGCCAAGCTCGGTGCCGGCGCCGACGTGGTTTCGGAAGGGGAATTGCGCCGCGCGCTCGCGGCGGGCATTCCAGCCGACAGGATAGTCTTTTCCGGCGTCGGCAAGACGGCGCGCGAGATGGATTTTGCACTCGCCGCCGGCATTCACTGCTTCAATGTCGAATCCGAGCCGGAGCTCGAACTGCTGTCGGCGCGCGCCGTGGCGGCGGGAAAGACAGCGCCGGTGTCGCTGCGCGTCAATCCGGATGTCGACGCCAGGACACACAAGAAGATCTCCACCGGCAAGGCCGAAAACAAGTTCGGCGTGCCATGGCAGCGGGCCCGCGAGGTCTATAAGCGCATGGCCGAGTTGCCGGGCATCAAGGCAATCGGCATCGATACCCATATCGGCAGCCAGATCACCGAACTGCAACCTTTCGACGATGCCTATCGGCTGCTCGCCGAACTCGCCATGACGCTGCGCGCCGATGGTCATGCCATCGAGCACATCGATCTCGGCGGCGGCCTGGGCATCCCTTACAAGACCGACAACAACCCACCGCCATTGCCGGATGCCTATGCAGGCATCGTGAAGAAGCATGTCGGCGGACTGGGGCTGAAGGTGATCTTCGAGCCGGGCCGGCTGATCGTCGGCAACGCCGGCATCCTGGTGGCCGAGGTGATCTACCTCAAGGAGGGCGAAGCCAAGAATTTCGTCATTATCGACGCGGCGATGAACGACTTGATACGCCCGACGCTTTATGACGCGTACCATGATATTCGCCCGGTACGACTGGGGCCGGCCGACGGGCCGCGCATCCGCGCCGACGTGGTGGGTCCGGTCTGCGAAACCGGCGACTATCTGGGTCATGACCGCGACCTGCCGAAGCCGAAAAGCGGCGACCTGATTGCGATTGGTACGGCCGGAGCCTATGGCGCGACCCAGTCCAGCACCTACAACACCCGCCTTCTGGTTCCGGAAGTGCTGGTCGACGGCGATCGCTTTGCCGTCGTGCGCCCGCGCCGGACTTATGAAGATCTGATCGGCCTGGATGCAATCCCGGATTGGCTGGCCTGAACGGCCGGAAGGTCGGATTGGGTCTTCACAGGCTCGCCAGCACCATCGCCTTGACGGCGCCGATCCTGTCTTCGTCGCGCCGATGGAACATGCATTGCTTGATATGCTTGGGGTGCACCGGCCCTGACTGCGAACACGCGCATATGTTCGCCGAGTGTGGCTCGCAAGATCTTCACAGGGAGCCCAAGTGGCGTTTCTGCCGGAGTTCGGCTTAGATTCCACGTGCACGTCAACCAGATCAGGCCATGGAAGACCAATTCCTTGAGGCTGCGACAAGCGTTTCGACAGTCGCCGAAACGTAGCGGAATTTGCAAGTGCCGGGCAGGCTATTGAAGGAATTGCTGCGTGAAGCCCTTCCAGATCAGTATCGCCGATGAACAGATCGAGGACCTTAAAAAAAGAGTGCGCCAAGCGCGCTGGCCCGGTTCGATATTTCAGAGCGGAGACGAGGATGGGGTGAGCCTCGCACTCGTTCAAAAGCTCGCAACACGTTGGTCGGACGAGTTTGATTGGCGCGCGCGGGAAGCGCAATTGAACGAGCTGCCCCAATTCACCATCGATATCGACGGGCAAGACATTCATTTCATCCACAAGAAGGGCGCGGGACCGAATGCGCGACCCCTTATATTGACGCACGGCTGGCCAGGCTCCTTCGTAGAGTTCGAAAGAATAATACCACTGCTGACGGACCCGGGCTCACACGGAGGTGACCCGCTCAATGCATTTGACGTCGTGGTGCCCTCGCTTCCTGGCTTCGGCTTCTCAGCAGCGCCAAGGCAACCTGGATTTAGTGCCCGACGGGTTGCCGGACTTTGGCAGAAGCTGATGCTTCAACTTGGCTATGAGCGATATTTTGCGCAGGGTGGCGATATCGGGGCGGGCGTATCGGCCTGGCTTGCTGCTCTCTATCCGGGCTCCGTCGAAGGGGTTCACCTGAATTACATTCCCGGAAGTTTTCGACCGCCATTGGGGGCGGACTACCCGGCCATTACAAGCGAAGAACAGCAGTTCCTGGATCGGGCGACGATGTTCGCGAGCGTGGAAGGTGCCTATTCGCTGCTGCAGGCGACCAAACCGCAGACGCTTTCGTTCGCCTTGTCCGATAGTCCCGTCGGCTTGCTGGGCTGGATAGCCGAAAAATTTGCGAGTTGGTCCGACTGTGACGGCGATCTCGAGACGGTGATATCTGCAGATGCGCTGCTGACGAATGTCTCGATCTACTGGTTTGGAAACACCATCGACTCGTCCCTTCGAATGTACAAGGAAAATCGGCTGCAGCCTTTTTCGTTTCCGGGCGTCTCACGCGTAGATGTGCCGATGTCGTTCGCACATTTCCCGAAGGAACTGCCGACTCCACCGCGTTCATGGGTCGAGCGTGTATTTAATGTGCGTCGATGGACAGATATGCCGAAGGGTGGGCATTTCGCCGCGCTTGAACAGCCCGAACTTTTAGTCCGCGATATTCAAGATTCATTCCCACGGAAGTCGACCACATGACCGTGCGCTGTCGATTTCCGACTGAGAACTCTCCCGGTGGAGATGCAGATGAAAACTCGGACGCGGATCGAACCACATCGGGTGCGCGCGCCGGGCCTAAGAAGATCTGATCGGCCGGAATACGGCCCGGATTGGCTGGTGCTGCCAGCCTCACAAGCTCTCCAGCACCATGGCCTTGACCGCGCCGATTCTGTCTTCGTCGCGCTGGTAGAAAATCCATTGCTTGATGCGCTTGGAGCGCACCAGTCCTGATTGCGAAAGCACGCGCATATGCTCGCTGAGCGTGGCCGGCGTGATGCCGAGCTTGTCGGCGATCAGCAAAGCACAGACGCCATCCGCGACCAGATCGCCGTCCACCTGCGGCGGGAAATGCGCCACCGGATCCTTCAGCCAATCGAGGATTTGCAGCCGGCGCGGATTGGCGATCGCCTTGAAAATTTCAGCCTCTTGCATTTAGGCATTTTGCCAAGTTACTAATTGATGTCAACAGCCGAATGTCGGAGTTTCTCATGTCAGTCGCAACGCAGATCACGCCCGAACGCATCAGCCGGACCGAGGCGCTGATCAGGCCGCATATCAGGCGCACGCCGGTGTTGTCCGTCGACATGATCGATTTCGGCCGCACCGCCTTTCCGGTGCGGCTGAAGCTGGAATGCCTGCAGCACTCCGGCTCCTTCAAGGCGCGTGGCGCCTTCTCCAACCTGCTGCAGCGCGATGTTCCAAAAGCCGGCGTGGTCGCCGCTTCGGGCGGCAATCACGGCGCTGCCGTTGCCTATGCCGCCATGCGTCTCGGCATTCCCGCGACGATCTTCGTGCCGAGCGTGTCGCCGAAAGCCAAGACAGATCGTATTCGCGGTTATGGTGCCGAGCTGGTGATCGCCGGCGATCGCTACGCCGATGCGCTCGCCGCCAGCGAAGCCCATGTCGCCAGGACTGGTGCCATGTCGGTGCATGCCTTCGAGCAGATCGAGACACTGCTTGGCCAGGGCACACTCGGCCTCGAGATCGAACAGGATCTGCCGGATATCGACACGCTGTTGGTTGCGGTCGGTGGTGGCGGGCTGATTGGTGGAATTGCTGCCTGGCTTGACGGACGCGTGCGGGTCGTTGCCGTCGAACCTGAAGGATCACCGACGCTGCACGACGCTTTTGCAGCGGGAGAGCCCGTCGATGCACCGACAGAGGGCATAGCAGCGGACTCGCTGGCACCGAAGCGCGTCGGTTCCCTGATGTTCCCGATCGCCCAGAATTACATCGAGCGTTCGATCCTGGTCAGTGACGACGACATCGTGGCGGCACAGAAGGCCTTGTGGGATGCGGTGCGTGTTGCGACCGAACCCGGCGGAGCTGCAGCCTTCGGCGCCCTGCTCTCGGGTAAGTACCAACCGGCCCCCGGTGAGCGGGTGGCGGTACTGGTCTGCGGTGCCAACACCACTGCGGTGCAGTTCTAGTCGGACCAGAAGTCAGCAACGTTCGCAGCGACAAGATCATCATAAACATGATTTAAAACATCAAGTTTACTGGAAACCTGTCATCGACTGTGGCATGGGGAACCTGTCGGACTGAGGAACAGGCCTGCAAACCCGACATCCATGCCGCATTCGAATGGACAGCCCCATGAGCCAACTCACTGCAGAAACTCTGGTCGAAGACGACAACATCCGCATGGCGATGGAAAAATTCCATGCCGAGCATGAGGAATATGCGGTCGAGACCGGTGTCGAACATCAATGGGAATTCCAGACGCACTACGGCGCGCTGAGCGCCGTCCTGGCGGACCGCAGTGTATCGATCCGCGTCTCCGCCGAGGACGAGACATGTCTATCCTACATGAAGATGGTCGTTGCCGGTCACATCGCCGAATATCTCGGCAGCACCCGGGGCTTGCGCTGGAACGGCGACGGCGCCGAGACCGGCACGCCGGTGTTCTTCCGCGAAATCACCGTGCAGTCCTCAACCCGCATATCAACGCATATGCAGAGGGTGCGTTTCACCGGTGACAATCTCGCCCGCTTCGCCAGCGGCGGGTTGCACATGCGCCTGCTTCTGCCGCCCAGAGGCCGCAAGCCGGTCTGGCCAACGCTGGGTACCGACGGCCTGATGGTCTGGCCATCGGGTGACGATGCGCTGACCGTTC
Organism: Mesorhizobium sp. UC74_2; assembly: GCF_042701485.1. NCBI lineage: Bacteria > Pseudomonadati > Pseudomonadota > Alphaproteobacteria > Hyphomicrobiales > Phyllobacteriaceae > Mesorhizobium > Mesorhizobium sp. UC74_2. The sequence continues at coordinate 6,056,696 of NZ_CP170562.1, read as the reverse complement.
GCGTCTACACAATCCGCGCCATCGACCCTGTTGCCGGGTGGTTCGACGTCGACTTTGTCCTGCATGAAGGCGAGAACACGCCGGCCGCGACTTTCGCTGCCAACGCAAGGCCCGGCGAAGTCATCGGTTTGATCGGCCCCGGCGGCGGAGACGCATCCGACCAGCGCAACCTCCTGCTTTTCGGCGATGACACCGCGCTGCCGGCGATCGGGCGCATGCTGGACGGTCTCGCTCCGGAAAGCCGCGCGGACGTCTTCATCGAGGTCGACAGCCCAGCCGACACCTTGCCGCTGGCTGAAGGCGACAACATCAACATCACCTGGCTCTATCGGCACGGCCGCGAACCCGGCACCGCCAATCTGCTGTCGCAGACGCTGAAGGACATCGACCAGGCTTCTTTAGCCGATGACGTCTTTGTCTGGGCTGGCTGCGAATTCGGCGATTTCCGCGAACTGCGCCGGATCGTGCGCAAGGAATGGGGCCTGAAGAAGGATCGCCAGCTGATCGTCGCCTATTGGCGTCGTGGAACCTCGGGCGAGGAAGGCGTGAGAGGCGAGGATTAGGGCGTTTCCGTTTTTCACAAAAACGCCCCAATCCTTTTTGACGCAAAACCGCAACGCACGTTTGCTGTAGTTGCCCTGGCCTCGCCTCAATGCCGGTCGGAAACCAGGGAAATCGCCGGAATTGCCGCCAGCGCAATGACGCCGGCGGCGGCAAAGAAGATGCCGTAGCCGAAATGTTGCGCGGCGTAGCCGGCAATCATGCCGCCGGCCATGCCGACCAGTGCGTCCATACACTGGAACAAGGTGAAGTCCACGCCGGCCTGCTTCGGATCCGACCAGCGCATGAACTGCGCATAAAGTGCCACGAAGCCGAGCGCCATGACACCCGACGAAGCGAAGATTGCCACGACAATCAGCACGGGTTGCGGGATGCCGCCGATCAGATTGTAGCAGGCGAAGAAGAACAGGCCCGCCGCCTGCAGCGCCAGCGCCAGAACGAGTACGTTGCGCATGCCCCAGGATTTCACCAGGGCCCCGCCAAGAAGGGCAGCCGCGACACCGACAAACATCGAGCCGATGCCATTGATCAATCCCACGGCGGTCAGGTCGAGCCCTGCGTCGATCAGGAACGGCCCCAACATGCCGAGAGCCACCTTCTGGGCGATCACATAGATCGCCGCCGCCGCGAGGCCGCGCCGGATTTCCGGCCGCTTGAGCGCGGTGAGCAGTGACGGCACGTGCCCGTGCGCTTCCTCCGGCAGGATCGGCGTCGGCGCGAACAGGAACGGCAGGCCGAGCAACAGCAGCAGCGCGGCCATCGCCCAGATGCCGATCTGCCAGCCGGACACATCGACGAGCATCAAAAACAGCCCTCCGCCAAGCGCCGACCCCAGATAGGCGCCGCCGACCTGCGCGGCATTGCCCCAGCCGTGATACTCCTTGGCAAGGCTCTGCACCGCATAGCCGTCGCAGGCGATGTCGACCGTGGAAGCTGCAAACGCGACGATGATCATTAAGGCAAGCACCGGCAGGACGGCCGCCGGGCCGATCGCGCCGACCGCGAACAGGCCGATTGCTGAAACAAGGCCGCCGACCAGCACGATCGTGGCTGTACGATTGCGGCCGTTCGCCGGCAGGCGATAACGCTCCACCGCCGGCGACCACAGGAACTTCAACGCCCAGGGCAGCACGATCAGCGAAACCAGCCCAATGCGATCGAGCGGCACGCCTTCGCTGCGCATGATGGCAGGAAGACCGATCCAGGTAACGCCGCCGATCACGCTCTGGGCAATGTAAAGCCCGCCAACCGCCGTCAGCACGGCGAACGGTGATGCCGCTTTCCTCGAAACGCCGCCGTGCATCAGAACCGATACCTCATGCTGCCGAACACGGAGCGACCTTCGTCGCGATAGCAGTTGCCGGCCTGGCAGACGGTGCCCTGCTTGTTGAACAGGTTCTTGGCGTTCACCTGCAGCGTCAGGCCCTGCATCTCCGGGTTGCGATAGCCGAAGTCGTAGGACAGCGCGGCATCGACATAGGTGCGTGCGGCGTTCCTGAAGCTGTTGGTGTCGTCGCCGTAGCTTTCGCTGGAATAGCGGATACCGGCGCCGAGACCGAGCCCGGCCAGGGCATCCGCCTCGAACTTGTAGTTGCCCCAAAGCGCCAGCACGTCGTTCGGCGTCGCCGACAACTCCTTGCCGATCGTGCCGGCGGCACCCTTTTCGATCTTCATGCGCAGATGCGTGTAGGAGGCGATCAGACCAAAACCATTGTCGAAGGACGCATTTGCTTCCAGCTCGATGCCGCGCGAATTGAGATCGAGCTGGCGCTGGCGCTGGTTGCCCTGGTCGTCAAAGGTGCCGTCATAGACGAGGCCGTCCTTCTGGCTGATATCGAAATAGGCGGCACTGAGCACCGCGTTGGTGTCGGGAATCTCATATTTGACGCCGACTTCCATCTGCTCGGCCGTGGTCGCTCGCGCCACGCGGCGGATGTTGCTCACAGGGTCGTAGACGTAGCCGATATTGGGCGAGAACGAGGTCGAGTAATTCGCATAGGGAATGATGCCCCAGTCCGTGCGGTAGGACAGGCCGAGCCGCCAGGAGAAATCGCGGTCGCGCTGTTTTGTCCTGTTGTACTCGGCATCCGTGGAAGCGGTATCAACCCAGTCATAGCGGCCCGAGGCGAACAGGGTGAAGTTGTTCCATTCCATCTGGTCATGCAGATAGGCGCCGGTCTGGTTCAGTTCCTGTCCCCGCGTGAAGGGCACCGGCTGTTTGGCGATGTCCGCGGCCGAGACATATGAGACCGCACTGTGGGAGCCATATTGCGCCCAGCTGTAGTCAAGACCGGCAACGGCGGCGTGTTTGATTGGCCCGGTGTCGAAGGTGAACTGCGCCATGTTGTCGACGACGAAGTTCTTCATGTCTTCGCGATAATGCCCCCAATACCTCTTCAGCGGCTGGTTTGGTGCCGGCGCGTAATGAAGGCTGTATTCCATGTCGGTGTCGACGGCGTTGTAGCGAAGGTTCTGCCGCACCGTGAGCAGATCGTTGAAACGGTGTTCGAACTCGTAGCCGACACGGCCCTGGTTCTGACGGAAATCGTTCCAGGCGGGGTCGCCTTCATAGAGATCGGAACGCACGCCATAGGAAGGATTGTAGAAGGACGCCGTGCCGCCGGTGACGGAGCGCGACAGCTCGCCGAGGATGGTGAGTTTGGTGTCTTCATCGGGCTTGAAGGTAAAGGCCGGCGCAAAATAGGCCTTGTCGTCGGGATAGCCCGGCAATTCCGTCCCGCTTTTGCGGGCAAGACCGGTGAAGCGATAAAGCAGGGTCTTGTCTTCGTTCGCCGGGCCGGTGATGTCAAACGCGCCCTGGTAGCGATTGTATTCGCCTCCGAGCACTTCGATCTCGCGGAAATTCTCGTCCTTGGGGCGCTTGGTGATGACGTTGACGATGCCACCTGGGCCGCTGACGCCATAGAGTGAAGACGCAGGCCCCTTCAGGATGGTGACACCTTCGATGCCATACGGCTCGGTCTTGAACCAGGCCGATGGGCCGTTGTACTGGCGCAGTCCATCGCGGAACATGCCGTTGTAGTAGGCCTGGAAGCCACGCAGGAAAAAGGCATCGTAGCGGCTGTCGGAACCATAGGCGTTGGGGTTGGCGCTCGCCGTGTAGTTGAGCGCCTCATTGAGTGACCGCGGCTTCTGGTCTTCGATCTGGTCTTGCGTGATGACGGTGATCGCCTGCGGGATCTGCACGATCGGCGTATCGACCTTCGTGCCGTCGCGGTCCTGTTTGGCGACGTAGCCATTCTGTTTCAGCGTGTCGCCACTCTCTGATTCGAGGGTGATTTTCTCAAGCAGGGTACCATTGCCGTCCTGGGCTTCCGCAGCTGACAACGGCAAGAGCCAGAGCGCGCTTCCGAGCGCTAAGATCTCGAGCCGGCGAACCAGTGACTGCGACCCCATGCTTGTCTCCTTTTTTCGAGTGCAGTCCCGCCTCACAAATATGACTATTTGAGTCAAGTATAGTCTGTGAATTTTGCGATCGCATTTTTATCGTGTGGCGATAGTGCCACGGCCCAAGCTGAAGCGGACGACAACGTGAACGGGCTTTTCGCGATGCCGCCTCGCCTTTGCCGTGTTTGCTGCTATGATTTTGAATCGTGAGGCCGCGCCATTCTGGCCGGCTTTCCGGAGAGCCGATGACAGAGCGACCCACATCCGGCACCGAGCGCAACCTGGCGGCGCGGCTGGCTGCCAGCAGGCTGGCGACGCGTGCCGTCATGGTGGTGGAACGCGGCTGGCCGCTGCTCCTGCCTTTCCTGCTCGTTGTCGCATTGTTCCTGTCCGTGACCTGGCTCGGCCTGTTCGCGCGACTGCCGGATATGGCCCGTTTTGCCGTTGTCGCCGTGTTCGGTGGCGCAGCGCTTGCCGCACTTTATCCGTTGCGTTTCTTCTGCCTGCCGACGGCATCCGAGATCGACACCCGTATCGAGGCTGCCAATGCGCTGCTTCACAGCCCGTTGCGCGTCCAGACCGATAGGCCTGGCGGCGAAGCCGGTGAGTTTGCGCAGGCGCTGTGGCGCGAGCATCAGAAGCGCATGGCTGCCAGGCTTGGTTCGCTGGGCACCGACCTCCCCTCCACGGGTGTAGCCCGACGTGACCCCTGGGCTGTTCGCGCGGTTGTCGCCCTGCTGCTGGTGGTTTCCCTGGCGTTTTCTTATGGCCCGCAGGGCGGCCGCATCAGCGATGCATTCAGCGCCGCAGGCACGCGTGATGCCGTGCCGCCGCGCATCGACGCCTGGGTGACACCGCCCGGCTACACGGGCAAGCCGCCGATCTTCCTGAGTACCGACGCCACCCGCAAGGACGGGACTTTCACGGTGCCACAAGGCAGTGACGTGACCGTGCGCATCACCGGCGGCGCGAATGACGAAACGGTTGTCTACGAGGCAAGCGGCAGCAGCCGCGAGATCAAGGCCGATGCCCCGGCCAAGACGGACGCCGCCGCCAGCAATCCCGCGCCGGCGAATGCGGTGCACCAGTTCAACGGCAAGCTCATCACGGACGGTGCGCTTGTGCTGAAATCCGGCAATGATGAGCTGGGGCGTTGGGCATTCGCCGTAACTCCGGATGTTGCGCCACAGATCCGCTTCGCCGGCGAACCGCGCCGCGCTGCCAACGGCACCGCGGAAATCAACTACCAGATCGACGACGACTATGGTCCGGCAAAAGCACTTGCGGAGTTCAAGCTGGCCGAACAGCAGGCGCCAGATGCGCGCCCGCTCTACGGCGCACCCGAGATGCCGCTGGCACTGCCGCGGCGCGGCGCCAAGAACAACGCGGCACGCACCACCAAGGACCTGACCGAGCATGTCTGGGCGGGTGCCAGCGTGAAGGTGACGCTGGAGGCGACGGACGGCGCCGGCCAGACCGCCCGCAGTGAGACCAAGACCTGGACACTACCGGAAAGACCCTTCGCCAATCCGCTCGCGCGGGCCGTCATCGAGCAGCGCCGGCTGCTTGCGCTCGACGCCAACGCCAGGCCGCGGGTCCTCGACCTGATGGATGCAATCACGCTCCGTCCGGAGGACACGTTCGATTCCATGTCGAACTACCTTGGATTGATGAGCGCCCGCAGCCGGCTGAAACTTGCCGGCACCGATGACGAGTTGCGTGGTGTCGTCTCCTATCTGTGGGACCTGGCGCTCGGCATTGAGAATGGCAGCCTGTCGAACGCCGAGAAGCGGCTGCGTCAGGCGCAGCAGGCCCTGCAGGACGCGCTGCAGAATGGCGCCAGCGACGAGGAGATCGACAAGCTCATGAAGGAGCTGCGCCAGGCAATGGCCGATTTCATGCGCGAACTGGCGCAACGCAATCCGCAGGGCAAGGAGCAGCCGCTGCCCGACGATGCACGCGTCCTCAGTGAAAACGACCTCAAGCGCATGATGGACCAGATCGAGGATCTGGCGAAATCCGGCGATCGCGACAAGGCACAGCAACTGCTGTCCGAGTTGCAGGACATGATGAACAATCTGCGCACGGCCCGCCGCCAGAACCAGGGCCAGCAGAACAGCGAAATGCGCCAGCAGATGGACAAGCTCGGCGAGATCATGCGTCGCCAGCAGGAGATGATGAACGAGACCTATCGTACCGACCGCCAGCAGCGCAGGCAGGATGGTGAGGAAGGGACCGACCAGGAGATGCCCGGCCAGCAGGGCCAGCGGCGACCTGACAGCAATGAAGGCCAGCAGAACGGTGCCGGTGGCGACAAGCCGATGACACCGGAAGAATTCGCCGATGCGCTGAAACAATTGCAGGAAGGCCAAGGCAAACTCAAGAACGATCTGGACAAGCTGAAGAAGGATCTGGAAGGCATGGGCATGGAGCCGAACGAAGGCTTCGGCGAAGCCGGCCGGTCCATGGGCGATGCGGAACAATCCCTGGGCGGCGGCGAGAGCGGCGCGGCCGTCGGACAGCAAGGTCGTGCCCTGGAGGCGCTGCGACGCGGCGCCAAAGACATGATGCAGCAATTGCAGGCGATGCAAGGCGACGACGGCAACGCCCAAAGTCGTCGTGATCGCGGCAGCAGCCGCGATCCGCTCGACAGGCCGACGAGGTCCGATGGCCCGGACGAAAACAGCTCGGTGAAGGTTCCCGACCAGATCGATATGCAACGCGCCCGCGAGATATTGGACGCGATCCGCAAACGCCTCGGCAATGCGCTGAGCCCGGACATCGAGCGCAGTTATCTGGAGCGGTTGCTCAACCTCAAATAGGCGCAATCTCGGCCAACGGCCGAGCGATCAGCCTTTGGCGGCAACACCCAGTTCGGCCAGACGCTTGATGGCGGTTGGCGGCAGTTGCGGCGGGTTGTCCGACCTCGCTGCTTCGATCAGGAATTCGTCGCAGGCTGTTTCCGTCTCGTCGATCAGACGGCGCATGAATTCTTCCCTGTCCAGGCCCGGCGGGATGGGCGGCAGGAAGCGTGCCTTGATCGTGCCCGGAAAGCGCAGGAATTTGCGGCGCGGCCAGTAAAGACCGGCGACATGGGCGACCGGCACGACAGGCACGCCGAGCTGCGAATAAAGTTCGACGATACCGTATTTGTAGGCGGGCTCGTCACCCGGCGCGCGACGCGTGCCTTCGGGATAGATGATCAACTGGCGCGGATTGCGAGCCAGTTCCGCCCTGGTGGCGGCAATAACGGCCTTCAGTGCTTTCGAGCGGCTGCCGCGATCGACCGGGATCATACGCATCTTCATGATGTACCAGCCGAAGAAGGGTATCCAGGTCAGCTCACGCTTCAGGATGTAGAGCGGATCGTTGAGATAAGGGAAGAACGCTATGGTGTCCCAGAAAGACTGGTGCTTGGGCGCCAGGATGAAGGAACCCTCAGGCAGGTTTTCCGTGCCCGTGATCTCGCTGTCGGTCCCGCCAATGACCTTGTAGAGCCACATGCTGGTGCGCGACCAGAACTTCGGCACGAACCAGGCGCGAGCGCGCGGCGACAGGAAATAATAGGGTGTCCACAGGATCATCTGAACGATGAGGCTGAGGTAGAAGACGAAGTTGAACGCCAGCGAGCGGATGTAGAGCATTCGGGAAGCCTGATGAGGAAGCGCGTGTTCGTTACACCATGAATGCGCAAAAAGGAATGACAGCACGGTTTGCCAGGCGTGGGCGCAAACCAAAGGTCGGCGAAGCCGGAAGCTGCGGGCTCTTGTGAACAACGGTCATGCAGATGAAACGAAGCTTGTCGGTCTTCAGATGCCGAGCCCTGCCAGGCGGGCCTTCAGCCGTGGCGCCGCGAAATCCAGGAAAGCGCGCAGTTTGAGCGGCAGCAAGCCACGTCCGGCATGGACAAGGCTGACCGGCCAGGGTTCGGGTTCGAAATCCTCCAGGATCAGCTTCAACGCCCCTGTGCGCACCGCGTCCGCCACCTGATAGGAGAGCACCCTGGCGATGCCCACGCCGGCGGTCGCCGCGTCGATGGCAGCTTCGGCCGTGTTGATCGTCAGCCGCGACCGCACCGGCACGGCGATCTCCTTTTGACCCTCCATGAATGTCCACGCCGCCGGCAGCGCCAGACGCTCCACGGTCACGCAGTGATGGCTGCTCAGCTCCTGCAACGTCCGGGGTTCGCCATGAGCCTGGAGATAGGTCGAGCTGGCGCAGGCGACGCGGCGGATCGCCCCCACCCTGACCGCGACCATACTGGAATCCGGCAAGTGTCCGATACGCACCGCAAGGTCGATATGCTCCTCGACAAGCCGCCGCAACGTGTCGGACTGCGTCAACCTGATGTCGACCTCCGGATAAGTGGCAAGGAAATCCACCACCACCGGCAGCACATGAAGGCGGCCGAAAACGATGGGCGCGGTCACCACCAGTTCGCCGCGCGCCTGGCTGTATTCTCCGGCGGCGGACTGTTCGGCCTCCTCGATCTCTTCGAGGATGCGGCGGCAGGCAGCGAGATAGGTGCGCCCCGCTTCGGTAAGCTCTAGCCGGCGGGTGGAGCGATTGAGCAACCGTGTTCCAAGGTACTTTTCGAGATCGGAAAGCTTGCGGCTGACGGTCGCCAGAGGCATGCCAAGAACGCGGCCAGCTGCCGACAGGCTGCCGGCTTCAGCCACAGTCACGAACAACGCCATCGAACCCAGTCGATCCATCATTCTTCCAATATCCGGAACAATGCCTTCCAACAACGGTGTCTACTTCTGGAATGCGAAAGATACCACTTTCCGGAGGATTTGCCGTCGGCATTCCAATGCCGGGGCGTTTTGCGCGCTTTTGCCAAGAGCATCAGGAAGGAGACCGCAATGGCCGGTTCACACATCTATGCAAGCGATGTCGCCTTCACCCCCACGGTAAAGGCGATCCAGCGCCGCAAGGGGTCACGGCAGGCCTATGCCCGGTCGGAGGAACGCGGCTGGAACCAGGATATCACGCCCGACCTCGCCGCCTTCATCGCTGCCCAGACCAGCATCTTCCTTGCTACGGCCAATGGAGAAGGCCAGCCCTACATCCAGCATCGCGGTGGGCCGGCGGGCTTCCTGCATGTGCTGGACCATCGCACCATCGGCTTCGCCGACTTTTCGGGCAACCGGCAGTTCATTTCACAGGGCAACCTGGCCGATAACGGCAAGGCCTTTCTCTTCCTGATCGATTACATGATGCGGCAGCGCATCAAGATCTGGGGCGAGGCCCGTGTCGTCGAGAACGATCCCGAACTCCTGACCCGGCTCATGCCTCCCGACTACAAGGCACGTCCCGAACAGATCATCCTGTTCACCGTGTCGACATGGGATGCGAATTGCCCGCAGCATATTCCCCAGCGTTTCGACGCGAGCGACGTGGCCGCTATCCTGGGTGAACGCGACAAACGCATCGCTGTTCTGGAAGCCGAAATCGCCAGATTGCGCGCGGAAACCCCGAAATAGCGTCACCGGGAGAGCTCAGGCGTCAATCACCCGCATGGCTGGCGAAAGCCGGCCGGATCGGCAGGACGACACGGCCGAGCGCCAGCAGATATTTGTTGTATTCGGTGAAGAGCACCCGGAAGGCGCCCGGCTTGATCAACCAGCCGCCGTTGTCGAGGTTGCTGTTGACCACCGGATAGGGCACCAGCCTGGCACCCTGCAGCAACCGGCCCATTTCCAGAAGGCTGCGCGGCATGTGGTAGTTGTTGGTGACTAGGATGATGCGGTTGTAGCCATGGGTCTGGACCCATTTGGCGCTTTCTTCGGCATTGCCGATCGTGTCGAGCGCCGCACGGTCAATGTCGATGCAGCAGGAAAACAGCTGCGTGTCGCCCTTGGTTGCTCTCTGCAGTTGCTTGCGGCTGGCGGTCGGATGCACACCACTGATCAAGAGACGTGCGCCCTTGCCGGATTCCAGCAGGCCGATGGCCGCGTCGAGCCGCGATTGGCCACCGGTCAGCACGATGATGGCGTCAGCCGGCTCGGGATCAGCCGGTGTGGTCAACCGGCTGACATGGCTGGCGAACCAGCCGAAGCCCAGGAGATAGAAGGCGATTGCGACCAGCGCGAGCAGGCCGATATTGCGCACGACACGCCGCAGCCGGGATGCGCCGCGCGACACGCGAAACGTGTCCGGCGCGGCTTCGGCCATATCGGCAGAATCGCGACTTTTCATGGCTCCATGATTAGTGCGGAATTGCGGCCTTTGGTAGGAGAAAGCACCTTCCCGCGAACTGATTTCAGGGCCGCACTGCGTCATCGCCGCCCTCCGTCAGCCACCGTCGGTCTGGCGTGTATCGAGATCGCTGAGATAGGCGATCACCGTGGCATGGGATGTGGCCGCAGTCAGCGCGCCGATCACCAGCACCATCAGGATGACACCGAGATATCCGGCCCAGCCGATGGCAAAGCTGCCGAACAGCGCAACAGCCTGGTCGGCCTGCGGCGTCGCCATGTTGCGCGAGGCCCAGAAGGAGAAAACCAGGAACACGACGATCGCCGCGACACCACCCGCCGCCGCACCCTTCATGCCGGTGACAAGGAACTGCTGCCGAAACTGGCGGGCAATGAACCGCGCTTCCGCACCGACGAAATGCAAAACCTCGATGATGTGGCCATTGCCAGCCATGGCGCCGCGCGTGGCGAATACCACCGTCAGCACGGTCGCCGACAACATCAGGACCAGGACCAGCATGCCTATGGTCACCGTCGTGCGCGCCATGGCGACCAGACGGTCGACCCAGGTGCGGTGATCGTCCAGCGAGGCGCTGGCGATCGTATTGGTCAACGCCTCGCGCATGGCTGTGAAATTGGGAGGATTGTTCTCGTCGATGGTGACGACGACAAGGCGCGGCACCGGCAGTTCGTCGATGTTGAGCCCGCTGCCCAGCCAGGGCGCCAGCAATCGCGCTGTGGCGTCACGATCGATGATGCTGGTCCCTTCGACACCCGGGAACTTGGCGGCGATCTCCGCGGCGCTGGCGAGCGTCGCTTCCATGTCGAGACCGTCGACCGGCTTGATCTGGATCGTCGCCTCGCGCGAAATCTGATTCTCCCACACCGCAGCCGTGCTCCGCACCAGGGTGACGCCACCAAAGGTGAGGCAGGACAGGAAGGTCATGATGGCGATGACGAACACCAGCGCGCGTCCAGCGATGTTCTGCGCCGGCACGATGGGCGCCATCTTGCGCTGCGCGCGCTGGGGCGCCTCGGCGCGATGGATCTCGCCCTCTTCCTCTTCGTGATCGGCCGTCATCTCAGTCATAGATGTCCAGCCTTCCTCCCGACAGGATCAGTCGCCGGGCATCGACCTGATCCATCAGAGCAAGATCGTGGGTGGCGATCACGACGGCTGTGCCGAGGCGATTCAGTTCTATGAACAGCCGGAGCAGCCGACGCGCCAGTTGCGGATCGACATTGCCCGTCGGTTCATCGGCAAGCAGGATCTGCGGCTGCTCGATCAGCGCGCGCGCGATCGCCGCACGCTGCTTCTCACCGCCGGAGAGGACTGGCGGCAGCACGTGCATGCGGTCGCCAAGACCGACCCACTTCAGAAGTTCGACGACGTCGGTGCGGTAGCTCGATTCCTCACGGCCACGCACGCGCAGGGGCAACGCCACGTTCTCATAGGTCGTCATATGGTCCAGCAGGCGGAAATCCTGGAACACCACGCCGATACGGCGGCGCAGATGCGGCAGCTCTTCGCGCGTGATGCGCGCGCGATCCTTGCCGAACACCGTGATCAATCCGCGTGTCGGCTTCAGCGACAGGAACAGAAGGCGCAGCAAGGTCGTCTTGCCGGCACCGGAGGGCCCGCTGAGGAATTGGAAGGAGCGCTCCGGAACATGCAAGGTGATGTCACGGAGAATCTCCGGACCCATGCCGTAGCGGAGGCCGACATTTTCGAAGCGGATCACGTGCGGCGACCTGGAACTGTGTTTGGCGGCAGTCCGCCCGTATCTGTGAAACGACCATTGACCGGCATGGTTAACCGCCGGTTAATTTCGGCATCGGCTGTCGCTGTAAATCGATTTCGGTCGGGAAGCATTAACCATTTTTGTCTACGGAATGGAAACAGAGGGCGAACAGAGGCAACCATATCAAGGCATGGCCGATCACGGCACGGCACGCCCGGTTTCCGGCGAAATCATGACGGCGGCCTCATCGGCTCGCAACGGCAGCGCCGTGGCCGCGGATGTGGTCGACGCCGATTTCATCGTGCTTGGTCCTGATTCTCCCACCCAGTTCGACAGACCGCCACCGCAAGCCCCTGTGGAAGCGGTTGAGCAGGCGCCCTTGCTTGACGGCATGGGCATGCTTCGCAAGGGCGAAACTGTGCCTGAGATGCGCGATGCGTCAGCAGGCGGGCCGTTGTTCTGGAGCGGCGGTGTTGCAATTGCCATGTTGGCCTTCTGGGTCTCCGGAGGTCACGCCTTGTTCCACGAAAATGCGTTCTTCGGCCCTGACGACAAGGCGACCACCGCGCTCAGCATTTCCGGCGTGAGTTCGCGCGTCGACAGCAGCGGACACAGGCCCGTGCTTCTGGTCGATGGCGAAGCCGGAAACGATGGCATGGAAGCGGCCGAACTGCCGCCGCTGGAGATCCGCGTGACGGGCAACGATGGCCGTATCACCCGCTATGGCCTGGGGACATCCGGCCGCACCTTGCCGCCTGGCGAAAGATTTGCCTTTTCCAGCCGCCTCGACGTGCCTAGAAACGGTGTAACGGCCGTCTCGGTCACCTTCGCGCGATAAGCGACGGCTGCGGCTGTCCCGCGCATTCCCAGAAAGGATCTTCATGCCAGTTGTGCGCGGCAAGGATATCGAGGTTCTGTTTTCGGCGTCGGCAATCGCGCGTCGCAATCTGGAACTAGCCAAGGAAATCGCAGCCCACGATTATCACGACCTTCTGGTCATCTCGGTGCTGAAGGGCTCCTTCATTTTCGCGGCCGACCTGATTCGTGCCATGCACGACGCCGGCCTGTCGCCGGAGGTCGAGTTCATCTTCATTTCCAGCTATGGCGCCGGAACCGAAAGCGGCCAGGTGCGCGTGCTGCGCGACATCGACAATGAGGTCGCCGGCCGCGACGTGCTTTTGATCGACGACATCCTGGAATCCGGCAAGACGCTGAAGTTCACCCGCGAACTGATGCTGTCGCGCGGCGCCAGGAGCTGTTCCGTCGCAGTGCTGCTCGACAAGCGCATGCGGCGCCAGACGGATCTCAATGCAGACTATGTCGGCTTCGACTGCCCGGATTATTTTGTCGTCGGCTACGGCATGGATGTCGGCCACGCATTCCGTGAACTGCCCTTCGTCGGGGTCGTGAAAGGCGACGTCTGAGACTCGCCTCGACGCTTTGAAAAGAAATCGGAAGCGCCTTCGACTTTCAGAAAACGTCAACGTTTGCAGGGCAAATCTCTGCGCATGACAAAGCTCCTGATCGTCGAGGACGATGAATCCGTCCGCACCCTGGCTGCCCGCGCGCTTGAACGCGCAGGCTACAATATCGACGTCGCCGCCGATGGCGCGCAGGGGCTGGAAAGCATCCATGCCGCCAATGGCAATTACGACCTCATCGTCTCGGATATCCGCATGCCGGAGATGGACGGCATCGAAATGGCCAAGGCGGCAGCCGCCGCTTTCCCTGCGCTCAAGATCATGCTGGTGACCGGCTATGCCGACCAGCGCGAGCGAGCGGACGAGTTGAACGGCATCATCCTGGACGTCGTGCAGAAGCCCTTCACCCTGGCTGAAATCCGCGACCGCGTCGGTCGTGCGCTGGCGGCCTGACCGCGCCCGCTGCCACTAGAGCGTTTCCGTTTTTTACGGAAACGCGGAAACGCTCTAACTTTTAGTTTTCACGCAATTCCGGACGGAAAACCGCTACGCAGTTTTCCTGGAATTGCTCCAGCCATCTCAAGGCGAGCTAAGCGCTCGCCTTGTCCAGTTCTTCGATATCCGCCTGCGTGAGCCGAAGCGAGGCGGCGCGTACCAGGCTTGCCATCTGTTCCGACGTGGTCGCGCTGGCGATCGGCGCCGTCACGCCCTGCCGTGCGATCACCCAGGCGAGCGCGACTTCTGCTGGCTTGGCCGCGTGTCGCCCGGCGACGGCATCAAGCGCTGCCAGAATGCGCATGCCGCGCCTGTTGAGATAAGCCTCCACATCCTCGCCGCGCGCGGCACTTTTGCCGAGATCGGCCTTGCTGCGATATTTGCCCGACAGGAACCCTTTGGCGAGGCTGAAATAGGTGATCACGCCGAGTCCCTCCGCCATGCAAAGGTCGCGCAGAGGACCGTCATAGGACGCACGATCATAGAGATTGTATTCCGGCTGCAGCACTTCGTAGCGCGGCAGATTGCGCAGCTTGGCGACATCCAGCGCCGCCCGCAACTGGCCCGCGTCGAGGTTCGAGCAGCCGATATGGCGAACCTTGCCCTTGGCGAGAAGGGTCTGGTAGGCGCCGAGCGTCTCCTCGTAAGGCACACTCGGATCCGGCCAGTGCGAAAGATAGAGGTCGATGACGTCGGTCCGCAGGCGCCTCAACGAATCTTCCACCGCCCGTTCGATGTGGCCAGCGGAAAGGTCCCTCTTGCCCTGCCCCATATCCGCGCCGACCTTGGTGATGACGACCACCTTCTCGCGATTGCCCCGCGCCTTCATCCACTTGCCGATGATGGTCTCCGACTCGCCGCCCTTGTTGCCGGGCACCCAGCGCGAATAAACATTCGCGGTATCAATGGTGTTGAGCCCGCCGTCGACGAAACGGTCCAGCAGATCGAAGGACGTCTTTTCGTCGACGGTCCAGCCAAACACGTTGCCGCCCAGCACGAGCGGCGCGATTTCGAGGTCGGTACGACCGAGCAGACGTCTATCCAAGATGGGTCTCCCTAGGGCATTTTGTAGCCAGGTGGAATCACCTGGCGTTACAAGAATGCGGCGAAAACAAACTTAGAGCGTTTCCGCGTTTCCGTAAGAACGGAACCGCTCTAATGCCGGCGGGGGCGCCGGTCCCCGCAGGAAGCTAGGGATTAGCGCGCAGGGTTCAATGGGCCAGAAGCGTTTTCAGGCGGGACGATCCGCCGCGCCACCTCTTCCAGCCAGCGGTCGCGGATGCCGAGCGCCTCGAGATGCTGGATGGTATTGAGAACGTAGTCTTCGTTGACACCCGACTGGCCGACGGCGCCGCGCACGACGGCAGCGGCCTCCGCTTCCTCGAGTGCGCCGGCATATTGCTCATGGCCACGGTCGGCGACATAGGTCACCGCATCCGCCATGCGGCCGTCCTCCAGAGCCACCTTCACCCAGCGTTCGAGGTAGACGTTGGTGACCAGTTCACGCTCGCGCAGATAGGCGATAACCTCGTCACGCAATTCGCCGGGCACCCGGAAGGCCAGCCCGATGCAGGAACCGCCACGGTCGAGCCCGAGCACCAGCCCAGGCCTTTCGCGGGTGCCGCGATGCACGAAGGAATAGACGCAGAGCGAGCGTCGATAGCCGTGCAGGCGCGCCCTTTGCGTTTCGACATGCGCGAAACCGGGCCGCCAGATCAGCGAACCGTAGCCAAAAACCCAAAAATCGCCCATATCGCCAAGCCTAAAGCGTGATCCCAAAAGGTCGCAGACCTTTTGGACAAAGATCATGCGACAAGCAAACAGACAGGGCGGAATGCCGTTTCATTTTCATCGCATTCCCGCCTTAAGCAGGCATAGTCGTCCGCACCAAATCACTTCGACCGGGATGGTCATTCCGGTTCTTTCTGCGTTATCGAGGGCCACAGCATGACGTCAAGTGACCAGACCAAGCCAAAACGTCGGCGCTGGCTGCCCCGGCTGATCCTGGCCTCGCTCGTCCTGTTCGGTCTCTACAGTGCGGGCTGGTACTGGCTGGCCGCACGCGTCAGAAGCGACGCGACGAACACTGTTGCCGCCCTTGCCGCCAAGGGGATCAACGCCGACTGCGCCAATCTGACCGTCAGCGGCTACCCCATGCGTTTCGTGGTCACCTGCGACGGGCTCGCCTATCAGGATGATGCCAGGAACGTTGCAGCGGCCGCCGGCGGCATGATCGCCACGGCAAGCCTCGCCCAGCCGCTGACGCCGAATGTCAATCTCGACGGACCGTTGCGCACCTCTGTGCCCGACATGCCGCCGCTGTGGATCGACTGGGACCAGCTGGACATCAGCGGACATCTGTGGTGGCCCCTGCCCAGCCGCATTTCGGTGACGGCGGAGGGCTTCAACGGCCAGACCGACCCGACCGATGAGACCGATCCCGTCCAGCTGTTCAGTGTCGGCCAGCTCACCGCGGCGGCCAGCCCCAACGGCCAGGATCTTGTGCTGACTCATGATTTCACCGACCTGGAAATCGACGCTCACACCATTGGCGGCCGGGTGCTCCCGCCCTTCAGCGGCAAGGGTGACGCCACGGTCAAGAATGGCATTCCCCTGCTCGGCGCACCGCCAAAAAGCCTGCGCGGTCAATCCGCCGAGATCAGGAACCTCGAATTGTCTTCCGGCGAAGCCCGCATCGTCCTTGCAGGCCCTATCGCGGTCGACGCCGACGGTCTGATCGACGCCACCCTCAACATCAAGCTGCAGAACCCGAAAGCGGTGGCGGCCATCCTCGCCACGGCGATCCCGGAACAGGCAAACCAGATCCGGCAGGGTTTCGCTGCCCTTTCCATGCTCGGCAACGAACCGACGATGCCACTGAAGGTGGTAAAGGGCCGCGCTTCGCTCGGCTTCATCCCGCTCGGGATGATCAAGCCGGTGGAATAGGGCAGTAGGTACTGCCACCAGGGAGTGGCCACGCAATAGCGTAACTTATCCCCCTGCTCCCTTATTGTCCTATTCCCCTACTCATTTGCCCGGATGCTCCACCACCTGGCGCCCGAAGTCGGGAACATCGATATCCTGGCCGGCCTGGATGATCGAGCGGCGGATGGCGCGGGTGCGCGTGAACAGGTCGAACAGCTTGTCGCCGTCGCCCCAGCGGATCGCCCTTTGCAGCGAGGAAAGATCCTCCGAGAAGCGCGCAAGCATCTCCAGGATGGCATCCTTGTTGTGCAGGCACACGTCCCGCCACATGGTCGGGTCCGAGGCGGCGAGGCGTGTGAAGTCGCGGAAACCCGAGGCCGAATACTTGATGACCTCGGACTTCGTCACATTGGCCAGATCGTCGGCCGTACCGACGATGTTGTAGGCGATGATATGCGGCAGATGCGAAACGATGGCCAGCGTCATGTCGTGATGCTCGGGCGTCATCGTGTCGATGTTCGAACCACAGCGACGCCAGAATTCCGACAATGTCTCCAGCGCTTTTGGATCGGTATCCGGCAGCGGCGTGAAGATGCACCAGCGGTTGTCGAACAGGTCCGGAAAACCGGCGTCAGGACCGGAATTCTCGGTACCAGCCAGCGGATGGCCGGGAATGAAATGCACGCCCTCCGGCACGAAAGGCGACATCTGCGCGACCACCGACTGCTTGGTGGAGCCGACATCGGTCAGGATGGCGCCCTTCTTCAGCGCCGGTGCGATCTCCTCGGCAACGGCACCGGAAGCGCCCACCGGTACCGAGACGATGACAAGATCGGCGTCGCGCACCGCCACCTTCGCATCGGTCGTGTAGCTGTCGCCGAGCTTCAGCTCCTCCGCACGTTTCAACGTCTCCGGACGGCGGGTGGAGACGGCAATGTGGCGGGCAAGTCCTTCCCGGCGCACCACGCGCGCCAGCGAAGAACCGATCAGGCCGATGCCGATGAGGGCGATCTTTTCAAACATGGGTTCGGACATTTTTTCAGCTTTTCAGGAATTCGGTAAGTGTGGCGACCACGCCGCGATTGGCTTCTTCGGTTCCGACCGTCATCCGCAGCGCGTTGGGAAAACCGTAGCCGGCAACGCGCCGCAGGATATAGCCTCGCTCACTCAGATACCCGTCCGCTTCCGGCGCGGAATGTCTGCTGTCATCCGGGAAATGGATCAGGATGAAGTTGCCGACGCTCGGTGTCACCCGCAGGCCGAGCCGGGTCAGTTCTTCAGTCAGCCACGCCACCCACGTCTCGACATGGTGCACCGAGCGCTCGACATGGCCGCGGTCGCGTATCGCGGCTTCGCCTGCCGCAATGGCGGTGGCACTGACGTTGAAGGGATCGCGGACACGCTCGAGCGCATCGACCACATGCGCTGGTGCATAGGACCAGCCGATACGCGCGCCGCCGAGCCCATGCACCTTGGAAAAGGTGCGTGTCATCACGACATTCTCGTTGCCCGCGACCAGTTCGACGCCCGCTTCGTAGTCATTGCGGCGCACGAACTCGGCATAAGCCGCATCCAGCACCAGAAGCACGTTCTTCGGCAGACCGGCATGCAGGCGTCGCACCTCTCCGAAGGGAATATAGGTGCCGGTCGGATTGTTCGGATTGGCCAGGAATACCATCCTGGTGCGCGGCGTCACGGCCGCAAGGATGGCGTCGACGTCGACGCGCTCGTCGGCCTCCTTTGCCACCACCGGCGTTGCACCAGCTGCGAGGATAAATATCCGGTAGGCCAGGAAGCCGTGCTCGGTGTAGATCGCCTCGTCGCCCGCGCCGAGATAGATGCGCGCCAGCAGGCCGAGCGCCTCATCGGAACCGTTGAAACACTGGATGTTGGCAATGTTGAGCCCGTGCGCATCGGCGATTGCCTGGCGCAGTCTGGTCGCCTGGCCGTCCGGATAACGTTCCAATCCGGCTGCAGCCTCCTGCGCTGCCTCGACTGCTTTCGGAGAGGGTCCGAGCGGATTTTCATTGGCCGAGAGTTTATGGACTTTGGCGACACCATGCGCGACGCCCTTGCCCGGCACATACGCCTCGATATCCATGATACCGGCGCGGGGTTGCGGGCGAAGCAGGTCGGTTGCCTTGGTCATGTCGAAAGGTCCGTGATTGATGCCTCCGGCCGGAGGCCAGAGCGTTTCCGTTTCGCGGAAACGCTTTAAGTTTTTGTTTTCGAGGTATTTTTGTGACGCCACGTGATTCCACCTGGCTACAAAAATGCTCCAGTGGCGGAAATACCGCCCGCACCGCCGCTTGTCGAGGAAAACCGAACCGCCTGGCCCAGCGTTTGAGCGACCCGCCTCACCATCGATTGACGCCATCGCTTGGTCGGCGTATTAGCAGGACATCGATCCGTGGTGATTTGGCCGGTCGGCTTGCAGCCACGTTAAATAAGTCGCTAAAGGGCCGTTTGCGATCCGTAAACCGGCTTTGCGACAGCAATGCCGGTTTTGTTTTTTGGAGTTCGCAAAGTGCCGATCAAGATCCCCGATCAGCTCCCCGCCCGTGAAGTTCTGGTCAAGGAGGGCGTGTCCATAATGGACGAGCAGACCGCCCTGCGCCAGGACATCCGTCCCCTCCAGATCGGCCTGCTCAACCTGATGCCCAACAAGATCAGGACGGAGACGCAGTTTGCCCGGCTGATCGGCGCCACGCCGCTGCAGGTCGAACTGACCCTGGTCCGCGTCGGCAACCATAAGGCCAAGAACACCTCCGAGGAACATCTCATCACCTTCTACCAGACCTGGGAGGAAGTTAAGGATCGCAGGTTCGACGGCTTCATCATCACCGGCGCGCCGGTGGAGTTGCTGCCTTTCGAGGATGTGACCTACTGGAACGAACTGCAGCGCATCCTCGACTGGACGAAGACCAACGTGCATTCGTCGTTCTTCATCTGCTGGGGGGCAATGGCCGCTGCCTGGCATTTCCATCAAGTCCCGAAACACACGCTGGAGGAGAAGGCGTTCGGCGTCTTCCGCCATCGCAACAACGCGCCCGCCTCTCCCTATCTCTCCGGCTTCTCGGATGATTTCGCGATTCCGGTCTCGCGCTGGACCGAGGTGCGGACCGCCGACATTCCAGCGGGTTCCGGCCTGGAATTGCTGATGGATTCGGAAGAGACAGGTCCAAGCCTGCTTGCCGAGCAGGCTGGCAACCGGCTCTACATGTTCAACCACATCGAATACGACTCGACGTCGCTCAAGGAAGAATACGACCGCGACGTCAATGCCGGCGTATCGATCGCGGTGCCGCACGAATATTACCCGGACGACGACCCCAGGCGCCCGCCGCTCAACCGCTGGCGCTCGCACGCCCATCTCCTGTTCGGCAACTGGATCAACAGCGTCTATCAGACCACCGCCTACGACCTGGAAAATATCGGCAGGAAGCGCTGACCGGTAGCCTGGAGCGCGCCTGACAGGCGCGCTTCCGCCTATGCCGCTGCGGCGCGATGCTCGCGGAAGGCGCAGGCGATGGTGCGCAGCGCATCGCGCGAACGCTGATCGGTCAGCGTCGAATGCAGCACGATTTCCGAGGACGGCAACGGCGGCAGATTGAACCTGCGGGTGACTTCGACAGTACCGACCGGTGCAAGCCGCTCGGAGAATACGGCCATGGCGAGTCCCGCCGACACAGCTGCCATCACCACCGACGAGCCGCCGCCCAGGAACACCTCCGTCCAGGCGATGCCGGCATCGTCTAGTGCATGGGTGCCGATGTCGCGCACGCCACATGCCGGAGACAGGGCGGCAAGCCGTATCGGCTCGTCCGGCCGGCAACGGAAACTGGGAGCGGCGAACCAGCCGAAATGCTCAGGCCCAAGGACCTCGCCGTCGCGACGATCGTCCTCGCGCCGCACGATGGCAGCATCCAGCTCGCCGCGATCGAACGCATCGAGCAGATTGCGCGAATTGTCGACCTGTACCTCGATGGTCAGCGCGGGATCATGTTCGTTGAGCCGCGCCAGCAGGGTCGTCACCTCCGGGCCGGCGACGTGGGCTGCGATGCCCAGCGCGAAACGGCGGGCACAGGAGAAGAGCCCGGCAACGGCACGGTCATGCGCAACGAGAAAATCACGCGCAGGCTGGATGAACACCGCTCCTTCCGCTGAAAGCCGCACGTGACGCGGCGTGCGCTCGATCAGCTTGCGGCCAACCTTCTCCTCGAGGCGCTTGAGTTTCACGCTGATCGCCGCCTGGGTCGTACCCAACGCATCGGCGGCTCGGGTGAAACTCTGAAGGTCGGCAACCATGACAAAGGCCTGCACGGCCTCGACGTCTAGTGACAACATTGTCAGCATACCAATTTGTTATCTCTGAAATAGATTTACATCGCATTTTCTTATGTTCAAGCTGCAACTATCTGGAATTCGGATTTCACAACGCAATTGAGCGGCGTGGGCGTGGACATCGCCTCCGCCGGCGCCGGAGGTTTTTGATGCCTACCCCCAATACAAACGGTCTCGTGCTGGCGGCCGTGTGCCTGTCCGCCTTGATGTTCGGCCTGGAGATTTCGAGCGTACCGGTCATCCTGCCGACGCTGGAGCGTGTGCTGCAGGCCGATTTCAAGGCCATGCAATGGATCATGAACGCCTACACCATCGCCTGCACCACCGTGTTGATGGCGACCGGAACTTTCGCCGATCGCTTCGGCAGGAAATTTGTCTTCGCCATTACGGTCGCGGCCTTCGGCCTGACCTCGCTGATGTGCGGGCTGGCGCCCAACACTTCGCTGCTGATCGTCGCGCGCTTCCTGCAGGGTATGGCCGGCGGCGCCATGTTCATCTGCTCCATCGCCATTCTCTCGCATCAGTTCCAGGATGGCAGGGAACGCGGCAAGGCCTTCGCCATCTGGGGCGTGATTGCAGGCATCGGTCTCGGTTTCGGACCGATCATCGGCGGCGGAATCGTCGCCTTGTCCACCTGGCAATGGGTTTTCCTCGTACACGCACCGCTGGCGGTTCTTTGCCTGGTCCTCACCTATGCCGGCGTCACCGAATCGCGCGATCCGCAGGCCAAGAAGCTCGATGTCTTTGGCATTGTCACCCTCAGCGCTGCCGTCTTCGGCCTCGCCTACTACATCACCCAGGCCCCTGACTTCGGTGGCTTCCTGAGCCCGGCCGCGCTCGGTATTGCCGCGGCCACGATCGTCGGCTTCATCGCATTCGTGCTGGTGGAACGCTACCACACTCACCCGATGTTCGACTTCTCGGTCTTCAGGATCCGTGACTTCTCCGGCGCGATCGTCGGCTGCGTCGGCATGAACTTCAGCTACTGGCCGTTCATGATTTACCTGCCGATCTATTTTTCGGTCGGGCTGGGTTATGACAGCACCAGGACAGGTCTCGCGGTACTGGCCTATACGGTGCCTTTCCTGGTGATGCCGCCGATCGCCCAGTACCTGCTGGCGCGCTTCAACGCGCGCATCGTCATCCCGCTCGGCCTGTTCACCATCGGCCTCGGCTTCATCCTGATGTGGCTGGGTTCCGCTTCCGAGGCGGCAAGCGGCCTCACGGTGCTGCCCGGTGCGCTCGTCGCGGGCATCGGCCTCGGTCTCACCACGACGCCGGCCACCAACATGACGACCGGTTCGGTGCCGGCGAGCCGTGCCGGCATGGCCTCGGGCATCGACACCAGCGCCCGCCTGATCGCGCTCGCCATCAACATTGCGGTAATGGGGTTTGTCCTTGTCGAAGGCATCCTGCACGGCCTGAAGAAGGGCCTGCCGAACGCGACCGAAGGGGTTGACCTGCGTGCGATTGCCGAAAGGATTGCCGCCGGCAACACCAGTGCATTGCACGATGGCAGCCAGCCGGGTCTGGCGGTGCCGGCGGATGTGGTCCACTCGGCTCTGGTCGAAGGTTTCGGCTGGGTGATGCTTTATGGCGGCCTCGGCGTATGGGTCCTGGCCGCGCTGTCCTTCGCCATCTTCGGTTCCAGCAAGGCCGGGCCGATTTCGGCATCCGAAGCACGCGCGGAATCGCATATCCTCTGAGCGTGCAAGATCCGCTCGTAAACCGTCCCGCCGACAACGGGACGGTTTACCTCTAGTTCACGTGCTCGACCTTCTCGTCATCGCGATCATGCCTGGCTCCGTTGCCATTGCGCTTGACGCCATTTCCGTTGCGCTTGCGCGCGCGGATCACCGGTGGCGGCTCCAGCGCGCCCGCTCTTATCCGCGGCGGTCGCAGCGCCGGCAGGTCGGCGCATTTGATGATCTCGAGCGCGCGCGGGAAGAAGTTGTAGTTGTGCTGGCCACGGCCGATGTTGACGATGCCCGCCTTGGGCAGATGCTTGCCCAGCATGGCGAAGATGCGCTTGGCGATCGTGCCGCTGAACGTGTCCATCGCTTCGTCGATCACCACCCAGTCCGGTTTCTGCAGGGCGAGCCTGGCAAAAGCAACCAGCCGCTGTTCTTCCTCGCTGAGTTCCCTGTCCCAGCGGGCGTGGCGGTCAAGCGACGGCGCGAGGTGATCGAGACCGGCCTCGGCCAGAACACGCCTGGTGCTCGCATCGTCGATAGTCGTGACGCCGTCGACCAGCACCTCGCGCAGCGTGCCGGGTGCAAAATACGGCGTGCGCGGGACGAAGGCGAGATTGGCACCTGCCGGCATGCCGATGCGCCCTGCTCCCCAGGGCCACAGCCCGGCCACTGCCCGGAAGAACAGCGTCTTGCCGGCACTCGGGTCGCCGGTGATCAGCACATGCTCGCCCGGTTTGATCGTCACCGACTTCTGCGCCAGTCTCGAGCAGCCCGAGGTCGCCCCGACGATCAGGTCCTCGAACACCATGGTGCCGTCCTCGGTTTCGAACACCTCGATATGCTGCTCGTTGCCATGCAACTGATCGGTCTCCTTCAGCGCCATGCGGAAGTCGGCGACCCGCATCAGCGTGGCACGCCAGTCGGCAATGGCGCCGATGTTGTTGACGAACCAGCGCAGGGAGGAATGGACCTGGTTGAAGGCGCCAACCGCCATCATCAGCCCACCGAACGTGATGTCGCCGGCGAAATAGACCGGCGCCGCCACCAGGATCGGCGCAACCACGGTTATCCAGCCATAGGTGTCCGTTACCCAGCCCAGATTGATCTGAGCGCGGAAGATCCGCATGATCGAAGCGATCAGCGCGGCGAGATCCGTCGCCAGCCGCCGTTTCTCGCTTGTTTCACCGTGCGAAAGCGCGATGGCATCGATGTTCTCGTTCACGCGAACCATGGAAAAACGCAGGTCCGCCTCGCGTGCATAGCGGTCGCTGTTCAGCCCGATCAACGGTCGCCCGACCAGCCAGCTCAGCCAGGACGCGATCCCGGCATAGAGGAACGCGGCCCAGACCATGTAGCCTGGAATGGCGATGGCATGTCCGCCTATGTTGAAGACAAACCCCGAGGACAGTGCCCAGAGCACGCCGACGAACGACACCAGCAGGATGAAGGATTGCACCAGACCGACTCCGAGATCGGTCGAAAGATCGGACAGGTGTCCGGCATCCTGTTGCATGCGCTGATCAGGGTTGACACCGATGGCTCCCGCATTGGCGACGCGGAACGCACGGTTCGGTTTCAGCCATTCCTCGATCAGGTCGATGGTCAGCGCTTCACGCAGCTTCAGGCGGAAGCGCTGATTGAGCCATTGCTGGCCGATGTTGAGCACGAGCAGCCCACCGGCAATCATCGCGAAAACGCCAAGCTGATCGAGAAAGGCGGTCAAGTCGCGCCGTTGCAGCGAATCGTAGAACGGCTGGTTCCAGCGATTGAGCAGGATCTGGCCGTAGGCCGTGGCGAGGATGATCGCGAGAATGCCAGCGCCGAAGATCAGCAGCGCACGGCGCCCTGGCGACAGGCTCAACCCCTGCCGGACCGTGGCCAGCTGATCGCGAAGGCTGCTCATTTCAGCCTGGACGGTGGTGCCGGATATCTCGCTCATCACCGTTGCGCTCCGCGAGCTCCCAACCCATCGGCCTCGTTGACCTGTCGGCCGAGCCGTGTCGCACCTTGCGGGGAGAACACCGGCACGAAGACGCGGCGCGATGCGCGTTGCACCACCGGCACGCCCTGGTAGAGCCGCTTCTGCGCCGACACCGCGATGACGCCGGAGAAGATCGGCCACATCCGCCGTCCGGCGCTTTCAAAAAGCGACTGGAAGCGCATCATGAAACGGCGTTGCGAGGGGGGGAAATAAAGTCCATCCGACCAGGCGGCCGGAGTGAAGTTCGCCTCGCGCAGCAACTCCGCGATCTGCCCACGCGAATAAGGCCTTCCGGTGCCGAACGGTGTGTGTTCGAAACGCGCCCACACACCGCGCCGGTTCGGCACGACAATGACGACGTGA
Source organism: Mesorhizobium sp. UC74_2 (assembly GCF_042701485.1). Classification (NCBI taxonomy): domain Bacteria; kingdom Pseudomonadati; phylum Pseudomonadota; class Alphaproteobacteria; order Hyphomicrobiales; family Phyllobacteriaceae; genus Mesorhizobium; species Mesorhizobium sp. UC74_2. Next base: position 6,031,562 of record NZ_CP170562.1, on the reverse strand, counting down.
CCGGCCGGCGCCAGCACACGCCAGACCTCATTCAGTGTCTCGCGTGGATTTTCCGTATGCTCCAGGGAATGGATCAGCAGCATGCGGTCGATGGAAGAATCGACCAGCGGCAGTTCCTCGTCGAAGACCAGGGCGGTTGCCGACGGGCCGGCAGGTGGCCAGATTACCGCACCTTGCGTGGCCGGCATGAAGGCGAGCGCCCGCTCCGCATCGGTGCCGAAACGCTCCAGCCAGGGCAGCGCATAGCCCAATCCGACCAGCCTTTCATTGGGAACGGAGGCCCAGATCGACGAGAGTGCCATGGTGATCGAACGCTCGGCCAATTGTCCGAGCGGCGAGGCATAGAAGGAGCGCAGGTCGACAATATCCGAATGCATGGGCTGGACCGTATCTGCGGGAAGGCTGGTGTCAACAAACAGCGGTGCTGATGACCGTATCTCCCGACAAGTAGGGTCGCGTCGGCATCTTTAAAGCATGTCGCGCAAAAGTGCGCGGCGGTTTTGCGATAACGACATGCGGGAGATGAAGAACCTTCTGCGCAAGGAGCGAATGTGAAAGATCGCGACATGCATTAGAGGGTGACAGGAACGGCCGATCACCCTATCTGTGCGGGCGACAGAGGAGACCGGCGATGGCGATCGAAATCGAACAGTTCATGTGCCGCCAGGATAATTTCGGCGTTCTGCTGCGCGAGCCGAAAAGCGGCGCGGTGGCTCTCGTCGACGCGCCGGAGGAAGCCTCCATCTCAGCCGCCATGAAACGCACCGGCTGGACACCGAAAACCATCCTGACCACCCATCACCACACCGACCACGTCGAGGCTAACCTGACGCTGAAGCAGCGCTACAATCTTGAGATTGTCGGGCCGGAGGCCGAGAAGACCAAGATCCCCGGCATCGACCGCACCGTGAAAGGCGGCGATCGCTTCAACCTGGGCGAAGAGACGGTCGAAGTGATCTTCACTCCTGGTCATACCGCCGGCCATGTTTCTTATTATTTTCCGCAATCCAGCGTCGTTTTCACCGCCGACACGCTGTTTGCGCTCGGCTGTGGCCGACTGTTCGAGGCGCCCGCCGCGGTGATGTTCGAATCGCTGAAGAAGCTCGCTGCACTCCCCGCCGACACAAAGGTCTATTGCGGCCACGAATACACCTTGTCCAATGCGCGTTTCGCACTGACGGTGGACCCCACCAACTCGGCCCTGAAGGAGCGCGCCACCAGAATCGAAAAACTGCGCGCCACGGACAAGCCGACCTTGCCGACGACGATCGGCGAGGAACTCTCCACCAACCCGTTCCTGCGCTGGCACGACCCGGCGATCCGCCGCCATCTCGGCATGGAAAAAGCCAGCGACGCCGAGGTCTTCGCCGAAATCCGCAAGCGCAAGGACGTGTTCTGACCATGACGCCGGCGGAAATCGTCGCGGCGCTCGACATGCAGCCGCACCCGGAAGGTGGATGGTACGTCGAGACCTTTCGTGACGCGCCGCAAGGCGGACGTGGCTTTTCGACGGCGATCTATTTCCTGCTCGAACGCGGCCAGGTCTCGGTCTGGCACCGGGTCAAGGATGCTTCCGAAATCTGGCACTATCACGCCGGCGCTCCGCTGGAACTCTCGTTGCATCGTGAGGGCCACGGCGTGACCCGGCATGTGCTGGGCGTCGACCTTGTCGCCAGCCAACGGCCGCAGATTGTCGTGCCGGCAGGCTGGTGGCAGACCGCGGCGAGCCTTGGCGACTGGACACTCGTTGGATGCACCGTTGCGCCGGGCTTCAATTTCGGCGCATTCGAAATGGCAGCGCCCGGCTGGCGGCCCTCCTAGCACGTCCTTCCTGCCGAAAAATCGATGACGATTTTCGAGAGCTAGGTTGCGAGAAGAAAGCCCAGCGTGATCGCCAGTTGCGCCAGGTAGTAGAGCCCCCATACCGCATAGCGCATCCAGACCCGATGCCGCTCCACCGCCTCGGCCAGGAACTTTTCGATCGCCAGAAGCGCGTCCGAAGCCATGAACAGGACCGCGCCTGCGATGACAAGCGCGTTGTTGGTGGTCAGCGCGGTCACGCCCATGGCGAAGATGGCGGTGACATACACAGCAACCGGGACTTTGAGGTCCGAACCGATATGCGGCCACAGCAGGCGCAGCATGCCGAGCGCGAAAACAGCCATGATCAGGGCTGCCACGATGTGCCAGGGTGCTCCGGTCAGCGCCGACAACCCATCGCCGGCGACGGCGAACAGCGCGACATAGGCAAGATGGGCAGCGAGGAAACTGCCCAGTCCGCCGAGAAAGGCCCTGTCACCGGCTTGCGACAGGAATGCGTCGCCGAGCGCACTAAGCGCCAGCGCGGCGACAAGCAGCGCTGGACCGCCTTGCAGGTAGGCGAGCACGGCGAGCAACGCGGTCGCAAGTGTCTTTGCAGCCGAACGTTTCCACGACGGCGCGCCGTCGAGGACGAAGGCATAAAGCACCGCTGCCACGATCGAGAAGATCAGCGTGCCGTTCGGTGTCGCTTCGATGCCACCGGGAAAGGGCATCATGCGCCGGCTCCATTCTCGACCGCCTGACGCTTGCCGAACAACAACGATTTCGCCGCCAGCACGGCGCCACCGGTGATGAGCACGCAGGCGGCAAGGATGCGCAGGCTGGGTTCCGCAAAACCGGCGACGATCAGCACCAGCGTGGACAGGAGCGGCGCCGCATAGCTCGCCGCCCCCAGCACCTGGATGTTGCCGCGCTTCACGCCGATGTCCCAGGCGTAGAAGGCAGCCCCCACCGGCATCAGGCCGAGACCCATTACGGCCAGCCACTGGCCGGCATTTGCGGGCCATACGGTCTGCTCAAGCAGCAGGTGGCAGACCAGGGAGAGCACCGATGTCGCCAGGCAGAACCAGGTGACGATGGTGGTTGGCACCGATGGAAAGCGCCGCGACAGAAGCGAATAGGACGACCACAATACCGCGCACACCGCAGCCATTGCATAACCGAAGCCATAGCGGGGATCGAAGGCCAATCCGCCACCCTTTGTGACAATCAGGAAGGTGCCTGCCAGGCCGAGCAATGCGCCGGCGACATGGTTCCAGGCAAGCCTCTCACCCGGCATCAGCGCCGAGCCCAGCACGATGAGCAGCGGCCACAGATAGGCGATCAGGCTCGCCTCGACCGCCGGCGCGTTGCGCAGCGCCGTGAAGTAGAAGAAATGGTAACCGAACAAGCCGCCGATGCCGATCACCCACACGATCGCCGGGATCGGCTCCGGTTTGGCAGCCGGCATGAACAGCCTGGCCGCGAGGCCGACACAGGTGCCGATGGCGAAGGTGACTGCCGAAAGCTGGAAGGGCGGCATCGTGCCGGAAGCATCGGTTAGCAGAGCCAGCAAGGCCCACATCGCCACTGCCGAGAAGCCTATCAATGTCGCGCGCGCCATGCCCCCTCCGATGGCGCATCTTCGTGCGCCTAGCTCTTTGCCTCGAACCGTCGCGCCTTGACGGTGATCGTGCCGATTTCCGTGCCGACCGTGGCATGGATTGGCGCATATATCCCGGTTTGGCCGAGCGGCGCAAACGTCACCATGATCTTCGAACGGTCCCGCAGGAACTTCAACGCCTTGCGCCGCTGCGCATAGCCGGACACCGGCTGAAACGTCATCAGGCAGGTCACGGTCGGGCCCTGATAGCCCTTCACCGCCATTTTCCCCTTGCTGACTGGCGTCAGCACCAGATTGGCGCGCATCTCGCCATCATACATCTTCACCGTGCGGCCGCAGACCTCATCGAGGCTGCCGGCACGGATGACAGTAGCACCGATCGGATCGGCGACGCCCTTCAGGTCCCCGGCATCGAGCGGTAGCCAGTCGTCGCCGCGTGGCTTGGGGGGTGGCAGTACCTTGGAAGACGATACCGCGCCGGCGGAAAAGCGGATGTCGACCATCGAGACTTTCTTGCCCGAGGTATAGTCCGCGCGGAAAGCCTGCGGCTGGATGCCGGCGCGCGAAAAGCGGCCGGATGCCGTCAACGTGCCAGTCGTGTCGTCGAAGATCAGCGCCAGTCCGGCCGCCGAGGCGCTGCCGTCTATGGTATACTTGTCGCCCTCGTAGCGGCTGTCGAAGCTTGATCGGGCCACGGTGATGCCGAGAAAGGAAATCGTGTATTCGCCGTGGAAAGCTTCCGCGGCAGGCGCCGCGGAGGTCGCCATGGTTGTGCCGGCAAGCAGGGCTGCAAGGACAAGGGTCGGGCGCGGCATCGAAACGTCGGTCCTTTCAGTGTTGGCTGAAACAGCCTGGATCTCCGTGGAGCGTTTCCGTCTTTTCACGGAAACGCGGAAACGCTCCGTCTCTTTGTCTTGCCGCATGATCCTCGTCCGAGAAGTCCGCACCTTTTCGGGATCATGCTCTGACAGCTTCTCAAGCGGGCAAATCCGGCGAATATATGGGGACGCCGTCAAGGCATTTGATGATCTCGAGCATGGCTTGTCCCTCAACGCCGCAAATGCTGTTGCGTTGCACCATCAGCCTGTGAAATATGCATCCTGCAAAATGCCGCAGAGCCGGCGAACCAAAATTTGACCGGAGAGGCCCGATGAACGCTCCCGCCGCGACTTCCACCACTTTCGTCCCCTTGCGCCTCGCCGGCCGTTCGGTTGCCGTCCAGGCAACCGCCGTCTTCCTCGGCACGCTGTTCCTCGCCGCCTCCTCCTGGATCGAGGTGCCGATGTTCCCGGTGCCGATGACCATGCAGACGTTCGCCGTCACGCTGGTCGGCGCGCTTTTCGGCTGGCGTCTCGGCCTCGTCACGGTTCTCGCCTGGCTGGGTGAAGCTGCCGTCGGCTTCCCGGTTCTCGCTGGCGGCGCCGGTGGCCTCGCCTATTTTGCCGGCCCGACCGCCGGTTACCTCGCCGCCTTCCCGATCGCCGCCGCTTTTGTCGGCTGGCTGGCCGAGCGTGGCTGGACCGCCGAAGGCCGTCTGGTTCGCAACGTCGTCGCGATGCTGGCGGGCAACGCCTTCATCCTGGTTTTCGGCACGCTGGTGCTGGCCGGCATGATCGGTGCCGAAAAGGCCTACACCTTCGGTTTCGCCCCGTTCGTGCTCGGCGGCATCCTGAAGGCCGTCCTGGCGACCGCGACCATCGAAGCCGTACGCCGCGGCAAGATCTCGCTCTGAAACCTTCTTTGCGGGGCTGACGTGACCGTCCGCATCCGCGGCCACCACCTGCTGTGCATGCTGACCTATGTCGGCAAGGGCTACAGCGAGGCCTTCACCAAGGGCTATGACAAGGTGGTGCAACGACTGAACCGCGGCGAGGACATGCTCCTCGTCGCCGGTCCTGACGATATCTGCCAACCGCTGCTGGCCGACTCAGACCCTCATTGTTTCCGCGACACCGTGCCTGAACGCGATCAGCTTGCCGCCGATGCGGTCGAGACTTTGATCGGTCGCCCGATCTGCGTTGGCGAGCGTTTTTCCCTCGATGCATCGACGATAAAGCGCATGCGCGAGGCGTTTCATGCCGGAACCACACGACAGGCTTGCCATGGCTGCGAATGGTTCGACCTGTGCAGCGGTATCGCCGATTCCGCATTCAGTGAAGTAAGGCTCGACCACCGGCGCGCAAAAGCATAGCCATATGCCGGTGATATCGAAGCTTGCATCGGCTGGTTGGCGGATTGCTAAGCCGAACAACGCTTGACGCCCCCACGAAATGGCACTATGGAACGCCAACTTTTTCCTTAAGGCCGCCGAGAGCATCGCGCGCCATCTGGCGTGGCTCGAAGGTTTGGCCGGTATGAACTGAAGGTAGCAAAAATGTCCCGCGCTTGCGAACTCACCGGCAAAGCCGTCCAGACCGGCAACAATGTGAGCCACGCCAACAACAAGACCCGTCGTCGCTTCCTGCCGAACCTGGTCAATGTCACGCTGATCTCGGAAGCGCTGAACCAGAACGTGCGCCTGCGCATTTCGGCCAACGCACTGCGTTCGGTCGAGCACCGCGGTGGCCTCGACGCCTTCCTGGCCAAGGCCGACGTGAAGGAACTGTCGCAGCGCGCTCGCCTGCTGAAGAAGCAGATCGCCAAGAAGACTGCCGGCGAGATCGCTGCCTGATTGATTTCGGGCGGGGGACGACCGCCTGAGCATCGGATTGGCTGGCGCATAGCTTGAACATCCGATGCTCGAATGATGGATGCGCCGCCCGTCCCGGCCAGGCGCTCCGCTGGTTCCATTACCCAGGATAAAAAAATGCGTTTCCTTTCGCGCTACTTGCCCTTTGTGGTCGCCATGGCGCTTGTCGTCGTGGCCTCGAACATCCTCGTTCAGTTTCCGATGCAGGGACAGGTCGGCGCGTTGTCGCTGGCCGATATCCTGACCTGGGGCGCCTTCACCTATCCGTTCGCCTTCCTCGTCACCGATCTCGCCAACCGCCGCTACGGGCCGTCTGTGGCACGCCGGATCGTCTTCGTCGGCTTCATGGCCGCCGTGATCTGCTCCATCGTCGCGCCGCCGCTGCTGTTCCGCGCCGGGCTGATCGAATTCGACACGGCGGCTGCCCGCCTGGTGCGCATCGCCTGCGCTTCCGGTGCTGCCTTCCTGACCGCCCAGCTTCTTGATGTCACGGTGTTCAACTGGTTGCGCCGCCAGAGCTGGTGGCGTGCTCCGATCTTCGGAACGCTGGTCGGTTCGGTGTTCGACACGCTGATTTTCTTCTCGATCGCCTTTTCCGCTACCTTCGCCTTTATCGGCCCTGACGATGCTTTCGCATTGGAGAATGCGCCGTTGCTCGGCATCTTTCCGATGGAAACCATGCGCTGGCTGTCCTGGGCGCTGGGCGACCTGTCGGTGAAGCTCATCATCGCGGTCTTCGCGTTGATTCCCTACCGCCTGATCGCAGCGCGTTGGGGCCAGCCGGCAACGGTCCAGCCTTGATCCCCTGGGAGCAGCTCGACGCCGCCAGGACGCCTGACGGCAAGCAGGAGCTGCGGCTGAAGCGGCGCGGAAGCGAATTCTCGATCATGCTCGGCTCCAACGAGCTGATGAACAGCCGTCTCAGCGGCTCTGAGGAAGCGCTCGCCCGGCTTTCGCTGGAGAAACTCGGCAGGCGCGATCGCATCAACGTCCTGATCGGCGGGCTCGGCATGGGTTTCACCCTGCGCGCCGCACTTGCCGAACTCGGCAGCGATGCAAGGGTCACCGTCGCCGAGCTGGTGCCGGCGGTGATCGCCTGGGCACGCGGCCCGATGACCGCAATCTTCAACGGCTGTCTCGAGGATGCGCGTGTCGCCATCAGCCAAGGCGATGTCACCGCCGCGATCGATGCCGCTCGCCGCGAATTCGACGCTATCCTTCTCGACGTCGACAACGGGCCCGAAGGGTTGACGCAGGACAGCAACGACACGCTCTACGGCTTCACCGGCCTGAAGGCTGCCCACAACGCGCTGACGGCAGGAGGCGTCCTGGCTGTCTGGTCGTGCGGACCGGATCGCGGCTTCACTCGCCGCTTGCAGCAGAGCGGCTTCATCGCCGAGGCGGTCACCGTGCGCGCGCACGGCAAACGCGGCGCCAAGCATACCATCTGGCTCGCCGTCAAACCACACTTGGGCAATCCCAGGAAAAGTGTGTAACGGTTTTCCGTCCGGAATTGCGCAAGAGCAAAGGTGGAGCGTTTCCGTGTTTCCATGAAAAACGGAACCACTCCAGGCGCTGCACATTGCAAAGAAGTCGCTGGCCCTACCGGGCGGTCGGCGCCGGTGTTTTTCTCCGCTCTCAACAGACTGCCGGAGAAATCATGGTCACCTGTTACCTGCGCTACATTCTCAACCCCGCGCGCCTGAAGGAATTCGAACATTACGGCCGGCTGTGGATCCCGCTTGTCGAAAAGTTCGGCGGCACCCACCACGGCTATTTCATGCCCTCCGAAGGGGCGAGCAATGTTGCGCTCGCCTTGTTCACCTTCCCAAGCCTTGCAACCTATGAGGAGTACCGGACAAAGGCCGCGGAGGATCCAGAATGTCAGGCGGCCATGCGTTACTACGAGGAGACCCAGTGCTTCCTGAGCTACGAGCGCTCTTTTTTCCGCCCAGTCTTTGATTGACCATCCCCAACTGACGGACCCAAGCCAAATGACTGTTGTTTTGAAAACGCTCGGCGAAACCGAGCGGGAAGCCGTTGTTGCTCTCCATGTCGCTGATGAGCAGTCCGACTTCGTCGCAACGAACGCTGAATCCCTGGAAGAAGCCGACGAGAATCCAGCCTGCGTGCCGCTCGGAATCTTCGTGAACGACCAGCCGGTCGGCTTCGCCATGTACACGCTCGACGCAGACGACGGAAACTGGTGGATCTACCGCCTGATGATCGACGAGCGCTTCCAGAAGCGCGGTTACGGCCGCGCCGGCTTGCGTGCCGTGGTCGAAAGGATGGCCGCCATTCCCGGTTGCGACGCCATCTACCTCGGTGTCGTTAAGGAGAACCGCTCCGCTGCCGCCTTTTATCGACAGGAAGGGTTTCGGGAGACCGGCCAGATCCTGGGCGACGAGACCGTCATGCGCCTCGAGCTCAAGAAAGCCTGAGCAAGGCTGTCGAGCCACCAGAGCGAAACGATGGACGCTGGATCACTTGGGAGACTGCAATGGTCCGAAGAAGCCGATGATGCTCTCGATGTGGCTGCCGTCAGAACTGAAAACGGCAATGTCGAGACCTTCCGGCAGTTCCGTGCCGTCGGCTTCAACCACGCGCCAGCCGAAACGCGCGATGCCGTGATGGATGTCGACAGCGGTGGTACGCTCAATCCGTGCGCCGGGACGGCTCGCTCTGATCCTGACGATATGAGCGAGCAGCTCTTCAGCGCCGGTCGTGGCCGCGCGCGGATCGGTGTAGGTGGCGTCCTTGGCCCAGACCGCGTGCAGAAGCGTCGCACGACGTGCATCGTCGGCTTCATTCCAGACGGCGCAATAACGATCGATCAGGTCTGTGACATTTGAGGGCATCGGCTGGCCTCGAAGCGTGCGCGATCCCTAGCCTAGAGCGTTTCCGTTCTTAACGGAAACGCGGAAACGCTCTAAGTTTATTTTTACGCAATTCCGGGCGGAAAACCGCTACGCACTTTTCCTGGAATTGCTCAAGCACCGGCGCCAGCGTGCTCTCAATCCTCGTTGAGGATGAATTCCAGATAGAGGTTGCGCTGCAGGATCGAATGATTGTCGTCGGAGACAAGCGAGACGATCAGCTTGCCGTCGTCGCGCCGCCAGACATCCATGCCTTCCATGTTATCGATCTGGTAGGCCATGTCGGCCTCCAGCAGAACCGAACCATCGGCGACGTTGCCTTTGGCGATCTCGGTCCCGCCGATACGACGCAACCGCATCTTGACACCCCCGGCCATTGAGAAGGATCGCTCGAGAAGCAGCAGATCGCCACCAGGAAGAAATGCGCCATCGGTGATGTCGAACTCGCCGTTGCGACGAACCGTGAAGATGCCCTTGCCCGGCCCTTCGATGATGGCCGCATAGATGTTGCCATCCTTGTCCAGGCTCTTTTCAGACACCACCACCAGAGCGCCTTCCAGCGGCCCATCGGCCGGCGCGCGTGTCACGGTCTCGAAGCCGCGGTTCCTGCGCAGTTCGTTTGCCGGGATGAGGAAGTCGAGCAGCTTGAACGGCGCTTTCATGCCAGCCGGGTCGATCTTGAACTGCGCGACACGATGGTTGCGCTCGAAGCCGACGGTTGCGATGCCGTCCTTGACGTTCAGGCCTTCGGCGTCGACCTCCCATTTCCTGTCGATCGGCTGCCCGGCGTCGTCCACCATCTGCTGCATGGTGAAGTTGAAGATGGCAAAAGGCTGGCCTTGCGCCATGCGTGCAATGGAACCGAAATACCAGAAACCGGTGTCGGTCACGCCGATGAAATCACTGCCCGGGGTGAGGAACCGGAAAGCCGACAGGGCGCCGAAATCGCGCGATGAGCCGGTCATTTCCAGCCCGCCAACAAATTCCAGCGGCCCGAATTTCCTCTCATCCCGGCCGATATGGAACTGGGTGATCTGCCGCACGCTGATCTCGACCGGTTCGACGGCCTGTCGCCCGGCCGCGAAACCAGTTGAGGTGGCAAGGAAGCCGGCGACGAGGAAAGAAGAGAGCCGCAGCCATCCTAGCCGCCTCGAACGGCTCACGAAGCGCGCCTGAAGCCGCCGCGGCGCATGTCGCGCGCGGTCTCCTCGCCGAACAGCGAGGCAAGCTGCTCGGTCATGGCACCGGCCAGCTCCTCGGCATCGACGATGGTGACGGCCCGGCGATAATAGCGCGTGACGTCATGGCCGATGCCGATGGCCAGCAACTCCACCGGCGAACGATCTTCGATCAGTTCGATCACGGCGCGCAGATGCCGCTCGAGGTAGTTGCCCGGATTGACCGAAAGCGTGGAATCGTCGACCGGCGCGCCGTCCGAGATCATCATCAGGATCTTGCGCTGCTCTGGCCGGGCGATCAGCCGGTTGTGAGCCCACAACAGCGCCTCGCCGTCGATGTTCTCCTTGAGCAGGCCCTCGCGCATCATCAGGCCGAGATTGCGCCGGGCGCGCCGCCACGGCGCATCGGCGGACTTGTAGACGATGTGGCGCAGGTCGTTGAGGCGGCCGGGCGCCGGCGGCTTGCCGTCCTTCAGCCACTTCTCGCGCGCCTGCCCGCCCTTCCAGGCGCGCGTCGTGAAGCCCAGGATCTCCACCGAAACGCCGCAACGCTCCAGCGTGCGCGCCAGGATGTCCGCGCAGGTCGCCGCAACCGTAATCGGCCGGCCGCGCATCGAGCCGGAATTGTCGAGCACCAGCGAGACAACCGTGTCACGGAACTTGGTGTCACGCTCCTGCTTGAAGGAGAGCGGCTGCATCGGATCGATGACGACGCGCACCAGACGCGCCGGATCGAGATAGCCCTCTTCGAGGTCGAAGTCCCACGAGCGGTTCTGCTGCGCCATCAGGCGGCGCTGCAGCCGGTTGGCCAAACGGCCGACCACGCCCTGCAGATTGGCAAGCTGCTTGTCGAGGAAGGCGCGCAGGCGGTCGAGTTCCTCCTCGTCGCACAGTTCCTCCGCTCCCACCGTCTCGTCGAAGGCGGTGGTGAAAACCTTGTAGTCGACATCCTTCGAGATCGTGGCAAAGGGGTTGTCGTTGCGCTTGGCTTCGCCCGGGGTCTCGGCGTCGGCTTCCTCTTCATCGGACAGGTCCTGCGAAGTGGCGTCCGTGGCCTCGGCCTCGGCGGAGTCCTCGTCATCGTCGGAAGCGTCGGCGTCCTCGGCCTGCGACTGGTCGGAACCGGAATCGTCCTCGCCGCCTTCCTCGCTCTGCTCTTCGCCTTGCGGCTGGTTCTCGTTGTCGTCCTCGGTATCTTCGGTTTCCTGGTCGTCGCCGAGTTCCTCGGCCATTTCCATGGAAGCGAGCATCTCGCGCACGACACGGGCGAAGGCCTGCTGGTCTTCCAGCTTTCCGGCCAGTCCGTCGAGATCGGCGCCGGCCTTGTCCTCGACCCATGGCCGCCAGAGATCGACCATGCGTTCGCCGCTCTTCGGCACCGCGCGTCCGGTCAGCTTTTCGCGGACCATCAGCGCCAGCGCTTCCTCGAGCGGCGCATCGGCACGATCGCGCACGTCGGCCAGATTGGCCTTCGCGTATTTGTCCTCCAGCATCGTGCCGATGTTGTCGGCAACGCCGGCCATCATGCGCGAACCGATCGCCTCGACGCGGGCCTGCTCGACCGCATCGAAAATGGCGCGCGCCTGCTTGCCTTCCGGGGCCAGCTTGGTGTGGATGCGGGCATCGTGGCAGGCGCGTTTCAACGCCATGGAATCGCCGAGGCCGCGGGTCACCGCGATGTCGACGGCTGAAGCCTTCTTCGGCAATTCCGGCAGGCGGGCGCGGCTGCCGGCCAGCGCCGGTCGCTCCTTGGCGAAGCCGACTTCCATCTCCTTGTCGCCGGAGATGGCACGCATGCACACGGTCACGGCACGCTTGAAGGCATCCGTGTCCGAGCCGTTCTTCGGCTTGTTGCGCGTGTTGTCGCCGGGGCCGGCCATGGAACTTCCTGCTTAGCCGAGCACCACGTTGGCGGAGCTCTCCGGGAGATCCTCACCGAACGCACGCTGATAGAACTCGGCCACCACCGAACGCTCGAGCTCGTCGCACTTGTTCAGGAAGGTCAACCGGAACGCCATGCCGACATTGCCGAAGATCTCGGCATTTTCGGCCCAGGTGATCACCGTGCGCGGGCTCATCACGGTCGACAGGTCGCCATTGATGAAGGCCGAACGCGTCATGTCGGCGACCCGCACCATCTTGTTGACGATATCCTTGCCCTTGTCGTTCTTGTAATGCTTGGCCTTGGCCAGCACGATGGCGACTTCGTTGTCGTGCGGCAGGTAGTTCAGCGTGGTCACGATCGACCAGCGGTCCATCTGCGCCTGGTTGATCTGCTGCGTGCCGTGATAGAGGCCGGTGGTATCGCCGAGGCCGACCGTGTTGGCGGTGGCGAACAGGCGGAAGGCCGGATGCGGGCGGATGACGCGGCTCTGGTCGAGCAGGGTCAGACGGCCCGAGCTTTCCAGCACGCGCTGGATGACGAACATCACGTCCGGCCGCCCGGCATCGTATTCGTCGAAGCAGAGCGCGACATTGTGCTGGTAGGCCCATGGCAGGATGCCGTCGCGGAATTCAGTGACCTGCATGCCTTCCTTGACGACGATCGCGTCCTTGCCGACGAGATCGATACGGCTGACATGGCTGTCGAGGTTGACGCGCACGCAGGGCCAGTTGAGGCGGGCGGCAACCTGCTCGATGTGCGTCGACTTGCCGGTGCCGTGATAACCCGACACCATGACGCGACGGTTGTAGGCAAAGCCGGCGAGGATCGCCATGGTGGTGTGCTGGTCGAACAGATAGTCCGGGTCGACATCCGGAACATGCTCCGTGGCCACCGAATAGGCTGGCACGACCATCTTGGATTCGAAGCCGAATTTTTCCTTCACCGACACCGTCGTGTCGGGCAGGTTGGCGATATCGCGATCGACCTTGTTCATGCGTCTCAACGTCTCCACGGGCGAAGCGTTGCGCTTCGCCGGCAACCCAAATTGTTCGGGGCGGTCATAAAACCTTTTCCAACCCGAGGATAGTTGGAAAAAGGCACGACCTCAGCTCAGCTTGAGCTCAACACAGGCCTGCCTGCTTGAGCACGCGATAGGCTTGCAGCACATCGCGGAACCGGTCTTCCGAACCTCTGTCGCCGCCATTCGCATCCGGATGGTGGCGCTTCACGAGTTCCTTATACCGCGCCTTGATCTCTTGGCCAGTCGCCTTTGTGTCAAGGCCAAGCGTTTCCAGCGCCTTGGCCTCAAGTGGCTTCGCCTTGCGTTCGCGCGGGGCGCCGTGGTCTCGCGGCTCATTGAACAGGTTGTAGGGGTCGCGCATGCGATTGTAGTAGCCGGCGCGGCCGGAACGCTGCTTCGCGAAATCGGGCGCGGTATGGGTGCCGCCATTGGTGCCCATGGTCCATGTCGGGCGATGCCCGGTCGCCGCTTCCTTCTGGAAACGCGCGATCTCGGAATCGGGAACGCCCGAAAAATAATTGAAGCCTTTGTTGTACTCGCGCACGTGGTCGAAGCAGAATTTGAAATACTGGCCTTCGGCCATGCGCCCCACAGGCGCACGATGCGTACCCGGTTCCTTGCAGCCATCCCACTGGCAGATCGGTGCGCGCGACTTCAGCTCCGCGTCCTTTTCCGGGCGAATGCGGAGTTTTTCGAAATATTTTGGATAGGGCTTCATCTGACCCCATTTATGGGCTGTTCGCCCGACGATACAAGAATTGACATTTCGGCGATGATCGCCCTAACCGCTGAATCGCGGCTTAAACGGGGCGAACGACTGCCGGCCGGCGACGAAAATTGTTGGCGATCAAGCCTATGTGGTGAAGGAGAACGACAATGTCCATGCAGACGGCGATGGAAAAAAAGCTGACTGAAGCTTTTGCGCCCGAAAGACTGGCCATTGTCAACGAAAGCCACCTTCATGCCGGCCATCATCACGCCGAGAGCGATCATCATGCCACCTTCGACGGAACCGGCGAGACACATTTCCGCATCCGCATCGTCTCGCCTGCCTTTTCCGGCATGAGCCGCATCGAGCGCCATCGTGCCGTCAATGCCCTGCTGGCCGACGAGTTGAAAGCTGGCCTGCACGCCCTGGCGATCGAGCCGGCAGCCCCCGGCGAAAAGACGCGCTGGTAGTCCAAAACTTGAAACACTTCTGCTGCCGCCGAGAGTAGACGCCCTGCCTTCCGCTTGGGAAACTTCCAGGCTGGGGGAGATCAGCGACATGCCATTTCACACGCGACTGGCAGCGGAGACGCTGGCGACGGCGCTGCTGCTCGCCACGGTCATCGGCTCGACCATCATGGGCACGACATTGGCACCCGCCAATCCGGCCTTTGCGCTCTTTGTCACGTCGACCTCTACCGGCGGCATGCTGTTTGTGCTGATTTCCGCCTTCGGACCGGTGTCGGGCGCGCACATCAACCCTGTCGTCAGCTTCGGACTTGCCGCCACCGGCGACTTCGCCTGGCGCGAATGCCTTCCTTATTGCGCTGCCCAGATCATCGGCGCGATCATCGGCATCTGGGTGGCACATGCGATGTTCGAACAGCCCGTGTTACAGTTCTCGGCGACGACACGCGACAGCTTCGGCCTATGGCTTTCGGAAGCGGTGGCGACATTCGGCCTGCTGCTGGTCGTGCTCGGCTGCGCTGCCCGCAAGCCCGCAGCGACTGCCGCAGCGGTCGGCCTCTATATCGCCGCCGCCTACTGGTTCACCGCGTCGTCTTCCTTCGCCAATCCTGCCATGACACTTGCCCGCGCCTTCACCGCGACCGCGGCGGGCATCCGGCTCGAGGATGTCGCCGGCTGGATCATTGCGCAATGTCTCGGTGCTTTCGCGGCATGCCTTGTCGCGCGCCTGTTCTGGCCAAGGGCTACTGCAGCTTCGGAGCCTCTTGCTGCTGTATCTCTACGGACGCCGGCCTGATCCTGATCCGTGCGATGCGGTTCTTGTCGCGCTTCATCACCAGGAAGCGCTTGCCGTGGAAGGTGAAAGCCTGCTTCTCGACCGGGATCGACTGCGCCTCGTGAATGATGAGGCCGGCGATCGTCGTCGCCTCCTCATCAGGCAGCGTCCACCCCAGCGCCCGGTTGAGGTCGCGGATCGATACCGTGCCTTCCACCACCACGGAGCCGTCGGCTTCCTGCTTCACGCCCTGGACATCGATGTCGTGCTCGTCGGAAATTTCCCCGACGATTTCCTCGATGATGTCCTCCAGCGTCAGCAACCCTTCCACCTCGCCATATTCGTCGACGACGATGGCGATATGGGCGCGCCGGCGCAGGAACGCGTTGAGCTGCTCCTCAAGGCTGGTCGTGTCCGGCACGAACCAGGGCTTCGCTGCGATCTTCAGGATGTCGATCTTCGAAAAATCGTTGTCGACTTCGTTGAGCGCCCGCAGCAGATCCTTTGCGTGAAGAATTCCGACGATATTGTCGAGCGAACTCTTCCACAATGGCAGCCTGGTATGCGGGCTCTGCAGCACTTCGCGCACGATCGCCTCCGGCGCGTTGTCGGCGTTGACGGAGCGCATGTTGGTGCGATGGACCATGACGTCGGAGACTTCCAGCTCGCGCAGCGCCAGCAGCGCCTCGACCCGGTTGCGATCCTCTTTCATGGCTTTCGCTTCGCTGCGCAGCCGCGAGATCACCGCGCGCGCCTCCTGCTGCGTCAGGCGTCGCCGTTTCCGGCTGATCAGTTGCAGGCCGAACGAAGCAAGCAGGGGCTTGCGGAACAGGACGGCCAGCAACGCCAAGGCAACCAGCCCGGCGGCAATGATCCATCCCGCCATTTCGCTCATTCGAGGCTGTCCCGCAGGAACGCCACCACTTCCGAGGCCGGCACATCCCTGGCGATGAAGGATTGGCCGATGCCGCGTGTCAGGATGAAGGTCAATGCGCCGCGCGACACCTTCTTGTCCTGGGTGATGTAGTCGAACAGTTTTTCCGGGCCCGGCAGTTCGCCTGGAATGTCGGCGACACGCGTCGGCAAGCCGACTGCCTTGAGATGGGCTTCGACACGTGCCGCGTCGTCCTGGCTCGCCAGGTTCAGCCGCGCGGAGAACCGATGCGCCAGCACCATGCCGATCGACACACCTTCGCCGTGCACCAGCCTGGCACCATCATAGGCAGTCGCTGCCTCCAGCGCATGACCGAAGGTGTGGCCGAGATTGAGCAGCGCGCGGTCGCCGGTTTCGAATTCGTCGCGTGCCACCACATCGGCCTTAGCCCGGCAGGCTTCTGCGATGGCCTCGATACGGGCATCGCCGCCGTCAAAGACCTCCTGCCAGTTCTTCTCCAGCCAGGCAAAGAAGGCAGGCCGGTCGATCAGACCGTATTTGGCGAGTTCGGCATAGCCTGCGCGAAATTCGCGGATTGGCAGTGTATCCAGTACGCCGCTGTCGGCGAGCACCAGCTTCGGCTGATGGAAGACACCGATCAGGTTCTTGCCGCGCGCGCTGTTGATACCGGTTTTGCCGCCAACCGAAGAATCGACCTGGGCAAGCAATGAGGTCGGGACCTGCACGAAATCCATGCCGCGCCGCACGATGCCTGCGGCGAAGCCGGCCAGGTCGCCGATCACGCCACCGCCCAGTGCGACAACAGCATCGCGGCGTTCCAGCTTCGCCCCCAGGACCGCGTCGACCACTTCCTGCAGATGCTCGAAGCTCTTGGTTTTTTCACCGGCCGGCAACATGACGGTCGCAGCAACGGCCACCCCGCCGCTTTCCAGCCCGCTCTTCAGCGTTTCGAGATGGCTCGCCGCGACATTTTCGTCGGTAACGATCGCCACACGAGTGCCCGGCAGGCGGGAAGAAACGGTCTCGCCGGCACGGCCGAGCAAGCCGGGACCGATCAGGATGTCATAGGCGCGGTCACCCAATCCGACCTCGACTGTGACGGTCCTGCTCATGCCTGCCCCTCGCCGACGGCAACAGCCGTCTGGATGTTGAAATGACCGCACAGTGCCGCAATCACTTCCTCGGCGATCACTTCCTTGCGTTCGTCGCGGGTCGGCACGGTAACATCGGCCAGCGCATAGGTTGGATAACGGTCATCCATCAGTTTCTGCAGCGTGGCGCGCGGGTTGGCGGTCTTCAGCAGCGGGCGGTTCTGCTTCTTGGACACTCGGTCCATTAGAAGATCGAGATCGGCTTTCAGCCACACGGAAATGCCATGTGAAGCGATCGCTTCACGCGTCTGCGCGTTCATGAAAGCGCCGCCGCCGGTGGAGAGCACCTGCGGCCCTTGCTCCAGCAGGCGCAGGATGACCCGCTGCTCGAGCGCCCGGAATTCCGTCTCGCCGTAACGTTCGAAAAGCTCGGGGACGGTCATGCGCGACACACCCTCGATCTCCTGGTCGCTGTCGATGAAGGTGAGCCCGAGTGCTCCGGCCGTCTTGCGGCCGATTGCCGTCTTGCCGGCACCCATCAGCCCGACAAACACGATCGAACGACCACCAAGCCGCTCGATCAGCGCGACACGGCTTTCGTCCTGCGGAATGGCGGCTTGCGGGTTCATTGCCGGCGTATCGACATGAAAAGCCCCTTTGCGTCAAGCGGCGCACGTCGCGAACTGCCCTTGAAATGGCGGAATCGCCGTCCCATAACGGGACGTTTCCGGCAACACCACAGAATCAAGGCGCCACCAGAACCCATGCCGACCCTGTTCCGCCTCGTCGTGACCCTGGCGATCCTGGCCGGCCTTGCCTACGGCACGATGTTCGCTCTGGTGATGTTCGTTTCGCCCAAGCAGGCCGAGCTTTCGGTGCGCATCCCGGCCGAAAAGCTCAACCCGAAGAAAAACTAGTCAGCGAAAGAGCCTGCACCATGAGCAGTGCCGCCCGCATCGAAGCCTTCCTCGAGATGATGAGTGCCGAGCGGGGTGCTGCCGAGAACACGCTGACCAGCTATCGCCGCGATCTCGAAGATGCCGCCTCTGCCATCAGGGGCGGCCTGGCCAATGCCGCCCCGGGCGACATCCGCGGCTATCTCGACGGCATCGCGGCGCAGGGCTTTGCGCCGACATCACAGGCACGCAAGCTTTCGGCGCTGCGCCAGTTCTTCAAGTTTCTCTACGCCGAAGGCCTGCGCCAGGACGATCCCACCGGCACGCTGGACAGCCCGAAGAAAGGCCGCCCGCTGCCCAAGACGATGGGCGAGGCCGAAGCAGGCCGCCTGCTCGACCGCGCCGCCGCCGAAGCGAAGGAACCGCCGTCGGGCAGCGATCCCCTTGCCGCACTCAGGCTGCATGCGCTGGTGGAAGTGCTCTACGCCACGGGATTGCGCGTTTCCGAACTTGTCGGCCTGCCGGTGACGGTGGCACAGCGTGACGACCGCTTCTTCATGGTGCGCGGCAAGGGCAACAAGGAACGGATGGTGCCGCTTTCGACCAAGGCCCGCCTCGCCATGACCGCATGGCTGGCCGCCCGCGCCGGGGTAGCTGCCTATGCCGAAAGCGCTTTCCTGTTTCCCTCCTCGTCCGACAGCGGCCACCTGCCCCGCCAGGTCTTCGCGCGCGACCTGAAAGGCCTGGCAGCCCGCGCCGGCATCGCGGCGTCGAAGATATCCCCGCACGTGCTGCGGCATGCCTTCGCCAGCCATCTCCTGCAGAACGGCGCGGACCTGCGCGCCGTTCAGCAATTGCTCGGCCATGCCGACATTTCGACCACGCAGATATACACCCATGTTCTCGAGGAAAGGCTCGTTCGGCTGGTCAACGATCACCATCCGCTTGCCGACTAGGCCCGGTGTCGCTATGTGAGGGCGACGTTTCACAGCTCGGAACTGCCGTTACGGCTTCCTGTCCATCTGTTTTCCGGCGCAGCGGTCCCCTCACGAATGTACAATTATCTCGACTTCGAAAAACCGGTTCAGGACCTCGAGGGCAAGATCCTCGAACTGAAGAAGCTTGCCGAGAGCGGCGAGGCCGTCGATGTCGCCGACGAGATCGCGCGGCTGGAAAAGCGGGCGCGCGAAGCGCTGCGCGAGGCTTACAAGGCGTTGACGCCATGGCAGAAGGTGCAGGTGGCGCGCCACCCCGACCGGCCGCATTGCCTCGACTACATCAGCGGCCTGTTCACCGATTTCACCCCGCTGGCCGGTGATCGCGGCTTCGGCGAAGACCAGGCCATCGTCTGCGGTTTCGCCCGCTTCCGTGGAGAATCGGTCGCCGTCATCGGTCAGGAAAAGGGCTCCGACACCGCCAGCCGCCTGAAGCACAATTTCGGCTCGGTCCGCCCAGAGGGTTACCGCAAGGCGGTGCGGGTCATGGAAATGGCCGACCGTTTCAAGGTACCGCTGGTCACGCTGGTCGACACCGCCGGCGCATTCCCGGGCGTTGATGCCGAGGAACGCGGCCAGGCCGAGGCGATCGCTCGTTCGACATCGGCAGGCCTTGCGTTGAAAGTGCCGTCGATCTCGATCGTCATCGGCGAAGGCGGTTCGGGCGGCGCGATCGCGATTGCGACCGCCAACCGCGTCTACATGCTCGAGCATGCGATCTATTCGGTGATTTCGCCCGAGGGTGCGGCTTCCATCCTGTGGCGCGACACCACGCGTTCGAAGGATGCGGCGACGAACATGAAGATCACCGCGCAGGACCTGCTCGAGCTCAAGATCATCGACGCCATCATTCCCGAACCGCTCGGCGGCGCTCATCGTGAGCCCGAAAAGGTGATCGGCGCCACAGGCGACCTGATCGCCAGGACGATGCAGGACTTCGCCAGCTCAAACGCCGATTTCCGCGAGCAGCGCCGCGAGAAATACCTCGCCATGGGGCGTTCGCTCTGACGAATTGACCGGAACGGACGGTATCGCCGGCAGCACAGCCGTCAGGCCGCGCGGAGCCCGATGGTTCAAAATGTGGCGAAGAACCTGTTTTCCGCCACAAAAATGCCGTCGCTTTCGGCTCAGTCACTTTGTCGGGAAGACTGCCGGCGCTGCTTGCAGTAAGGAAATTTCAAGGTTAACGGGCTTAGGGTCCATCGATGTTCGGGGTAACGCCTGGGCCTTGAAGCCCGTGGCGTACAATTGGAAGACGACAGCGCATCCATGTTCGCGAAACTTGCACGCACCGGCTTCATGATCAGCGTTCTTGCCGTGGCCGGCTGTAACGAAAAGTCGGTTGCCGACTTCGTACCGCAGGGTGCCAACAAGCAGTTGCCGGAAAAGATCCTGGCCGACATGCGCGCCAAGGGCATGAATCGCGAGTCACCGATCGTCGGGCGCATTTTCAAGGAAGAGAATGTCGTCGAGGTCTGGAAGCAGAAGACCAACGGCCGTTACGAAATCATCGCCAGCTATCCGATCTGTCGCTATTCCGGCAAGCTCGGCCCGAAATACACCGAGGGCGACCGCCAGGCGCCGGAAGGTTTCTACACGGTGCGCCCCGGCCAGATGAACCCGAAGTCGGGCTATCATCTCTCCTTCAACATCGGCTACCCGAATACCTATGATCGCGCCAACGGTCGCACCGGCTCCAATCTGATGGTGCACGGCGCCTGTTCGTCGTCAGGCTGCTATTCGATGAACGACCCGCAGATCGAAGAGATCTATGCTTTCGCGCGCGACGCCTTCAAGGGCGGCCAGACCGAATTCCAGATCCAGGCCTATCCCTTCCGCATGACCGCTGCCAACATGGCGCGCTACCGCAGCGATCCGAACTACGATTTCTGGAAGATGCTGAAGGTGGGATACGACAATTTCGAGATCACCAAGGTGCCGCCGAAGGTCGACGTCTGCGAGAAGCGTTATGTCTTCAACCAGGTCGCGCCCGACGGCCAGAAGTTCAATCCGACCGGCGCCTGCCCGACCAGCACCACGCCGGACCCGCTCAAGGTCGCCTACGGCGCCTATCAGAAGAACTATGACGCTGCTTTTGCCAGCGCCATGAACAGTTCCGCCCCGGCGGCGCCCAAGGCCTCGATCGCCGGGGTCAAGGAAGCCAACCTGGTCTCTGACTGGACCAAGCGCCGCGCCCGCGGTGAACGCATCACCATCGATCCGCCGTCGATGAACCACGATGGTTCGGTGACCGAAACCACCACGCGCATGGGCCGTATCGATTCCCCGGCCGGACGCAAGATGGCGGCGCTCGAAGCCGAGCAGGCCGCCAAGAAGAAGGCCGAGGAAGAGAAGAAGGCGGCGATCGCCTTCGCCAAGGCCGAAAAGGAACGCATCAAGGCTGAAGCCCTGGCCGCAAAGGAAGCCGCCAGGAAGAAGGCTTCCGAGCCGGCCGAGACCTTGACGGCTCAGGTGCAACCCGCGCCGGAGGTGCCGGTCGAGGACGAGAGCCGTCTGTCGCAGATGAAGAAGAAACTGCTTGGCATGTTCGGCGGTTGAGCGGCATGCCGCAGGAAGCCGGTGCCGGGACAGCCGCAATCTACGACCTCAAGGGGCTGAACTGCCCGTTGCCGGTCCTGAAGGCGCGCAAACGGCTGACGGACATGCAACCCGGCGGCCTGTTGTGGCTGGAAACCACCGATCCGCTCGCCGTCATCGACATCCCTGCCTTCTGCAGCCAGAGCGGCCACCGTCTGGTCGAGACCGCAGCCATGCCGGGGGGCCACCGCTTCCTGGTCGAGCGCGGCGCTTAGAGCGTTTCACCTTTACGGAAACGCTTCAGCTCCCTGTTTTGCGCATTTCCGGGCGGAAAACCGTTACGCACTTTTCGTGGAATTGCTCTCGCTTTCTACGGCTTGAGCGCCCGGAAGCTGCGACATTTCAGAGCCCGGCAATCGCCAGCGGATTGTTCGTCAGGGCGTCTCGATCCGGCGTGTCGATGGCCGGACGATCGGTCAGCGCCGAAAACAGCCGCCGCACATAGTCTTCCGGCATATCGAGCGTGATCAGCACCAGCCGCGTACCCCGCTGGCCATCCGGCCATGCCGGCAGACGTGCCGGTGGGTGCAGCAGCTTCTGCACGCCGTGCACGACCAGTGGCCGTTCCGGATCTTCCTTCAACTCGATCACGCCCTTCATGCGCAGGAGATGCTCGCCATGCGTGGAACGCAGCAGGTCGAAGAACATCTCGATCGCCGCGAATGCCACCGGGCCTTCATGCACCAGTGAAAAGGTCCTCACCCGCGCGTCGTGGCGATGCCCATGGTGATCATGATCATGGTGATGTTCATGATCGTGGTGATCATCGTGGTCATGGTGGTGATGATCTTCCGCCGCCTCTCCCAGCCAGCGCGCGACATCGGCGCCCTTGGCGGCAGGATTGTAGAGGCCGCAGTCGAGCAACGCTGCGGCGCCGGCAGTCTGAACATCGAGAAGCCGGGCGCCTGGATTGATATCCTTCAGCCGCGCCGTCAGCGAGGCGACCTGTCCGGCATCGGCGAGATCGGCTTTGGTGAGCACCAGCCGGTCGGCCATGGCCGCCTGCTTCAGTGCCTCGACATGGGCATCGAGTGTCGCGTCGCCATTGACCGCATCGACCAGCGAGACGACGCCGTCGAGGCGGAAGGCCTGCACCAGAACCGGATGCGCCATGATCGATTGCAGAACCGGTGCCGGGTCGGCGAGGCCGGTCGTTTCGATGACGACGCGTGCCAGTTTCTCGATGCGCCCGGTCTGCAAGCGATCGACGAGATCGGCCAGTGTATCGACCAGCTCGCCACGCACCGTGCAGCACAGGCAGCCATCGGAAAGCTGGATGATGCCGTCGGAGGCCTGTTCGACCAGGAGATGGTCGATGGCGACCTCGCCATATTCGTTGATGATGACGGCGGTGTCAGTAAGCGCGGGATCTTTCAGCAGGCGATTGAGCAGCGTGGTCTTGCCGGCACCCAGGAACCCCGTCACCACGGTAACGGGAATGGGAAAAGTCGCGCCGCTCATGATGCCTGCCTCACTGCTGAAGCGTTTCCGTGAAAAACGGAAACGCTCTAATTGGCCGTCTTGACCGGCTGATCGCCCTGCATACCGGTCGCGACCGGAGCCACGAAGGCTGGAGCCGGACGGTCGGGCCGCCAGACAGGAACCGGTACATTGGCGGCCTTGCCGCTTTCGGGAACCGTATCGGCGACTTCGACGCGGCCGATCATCGCCCTTGGCACCGGTCCCGTCGCACCGCCGAGGCTGACCGCGACCAGCCTGGGATTGACGAGCTTTTCGCGCCAGGGCGATTTCGGCGCCTTGGCGTCGGCGGCCGGAGCCGCCTCGGACTGCGCTTCTTTCGGTTGTTTCTTGCAGACTTCTTCCTGCATGTCGTTGACCGCCAGCGTGTCGCCATAGGGCTGCAGGGAGGCAAGGCTGGCGGATGTCGTCATCGACGTGCCGAAACCCTGGTCAAGCAGCTTCGCGGCGGCATCGGCGCGTGCGATCGCTGATTTCTCGCCCAGCACCACGGCGGCCAGCGTGCGGCCGTTGCGCGTCGCCGTGCCGACCATGTTGAAGCCCGACGGACAGACGAAACCGGTTTTCATGCCGGTGGCGCCGGGATAGCGGCCGACCAGCAGATTGTAGTTCGGGATCTTCTTCTTGCCGAGCGAAAGTCCTTCGATCGAGAACCATGGCTGGTATTGCGGGAAATCACGGCGCAGCGCCGTCACCAGCAGCGCGATGTCGCGCGCGGTCGTGTACTGGTCGGGCGAGAACAGGCCGTTCGGATTGACGAAATGCGTGCCGGTCATGCCGAGTTGAGCGGCGGTGGCATTCATGCGCGCGGCAAAGTCTTCCTGCGTGCCGCCGATATTCTCGCCGATCGCCATGGCGACGTCGTTGGCCGACTTGGTGATCATGATCTTGACCGCCGTATCGAGCCGCAGCACCGAGCCCGGCTTGAATCCCATCTTCGACGGCGGCTGGCTGCTGGCCAGCTTGGTCATGCGGATCGGCGAATTGAGCGCTGCTTCGCCGTTCGCGATCGCCTTGAAGGTGACATAGGCGGTCATCAGCTTGGTCAGCGAGGCAGGATACCAGCGCTTGAAGGCGTCCTGATGTTCCAGGATGCGGCCGTTGTCGAGGTCGAACAGCACGGCCGGATTGGCCTGGGCCTGCTGCGCCGCGAGGGCGGTCATAAACACCGCGCCTGCCGACAGAATCTTGAGCAAATGCCTTGGCCTCATCATCCGTTCCGAAATCGCTCTTGCCGTCATCACCCTGGTCTCCGTAAGATTTGCCCACGGATCGTCAGGTTTCGTCATTCGGCCACCTCCTGGCCGCAATGCCGCGCTGCTATCTAGCCTATGTGACATCACCAAGGCAAAGCATAGGGCGATCACAATTCTGTCCACGCCGGATTGAGACCGGACCAACAGCGAGTTTGAGACCTATGCCCATTCTGAACCGCGCCGCCGAACTGCAGGAAGAGGTCGCCGGCTGGCGTCGTCACATCCACCAGAAGCCGGAACTGAATTTCGACGTGTTCGAGACCGCGGCCTTCGTCACCGAGAAACTCAAGGAATTCGGCTGTGACGAGGTGGTGACCGGCATCGGCAAGACCGGCGTGGTCGGCATCATTCGCGGTGGCAAGGGCAATGGCTCCACCGTCGGCCTGCGTGCTGACATGGACGCGCTGCCGATCACCGAGACCACCGGCAAGCCTTATGCCTCGCAGACACCGGGCAAGATGCATGCCTGCGGCCATGACGGCCACACCGCCATGCTGCTGGGTGCGGCTAAATACCTTGCCGAGACGCGCAATTTCGCGGGCTCGGTCGCCGTCATCTTCCAGCCTGCCGAAGAAGGCGGCGGCGGTGGCAACGAGATGGTCAAGGACGGCATGATGGACCGTTTCGGCATCCAGAAGGTGTTCGGCATGCACAACATGCCAGGCCTGCCGGTCGGCCAGTTCGCCATCCGTCCGGGCCCGATCATGGCGGCAACCGCCGAATTCACCATCACCGTCAAGGGCCGCGGCGGCCATGCGGCGATGCCGCACGGCACCATCGATCCGATCGTCATCGCCAGCCAACTGGTCGGCGCCTTGCAGACGATCGCCTCGCGCAACACCGATCCGGTCGAATCGGTCGTCGTCTCGGTCACCAAGTTCCATGCCGGCGCTGCCTACAACGTCATCCCGGAAGCCGCCGAGATCGCCGGGACGGTGCGCTCGCTGAAAAAGGACGTCGCCAGGAAGGCCGAACAGCGCATCCGCCAGCTCTGCGCCGGGCTTGCCGCCGCCCACGACACGACGATCGAGGTCGACTACGACGCCAATTATCCTGTCACCTTCAACCATCCCGACGAGACCGTTTTTTCCGGTGATATCGCCGCCGAGGTGGCCGGCGACGCCCAGGTGCAGCGGGCGATCCAGCCGGTGATGGGTGGCGAGGATTTCTCCTACATGCTGGAAGCGCGCCCCGGCGCTTTCATCTTCATCGGCAATGGCGAGAGCGCCGGCCTGCATCACCCCGCCTATGATTTCAACGACGAGGTCATTCCGCACGGCGTCAGCTACTGGGTGAAACTCGCCGAAAAGGCGCTGGCCGCCTGATAATCGACCATCCCGCGCCTTGAACCATCATCTGCCGGGCGAGCCTTCCAATTTGGCCGCCCGGTACTTGGCGAAGCGGCGCGAAACGGCTATGTGTTCGCCCGCGTGGTCCCGTAGCTCAGTAGGATAGAGCGGCAGATTCCTAATCTGTAGGTCACAGGTTCGATTCCTGTCGGGATCACCAAAATCAAACGGTTAGCGGTGATATCTATATTTCATGCTGCAACTGAAATGATTTTCAGTACGGCCACTCTATGCGTCTGTGGTGTGGCGCGACCCGCCGGATAGCCGAGATTCATGGGAGCAGGACTGAATGGCTCCCCTTTTCCTCGCTGAAAACTCTAAAGAGAGCGATGATTGGCGCTTGAGCATTCGTGCTATTCTCCACCATCAACCGGAGGTGAGGATGATCACGGGGCCTTTATGCAAAGCCGCTCGCGCGTTGGTGGAAATCAGCCGATCCAAGCTAGCAACCAACGCACACATTGACGAAGAGGTCATCGCGCTCTTCGAGCGCGGTATCGATGTTCCAGGCGAAGCCGCGAGAAACGCCATTAGGACCGCATTGGAGGAACTTGGTGCGGTCTTCCTGCCAGAGGAAGGATCGCAGGGTGTCGGCGTCAGGCTGAAATTCAACCAGTCGCTCACCAAACGGCTTGGCACTCTGGAGAGCGAAGGCGGGATAACGGCGAAGGACGACGTACCTTAGGGGCACAGAACACATTCCACACCACTACAGATCCCCATCGCTGGCGTTGATTGTCGGCTTCTCAATAGACCCTTTGGTGTTTTGCAGAGGGCATTATGCAAACCCTTCCCATCTCCGAAGAGGTCTGGCGACGAGCCCTCCACTTTGCCCGCGAGCATCTGCTCTGGTGGCACGAGCCCGAAAGACAAAACATCGATCCTCCGGTTATCGAGAGAGCTAGATTCAAGGCTCAACACAGGGCTTTGAAGAAATGGTCGAGCTCAAGGAACGGGCGCACAGTGATTTCGAAATCACTGTGATCGTAGCGCACAGTTTGGCTCACGTTCGGCCAACTAAGGTGATGATTCTCCGAAGACCGCCACGGACACAGACCCCCGTCAATCATTCCTGATCTTTATTGCTCGAACCACAACAATAAACATTGATATAATGCAGAGGAACAACGCAACAGAATTTGCCGTTGATATCCAACTGTCGGTTTTTTCGTGGATCTGATCAAAACTTACGAACAAAATAAGAAAATAGAAAGACAAATGGAATTGTCGATATCCGGTTGAATTGCTCGGTGCTCGACTTAAATATATTTTTCTCCGAAGAAAAAACAAAAATGTTCACCTTTTCACTGCGGGATGAATTGGCCGAAACGATAAATAGGGGACAAGATAATATTGAGAGAACGCCTCCCCATCCATTGTATCCGTAATTCGTGCAGATGATGGCCGAAACTGAAAAAGCCGCACTGACTGCCGGCAGCATCGAATTAACCCTTACGAATTTGTCGCCTATTTTGGTCATTTGTTCCTCACAATTGCCGTCAGCATTCATGGAAGTGCCCTATTCGGAGGCTACAATCCGACTCGCGCAGGGATAACGCTCACACTTGGCAACTGTGGCTGTGTTCTTGCCGGGGGACACCATTCGGGTGGTACTCGTTGCGTCGTTTGGCAGCGGGATTGATTCACCCGCTGAGAGTTGAATACCGAAAGGTTGTAATGACGAAAATGTTTCTTGCGGCAGTTTCCCTGATTGCCGCCTCTGTCCCTGCATTTGCAGATGAGGAATGCTGGCCTGTCAAGAAGACGGTCTGGGCACTGGATGGAACAGCGATGCTCATTGAAGAGGCGCGCTGTTCCGAGGAAAGCAACACCTATATCGTCAGGGATGTGCGGCGAGGAGAAACGCGCGAAATCTCGCAAGAGGACCTCTTCCCGGTCGATCCCTTCGAGCAAGACGGGAAAACATCGGACTCACCTTCACTTCCAAGCAATTGACGGCGAAGCACGGCCGGTTGGCCTGGGCCGACTGCGAACATGCTGACGGAAACCTCATCCTCCAGGGAGGAGGTCTCCAGCAGGCTTCGGAGTGGGGTACAAGGGCCAAAACAAATGCCGGGCAGCCCGCATGCAAGGGACCGGGTCGCGTAGACCGCAGATGTCGCAGTCCGGCCTTGTTGAAAAATGGCTTCGCCTTCAGACTGTTCCAAGACCAACAGAGGATGCGCCCACACAGGGGAAACAAGCCGCGCCATGTTCGCCGATCCATCGAGAACCAAGCCAATTCCAGACACTTTCTCGCATTCCACGGATCCGCTGTGCATCGATATTCTCCTGCTTCCGGAAACCAACCTCATCCTGCTGGCCTCCGTCATTGAACCCCTTCGTGGCGCGAACCGGATTGCCGGCGAAGAGAAATACCGCTGGCGGATTCTGACACCCGATGGCGGGCCTGTCGAAACAACCAGCCATATTCCGATACCGGCAAGTCAGGCGTTTCGGCCAAATGCCGATACCAATCCTCTGTTTGTGCTGGCCAGCTACAACTGGATGCGCGCGGCCTCGCCGCAGCTGATCTCCCAGCTTTCCCGAACTGCCCGCCATCGGCCTTTCGTCGCCGGGATCGAATCCGGAACATGGCTGCTCGCCCGCGCCGGTCTGCTCGACCATTTCAAGGCAACGACGCACTGGGAGGACATCGACGATTTCACCGCCAGGCACCCGGCAGTCGATGTCAGTTTCTCCAGGTTCGTGATTGACGGCAAGCGTGTGACGACAAGCGGTTCGTTGCCGACCATTGACCTGATGCTCGAGCTCATCAAGTGCAGACAGGGCTACTCGCTGGCGCTGGAGGTAAACCGGCTGTTCATCTACACCGATACGCTGTCCGACCGGCGCAGCGAAACCGTGACTGGCCATGATCTTCATGTGGGAGAGCCTCGGGTGGCAGCCGCGATCCGCATCATGGAGCAGACGATCGAGCAGCCGATGGCACTCGACGAGCTGGCGTCGACATTGCGAATGAGCGCCCGGCACCTGCAGACACTGTTCCATCGCACGATGGGCGTGGCACCTCACGTGCACTACGTCGCCCTGCGCATGAATGCTGCCAGGCGCCGCGTCATTGAAACCAGGAACTCATTCGCCGAAATCGCGGTCACGACCGGATTCACGTCGGCTTCCGCGTTCACGCGATGCTACCGCTCCCATTTTGGCGAGAGCCCATCCGGGACCCGCAGGCGCATGAAATCTTTCGGCCGCCAGACTGCTTGAAGACGCCAAAGCCGGCAGGGCAATGCAAGCTGACGGGCCGATCAGGCCGCAGCGACAAGCGCCTCGCTGTTCTGCTCCCGCGTCCGCAACGGCGAGCAGCCAAATGCACGCTTGTAGACTTTCGAAAAATGCGACGCGGACGTGAATCCGCTTGCTATGGCTACTTCCACGATCGGCATCGGAGATTGTTTGAGCAGGAGCCTGGCGCGTTCGATGCGCATCTTCGTGTAGTACTGCGCCGGGGACGATCCCAGCTCCGTCCTGAACAGCCTCTCGAGCTGCCGGCGCGACATGTTCAGGTCCCTCGCGATGGCAGTTATGGCAACCGGCTGATCCAGGGCTTTCTCCATACGCGAAACCGCCCTGAGCAGACTGGTCGTGCATTGTTTGAGGCGTACGGAGAGTGGCGCCCGTTGCGGCTCCGAAGGCAACCGCACCCGGTCTATCAGGGCCTGAGCACACACCGCCGAAGCTGTATCGTCACCATAGTCCTTGCGCACGACGTCCAGCATCATATCGAAGGTGGCGGTGCCGCCGGCGCAAGTGTAGATGCCTCCGTCGATCTCATAGACGCTTGTGTTGGCCAGTGCCTGCGGGAACACCTCGCTGAACTGCGGGTAGTTCTCCCAATGGATGGTGCAGCGTTTGTGGTCGAGAAGTCCGGCTTTTGCGAGCGTGTATGCACCGGTGCAGACGCCGCCAACGACGACACCCCTCTGCCTGCACTCCCGCAGCCATGCACCCGCTGACCTGTCGTAGTACCGTGAGACATTCTGGCCCGAACAGACGATCACCAGGTCGGCGCGGTCGGGATGACCAAGCGCCAGCCGCTCTTCGGCGATCGACGACTGGGCTGCGATGGAGAGGCCGCAGCTTGCTGTGACGCCTTCACCACCTGTCGAGGCAACCCGCCAGCGATATCCCGATCTGCCGAGCGCTCTGTTTGCCAGACGCAGCGTCTCGATCGCCGAGGTGAAGGCCAGCATGGTGAACTCAGGCATCAGGAAGAATACGACCAGGTGATCTTCGTCCGTTGTCTGCTTGGTCATCTTGTTGCCTTGCAGGAAGCGCCTCCTGAATTCTGTTGCCCGGCAAGAAGACCGGGAAACTGAGTTTGGGCCGGCGCGCGATTGCTCGAGAAACAATACCCGCCGAGCTTCGCCTCCTGCTTTGCAGTTTTGGCGGTGAACTATACATTATCGGAAATTTTGCTTATGCGGCTTCAAGAGGTGTGAAGCTGCCGCGATTGGTCAGCTGGTGAACAGTGGCAGCCGCAACACGCGATCGGGCTCAGGGGTGAAGCCCAGGGCCTTGTCCATCGGCACGGCGGCCGAGAAAAGGTAGCCCTGCGCAATCAGGCAACCGAGGGACACGAGGATCAACCGGTCTTCATCGGTCTCCACGCCTTCAGCCATCACGTCGATCTCGAGTGCCTGCCCAAGATCGATGACGGCTTTGACAAGAGCCTGATCCTCGGCGGACTTGGAGAGATTGCGCACGAAGTTCTGGTCGATCTTGATCTTGCGGATACGGCTGTCCTTCAGCGACAGGAGTGTCGAAAATCCGGTCCCGAAATCATCGAGCACAATCGATATGCCCGCGTCGGCCAGGCGTTCGAGTTTCCTGTCCACCCTGCCGCGATCGATCGGGGCTTCCTCCGTGATCTCGATTTCGAGCATTGCTGCCGGGATGTTCTTCGCAGCGAGCGTCCCAAGGATCATGTCATCGACATTGCCCGCTTCCAGTTCTCGCGGCGACAGGTTCATCGCGACGCGCATGTGACCGCGACCACTCCTGATCAGCTCTTCAATCATAGAGCAGCAGTTGAGCAGGACCGTCTCCGTCAGCAGGGACTGCAGACCGGTTTCGCGAGCCGCGTTCACCACCGCGGGAGGGGAAAGGAAGCCGTGCAGCGGATGCTGCCAGCGCAGGAGGGCCTCGAAACCGACCGTCGCATTCGTGTCCAGCCGCACGACAGGCTGGAACCAGGAGCACACGGCACCCGCCTCGATGGCCGAGCGCAGATCGCGTTCAATGCAATGCTTGCGCTCGAGCGCCTCCTCAAGCTCTTGGTCGAAAAAGCAGTATTCGTTCCTGCCGCTGCGTTTGGCGGCATAGAGCGCGAAGTCTGCGCGAAGCAGCATTTCTGTGAGATTTGGTTTGTCCGACGCGTAGATGCCGATCGAAGCGCCGATACGCACCGAATTCAAAGTGGAAACCTGGCTTGCGATTGCGGATATGATCGAGCCTGCGAACACCTCGGTCTGAATTCGCCCTTCGGCTGAAAAAAGCAGGACGAATTCGTCGCCGCCGATACGCGCGATTGTCGCTCCTTCCGGGGCATGGCTTTCGATTGTAGCCGAAACATTCACCAGCAGGTCATCGCCAACACTGTGGCCATAGGTGTCGTTGACCGACTTGAAGCCATCCAGATCGATCAGCATGACCACGAACGGACCGTCCTCCGGTCCAAGCCGGCCGACTGCCTGCTCCAATCCGCTTCGATTGAGCAGATTGGTCAGCGGGTCGAGCCTGGAAGTCCGTTGCATCTCGGCGGCGAACGCCTTGGCTTCATGTTTGAGGCGGCTCGTCTCGCAGAACCGCGACTGACCGATGAAGGCGCTCCTCACCATCCCGCCGAGGAACAGGATCACCGTGAATGCCAGGATGTAGCTGTCAGTGTCGCCTTTGGCCACAAGGCAGCCCGCAGCCACCACGAGCGGCGGAACCATGAAATTGAGGGAGGCCGGCGCGTAGGCGGCACCATAGGTCACGGATCCGGCGCAGGCGCCGGCCAGCACGATCAGATAGAGCGGCCAGTGCGGGTTGGTGTAGCCATGCGTGAGCACGGCAGGCAGCGTCCAGATGATCCCCGACAGCAAGGCCAGCAGTCCATACCGCACGAGCGCGGCACGGACAGTGTTCTCGTCACCTCCGTTTGCGTCCGACCGTCCGAGGGCGAGCGCAATGCGTCCGCCGCTGACCGCAACGCTCGCCGCGAACCAGAAGGAAGCCAGGAGACCTCCCTCCGAGCGGATCTGTTCGACCAGGATCACGGCTGCAAGCACGATGCCGATCGGCATCGAGATGAAAAGCCCTGCTTTCAGGTCAGCAAGCTGATCGGCGAGGATGCCGGCCCGCACCGGGGCCATCGGCAGCGACCGGGATGAACCCGCGGTCGTTCCGGCACCGCGTCCGGCCACGACATTGCTTTCAGGAAGGCCGATCCGGAAGCGCACGGGGAGCCTGGAGCGGAGGTATGCGATCGAAAGATGCCACAAGAAAAATCTCCTGGCCTGCACTTTGAACCAGGGGCGATGATCCCTGGCCATCTGCCCCGGTTAGTCAGGGCTTACGTTGCGTACTCCAAAAGAACCGGCTCAGGTAGTCGCAAGAAAATGCGTGGTTAAAATCTGGCCACCTTGGAGAATTGGTGGAGAAAATCGAGAGAGCAGGCGCCGGCCGCGTCGACGGCCGGCGTTCTCCTGCAAGGAGATCGGAAGTCTCAAGCCGTCTGCAATCGGAATCCACGGTTATCCGCAGAACGGCTTCAGGCGATTGGCGACGTTCGCCATGCCCGTGTAGTCGCTGACTGCATCGTTGCGGACCCAGTTCTTTGACAGCCGGATGCCAACCATGCCGTTGGGCATCAAGGCAACGATGTTGCCGCCCCAGCCGAGCGCCGCAGGTATGTACAGCTTGCAATCCGGGGAAGCGTCGTAACGATCGTTCCAGAGCGCCATGAAGTAACGTTGTGCGCCAAAGGCATTGCTGTCGCCGGTCGGCAAACCCCGATCTTCCTTTCCGGCCAGCATCTTCTCGACCATGGGCGCATAGAGGATCTGCTCGGCGCCAAACCGCCCGCCGTTCTGGTAGAGATCAGCAATCTTGGCGATGTCGCCAAGGGTGGGATAGTAGCCATAGGCCATCATCGGCTGACCCTTGCTGCCATCCTGCTCGATCGTGCGGTTTGTGGGTGCATGGTGGATGCCGATCGGCCGATAGACCTCGTCTTCCAGCATCGCCCATAGATCGCCCTTGCCATCCTTGCTTTTGAGATACGACTGCATCGCGACGCCCAGCAGGAAAAGGTCCTGATCGCGATAGCGCATCACTTCCCCGGGACCCCATGGGAAATCGGGGGTCTTGGCCAGCGCCTTCACCTTGTCGTCGACACTCTTGGCCTCATACCATTCGGGGTAATTGCCTTCGAGATATCCATCATGGGCGGCGTTGGGATTGCGCTTGTCGGTGCCAAAGCCCACCCCGCTTGCCATGTTGAGCAGATTTGCAAACGTGACATCGCGCCAGCCTTGGTGCGCTGCCGGGATTTTGACGTAGTCCACGACCTTGGCCGCAAAGACTTCCGGGCCATATTTCTGCGCGAGCCGGAGCAAGGCAACACCGCTCGCCAGCGTCTTGGTGGCCGACCAGACACCGAAGCCGGTGGTATCGCAATATGGCAACGGACCCGCCGCGCTCTTGCAGGGCTTGCGGTACAAGGTGCCATCAACGACAATCCCGCTGACCAGCACCTCCTCCTGCACCATGGCGCTTTCGAAATCTGCCAGCCTGTCCTTGCCAACCCTGGTCTCCAGCTGCGACCAGTCCGCGACAGGGAACCGATCGGCAACCTCGCGGCTGTAGTCGCTCTTCAGGCTTGCAAGCTGCGCGATGTCGCCGGGCGCATAGTGCGCGGTCGCCAGACCCCACGCCGTGAAATAGTCTTCTATGTAGTAGGGTGCCGTTTGCTGCACGATCTGGAAGCGGAGTTTCGAAACCTCCTTGCCGTTGAAGAGGAAGGTCGCGATCCCGTTGTGGGTTTCGCCTTCGATCGAATGGACCAGGGAAAACGGGAATGAAGCCCGCGACCATTTTCCGTCACCTGGCTCCGACCAGACGCGGCCGGGCTGGACGATGACGTCCCAGTAGCTGCTGCCCGCCGGGGTCGACCCGAGCCGGATGACATCCCTGTCAACCGGGACAAGATCGCCATTCTGCACAAAGAAGGACAGGTTCACGGCAGGGAACACCTTTGGATCCTTACCCATGACCTTGGGAGCTCTGAAGCTCGCCGGCGATGTGCCCATGGTGATTTCTTCGAGCTGCAGCGCACCGGTGAAGTCGTGCTTGGCCGGCCCGGCTGCGGCACTGGGCAGAAATGCGGTGTTCGGGACAAGTCCTCCAGGCTGCGCGGTGCCAAGCAGCTGTTCCACGGCGATGGTATCTTCGGCTTGCGCGGTCGCGCAAAATGCCGTCGTCAACACGGTTGAGGCGACGATCGCAGAGACAATATGCAACAGTGACCGCAGGTTCATGTTCCCTCCATTTGTCATTGGTTCCTTCAAGCTCCGGACAGACGCTTTCTCTCGGGGCAGCCGTCGCCCCCGGCAGCCAGCCATGCGCTGGTCCGCAGTCCCAAGTCCTCATCCCGGACTTGCGACGATGAGGCCCTCAAACTGCGCTCCACAGGCTGGCAAGCGCCGTTCCGAAGCTTGCGGCGCAAACTATTCAGGGGAGCCGCATGAGCGTCAATTTCGCAGGATTTCGCTGCATGGCTTCTCGCTTTGGAGCGCTGCCGGCGTCAGTCAGCGAATGCGGTAGCGTCAGCTGGCGAATGCCGAGTCTGCCGCTGATTGGAAACCGGTTACCGCATTCCCGATCGGGATGCAGAGGCGGTTTGACCGTCAACGCAACTTGGCTGGCTTGTCGGATCAGAAACCTGGCTGGCAGGAGCGCGCAGATCTGCCGTCTGGCAACCATTGTAGCCTGGAGCGTTTCCGTTTTTCGCGGAACCGCTCCAGGCTTTTGTTTTCGCCGCATTTCTGTAACGCCAAGTCATCCCGCTTGGCTACAAAATGCTCTAGGAAAGGCCACGGGCGATCAGCACACCGAGATCGCTTTTGATGCGGTTCTGCACGAGGTGCCTGATAACCTTCGGGATATGTTCGGAGTCTTCGGGATAGACACCACACTGCCTGACGGCATCGATCAGCGATGCGTTGTGGTCCACGGCCACATAGGCAAGGTTCGACGCAAAGGGACGCCTGTCGAGATAGCTCGACACGCCGATCATCATGCCTGTGAGGATGCTGACCTGATCGGTATAGCTCGGATACAGACAGGTCATCGTGTAGGACTCGTTCAGGCCCTTGTGGTTGTCCAGGATGTACAGGAAACCACCCGCCAGGCTGACCAGTCCATTCATCTTGTAGTAGTAGACGGGCTTCCTGAGGATCGGTTCATCTTTCTGGATGTAGCGATCAAGAACCTTGCTGCGCATGACGTCGCCATCCCGGTAGATCCTGGCAAACCCCTTCACGATCGCCTTGTGGTGATTGGTCCAGCGAAAATAGGTGTGGTAGTAGCGGCAATAGCGGTCGAGCTGCCCCGCCTCGCCAGCGGAGCCGAAGCCCAGAGGAGCAACCTTTGCGCCTTGCTGCCGGTCGTGTCGCCTGGCGAATAGCGAGGCGTCGAGATCAAGATCTGCTCCCGGGACGCGAAAGAAGTCGGCAATCCTGCGAAGGATCGATCCGGACGGCCGGGTTTCACCGCTGAGGTAGCGATTGAACTGCTGGCGGTTTATGTCGATCCGCCGGCACACCTCGGCAATCGAGCCGTGACGGTCACACAGCAG
Source organism: Mesorhizobium sp. UC74_2 (assembly GCF_042701485.1). NCBI lineage: Bacteria > Pseudomonadati > Pseudomonadota > Alphaproteobacteria > Hyphomicrobiales > Phyllobacteriaceae > Mesorhizobium > Mesorhizobium sp. UC74_2. The sequence goes on along the minus strand of NZ_CP170562.1, from coordinate 5,996,111 downwards.
GCGCAGATTGCGGGACAGATTGTTTGCGGACATGTCGCCTTCCCGTGCAGCGCGCAATTCTTGTACTGCTGCCTGGACCTGGCAAGACGTCGCCTCGGTGGCGACGCAGTCACCGCATGGCTGCAGTCATCGCGAAAATGCCGACAGTATGGCCTGAAGCGCGATGTCCAGCATGTCGGAAAACACCCTGCCCTTTTGCCAGATTGCGACATAGTGATCGAGCACCGATGGCTCGACTGGCCGCCTCTCGACGCCGAGGACTTCGTATTTTCGCGCGATGATATTGTTGGTTATCGCAACACCGGGACCGCATGCGTTGCGATTGGCAGTCTGCTATCTGACTTCTGCATACGGTGCTGCTGATCAATCTGGAGCTACCGAACTGACCAGCGCTCGATAGTCTCTGTCAATCGCGCAACCACCTAGGGCGTGGGCTGCTTCTGCGTCAGGTCCTGCGGCTGGTCGCGCAGGACGCGCAGTTCGTACCACAGCGCATTGAGAATGCCGACGGTGGCAGCGAGGCCGAGGCCGAGTATCCAGGCGAAATACCACATGACCGTTGCTCCTCAATAAGCGTGATCCGCTTCGCGGACGTCCTTCTCGCTCACCTTGCCCCACAGCACCCTGTAGACCCAGGCGGTGTAGATCAGGATGAGCGGCAGGAAGATCGCGGTGGCGAACAGCATGTTGCGCAGTGTCGCCCGGCTGGACGAGGCATCGAACACCGTCAGAGAATGATCGGGATTGGTGCTCGAGGGCAGGATGATCGGGAACATCGCCAACCCGACCGTGGCGATGATGCAGACGATCGAAAGCTGTGAGGCGAGGAAAGTCAGGCCGGCCTTGCGTGCGCGGAAACCTGCCGCGACTACCAGCGGCAGCAGCACGCCGAGCAACGGCGCCAGCCACAGCAGCGGCATGTTCTGGAAATTGTGCAGCCATGCGCCGGCATTTTCGGCAACCGTCTTGCGCAGCGGATTGGACGGTCCGTCCCACACGATCGGGCTCGTCACCTCATAGCCACCGAACCAGCCCAGCGAGATGAAAACGCCGCCCAGCGCGAACAGCACCGCGGCCAGCAGCGCAGCCTTCGGGCCGATTGATGCGGCGCGCTCGCCAACCACTCCGTCGGCCTTGAAGGCGAGCCATGCGGCGCCATGCATGACCAGCATCGCCACTGACACCAGTCCGCAGAAGATTGCCAGCGGGTTGAGCAGGCCAAAAAGGTTGCCTTCATAGATCGGGCGCAGATCATCGGTGAAATGGAAAGGCACACCCTGCAGGACATTGCCGATCGCCACGCCGAAGATCAGGGCCGGCACCGCGCCGCCGATGAACAGCGCCCAATCCCAGTTGTTGCGCCAGCGCTGGCTGTCGCGCTTGGAACGGTATTTGAAACCGACCGGCCGCAGGATCAGGGCGAACAGGACCAGGAACATCGCCAGGTAGAAGCCGGAGAAGCTCACCGCATAAAGCGCCGGCCAGGCGGCGAAGATCGAACCGCCGCCGAGGATGAACCACACCTGGTTGCCCTCCCAGACCGGGCCGACGGTGTTGATGGCGACGCGGCGCTCGATGTCGGTCTTGGCAACGAAAGGAAGCAAGGTGCCTACCCCCATGTCGAAACCGTCCGTCACGGCAAAGCCGATCAGCAGGATACCCAGCAAAACCCACCAGATCAGGCGAAGCGTGGTGTAGTCGAAAAGAAACTCGATCATGTCCGTGTTCCTTGATCCAGGTGCCTATTCCGCGGGAGCAAGTGTGGCGCTGCGCGAGGTCTCGGCATGCTCGGTTGCCGGCCCCTTGGCGATGGCGGCCAGCATCAGCCGGACTTCGATGACGGCCAGTGTGCCGTAGGCCAGCGTGAAGCCGAGTATGGTGATGATGAGATCGCTGATGCCGAGCTGGGAGGTTGCAAGGAAGGTCGGCAGCACCCCTTCGATGACCCAGGGCTGGCGACCGAATTCGGACACGAACCAGCCGACCTCGACCGCGATCCAGGGTAACGGCATCGCGAAGAGGGCCATGCGGAACAGCCAGCGCGGCGCCGGGGTCTCACGCATCGTGTACCACAGGGAAGTCAGGAACACGGCGAGCAGCAGGAAACCACACGCCACCATGATGCGGAACGTGAAGAAGATCGCGGGAACGGTGGGCACCGTATCCCACGCCGCCTGCTTGATCTGCTCCTCCGTCGCCTGGCGCGGATCGGCGACATAGCGCTTCAGAAGCAGCGCATAGCCGAGATCCGCACTGGTTGCGTCGAAGCGTGCGCGAGCAGCGGCATTGCCGTGGTCCGCCTTCAGTTGCTCCAGCGCATCATAGGCGGGAATGCCGTCCCGGATGCGCTTTTCCGCGCGTTCCACCAGTTCGAATATGCCGGGAATCTGCTTGTCGATCGAACGCGTGCCGATCAGTCCCATCACCCACGGAATCCGGATCGCGAAATGCGTGGTCTTGTCCTGCATGTCGGGAATGCCGATCGCAGTGAAGGAAGCCGGCGCGGGCTCGGTTTCCCACATCGCCTCCATGGCAGCCAGCTTCATCTTCTGGTTGTCGGTGATCTCATAGCCGCTCTCGTCGCCGAGCACGATCACGGAAAGCGCCGACGCGGTACCGAAGGCGGCGGCAATGACGAAGGACCGCTTGGCCAGCTCGATATGCCGGCCGCGCAGCATGTAGAAGGCCGAGATGCCAAGCACGAAGGTCGCGCCGCAGACATAACCGGCCGAAACCGTATGGACGAATTTGGCCTGCGCGACCGGATTGAACAGAACGGCGAGGAAGTCGGTGACTTCCATGCGCATCGTGTCGGGGTTGAAGGCAGCCCCGACAGGGTTCTGCATCCAGGCATTGGCGATCAGGATCCACAACGCCGAGAAGTTGGTGGCAAGCGCGACCAGCCAGGTGACGGCAAGATGCGCGCGGGCAGACAGCTTTTCCCAGCCGAAGAAGAACAGCCCGACGAAAGTGGCTTCCAGGAAAAAGGCCATCAGGCCTTCGATGGCCAGCGGCGCGCCGAAGACATCGCCGACATAATGCGAATAGAAGGCCCAGTTCATTCCGAACTGGAACTCCATGGTGATGCCAGTCGCGACACCGAGCGCGAAGTTGATGCCGAACAGCACGCCCCAGAACTTGGTCATGTCGCGCCAGATGGTGCGCTTGGTCATGACGTAGACCGTCTCCATCATCGCGATCATGATGGAGAGACCGAGGGTCAGCGGCACGAACAGGAAGTGATACATCGCGGTCAGCGCAAACTGCAGGCGCGACAATTCGACGAGTAGCGGATCGGTCATCTGGCGTCCCCTATAGGCGTCACGACGCTCACTATAAGACGAGCATAGAATGATGATTACAATAGCCTGCCTTGTGCCTCTTCGACGCAAGTCCGGGTGAACACCACGCAGATCGCAGCAAGGCAGATGAGCCCAGCCCCGAAACAGATATTTCCCGATATGGCATCCGGCATGCTCGCGAGGGCTCAGTCGCTTGCGGCTGGCGGACTGCGCGGCACGCTTCTGCTGCAGGTCTCGCGCACAGCGCTACGCCTGGTTTTCGCCGGTGCGCTCGCCATCTTTGCCGGCGTCATGATCGAGGTCGCAACCATTTCGACCCTTGCGGTCATCATTGGCCTTGCCGCGCTGTTTCTCGCTGCACTGGCCGGGTTTTTCGCCGATCGGCAGCAGGCCGTGTCGGAGTTTTCCGTGGCCGAGGGCCTGCGCGAAACTGTCCGGGAAAAGCTCGCCGCGATGCCGGCCCGCACGATACAGGCCTTGCCCGCAGGCGCGTTGATTGCCGGTCTCCAGCGCTATCCGGAAGCGCTGGCGGCACTTGTCGTCGGCCACCGCGCCGCAGCTCTCATGCTGGGCATCGTTCCGGTTCTGGTGGTGTGTGCAATCGTCGCAGTTTCCTGGCAGGCGGCATTGGCGCTGCTTTTTGCCACGCCTGTCATGATCGCGTTCTTCGTCCTGCTCGGCGGCGCGATCCATGCCAAGGCACAAAATCAGGAACACGCTTTCGGACAGTTGGCGACTCAGTTCGACGACCGCATCCGCACCTTGCCGACCATTCTCTCCACGCATGGCGTGGATCGCGAACGCCGGAAGCTGGAGGCCAGGATGACGGCTTATGCGGACAGCACCATGAGCATGCTGAGAGTGGCTTTCCTCAACGCAGGCGTCATCGATTTCTTCTCATCGCTTTCAATCGCCATCCTCGCCGTCTTCCTCGGCCTGGGACATCTCAAGCTCGCCGAGATTCCCGGCTTCTCTGGCATGCAGCTGTGGCAGAGCCTGTTCATCCTCATGCTGGCGCCGGAATTCTTCGCTCCCTTCCGCCGCTATGCGGAGCAGTATCACGCCAAGGCTGAGGGCAATGCAGCAGCAGTGGAATTGGATGGTTTCCTGGCTGAGCCGGCCGCTCCTGAACGGACGACCGCCCGCGATCGCTCCGAGAGTGACCTGCACCTGCCACGAAGGGGTCTCGTCGCCATCGTCGGCGAAAGCGGGTCAGGGAAATCGACATTGTTGCGCCGGCTTGCGGGCGTTGAAGCACCCACCGCGGCAGAGTCCACGGAGCCGCATCCAGTTTTCACGGATGGCGTCGCCTGGATCTCGGCGGACGTTGCGGTGCCCACCGGTACGCTCGCGGATGCGCTTTCCTGGCACCGGGCGGATCGCGACCCGGCAGGGCTGTCGTCTGCGGCGGAACGTGTCGGTCTGCTGGACGACACCCTGTTGCCGGGAGGATTGAATGCGCGGATAAGGGCAGGCGGCGAGAACCTGTCCGGCGGCCAGCGCCTCAGGATCGGCGTTGCGCGCGCCCTGATATCCGATCGCCCGATCTTTGCCGACGAACCGACCGCCAAGCTCGATGCCGCCAACGCCGCACGTGTCAGGGCAGCTCTGGCCGACCGCGCTCGCGAAAGGCTGGTGGTGGTGGCAACCCATGACCCGGAGTTGAAGGTGCTGGCGACGCTGATTGTCGATCTCGACCGGCAGCGGCCCGTTCACCCGGAGGTCGCACTATGAGCCTCTCCATGTCGCCAGAGACCAGGAAAGAAAGCGGCGCCTCGCACGGCTCGGTTTTCTGGTGGCGCCTGGCTGCGCTGCTTGCGCTGGTGGCGTTGTTCGCCGGCATCCTGCTGACCGGTGTTTCGGTATGGTTTCTGGGTTCCGTTGCCCTGGCCGGGGCCGGTGGAGCCGCCTACACCTTCAATTTCCACATCCCTGCCGCTTTGATCCGGATGTTCGCCATGGCCCGCACGGCCGCCAAATATGGCGAGCGTCTCGTCGGCCACAAGGCAGCCCTGCTTGACCAGGTATCGCGCCGCGCGGCGTTGTTCTCGGCGATGGCTGCCGCGCCAAAGGTGCGCGGCGCAGGTTGGCAGCTTGGCGACCAGGACAGGCTTGCGGATTTCATCGACGATGTCGAGAACATGGATTTAGCCAGGCTCAGGGTCGGGTTACCGCTGCTGGCAACGGCCGCGGGTCTTGTATTTGCTGCGGCGGTCACGTTCTTTGTCGCCCCGATGGCTTTGGCTGCCATCTTGCCAATTCTGCTTGGCGTCGCCGCCCGCGCGCGCTGGCTTCTACCGAGCCTGGCAAGGGATTGGCATTCCGCCCGCCTTCGCAGGCGTGCGGCAGGCCGCCGGCTCGGCGCCGGCCTTGGCGCGGTTGTCCCGTTGCAGGCGGAGCACGTCTGGTCGAAGACATTGAGCGCATCGTTCGCCGCCCTTTCAAGCGCTGATGCACATTTGCTCCGCTCACGACAGAGGATGGCTGTCGCCGATACGCTTGTTGGCTTGCTCGGCCCCGCCTGCGGCGTGGTCGTGCTGGCAACTGCATGGCTGGACGGGCTGCGCGGTGAAGCCCTGCTTCCAGCTGCATTTGTCGCCTTCGCATGGCTTGCGGTGGGCGAGGCCATGCAAGGCGCCTCACGCATCCTGCTTGCCCGGGTCAAGGAGGAAGCCGCCTCAAGAACGTTGAAAGCGTGGTCCGCAGGCACGTCGCACGACGATGTGCGCGCCGGCGACGAAAAGCCTTTCCGTTTGGGTCGACTGGAAATCGAGGCTCTGACACGCTGTGCACCAGACGGCAGGCCGCTCGGCGATACAGTGGATTTCATCCTGGAAGCCGGACATCCGACGGTGCTTTCCGGGCCAAGCGGCGCCGGCAAGACATCCCTGTTGAAACAGGTTGCCGGATGGCTGGACGCCGATGGCGATGGCAAGCTGCTTGGCGACGGCAGCATGCTTTCGCCGCCCTCGCGCAGGCAGCTCACTTTTCTTGGGCTGCACGACGCCGCGGTGCTTTCGGATTCGGTACGCGAGAACCTGTTCGCACCGGGCGCGACCGACGCTGAATGCTGGGCGGCACTCGACACCGTCGAGCTTGGCGAACGTGTGCGGCTCACCGGCGGGCTGGAAGGCTGGATCACCCAGGACAGGCTTTCACTCGGCGAAGCGCATCGGCTCAACCTCGCCCGTGCACTGCTGAGCCCGCTTCCCCTGATCCTGCTCGACGAACCCGGTGAGCATCTGGACACGCTGCAGGCTCGCCGCATTGTCGAGCGTTTGAGCACTCATCTTCAGGATCGTATCCTGCTGGTCTCCAGCCACAAGGCATCAGATAGCTGGAAAGGGGCGCGGGAATTCAGGCTTGCGTCGAGCGATGCGACGCTATCTGACGGCGTCCCTCAACAACCCCTCCAGCCAGTCGGCAAAGATATGTAGCCGACGGGACAGATGCTGTCTGGTTGGATAGAGGATCGTCATCGCCATCGGCTCCGCTCGAAAGCCCGGCAACACCTCGACGAGTTCGCCGGCCTCAAGATGCGAGCGGACGTCATAGGCTGGGATCTGGATCAGGCCCAGCCCGGCAAGACAACAGGCGATGCAAGCCTCCGCGCTGTTGGCGGTGACGCGGCCACGCATCGGGAGAGACCGCAAGATGCCATTCTCCAGCCATTCCCAATCGTCGATACGGCCACTCGAAGGAGACGCATAGTTGACCGCCAGATGATCCTTCAGATCATCTGGCACCGCCGGCGTGCCATGGCGTTCGAGATAGGCGGGACTGGCAACGTTGATGAGAGGCAACTGTCCGATCGAACGCGCTATAAGGCCCGAATCCGCCAAAGGACCGACCCGCAGGACGCAATCGACACTGTCCTCGATGAGGTTGACGGCACGATCGGTAGCACCGAGGTCGACATCGATCTTAGGGTATTTTTCCAGGAAACCCGGCAGAGCCGGGGCGATGATCAGGCGCCCGATGCGGCTTGGCACATCGACCTTCAACCGGCCGGAAGGCGCCGATCCGGCTTGCCTGAACAAGGTTTCCATTTCCTCGACATCGGCGACCAGGCGCAGGCAGCGATCATAAAAGGCGGCGCCGTCCTGGGTGGGTGAAACATGTCGTGTCGTCCGGTGCAGCAACCGGACGCCGACACGGTCTTCCAGCTCGATGACCGCCGCCGAGACGGATGAGCGCGGCATTCCCAGTGTCGCCGCCGCGCGGGTGAAACTGGAGCATTCAACAACACGCGCAAAGACGCGGAACAGGTCTATCCGATCCAAATCCAGGCACCCTCATTGGTATTCATTTCTGACAAGTGATGTCAGTAACGCCAGCTTTATACGCCGGTTTCGGACGATACATGTTGTCGTGATCGCCGCAAAGACAGGAAGCAAAGGAGGCCACGTCATGACCGATCACAGCATCAAGGGCAAAACCGTTCTCATCGCCGGAGGCGCAAAGAACCTCGGAGGGCTGATCGCCCGCGATCTCGCGGCACACGGCGCCAGGGCCGTTGTCATCCACTACAACAGCGCAGCCACCAAGGCCGCTGCCGATGCAACGCTTGCCGCGGTGGAAGCTGCCGGCGCCAGGGCGGTGGCACTCCAGGCGGACCTCACCACGGCCGGTGCCATCGAAAAGCTCTTTGCGGATGCGGTTGCCGCGGTCGGTCGGCCCGACATCGCCATCAACACCGTCGGCAAGGTGCTGAAGAAGCCGATGGTCGAGATTTCGGAGGCCGAATATGACGAGATGAGCGCGGTGAACGCCAAGACGGCCTTCTTCTTCCTTAAGGAGGCAGGCAGGACCATCAATGACAACGGCAAGATCTGCACCCCTGGTGACCTCGCTGCTCGGCGCCTTCACGCCCTTCTACTCCAGCTATGCCGGCACCAAGGCACCCGTGGAACACTTCACGCGTGCAGCCTCCAGGGAGCTCGGCGAGCGTGGCATCTCGGTGACGGCGATCGGACCGGGCCCGATGGACACACCCTTTTTCTATCCGGCCGAAGGTGCCGATGCGGTCGCCTACCACAAGACAGCCGCGGCACTGTCGAACTTCTCCAGGACCGGTCTCACCGACATCCAAGACATCGTGCCGTGGATCCGCATGCTGGTCTCCGAAGGCTGGTGGATGACGGGGCAGACCATCCTGGTCAATGGTGGCTACACCACCAAGTAGGCAGGCACTCCTGCGACCACGATCGGCGGGGATCTTCGCGAAGCCTGTGAAGAACCCCGCCTGCAACGATTGCGGTCAGCTCGCGTCGGTGTTCAATTTGACGTTGTCTTTTTCGAGGGGAACGCGGGATGACTGTTGAAGCGAGCAAGATGACCGGGCATCACCCTCTGCTGCGGCGGCGTGACGGCCATCACGCCCGCGTCACGTTCGAGGAACTGTTCTTCGATCTGGTCTATGTGTTTGCGGTCACCCAGCTCAGCCACGAGCTGTTGACCAATCTGACCCCGACCGGTGTCGTCGAAACCTTGATCCTGTGGTTCGCGGTCTGGCTCGGCTGGCAGTACACGTGCTGGTTCACCAACTGGTTCGATCCTGAAACACCCCGCATTCGCGGCACGCTGTTCGGCGTGATGCTGGCGGCTCTTATCATGGCCTCGGCCATCCCCGGGGCTTTCGGCGATCGCGGACTGGTCTTTGCACTGGCCTATGTCGCGATACAGGTCGGCCGTACGGCCTACGTGGTCTGGGAGCTGGGACCGAACCACCCGCTTTCCGCCAATTACCGGCGCATGCTGGGCTGGCTTTTGATCGCGGCGGTGTTCTGGATCGGCGGTGCTCTCGCCGAACACTGGACCCGCGCGGCACTATGGGCCGTTGCGATCGCCTGCGAATATCTGTCGCCGATGTTCGGTTTTGCGCTCCCCGGATTCGGTCGTTCCAGGACGAGCGACTGGACCATCGAGGGCGGACATCTGGCGGAACGCTGCCAGCTGTTCGTCATCGTAGCGCTTGGCGAAACGTTGCTCGCTACCGGCGCAACGCTGGGCCGCGCGGAAGTATGGGAGCCTGCCGTGCTGTCGGCCCTGCTCGCCACCTTCCTCGGCACGCTGGCGATGTGGTGGCTGTATTTCGGCACATCGAGCAAGGATGCCACCGAAACCATCACCCGTTCCGACGACCCCGGCCGGCTCGGCGCCTATTTCCACTATATCCATGCCGTGCTGATCGGCGGCATCATCGCCACGGCCGTCGGCAACGATCTTGTGCTTGCGCATCCGCATGACGGCTTGAAAATGGCCTATGCCCTGACATTGTGCGGCGGACCGGCGATCTACCTGCTTGGCAGCGCCATCTACAAGAAGGTGGTGTATGGCACGGTCCCGGTTTCCCATATTGCCGCCATCGTCGCGCTTGCGGTGCTGTTCCCCCTATCCTTCAGCGTCGACCTTTTGACCATGGGCTGGCTGACCACCATCGTCATGCTGGCGGCAAGCCTGTGGGAGACCTGGAGGGGACGCAGCATCGAAAGACCCACACACTGAAAACGGCGATCGGCCTCGAAAAAATGTCGCGGGATCATCGCCCGCCGACCATTGTGTGTCTCCTGAAGGCTTCGCGGATCGCCTCCGCCATGGCCGTGACGGCCTTGCCTGTCGCATTCTTGCGCCGATACATGACCACGGTGGACGCATCGATATCACCGAAGCCATCGGCCGCCGTGAGCTCGCGGCAGCCTGGCGGAATGTTGCTGCGGGAAAGCGGGGCAATGGCAAGGCCGGATGACACCGCCAGCTTTAGCCCGCCACTGGTGTCGCTGCGATAGACAACGCGGTAGGCGCGGCCACTGCCTTCCAACGATCGGATAGCGAACTCCCTGCACCAGCTGGAGCTTTCGTACAATGCGATTGGCATCGGCAGCTCCTCGTGCATCCCATGGACTTCGGATGTCGTCCACACGGTCGGGTCGACCATTAGCACTTCCCCAAGCGGGGCACTTTCCCATTCGAAGACCACGGCAAGGTCCAGGTCGCCTCGTTCGAGCGCCGCCTTCTGAACGGCGGACCAGGCATGCTGAACGATGATCTCCACATTGGAATGCGCCTTGCCGAAGTCCCGCAGCGTGCGCGACAGGATCGACGCTCCGTACTCCTCGGGTATGCCGATGCGGACACGGCCTTCGAGCTCCGGCGCGCTGAGTGAAGCAGCCGTTTCATCGAGCAGGTCGACGATCCGTCGCGCTTTCACGAGCAATTCGTTGCCTCTGCGGGTCAGCGTGACACCGCGCGGGCCGCGCTCGAAAAGCCGGACGCCGACATGCTCCTCGAGACGCTTCATCTGCATGCTGATTGAGGATTGGGTTCGCCCGAGCGTGGCTGCCGCGCGTGTGAAGTTTTCCAAATCCGCGATGGCAACGAAGCTGCGCAGCAGATCACTGTCTAGCTGGATGTTCATGCTGAGGCATTCCAATCGATGATGACAGGCATCATCGATATTCGTTTGTCAAATGTCAAACCCGAGCGCTAGCGTCGATCTCGAAACTTCCGGAGTGCCCATCCAGATGGCCATCACCACTGCCTGGTTCAGCAGCAGCGAGCGGACCGGCCAGCCGCTGGTGGCTGCACGTCGGCCGTCGATCGGCCCGATGCTCACCTTGCTGCTGGCCCGGCGAGACGACCGATTGCTGCGCGACGCGGGACTGACCCGCGAGGAAGTGCTGGGCGAAGCAGCATTTTTCTGGGCGGAATGGTCGCGGCAGCGTACGCCCTGGGACCTGTAGCCGACCTCAGGCCCGAAGCCGCTGGCTATCCTTGCCTCCGGGTCGGCGTGCGATGATGGTCGGAGCCACGGACACACGATTGCGACCATCCGACTTCGCCCGGTAGAGCGCCTTGTCCGCTCGCTCCACCAGATGGCGCCAGTCGCGCGGGCCTCGCCGGCCGCAAGCAACGCCAAAGCTGGCCGTGATGGTGATGTGCTGGCCATCCGAGAGTATGAAGCGGTGGTTCTGCAATTTGGTCCGGATCGTTTCAGCCAGACGTCCGGCCTGATCGAGGTCGGCACGGGAAAGCAGCAAGGCGAATTCTTCGCCGCCGAAACGGGCGACGACACAATCGATTGGCGCCTCACGCTGCAGAAGCCTGGCCGTTTCGATCAACACGCGGTCGCCGGCGAGATGGCCATGGGTGTCGTTGATGCTCTTGAAATGATCTATGTCGATCATGATCAGAGCCAGCGCATCACCTGTCGGCAGTCCTTCCCCTCCGTTTTGGGCAATGTAGTCGAGCATGCGCCGGTTCAACGCGCCAGTCAGGCCGTCTGTTTCGGCTTGCAGCCGCAGCTCGCTGGTAAGGGAGGCGCGTTCGCGCATGCGATCCTGAAGCACGTCGATTGCATCGAACAGACGCGCCATTTCGCCCGCACCGCCAGGATCGGACCTTACCGCCAGCGGACGGTCCTCTGCCAGTCCGATCACTTCCTCCCGCGCCTGCAGCAAGGGGCGAAAAACATCGCGTCGCACCGACAGGAGTACGCCGATCAGCACGCTGAGCACGATCGTGGTCGCCAGTGCGACGATGGCCAGTAGCCTCAGCGCGGCGTCGCGCCCGGCAGCGACCCTCGACACGGTTTCATCGAGAAAAGCCGTGCGATAATCCTCCACCGACTTCATGGTCGGCACAAAGGCTCTGGTCAATTCGACCGCAGTGATCGGATAGTCGCTGGTATCCTTGCCTTGTTTGATGATGGCATCGACCATGCTCATGCCGACCCCAAAGAAAAGCGTGTCGATGGCGGCCTGGTTATGCGCAAGCTCCGGCATCGCATTGAGAACGGTCTGGCCGCGCAGCATGTTCCATATCTGATGGATGCGCCCCTGATCCCGGCGCGCTTCGATGATGTTTTCCAGCGGGATGCGCTGGCGCGACGCCAACGGCGCAATCACCTCCGAGGCTATCCGACCGCCATACTCGCGCAGATCCGCCAGCATCTGGCCGACAAGTACGGGCTCCGACAGGCCACTGCCGTGGCCGATCAATTCGTTCGCGCGCCACGCCACCACGGCACGAAAGTGATCCGATACGCCGAACATCGCCTCGATAGCCTCTTGCATGGCATCAAGCTTGGCCTTGCCGCCCTGGACGGTAGCGGCGTGATCGACCTTGATCCTGGCGATGGAGAGGCTTTTGGTCACCGCTTCGAGCAGCTCGGACGGAATAGGATGGTCGTGAAGCAGGACCGGCACATCCCGCGCTGTAGCCAGACTGGCGAGCCCGGTGTCGCTGCGGGCGCGGAAATCGGCGAGCCGTTTCCACGCAGCATCGCTTGGATCCGACATCACATCATTGGCCGGGCCTCGCTCGGCTGAAATGAAATTCGCGGTATCGAGTATCTGGCGGAAATACTGGATATCGTAATGATCCTGCCTTGCTTCCGCAAAATCATTCCAGGCACGCGACAGGATCATGGCGGCCAGCACCGCCGCACACAGGATGGCCAGGCCGATGCTGAACGAGAGTTTGGGATAGAGACGCTGATCCCGCTTCATCAGACGTGAGCGCATCGCGCGGAAAGACCATGCCTCTGCAGGCCGGCTTTCGCCGAAAGCCTGCATCATGGCAGTGGAGGCTGTAGTGCGTGTCTCGTGGGAAGCAGTGTTGATCATCAAGGAATGTCTGGGAGTGAACTCGTCTAGGCACGGTTTAGCCGCTTTCGCCTGCCGTTTGGTGAAGCCGATTGGTAAACCGGAATAAAATGCCTCGAACGCTTTTTTGATGGCGGCGCTCCTTAACACGCAAATTTTATACATGTTCCGTCGCCGTGGCGATTTGAAACAGCCCGCACATTGCGGACACCAATTGGTCACGAAATAACCCGGTGAGCGGCGGCTTCAGGACTCATTGTCGTATTCTTCTGGCTGGCCAGCGGGGGCCAACCGGAAAGGGAAACCCATGCACAAGGCTTTATTGCTTGCGGCCAGTATTACTTTCGTCGGCGCCGTGGCTGCGAATGCTCAATCATCGCCTACGCCACAAACACCGGCCAATCCGCCGGCGGCGGCTCCAAGCGAAGCACCGAAGATCCAGCGCATCAATGTGGTCGATGTCAGCGAATTGCCCCAGGCGACGCAGAAGGAAGTCGAACAGGTGGTCGCACAAGGCACCGACGACAGCCTGAAACAGTTGCGCAGCAATATCGATGCCGTCCCCGAAGCCAAGGCCGCCTTGAAGGCCAAGGGTTCGACATCGGCGCAGGTCGTGGCAACGAGCATGGGCCAGGACGGCACCCTGACGCTGATCACGAAGAAAAACAGCTAGATCATCTCACATCAAAGCGCGCAAAACCCTGGCCTCGGCCAGGGTTTTCGTTGAGGTTGAGGGGCAGCCGAGAACCTCGTGACCCGAGCGTCCTCCGCTTCACGGAAACACGCCCAATCCATGCACTTGCCACCGTCGTCACCTTGCGGAAATATGCGGACGTTCAACCTGCGGCTGCGCATGGTTCGCTGCGTCGCGCGGGTATGCGTCGAACATCAGGAGAGATGTCCATGGCAGACGACAGGCAAGAACGCATCCGGCAGCGCGCCCACGAAATCTGGGAACGTGAGGGCAGGCCGCACGGCGCCCACGAACGCCACTGGCATCAGGCCGCCGGCGAGATCGAGATCGAAGAGAGCAAGGGCAAAAAGCCAGCCCGTGCTGCTGCCGTAAAACCCACCAAGGCAGCAGCCCCCGCCAAGCCGAAGGCTGCGGCGAAACCGGCAAAGGCGCCAACCAGGACAGCTGCACCCGCCAAGGCAGCAGCCACGGCGAAGGCTCCGGCCAAGACTGCAAAGCCAGCGGCGAAGGTTGCCGAGGCCAAACCCGCCGCCAAGAAGGCGGCGAAACCGAAGTCGCCTGCCAAGGCTGGATAACCAGCGCCGTCATTGTCGCTTGCTACAACGCGTTCCGAAGGCCGGACCGGCCTTCGGGCATGTCTTTGCATGCCATGTCGAGTGCGATCGAGCTGGCAATTCGACTTGGTGAGGCACGTATGATTTCCATGCCCTTTTCGCGCGCTAGGCAGCCAGTGCCGGACGGCGACTAAGTGTCGGGAAAGACGGGAAAATTCCCGATCCAGGGACGGGATGCCTTCGCATATGCGAAAGCGTGAAATCCGCAAACCATTGCATTTCAATAACAAATATGCTTTTATTGAATGATTATTCAATAAGAAAGCACTCAATATGAACCCACATTTTCGCGATGTGGCGATCCCCAACGATTGGGACCGCAGTGGCTTGCCAGGCTGGGCCTACCATTCCGACGCGCTGCTGGAACTGGAGAAGGAGCATCTGTTCCGCACCCATTGGCAGATCGCCGGCCACATCTCCGACGTACCCAATCCAGGCGATTATCTGACCATGGACGTGGTCGGGGAGCGTGCGTTGATCGTGCGCGGCAAGGACGGCCTCGTGCGCGGCTTCCACAATCTCTGCCGGCATCGCGGCAGCCGCGTGGTCGCCGACAATCAGGGCCATTGCGCCAATGCGCTGGTCTGCCCTTTCCATGGCTGGGTCTACAATCTCGACGGCACGTTGCGTGGTGCCGCCCGTCCCCGCTCCTTCCCGGAGCTGGACAAGACCGAATTCGGCCTGAAGCCGCTCGACCTGGAGATCTGGATGGGCTTCATCTTCATCCGTTTCCGCGATGGCGGACCACAACCGGCCATAGCCGACTTGCTGAAGCCGATCGAGGCGGAGTTCGCGCCCTACCGTGCCGCCGAGATGGTGCCGTCCTGGGGCATCTGGACCCAGAAGAGCCCGGTCAACTGGAAATCGGTGCGCGATGTCGACAATGAAGGCTATCACGTCGCGATGGCGCATCCCGCCC
Organism: Mesorhizobium sp. UC74_2; assembly: GCF_042701485.1. NCBI lineage: Bacteria > Pseudomonadati > Pseudomonadota > Alphaproteobacteria > Hyphomicrobiales > Phyllobacteriaceae > Mesorhizobium > Mesorhizobium sp. UC74_2. The sequence continues at coordinate 5,980,977 of NZ_CP170562.1, read as the reverse complement.
TGCAGGACCTCTATGGCTCTACCTACTACGACGAGCCTTTCATCAATGGCGTCTCGCGCTCCTTCGCAACCTACAATCCGCACGCCGGTCGCCGCTGGAGCGTCAAGAACTATGTACGGATTGCACCGCAGCCGGACCATCTTCCCGAGACGCAGAAGAAGGCCTGGATCTATTATGGTCTGTTTCCCAACGCCGTCATCGCGGTAACGCCGGAATCGGTTCAATTCTATCAGGAGTTCCCGCTGTCGACCGGCGAGACGCTGCTGCGCGGTGCCATCTACCGCTACGCCGACGAGAGCCGCGAGCAGGCTGCCGCTCGCTATCTTGCTTTCCGCATCGACCGCGACACCATGGCCGAGGACGTGCAGCTTTCGGTCTGGTCGAACGAATCCATGCTGTCGGAGGCCTTTGCCGGCTTCTATATGTCCGACCTCGAATATGGCGTACGGACGCATCACGACCATCTGCGCCAGCAATTGCCGGTGCTGTCGTTGGAAGTCCAGCCAGCCGAGAAGGATATGGATGCGCTCAACGCCGCGCTGCTCAGCCGGGTGTGACTGACCGCCGCGGTCCTCGCGCAGCGACGAAACTGTGAAGTCGCGGGGAAGACCTCAGTTCGATCTATTGCAACCTGAACCGCGCTCGGTAGTCACGAGGCGACATGCCACGCAGACGGCGGAAATGCCGGTTGAAGTTCGCCAGCGAACCATAGCCGACGGCGCCTGCGATATGCTGGATCGGCTGGCTCGTCCCCGACAGACGTGCGCAGGCATCGCCGATGCGCAGCCGGATGATGTAGTCGGAAATCGTCGCGCGCATATGCCGGCAAAACAGCCTGTGTGTTCCGGAAACGCTGAGCGCGGCGATGCCGGCAAGCTCCTCCAGCCGAATCTCCTGGGTATAGGATTGATGGATGTGGGTCAGCACCCGGTCGATCCGCTCAGCACCGACCTCGCGCTCCATCGGCACCAGGGCCTCGCTGGAAAGCGGTTCGATTTCGGCATCACCCGCGAGCCTGTCGAGGATGGCGAGCATGGCGAGCAGCCGCTGCGGCGCGGGTAGCTCGAACAGCCGCTTGAAGTCATCGGCGAGCGCAACGGCCGCTTCGGTCGAGAAACGCAGACCGGTGCCAGCTTTGGCAACAAGCGCGCCGACGGCGCCCAGTTCGACCGATGAACGGGTGATCGCTTCGATCCAATCCTGTTTGAACCACACCACCAGCGCGATATGCGGCAAGGACGGATCGAGTTTTTCCGAGGACGACCATGTGTGCGGCAGGTTGGAGCCAACCAGGACCAGGTCGATCCCATCGAAAGTACCGACGTGATCGCCGATGAAACGGTGCCCGCGCGAGTTCAGCGTCAAGGTCAGCTCGAGTTCCGGATGATGATGCCACTGGAACGGAATGCCGTCGTCGAGCCGCCGGTTCAGCATGCTCCAGGAAGCGTCGAGACTGGCTGGCACCCGCTCGAGATAGGGCTTCATACGGCGCTGCCTTGTTTCAAAACGCCAGAATAGTACCATAAATTGCTGGTGCAGGACAACACGACTTCCCCTGCTTCTTTATTCTTCCGCTCATGCCCCACCATTGGGTGCGCCAGCCAGGGAGAGAGCCATGCAAGCAGCAGCCGTGAAAGACCATCACCCAACCACGAAGATGTCGACCCAGTTGAAGGACATCGAGAAGACGCTGCCGTTGCGCGTGCTGTCCGAAGACGACTGGCAGCACTGGATCACCAATGGCTACGTCATCGTGCGCCAGGCTGTGCCTGCCGAGAACGTCAAACGGCTGGTGGATCTCCTGTGGCGCTTCGATGAGAAGGACCCGACGGATCCTTCCACCTGGTATGCGCCGCAACGACGCGAGCACAAGATGAAGGAGCTCAACAACACCGGCATGCTGGAGATCTACAATCACCAGTATCTCTGGGACAATCGCATGGAGCGGCGCATCTACGACGCCTTCGTCGACATCTGGGATCGCGAAGACCTGTGGGTGACCATCGACCGCGCCAACCTCAACCCGCCGAAAAAGGTGAAGGGCAACCCGAACGGCTTCATCCATTGGGATGTCGACACCTCGATGCGCCCGATGCCGATCGGTGTGCAAGGGGTGCTCAGCCTGCAGAAGCAGGACGGCGATGTCGGCGGCTTCCAATGCGTGCCGAAGCTGTTCTCCGATTTCGAGGCCTGGGAGAAGACCCAGCCCGCCGATCGAGACCCGATGCATCCCGACATGACCGGTCAGGCAACCGTCAACATCGAGATGGAAGCCGGCGACCTGATGATCTTCAACTCGCTGCTTGCCCATGGCGTGCGGCCCAACCATTCCGACAACCGCGTGCGCATGGCGCAGTATATCTCCATGCATCCGGCAGAATGGGACGACGAGGCGGAGCGCCAGGAACGCCTCCGGCTGTGGCGGGAACTCGACCATCCGCAGCGTGACGCCTTCCCGGGCGACCCGCGTGAATGGGAAAAACACAACGCCAGGACTGCAAGCCTGACGCCGCTGGGCGAGAAGCTGCTCGGCCAGACGCGCTGGTAGGATCTATCGGCCGGCGACGTCACACTCCCTTCTTCACCAACGCCGAAGAAGGGAGTGAATTCTGCCTGTCTGGATCAATATCTTCGACTGTAACGGCATGAGGCTTAGCGCTAGAAGCCGCGCATGAGCGCATCCGCCGGCCTATCCCCGCAGACCCGAGGCATCCTGCTGATGGCCGCGGTGGCCTTTGCCATCCAGATCGTCGACGGGCTGGCGAAATATCTGAGTGCCGACTATTCGCCGCTCTTCATCGGCTGGGCGCGCTATGCTGTGGCCACTATTGTCGTTCTGCCTTACGCCTTTGCGCGCCACGGCTGGCACGTGTTCCCCTCTGAACGCCTCGGCGCGCACATGCTGCGCACCATCCTGCTGGTCACGGCGATGACACTCTATTTCGTCGCCATCACCTTCATCCCGCTGGCCACCGCCATCAGCGCCTATTTCATCGCGCCCATCATCGGCATGGTGCTGTCGGTGCTCATCCTCAAGGAACGCATGACGTCGGTGAAGGGCATCAGCCTGGTGCTTGGTTTCGCCGGCGCCATGGTAATCCTGCAGCCGGGCAGCACGATTGACCCCGGCATTCTGCTGGCGCTCGCCTCGGGCTTGTGTTTCGCCTTCTACATGATCGTCACCCGAAAGGCCGCGCTGGAAAGCGACCCGCTCAAGACACTGGCCTTCCAATGCGCCTTCGGTGCGCTGATCCTGTTGCCGCAGGCCCTGTTCACCTGGTCCACACCTGCCTGGAGCGACCTCATCTTTTTCGCCGGAGTGGGTATCTTTTCCCTGATCGGTCATTTCATGCTGATCGTCGCCTTCCGGCTTGCCGAAACATCGGTGCTGGCACCACTTGTCTACCTCGAACTGGTGGGGGCAGCCATCATCGGCTATCTCGCCTTCAACGAGGTTCCCGGCCCGGCCACCATCGCCGGCGCTGCTCTTATCGTCCTTGCCGGCCTGATCCTGCTTTGGCAAAGCAAGACGATCCGCGTCGATGAACCAGTCGCCTAGCTCGGGTCCACAAACACCTTCGACCATGCGATAGTCAGCCTCCACACAAGGAGGCGGCGATATGGACGCATGGCTCTATCTGCTGATCCCGGTGGCGATTGTCGCCGCGATCTTCCTCGGCATCAAATACCGCACGTCCAGCCGTCAGTTCATGGTGCCGCTCGTCGGTGGTTCCCTGGGATCCGGCGATGGCGGAGGGCATTATGGCGGCGACCACCATTCCGGAGGAGGTCACGGGGGTGGCGACAGTGGTGGTGGCAGCGACGGCTGAAGCAATTCCAGCAAAGCACGCAGCGGTATTACGCTCCGAATTGCCCAGAAACACAGAGACATTTCCGCGTGTGGCGGAGACGCTCTAACCTCAGCCCTGCCACAGGCCCTCACGGCGCAGATCCTCCATCGTGCGCGAGATGCCTTCACGCAGGATCGTCACCATCATGTCGACCTGCTCGCGGGTGATGATCAGCGGCGGCGACATCACGCACATGTTGATCAGCGGCCGCACCAGAAGCCCAAGCTCGTGACAATGCGCATCGATGCGCGCGCCGACTGCCCTGTCCAGTTGCAGCGGGTTCTTGCTTTCGCGATCCGCCACGCAGTCAACGCAGGCCATCAATCCCAGCCCGCGCACCTCACCGACCAGCGGCAGATCTTCCAGCGACTTCAGCCGTGCCTGGAAATAGGGCGCAACGGCCCGAGCATGCGCCAGAACCTCGCCTTCCAGTATGTCGAGGTTCTTCAGTGCCAGCGCACAACCGATCGGATGGCTGGTATAGGTCAGCCCATGCGCGAACATCGCGTCGGGATGGTTGGAGCGACGCAGTTCTTCCAGTAACCGTTCGGAAATGACAACGCCGCCAAGCGGGAAATAGCCGGAGGTGACCCCCTTGGCGAAGGTGATCATGTCTGGGTCAAGCCCGAACGCATCGCCGGAAGCAAAGACGTGGCCGAGCCGGCCGAATGCCGTCACCACCTCGTCCGAGATGTAAAGGATATCGTTCTCGCGACAGATCTCGCGGATGCGGTTGAGATAGCCGTCGGGCGGCACGATGACGCCGCCCGAGGCCTGGACAGGTTCGCCGACAAAGGCACCGATCCTGTCGGCGCCGATCGCCTCGATCCTGCCGCGGAACTCCTCGACCAGCATGTCGGCAAAGGCATCGACTTCCATCCCCTTCGGCCGGCGGAACGGATCGGGTGATGACAGCTTCACCACCAGCTCGTCGGCGCCGTCCATCCAGTCGCGGTCGCGCGGGCGGCCGTTCAGCGAAGCCGCCAGATAGGTCGAGCCGTGATAGGCGCCACCGCGCGACAGGATCAGTTTCTTTTCCGGCCGACCGCGCACATTGTTGTAGAACTGCATGAAACGCAGCGCGGTCTCGACCGCTGACGACCCGCCGGTGGTGAAGAAGACGTGACTGAGATCGCCTGGTGCAGCGGCGGCGATACGCCGTGCCAGCTCCGCCGAAGGTGCGTTCATCGTGTACCAGGGTGTGTTGTAGGAAAGCTGCATCGCCTGGTCGTAGAGCACGCGCGCCAGTTCCTCGCGACGGTGACCGACATTGGTGCACCACATGCCGGCCGGACCGTCGATCAACTTTTTGCCCTCGGCGTCGGTGACGTAGATGCCGTCACCATCGCCGATCAGCGTCCGCGCCTCTGCACCGACGGTGGCAGCCACCGGCCAAGGCTGGACGAGGTGACGCCGCGCGGTCTCGACAGCGTTTTCCGGAACTCCTGCATTCGGCTCACCGCTTCTTGTCTCGCGCACCGCAGCCATCACCACCTCGCTTCCAATACAATTTTTCGAAACCACTCAAACCGTTGGGAACGTCGGGTTTCACCAACTTATTTTGAATGGCTGTTCAATCAACATCGCAGAAATATCACTTGATTTCAACCGGCGGATGCGCTCATGATGAGGAAAGCCGGCAAGAGGATCGCCGCCCAAAGCTGCGTATCGACGCGCAAGCACAAGGTGGTCGAATCTCGACAAAAAAATGCGGGAACGACCGGCGGGAGGCAGCATGGCGGGACGATCCAGGCCGGCGACCACATACGCAACCGGAGCGCTGCAATGACGGCAGCCGCGGAAGGGTCGCCGCCACTTGCTGCGGACATCATCAGGCGAAGGCCACCCTTTCTGCAGTCCGAAACCTTCCAGGGCCTTGCCCTGATCAGTCCGACGCTTCTCTACGCTCTTATCCTGCTGCTGCTGCCGATCCTGGTGGTGTTCGCCCATTCGTTCTGGACGCAGAATTACCTCACCATCGACCACACCTTCACGCTGCAGAACTATCGCACCGCGCTGACCGAACCGATCTATCTCGATCTGTTGTGGCGCTCGCTTTTCGTGTCGCTTCTGGTGTCGCTGTTCACCGTGGTGCTGGCCTATCCGATCGCCTACTTCATTTCCTTCCACGGCGGCCGTCACAAGAGCCTGTGGCTCTTTCTCATCACCATCCCGTTCTGGACGAGCTATCTGCTGCGCGTGATGTCGTGGAAAGTCATCCTTGGCTACAACGGCGTGCTGAATTCCGGCCTGATGGGGCTCGGCCTGATCAGCGAGCCGTCCACCGCCCTGCTCTACAACACCAGCGCGGTCATCATCACGCTCACCCATGCATGGGCGGCCTTCGCCATCCTGCCGATCTACGTTTCGCTCGAAAAAGTCGACCGTACACTGATCGAAGCGGCCAAGGATCTTGGCGATGGGCCGCTTCGATCCTTCCTGCGCGTGACGCTGCCGCTGTCGGCACCAGGCGTGATCTCGGCGCTGCTCATCGTGATGATCCCGACGGTCGGTGACTACGTCACGCCGAAGCTGGTCGGCGGCAAGGACGGCGTCATGATCGCCAACGCCATCCAGGCACAGTTCGGCAAGGCGGCGAACTGGCCCTTGGGGGCAGCGCTTTCCGTGACGACCATGGTCGTGGTCAGCCTGATGGCGGGCGCCACCGTGTTCCTGCTTCGCGCGGCAATGAGGCTCTCGCGATGACCGCCCTCAAGCGTTTCCTGCCCGGCGGCAATTCCTGGCTGGCGGCCTACGCCTTCCTCTATATCGGCTTCCTCTATCTGCCGGTGCTGTTCCTGCCGATCTTCTCCATCAACACCTCGGCTTCGCCGAAATTCCCGCTCGCCGGCTATACGCTGCAATGGTACCGCGACCTGCCAAAGACACCGGCGCTGATCGACGCTGCCTGGAATAGCCTGATCGTCGGTGTTTCAGCTGCCGTGCTCTCCACGACCCTCGGCATCCTCGCCGCGCGCGCCATCACGCGCTACCGCTTTCCCGGGCGACGCCCGATCCACGGACTGATCATGGCGCCGCTGGTGCTGCCGGAAGTCATCGTTGCCATCTCGATGCTCCTGGTCATGCTGCAGCTGGGCCTCAGCCTCTCGCTCTTCACCGTCGTTCTCGGCCATGTGCTGATCTGCATACCCTATTCAATGTCGGTTCTCACCTCGGGCTTCGAAGGTTTCGACCGCAGCCTGGAGGAGGCATCGGCCGATCTTGGCGAGAGTGCCTTCGGCACATTCCGGCGGGTGACCCTGCCGATGGTCACGCCCGCCATCATCTCGAGCCTGCTCGTTTCCTTCACCATCTCGCTCGACGATTTCATCATCGCCTTTTTCCTCACCGGAACCGATGCGACGCTGCCGATCTATATCTGGGGTCAGCTGCGTTTCGCCGCCAAGCTGCCGGGTGTACTGGCGCTCGGCACGCTGCTGCTCATCGGCTCCTTCGTGCTGCTCTCCATCGCCGAAATCCTGCGCCGCCGCGCCGCGCGTCGCACCCAGTCAGAGGGTCTTCTGCATGCTTGACCGGCCAATGCCCGACCGCCCGACATCGGATCGTCCGATGATCGAAATCAAGGGCGTCACCCGCAGCTATGGCGCCTTCAAGGCACTGGACGACTGCAGCCTGACCATTCGCGAGGGAGAATTCTTCTCCCTGCTCGGCCCCTCCGGCTGCGGCAAGACCACATTGCTCAGGATGATCGCCGGCTTCGACAACCCGACCAGCGGCACCATTGCCGTCGACGGGCAGGAAATGGTCGGCGTGCCGGCCAACCGGCGCCCCACCAACATGGTGTTCCAGAGCTATGCCATCTTCCCGCACCTCAACGTCGAACAGAATGTCGCCTATGGATTGAAGCGGCTGAAACTCGCCCCGGCCGAGGAAAAGCGCCGTGTCGACGACGTACTCGCCATGGTTTCGCTGAACGGCCTTGGCAAGCGCGGCGCCCATGAACTCTCCGGCGGCCAACGCCAGCGCGTGGCACTAGCCCGCGCGCTGGTGATGCGGCCCAAGGTGTTGCTGCTCGACGAGCCTCTGTCAGCGCTGGACAAGAAACTGCGCGAGCAGATGCAGGTGGAACTGCGCCGCCTGCAACAGGCAGTCGGCATCACCTTCATCCTCGTCACCCACGATCAGTATGAAGCCCTGGCCATGTCCGACCGCATCGCCGTGATGTTCGGCGGCCGCATCGCGCAGATCGCTTCGCCGAAAGAGATTTACCAGCGGCCGGTGAACCGACAGGTTGCCGATTTCCTTGGCGGCATGAATTTCGTGAAGGCCGAGATCGTCGAGGAGAACGGCTCGTCCATCACCGTCGACACTCTGGGTTTCGGCCGCGTCACCACCGAAAAGCCTAAGGCATTGATGCGTAACGGTGCCGGCACCACACTTGGCATCAGACCGGAGCGGCTGCGCGTGCTGTGGGACAGCGCAACGGCCAAGTACGAGGTGTCCGGCACTGTGGTGGAGCGACACTATTTCGGTGAGATCACGCATCTCATCGTCGATATCCCGGGCCTGGAAAAGCCGCTGTCGGTCACCGAGACAAACGATTTCGGCGCCGACGACATTCCTGTCGGCGCCCCAATCCGCCTCGGCTATGACCGCGACGCACTGGTGGCGATGGCAGAATAGGGTCGAAACAACAGCCGTTCAAAATCACACACCAGGCAAACAGAAAGCGAACGACAAGCTGAGCGCACGAGGCGGTCAGGAAGGCACAAGAGCCTGAAGCCCTCCGGCATCTGTTGCGACGGGCCTGAGTGTTTCGGCTATCACCGAGAAATTTGGGACCAATCAGCAGACCGTCATGCATGTTAACGATCAGAACGCTTCCGCTTTTCACGGAAACGCTCCAACTCTTTGTTTTTGTGCAATTCCGGACGGCGAACCGTTACACAATTTGCCTGGAATTGCTCTAAGAATCATCATCCGTTCGACACTGGTGTAGAATCTCGAAACTTGGAGGCGAGCATGAATTCGGGTCTTCTACATTACCTCAAACGCCTGTTTTCATCAGAAATCACGGCTGAGACAGCCCTCCCCCCGCAGGCCGCAGGACTACGCTTGCCGGCAGGTGTCGAGCATCTGCAAATTAACAAGACTGACGTACTCAGCAGCTACCTGCCGCTGGGTTTCGTAACCTTTGAGGCCCATCAACTCGGCAACGGCGATTATTTTGGTTTTTACTGGCCGGTGGGCCGGGAGAACAGCGAGCCGCTAATTGCTGAAACACAGCATGACGGTGGGAGACTGGAGCCAGGTTTCAGTGGTTTAAAGGCGTTTCTGGGAAAGACCGAAGGTATCGATAGTCACGACTGGATAGAATTGCCCACCTTTGAAGAAGATCCGGATTCGGCCAGGAATTGTTATGGCAAGGCGCGTGAGCTGATTGCCGAAAAGGCGTTTGACCCGGCCGTCGCGCAACTTGAAAAGGCCGTGGCTGCCCTGCCGGAATACACGGAGGCGCTGGCCGCACTGGCCGGGCAATATTTGCGAATGCAGCGCACCGACGAGGCGTGCCGATTGGCCGTTCAGATGATCATTTCTCCACCAAGCTTCGGTTTTGGTGGGCCGGTCGACAATATCGCCCGCTGGTTCTCTCGACTTGATACCGGACCGGCGGATCTCACCGAAGATCCCATCTGGAAGGGACGTGCAAAACTCGCCTCGATTCCGACGGGAGGAACAAAAGACAGTCAGGCTTATCCCGTGTTGCGCGAAGCTATGGATGTCTATGCTGAACAGGGCGAGTTCGTGAAGGCTCTGACACTGATGCAGACCTATTCGGACTTCATGAACAGCGAGACCAGGTCGTTTCAGGAACGGCAAGGTTATGATTTCGCTACACACAGGTTGAGGCAACGAGACCTGAGCCAAAAGTTACCGAACGGGCCGCGCTATCTGATCTGACACACAACTTCCTATGGAAGGCAGACATTTATCCGGGTTCGCAATGAAGGTTGCTCCGCTTGACCTTAAAGCAAGGTCCCAGAAAAGTTCGTAGCGGTTTTCTGTCCGCAATTGCGCGCACAGAAAGAGTTAGAGTGTACGATTTGGCGCTAATCTTGTTCGACCCCGAATAGGAAGCGTCATCCTTCCAGATCCGCTTTCAGGCGATCGAGGATCGAAACGGCATGGGTCGCGTATTCGCTGATCCAACGGTCGTGGATGCGTTTGATCGGCAGCGCGTCGAGATGGTTCCAGCGCTCACGGCCTTCGCGGCGGGCGACCACCAGTCCGGCATCCTCCAGCACCTTGAGATGCATCATCACCGTGCAACGGTCCATGTCTGCGAACATCTCGCACAAAGTGCCTGTCGTCTTCGGCCCATCCTTGAGTTCATCAAGCAGAAGGCGCCGGCGCGGATGTGCCAAGGCCTTGAAAACATGATCGTCTTTTGCTTCGCTTGACATGTTATGTTTTTATAACATGATAGGGGAGATTTCAAGCAGGAGGCTGTGGACATGTCCATCGCAATCAGGGTTTCGGGACGTATCGGCAAGCCTGTCGCCGAAGTGTTCGACGCCGTCGTCAATCCAACCAAGCTCAGCGGTTATTTCACCACCATCCGCGGTGCCTCCGCGCCACTGGTCGCCGGCACAACTGTGACCTGGTGGGGCGAAATTCCGGTCGAAGTCGACGAAGTCGTGCCCGAGCGCCGCATCGTCCTGCGCTGGGACGGCAGCGGGCCGGACGACAAGCCGTCCTACAAGACCCGCATCGAAATGAATTTCGAACAGCTCGAGGATGGTGGCACCTTCGTGACCATTGCCGAGGAAGGCTGGCGTGAGGATGAGCCCGGCCGCAAGCGCTCCTACCTGAACTGCGAGGGCTGGTCGCAGATGCTCGCCTGCATGAAGGCCTATGTCGAATACGGCATCAATCTGCGCGACGGCTACTACCGTTCGGAGATGAAGGGCGAACCGGCCCGCGAGGACAACATCTGACCCCATCGAGAGGAGAGTATCATGGTGACGGCAGCACCATTCCTGATGTTCGAGGGCAAGGCCGAGGAGGCACTGAACCTCTACTGCGCGATCGTACCGGCGAGCCGCATCCTCGCTATTGATCGCTATGATGTAGGCGAAGCAGGTCCCAAGGGTTCGGTCCGGCTGGCTCGCGCCGAAATCGCCGGCCTCGAGGTTCTGGCCAGCGATAGTCATGTCCACCACGCATTCACTTTCACGCCGTCGATCTCGCTGTTCGTCACCTGTACCTCCGAAGACGAGCAGTCCCGGATCGTGCAGAACCTTGGCGAGGGTGGCGGGATGCTGATGCCACTCGACAACTATGGCTTCAGCCGGCGCTTCGCCTGGCTGAATGACCGCTTCGGTGTTTCCTGGCAGATCAATCTGCCCTGACAGCCATAGCCTCGCCAACCTGAAGACACGAAGGGAAGAAAGCGATGGAACTGCACAAGGCCCCCGCCGCGGAAGTCGGCATGCTGATCCGTAGGCCGGTGACTGAGGTCTATGAAGCCTTCATCGACCCGGCCATCACGTCGAAATTCTGGTTCACGCACGGCAGCGCTCGTCTCGATTCCGGCCGGCAGATCGAATGGGAATGGCGCATGTATGACTTCAAGTCCCCTGTCGCCGTCAGGGAACTGCTGAAAGACGAGAAGATTCTTATCGGCTGGGGCGAGCCCGCGACCACCGTTGAATGGACCTTCAAACCGATGCTCGATGGCACCGCCACCTTTGTTGCCATCCGCAATTTCGACTTCCAGGGTGACGCGGGCCAGCAGGTCAAGGCGGCTGTGGATTCGACGGATGGCTTCGCGCTCGTCCTCGCGGGCGCCAAGGCCTGGCTGGAACAGGGCATCACACTTGGATTGATCGCTGACCGGCATCCTGCCGGCGTGCCATCGGCATAGGCAGGATCATGCAAACGACATTTCGCGGAATTTTCCTGACCGCGGCGAACCCGGCCGAAACCGCGGAATTCTACAGCCGTGTCGCAGGCCTGCCGCTCGAACAGGTCGGCATGCCGGGCAGCTATGCCTACTGGCGCATCGACCGCGACGGAATTCAGCTGGCGATCCACGAGGCAGCAGCTTTCGCTGCCTACACCCATCCGCCTCTGGCCGGTTCGAACCTGACCCATCTCTATTTCAAGATCGATGACCGGGAAGGCTTTCTTGCCCGATTGGAGGCGCTCGCCATCGAACCCTTCGCCCTCGACGACGTCGTCGTCACCGTCGAAGACCCCGATGGCCGCAAGGTGATGTTCGGCACCGCTTGAAGACTTGCCCGCCTCCGTTGAGACGGGCAAAGACAGCCTCAGTGTCCTGCGCTCTTCTTCGCCTTCCTGCGTCGTGCCAGCATGTTGAGCGCCTCGACCAGTGCCGAGAAGCCCATGGCGGCGTAGATGTAGCCCTTCGGCACATGATAGCCCATGCCGTCGGCAATCAGCGTCATGCCGATCATCAAAAGGAAGCCGAGCGCCAGCATCACGATGGTCGGGTTCTTGGCGATGAAGTTCGCAAGCGGAGCAGCCGCCAGCAGCATGACCACCACGGTGACGATGACCGCGATGTACATGATGGCGATCTCGTCGGTCATGCCGACAGCGGTGATGATGGAATCGACCGAGAACACCAGATCGAGCAGCAGGATCTGCACGATCGCGCCACCCAGGCTGATCTGCAGCGTCTCGCCGATCATCGAATCCTGATGATCCTGCGGGTCGACCGTGTGATGGATCTCCTTCGTCGCCTTCCAGACGAGGAACAGGCCACCGGCGATCAGGATCAGGTCGCGCCAGGAGAAGTCATGGCCGAAGGCGCTGAACACCGGCGCCGTCAGCCCGACGATGATCGAGATCGTGGCCAATAGCAGGAGCCGCATGATGAGCGCGGCGCCAATGCCCAGCCGGCGTGCCCGGGCGCGCTGGGCCTCCGGCAGCTTGTTGGTCAGGATCGAGATGAAGATCAGGTTGTCGATGCCGAGAACGATCTCGAGCGCGATCAGGGTCAGCAGCGCGACCCAGGCGGTCGGGTCGTTGACGAAAGTGAAGTACGGCGCAAGAAACTCGATGATCTGCATGGAGGTCGTCTTCCCCTTGAACGATCTGAAGCAGGCAAATTAGGTTTCGGCGGCAGTTAGGTACGACGGCTCCCGTCTTCAATGTCACAACCAGAAGGATGGGACCGTTTCTTCCAGTCTTGGTCCGCGGCGAAACGGCGCAACGCGCTCCGCCAGACCAGTACGGTCAGAGATATCAACGCCAACGCCACAGATTGTAGCAGGCCCATTCGCCGCTTCGAAGCGGCCCTTCGGCACCTTCGAGAGGAACCGGTTGAGCGGCTCTTCCTTGTCCATGCCGAGCGAGGAATCGTAGTCGCCGCACATGCCGGCATCGGTCAGATAGGCGGTTCCGCCATTGAGGATCTGATGGTCGGCGGTCGGCTGATGGGTGTGCGTGCCGACCACGAGCGAGGCACGGCCGTCGATAAAATGCGCGAAGCACATCTTTTCGCTCGTCGCCTCGGCATGGAAATCGATCACGACGGCATCGGCCTGCTCACCGAGCGGACAAGCGGCAAGCTCACGTTCGCCCGCCTGGAACGGGTCATCGAGCTCGGGATGCATGAACACCCGCCCCATGATGTTCGCAACCAGCACGCGCGCGCCGTTGCGCGCGATATAAACACCCGAGCCGCGCCCAGGCGTACCCTTGGGGAAGTTGGCTGGCCTCAGGAATCGTTCCTCGCGCGGTGCGAAGTTCAGCGCGTCACGCTGGTCCCAGACATGGTTTCCGGTCGTCACCACATCGGCACCGGCGGCGATCGTCTCGTGGAAGATCTCCTCGGTGATGCCGAAGCCGCCGGCAGCGTTCTCGCCGTTGACGATGACGAAATCCAGTTTGAAGTCGGAGATCAGGCCGGGCAGTTGTTCCCACACTGCCGTGCGGCCCGTCTTGCCCACCATGTCGCCCAGAAAAAGCAGTCTCATGCAGTCATCTATAACTGCTGGGAAAACCGCCGCAACCCGCTCTCTGTCAGGATTTCGGGGATGACCACGTCATGCGGCTCGTCCGGAACCTCCGCCACCTCCTGGCAATCGAAGGCGATGCCGATCAGGCGTGGTTGGTTGCCGGCATCCTGCAGCCTGGCGATCGCCCGGTCATAATAGCCGGCGCCATAACCGATGCGGTGACCGCGGGCGTCGAATGCGGCGAGCGGGATCAGCATGATATCCGGATCCAGCACCTCGGCCTCGTCGCCGGGGCCATGCGTGCCGAACCCCATTTCGACCAGCGGCGCGCCACGCACCAGTTCGCGAAAGGCGATCGTGGTCTTGTCGAGAATCGCTGGCAGGCACAGCCGTGCTCCATGTTCGCGCAGCGCGAACATCATCGGCCGCACGTCGACTTCCGAACGCATCGGCCAGAAGCCGGAAACGATCGCTCCGTGTTCGAAGGAAATGCTGTCGCGCGCGGTCTCCGCCATCTCCAGCGACGCCTCGATGCGCCAGAACGGGTCGAGCGCGTCGCGGCGCGCCAGAGCCTCCTTGCGCAGTTGTTTCTTGCGTTCCTTGTGCATGATGGGGAAGGCACTCCTGTCGGCTCGCAGCGCCTATGCCATGGCACGGCAACGCGCACTGTCGCAACGGCGACCTTAAGCCAACACAGCCCGAGACAAAAAAGGGGGGAAGTGACGATCCACGCAACCGGTGGAGAAGTTGATCCCGGGAACCTACAAAGTAGGTGGGCGCCATATGTCCGAACCCACGGGTCCGGTCAGGGACAGCTCCCTTCGAGATCAATAAGGCCCCGGGGAAATGTCTCTCCTGCCGCGAGACGCAGACCGTCGCCGGCAAATATAGAGCGCCGCCGACCAGCTTGCCAGTGGGCATCTTTGTCTTACCCGTCTTTTAGCCAAACCACCCGTGGCTTGCCCCTTCCGCCGCCCGCCTCTAGATTCGCAGTGACGGAACTGGAGTTTTCGATGCGGTTTGAAGGAACATCGGCCTATGTCGCCGACAAGGATCTGATGGTGGCGGTGAATGCGGCGATCGCGCTGGAGCGGCCGCTTCTGGTCAAGGGCGAACCGGGCACCGGCAAGACCGAACTTGCCCGTCAGGTGGCAGCCGGCCTTGGCCTCGATCTGATCGAATGGAACGTGAAATCCACCACCAAGGCGCAGCAGGGCCTCTATGAATACGATGCCGTCTCGCGCCTGCGCGACAGCCAGCTTGGCGACGCGCGTTTCAACGACATCCACAATTACATCAAGCGCGGCAAGCTTTGGGATGCCTTCGCCGCCGGCAGAAAGATCGTGCTTCTGATCGACGAGATCGACAAGGCCGATATCGAGTTCCCCAACGACCTGCTGCAGGAACTCGATCGCATGGAGTTTTTCGTCTACGAAACGGGCGAGACCATCCGCGCCAGCGTGCGCCCGATCGTCATCATCACCTCCAACAACGAGAAGGAACTGCCGGACGCCTTCCTGCGTCGTTGTTTCTTCCACTACATCCGCTTCCCCGACGTCGACACTCTGCATCGCATCGTCGATGTGCACTATCCGGGCATCAAGCAGAGCCTTGTGCGTGCGGCACTGACCCAGTTCTACGAAATCCGTGACGTGGCGGGCCTGAAAAAGAAGCCGTCGACCTCCGAAGCGCTCGACTGGATCCGTCTGCTGGTTGCCGACGACATCTCGCCGGAGGATCTGCGCGCCGACCCGAAAAACGCCTTGCCCAAACTGCATGGCGCACTGCTCAAGAACGAACAGGATGTGCATCTGTTCGAACGTCTGGCGTTCATGGCCAGACGCCAGGGGGTAAGAGAAAGCCTTGTTCAGCGCGCGGGCGCGTAGCGGCTGACCACGATGCCGCAATCATAAGCCTTGGCGCCGAGCAGCTTCAGGTTCTGGAAGCCGGCCTCGGAAAAGATCCGCGTTCCGCGGCCAAGTGCAGCCGGATTGATATAGAGCTGGATTTCGTCGACCAGACCGGCCGCTATCAGCGCCGAAGCGAAACCGGCACCACCGAATACGCCGATATTGCTGCCTTCTTCCGCCTTTAACAGGCCAAGTTCCCTGGCGAGGTCGCCCGAGCGCACTTCCGTACGCTCCCAGCGTGACGTGTCGAGCCGATCGCTGGGCACCACCTTGCGCACCTCGACGATGCGCTGCGCAAAGGCGTAGAAAGGATCTTGCGGATAACGCCTGGCCGCGTTGCCCCAATGGGTGAGATATCCCTCCTCGGCCATCTTGCTGCTCAGGAGAATGGTGTCGATCGATTGGAAATGGCTGTTGAAGTCGCGCTTCAACGCTTCGTCCCAACGATTGTCGTCGGCCCAATTCCAGACCTGCCAGTCCTTGTCCTCTTCGGCACCGACAAAACCGTCCACCGACATCTGCATTTGAAGGATGAGCTTTTTCATTGCGGAAACTCCTCGAACTGGGGTTGAAGATTTGATCAGGCCACGGCACCGGAAACGGCCAGCGTCTCTGCCGCCCAGCGCTCCAACGTCGTCGGCGTCGTGTTGCGGGCATTTGGTGTCTCGAGCGTCCAGCGCTCGCCTTTGTTGAAGCTGGTCGCAGTCTCGATCAGCGCTTCGATGAAACTGGCCGATATGCCGACCTGCAACATTCCTGCGCGTGCATCGTCATAGGATACGGTCTGGTAGGCCACATCGCGGCCGATCGCCCTGCCGAGGATCGCTGTCGCCTCCGCCAGTGTGTAATAACCGCCGCCGTGCAGTTCGATGACCCGATCGCCTGGCCAGTCGTCTGCGGCCAGGAGCTCCGCGGCACGCACACCAATGTCGCCGGCGGCGATCAGCGGCATCGGCAGGTCGCCGCGGAACGGTGTCGCGAAGACGCCGGTTTCGGCCTGCTGAAGGAAACCCATGCCCTTGACGAAGTTCTCGTTGAAGAAACCCGCACGCAGATGCACCAGCTCTGGCAGGCCCAGCGTCTCAAGCCGATCCTCCATCTCGGCCGCACCCAGAGATGTGCCCATCTTGAGATGCGCGTTGAGACCGCTCAACAACACGACACGGCTGACTCCGGAACCGGAAATTGCGTCTGCCAGCCGCGACCCGACTTCACGCTCGAACCCATGCAGATCCGCAACCTGTACATCGAACGGAATCATCACATAGGCGGCATCCGCGCCGGCGAAGGCGCGGTTCAGACCTTCCTGGTCCGACAGTGAAATGCCGAGGCTGCGCGCCACGCCTCTGACGTCGTGTCCTTGCTGACGCAGCCTTGTCGATGCCGCGGCACCAACCTCGCTGGTCGCGCCAACCACCACGATGGTGCGTTTGCCGGCATTCCGGTGATCGAAACGGGTCATGGTCTCTTCCTCCTGGATTGAACGCCGGATCGACGCTCGAACGGTTTACAATTGGAATTGTTGAATCGACCCAAAACGATGTCAATAGTAAATCACTTTAAAAATGGAAGCGGAAATGTCCGGCAAGGAAAAATCGGATTGCCCCATCAACCTGTCCCTGGAGGTGATCGGTGACCGATGGACGCTGCTGATCATCCGCGACATGATGTTCGCCGGCAAAAGACACTTCAGGGAGTTCCTGCAGTCGGAAGAAGGAATCTCGTCACGCACGCTGGCGGATCGCCTGCAGGCCTTGCAGGACGAAGGCATTGTGACCCGCCATGACGATCCAACCCACAAGCTGAAGGCTGTCTATCGTCTGACCGCGGCCGGCATCGATCTATTGCCGGTTCTGGTAAATCTGGGAGTCTGGGGCAATCGTTACCGTCCGGCGGACCCCGAGTTGGGTGCGATCGCGGAAGGGCTCTCCGCCGGTGGCGCCGTCGAACAGATGAAACGGCGGCTGGCAGCCGAGCATCTCGACCAGGCGTGAAGCCAATCCGCCGTCACCGGCGAACTCCAGCGCCACCGGGGACCGTTGCGGCTCTGACAATGGAAAGGCTCGGCTGTGCCATCGCATTGGCACAACCCCGTAGGTACAACGGCCCACATTGAAGGGGAGCCGAACCATGACCGTTACCGTCCGCCCGCTTGAACAGTCCGATCACGCCGAATGGCACCGGCTATGGACAGCCTATCTCAAATTCTACAACACCGTTCTGCCGGAAGAGACCTATCAGCTCACCTGGAAACGATTGTTCACACCTGGCGAATATGAACCGCGTGGCTTCATCGCCCTCGTCGACGGTGAGCCCGTTGGCCTCACCCACTACATGTACCACCGCTCCTGCTGGGCCGTGGCGAACAACTGCTACCTGCAGGATCTGTTCGCGGATCCCGAAATCCGTGGCAAAGGCGTCGGCACCGCCTTGATCGACGCTGTCAGGCAGACCGCCAAGGCAGCCGGCGTCGTCAATGTCTACTGGATGACGCACGAGACCAATGCCACCGCGCGCAAACTCTACGACCGCGTGGCGCGCCGTACCGGCTTTATCGAATACGACCTGATGTGAGTTGCGCGGGCGGGACTGTTCGATCCCGCCCTTTCGTCAGCTGGATTTGTCGGCGACCCAATCGTGCCAGTCGTCCTCCGAGCCGTGGAAGGCATTGAGGTCGATCTTGCCGGCGACGCCATGCGACAGGCCGGAACCCGAATATTGCCAGAACACCCACTTGCGGCCGGGATAGACCTTGGAAGGGTGCTGGGCGACGGCGCGCAGCCAGAACGGATAATTCTGGAACTCACCCCTCAGGTTGTCGCGGTAGAAGTCGGGCGCCGTGTAGATGATCGGACGCTGGCCGTAGTGCCTTTCCAGCTTGTCCATGAACACCTGCATCTTCTCCAGCACTTTCTCGCGCGAAAGACGCCGCTTGCAGCTGGATTCACCATTGTATTCGACATCGATGACCGGCGGCAAAGCACCCGGCACTTTCGGCACGTTGCGAATGAACCAGTCGGCCTGTTCACTGGCAACGCGGCACCAGTAGAAGAAATGATAGGCGCCTCGGCGCAGCCCGGCCTCGTTTGCCTCGCGCCAGTTCTTCTTGAACATCGGATCGAGATGGTCGCCGCCGTCGGTCGCCTTGATGTAGGCGAAGTTGGCGCCCTGGCTGCGCAGCTTCGCCCAGTCGATGTCGCCCTGCCAGCGCGAGACGTCGACGCCGTGCACGGCAAGCTGCCTCGGTGAGGTGGTGCGGCCAAAATTGATCGGCTTGGCATCGCGGAAGCGGCGCGCATAGACGTCGCCGCGAACGATCGCCGCCTTGCGGATCACCGGCTTTTCCGCTGGCGTCAGGATTGCCGGCTTCATCGCGGGCAACGGCATGGCCGGCATGCCGGGTTCCGAACCGGCGAAGGATTCCACCTCTGGAATGGGCGCCTCCGGAATGGGCGCCGCCATCGCCACTTGCGGTGCGGGCGCTTCACGCAATTCGGACCTGATGCTGGCGCTCGGCACCGGGCTGTTCGGCCGGGTGATCGAGCTCGTCGTCTCGGAGGACGGCCCCGGCGACAGGACTTCGTCCATGCCGGAGCTGGAAGCGCAGCTGGCGAGCGCCGCGCAGGCAAGCAGAATTGCCGACACCGTGGTGAAACGCATGAGAACCCGTACGCAAGAACAAGAACCGGAGACGGGTGCCGATACAAAACTCCCGCCAAGGGAATTGCTAACGGGAAATTACCAAAAAAGGCTGAATCTTATTTTTACCATGAGTGTGGCAGCCGTGCGGGTTTGGGCCGCCCTTGCCTCCACGCCCGTGCCGACGCACATTGGCGCGATGTTCATCCCGTTCTTCCTCGAATTGAAGGCCGCGAAAGTTCCCGTCTCGCTGCGGGAATACCTCACCTTGCTGGAAAGCCTCGAGGCGGATCTCGTCAGCTATGACGTCGAGGGATTCTACTATCTTGCCCGCGCCACCCTGGTGAAGGACGAGCGCCACATCGACCGTTTCGATCAGGTCTTCTCGCACTATTTCAAGGGCGTGGAGGCTGTCTCGGGCGAAGGCGGCGTCGATGCCGCGGCCTTGCCGGAGGAATGGCTGCGCCGGCTGGCGGAAAAGACGCTGACCGAAGAAGAAAAGAAGCTTGTCGAAGCGCTGGGCGGCTTCGACAAGCTGATGGAGACGCTGAGACAGCGGCTGGAGGAGCAGAAGGGGCGCCACCAGGGTGGCTCGAAATGGATCGGCACAGCCGGCACCTCGCCTTTCGGCGCCTATGGCTACAATCCCGAGGGCGTGCGCATCGGCCAGGCGGAAAGCCGCAACCGACGTGCCGTGAAGGTGTGGGACAAGCGCGAATTCAGGAATTTCGACGATAGTGTCGAGCTTGGCACCCGCAACATCAAGGTGGCGCTGAAACGGCTGCGTCGCTGGGTGCGCGAGGGCGCTGAAGAAGAACTCGATCTGCCGGGCACCATCCATGCCACAGCCGAGCACGGCTATCTCGATGTCCAGACCCGGCCGGAACGGCGCAATGCGGTCAAATTACTGATGTTTTTCGACGTCGGCGGCTCGATGGACGACCACATCAAGGTGGTGGAAGAGCTGTTCTCAGCGGCGCGCGCAGAGTTCCGGCAGCTTGAATATTTCTACTTCCACAACTGCCTCTACGAGGACGTCTGGAAGGATAACCGCCGTCGCTACACCGAGAAGATCCCGACTTTCGACGTGCTTCACAAATATGGTCACGACTACAAGGTCATCTTCGTCGGCGACGCCTCGATGAGTCCGTATGAAATCGTCTCGCCGGGCGGCGCGGTCGAGCACTGGAACAAGGAAGCCGGCATTGCCTGGCTGCAACGCGTGCTCGACCAGTGGCCGAACGCGGTCTGGCTGAATCCGACGCGCGAGCAGCATTGGGGTTACACGCATTCCATAAGCATGATCCACGACATCTTCGGCGGTCGCATGTACCCGCTGACATTGACCGGCCTGGAAACCGCGACAAGACAACTGTCGCGAAAACACTGACTGCTCCTCGCTCCGGCAAACAAAAAACCCGGCCGAAGGCCGGGTTTTCGCAAACTCAGGGAAGGAAGCGATCAGGCAGCCTCTTCCTGCTCGGTCTCTTCGTTGTCAGCCTTGGCACCCCGCTTAGGGCCCTTGTTGAGGTTGACCTCGATCAGGCGGACAGCTTCGGTTTCCGACATACGGTTCACAGCCGCGATCTCGCGGGCCATGCGGTCGAGCGCAGCTTCATAGAGCTGGCGCTCTGAGTAGGACTGCTCGGGCTGGTTCTCGGCGCGGTAGAGGTCGCGCACGACTTCCGAAATCGAGATGAGATCGCCGGAGTTGATCTTCGCATCATATTCCTGGGCGCGGCGCGACCACATGGTGCGCTTCACGCGGGCACGGCCCTGCACGACCTTAAGCGCGCGGTCGACGTAGTCGGTCTCGGAAAGCTTGCGCATGCCGATCGAGGTCGCCTTGGCGACCGGCACCTTCAGGCGCATCTTGTCCTTCTGGAAATCAATGACGAACAGCTCCAGCTTGTGGCCCGCCACCTCTTGCTCGTCGATCGAGACAATCTGGCCGACGCCATGCGCCGGGTACACGATGAACTCGCCGGTCTTGAAACCGTGACGGGCTGCGGATGCGGACTTCTTCTGCGGGGTTGTCGTTGCCATTACGCCCTGAACTCCTTGTTGTGGCGCCGGCAGGCCTCTGCCGGCAGAACTGGGGCTGCCGGATCAGGTCCGGCCTGGAATGCCACACAACAAGCGAAATCCTCCGGAAAAAGCCTGTGCCGGCCAACCGCAAAACTGCGTCCGCCTGGCCCAGAATGCTCTGGTCCGGAAATAGGAAGTCACCTTTCGATGATTAGGGGCGTGTTCGCCATAAATCGACGTTGTGTCACCGGCATGTTTTTTCCGTGTAACACAAAAACTCGCAAGAATCAAGATTTTGCTGCATTCGCGAAGGACAAGCACTACCCCGCTCGTCAAGACGGTTAGCACAATCCTGCTGTTAAAGCTGGGGATCGCCCTGGGCCGTCAGTCGCCGCCACCCGGCTCCGCAGAGAAATATTTCTCGAACTTCTCGGTCTCGCCATCGAACTGCTTGGCGTCAGCCGGCGCGTCCTTCTTGGTGGTGATGTTGGGCCATTTCTCGGCGTATTCGGTATTGATCTGCAGCCACTTGTCGAGACCCGGTTCGGTATCCGGCTTGATGGCGTCGGCCGGACATTCCGGCTCACACACGCCGCAATCGATGCACTCGTCCGGATGAATGACGAGCATGTTCTCGCCTTCGTAGAAACAGTCGACCGGACAGACCTCGACACAATCCATGTATTTGCATTTGATGCAGTTGTCGGTGACGAGGTAGGTCATGGCCTGCTCCGGGAAAGTCCCGTTCTTCTATCTCTAGAGCGTGTCCGTCTTTCACGGAAACGCGGAAACGCTCTAACTCTTTATTTGGCGCAATTCCGGACGGAAAACCGCTACACACTTTTCCTGGAATTGCGCTTCTTGCCGGTCAGGTAACGTCTTTGCCCACCTCTTGCAAGGCCGGCTCATTCCAACGAATTGGCCCAGGTGGGTTTTGCATTCCAACCGCCACGCCGCAACGGGCGTTTATGCTCCTCAATCCTCGTCCCGCAACCGATCGGTCTGCCGCCGCTCCTTCTTGGTCGGGCGGCCACTGCCGGTGTCGCGCAGCGGCATGATCGCGTCCGGCAGTGCCTCCTTGCGGTCGGTCGGCACCGGCGACATATCCTCGTAGAGCGTGCGCGCTTCTTCCGCGGGGCCGCGCCGGACACCTGGAGCCAGAACTTTCCAGACGCAGGATCCGGCCATCGAGCGTGATGGTCAAAACATCACCGGCCTTGACCAGATCGGATGCCTGCGCTGCTTTGTCGCGGTTGATGCGCACCCGTCCTGCAACCGCCAGCTTGGCAGCCAGTGACCGCGATTTTACGGCACGTGCAAAGAACAGCCACTTGTCGATGCGCTGGCGACCCTCGGCAACCATCGGTTCAATGACCGAAGCTGCGCGCCGAGGGACGCAGGCCCGTCATCTACTTCTTCAACTGGTCGCGCAAAGCGGCCAGCTTGGCGAAAGGCGAGTCGGGGTCGAAACGCACGGGGCGTTCCTCACGCGGCTTTTGGAAAGACGGCTTGCCAGCCTTGCCCCCCGGCCTGCCGCCGTCCTGCTTGCCCTTCCATTCGGGCCGGCCATCGCGCCGGTCCTGACGCTCGCCCTGCGGCTTGCCGCCGGGACGATCCGGGCGTCCGCCTTCGCCATTGGCGCGTCCCTTGAAGCGGTCACGGGAAAAACGCTCGCGGTTGTTGCCCTGATCGGCACCTTCGCGATCGGAGCGCTGGCGGTTGTTTTCGCCTGCCGCCTGCGCGTTGCGGCCGCCACGGTGATGACGGTTGTCGCGGCGATGATCGAAGCGCGCCTGCCGCCACAGCAGGATCGGCTTCGGCTCTTCCGTGTCCGCCTTGGCCGCTTCGCCGGCTGCGGCACTGCTTTCGCTGGCGACAGCTTCGGCCTGCGGCTCGACTTCGACCACGCCCTGCTCGGTCGCCCCGGCTTCATCGGAAGCATCGGCTGTTGCGACAACTTCCTCAGTCTCTTCAGCAACCTCAGCCACTTCAACGGGATCGACCGCCTC
The DNA here is from genome assembly GCF_042701485.1 of Mesorhizobium sp. UC74_2. NCBI lineage: Bacteria > Pseudomonadati > Pseudomonadota > Alphaproteobacteria > Hyphomicrobiales > Phyllobacteriaceae > Mesorhizobium > Mesorhizobium sp. UC74_2. The sequence goes on along the minus strand of NZ_CP170562.1, from coordinate 5,957,590 downwards.
GGCATTCTCTGCGCCGTCTTCGATGCCATCGGCCTCGGCAGTGTCTACGGAGACGGCCTCTACTTCCGACGTTTCAGTGGCCGGCTCGGAAACCGGCTCGGCATCGGCTGCGGCAGGCTCCTCGGCGGCAGCCGCCTCGACGGTCTGCGCAGCTACCTTTGCGGCGGCATCGGCCGCGGCCTTCGCTTCCGCGGCGTCGCGGGCCGCCTGGTCAAGTTGTTCGAGCTTGGCCTTGACGTCCACCGCAGGCTTCGGCTCGGCACGGTAGCCGAGACCCTTCAGGATCTCCTCCATGTCGTCGGCCGTTGCGCCGAGGATCGACATCATCGGCGGCGTCACCATGAAAGCCTGGCCGTCATAGGCACCGTCCGGACGAACGCCAAGACCCGGCTTCCAGTTGGTCGCCGGACGGATGAGGTCGGCCAGTCGCTCGAGAATGTCGACGCGCACCGCTCGACGGCCGAGGTTGCGATAGCCGGCCAGACGGTAGAATGTCTTGTCGTAGGTCGGATCGATCACGATAGAGGTGCGACCGGAAGCCAGCGCGTGGACCACGTCGCCGAAGCCCGGCTTATCCTTGCCGTCGTTCTTCAGCGCCCACAACAGCGTCACGAGGCCCGCTGGCGCCGGCTTGATCAGCGATGGCACGAAAACATGATAAGCGCCGAAACGCACGCCGAGGCGTCGCAGCGCCGCACGACCTTCCTGATCGAGCGTGCGCATCTCTTCGGCGATATCGCGCCGGTTGATAAGACCGAAATGCTCGACGAGCTGGAAGGCGATGCCGCGAGCGATCCCGGTCAGCTGCTCGGCATTCTTCATGTCCACCAGCGGCTTCAACAGCAGCTCGACCTGGAAATTGACAAAACGATCGGCGCGCGCCGCGACCTTGTCACGCGCCGGACCGGTCAGTTGCTCGTCGGCAAGCAGCACCAGTCGCGGCTTCAACGCGTCTTCGCCGGCAACCAGCGTACCGATCGGCGCGCCGATCCAGCGCAGCACGCCATCGGAACCCAAGGCGATGTCGTTGTTACCGGACGCCGCGAAGCGTTCCGCGCGGGCTTCGAACTCGGAGGCAAGTGCCTTCTGTGCGGCTGAACGCACAGCCTTGGCATCTTCGCCGCCGGCGCCCTGGTCGGCCGTGAAGCGGAACCCTTGCAGTTCGCCGACATGATGGCCCTCGACGAGGACGGTTCCGGTTGGGCTGATTTCGGCTTCGGGCATGGTATTTTCTCTAAGGCGCCGCATGAGGACGGAAGTCCTGCGATCAACGAAGCGTTTCGTCAACCGCTCATGCAACGCGTCCGACAATCTGTCTTCGATTTCCCGTGTCTTTTCTTGCCAGTGTGTCGGATCGGCAAGCCAACCTGGACGATTGGATACAAAAGTCCACGTGCGAATCTGGGCGATGCGATGCGAAAGCGTGTCGATGTCACCCTCCGTGGTGTCGGCACGACGCACCTGTTCAGCCATGTAGCTTTCGTCGACATGGCCGCGCCTGGCAAGGTCCATATAGATGGAAGCAATGAGGTCAGCGTGCTGTGCGGGAGCGATCTTGCGGTAATCCGGCAAGACACAGGCTTCCCACAGCAGGGCCACACGCTCGCGGTTGGTGGCAAGCGCACGGATTTCGCCGTCCTTCGACAGGAAATCCAGAGCCTGCGCATCGACGGCCGGCAGGGCGCGGGTCAGCCCTTGAACCGGCGCGTTGGTCTCGATCGAACGCTTCAGCGCATCGAGGTTGGAAAAATCGAAGGTCGGCGTGCGCCATTGCAGCACTTTCACCGGCTCGAAATCATGACTTTCGATCTTCTGGACGAGGTCTTCGTCGAGCGGGTCGACCTGGCCGGTGACGCCAAACGTGCCGTCGCGCAGGTGCCGGCCGGCACGGCCGGCGATCTGGCCGAGCTCTGCCGCGGTCAGGTTTCGGTATTGATAGCCGTCGAACTTCCTGTTCTGGGCAAAGGCGACGTGGTCGACGTCAAGGTTCAACCCCATGCCGATGGCGTCGGTCGCAACCAGATAATCGACATCGCCGGACTGATAGAGCGCCACCTGTGCATTGCGGGTGCGAGGCGACAATGCGCCGAGCACGACTGCCGCACCACCCTGCTGGCGGCGGATCAACTCGGCGATCCCATAGACCTCATCGGCCGAAAAGGCGACGATGGCCGAACGGCGCGGCAGACGGGTCAGCTTCTTGGAGCCGGCATAGGCAAGATGCGACAGGCGCGGCCTGGTCACCACCGATACGCCGCGGAGCAATTTCTGCAGGATGCCGTGCATGGTGGCGGCACCCAGCAGCAATGTCTCCTGCCTGCCGCGCAGATTGAGGATACGATCGGTGAAGATGTGACCGCGTTCGAGATCTCCGGCCAATTGCACTTCGTCGATGGCAACGAATGCGGCGTCGGTCTCGCGCGGCAACGCTTCGACAGTATGAACCGAATATCGCGCCCCGGCGGGCTGGATCTTTTCCTCGCCCGTTACCAGCGCTACCTTGTTGGCGCCGACCTTCTCGCACAGCCGGGCGTAGACTTCGCGGGCCAGCAGGCGAAGCGGCAGGCCGATGACACCGCTCTCATGTGCAACCATTCTCTCGATCGCGAGATGCGTCTTGCCCGTGTTGGTCGGGCCGAGCACAGCCGTGACGTCACGGCCTGAAAGGATCAGCGGTTCGGTAGGTTTGGGATGGATATTCATCGGCCCGGAAAGAAGACCTTTTCCCGTCATCGGCGCCGGCTTGCCCGGCGACAGCGCACACATAGGCATTCAGGCGCCGGAGCGAAAGCAGAATGTTCATGGAAGCGTCGCACCCGTTCACCCGATCCTGCCTTTTGCACCGCGGAATTAACGTACGGAACGAGTCTGGAACGAATCAGCGACGAATCGCTGACTCTTCGCGATTCACGGTTCGTTCACGGCTAGATATGGATCTCGGCTCACTGAGTCGCACCACATGCTGAATCGGCTAATCGACCAAACCATCCGCTTTTCACAACTGCCGTTAACTTTTGCCGGCAAGAGGCAGCCACGCGAGTGCCGGCTAACGAGCCGACCAGTTCAAGCCGCTGAAATAACAGCATTTTCTTAATGGCCATTAACCACATCTGACACTTAACCGTCCATTTTCATTAACAATTCGACCAAAGCCGGAACGAATCGGCGACGAATCGGCGATCGCAGAAGTTTCCTGTTTTGTTCACCCCAACATCTGGTGTTGTGCACAGCTTGTCCACCAATGATTCACAGGCTTCCGACGCATTTGTTCGCCATGCGACGGACCAACATTAATGTTTGCGTGCCGGAACGGCACAATCAGCCGAGGGCATCGGCGAGCCTTCCCCACGGTCGAGACGGCCTCTTTTTTCACCGCCGGGGTGACGCGTGTCCGCTTCAAACCGGGATCGGTGGTCCATTTACAGAAGCGCAAACACCTCCATACGGTGGGCCGCCAGCAGCCGGAACAGCCCCTATGGAATCCCAGAACTCGTATCGGACCTTGATGTCGATCCCGGGCCTGCCGCCGCTCATCCTCGCGGCAACGCTGTCACGCCTGGCGGCACGCATGTTCGGCCTCACCCTTGTTCTGTTCGTCCTGGCGCGTTTTTCCTCACCGGCCCTGGCCGGTTGGCTGACTTTTGCCGCGATTGCTCCAGGCCTCCTCGTCAGTCCCGTCGCCGGTGCATTGCTCGACCGCGTCGGTCCGACAACGGCGGTCCGAATCGACCTGATCGCCAGCGCCGCCTTCATCGCCGCGGTCAGCATTGCCGGCTGGGCGGGCTGGGCGAGCCCGCTGGTTCTGTTCGTCCTGGTGGTGCTGTTCTCGCTGGCCGGTCCTCTGGGTGCATCCGGCACGCGGACGCTTCTGCCAAGGCTCGTGCCTGCCCATGCGCTCGATCGGGTCAATGCGCTCGACACCGCGGTCTATGCCATCTCCGATGTCGCGGGGCCGGCACTGGCCGGCCTGACCGTAGCCCTGCTTGGGCCGGAGGCTGCGCTGTCGATCATCGCCTTTGCCTATGCCGGCGCCGCTGTCTGCCTGTCTTATGTTCAACGGTTGCCGGGGCTGGCATCACGCCATGCCTCCCTGCTACGCCAGACGATCGAGGGCATTGAGATGGTGGCACGGCAGCCTACCCTGCGCGGCCTCGCTGTCTCCTACTCGTTCTATCAGGTCACCTGGGGAGTGCTCGTCGTGGTGGTGCCGGTGTTCGTGGCCGAGCGTTACGGCGTGACGGAAAGCAGTTCGGTGACCGGCGCGCTGTGGGCTGCCATGGGCATTGCCGGCGGTATCGGAGCGCTTCTGGCGGGTCATCTGCGCACGACGGGGCGCGAGCGCCATGTCATGGCGGTCGGCATGGTTGTCACGGCCCTGGCTGCCTGGCCGGTCGCGGCGGAGTTCGGGCTGGGTGGGCTGGCCATCGGCCTGATGATTGCCGGCATGGTATCGGGCCCGATCGATGTTGCGCTGCTGACCTTGCGCCAGCGCCGCACAGACCCGCACCAGCTCGGCCGCGTCATGTCGATTTCCATGAGCCTGAACCTGGCCGGCTTCCCGCTCGGATCCGCCATCGCAGGCATGGTCATCACGCAATCGATGTCCGCTGCCTTCATCATCGCCGGCTGCGCGTCCATCATCGCAGCCGCGGCCACGGCATCGATCCCCCGCGATGTCGCCCCCGCAAAATAGGGTCCAGCGTAGTCGCTGAAACGAAAACGGGCCGCAAGCGGCCCGTTTCGCAGCAATAGGCATAAATCTCTCAGGCGAAATACTGCCCGCCATTGGCCGAGATGGTCGAGCCGGTGATAAAGCCGGCTTCCTCGGAAGCCAGGAACACCACGCAACGCGCGATCTCCTCCGGCTCGCCGAGGCGACCGACCGGGATCTGCGGGATGATCCGTTCGTTGAGCACCTTCTCATCGATCGCCTTGACCATTTCGGTTGCGATGTAACCGGGGCAGATGACGTTGACGGTGATGCCCGCGCGCGCGCCTTCCTGCGCGAGCGCCTTGGTGAAGCCGATGTCGCCGGCCTTCGACGCCGAGTAGTTGGCCTGGCCAGCCTGGCCCTTCTGTCCGTTGATGGAGGAAATGGTGATGATGCGGCCGAACTTACGGTCACGCATGCCGCTCCACAGCGGATGCGACATGTTGAAGACACCCGACAGGTTGGTGTCGATCACCTCTTTCCACTGCTGCGGCGTCATCTTGTGAAACATCGCGTCGCGGGTGATGCCGGCATTGTTGACCAGCACGGAAACCGGGCCAAGGTCGGCCTCCACCTTCGCGATGCCAGCCGCACAGGCTTCATAGTCGGCAACCGACCATTTGTAGGTCTTGATCCCCGTTTCCCCGGTGAATTTCGCTGCTGCCTCGTCATTGCCGGCATAGTTCGCCGCGACGCTGTAACCGGCATTCTTCAGACCGATCGAGATTGCGGCACCGATGCCGCGCGACCCACCGGTGACGAGTGCGACTTTACTCATGCGTTTCCCCTTTGCTGCATCTCAGGCGATTTCGAAATCGCCTTCATGGAATTATCCGTATGGCGGACCTCTTGAACCCGACTCTTATGACGAGCCTTTGAACCGGATCATTTCAGCGTTCCAAGAACGGACGCTCCAGAGACGAAACGGGCGGCACTTTGGCCGCCCGCTCGTATTTTCAATCAGAGTGCCTCGACACACATCGCGACGCCCATGCCGCCGCCGATGCATAGGGTGGCAAGCCCCTTCTTGGCGCCGCGGCGCTTCATCTCAAAGACGAGCGTGTTGAAGATACGCGCGCCCGAGGCGCCGATCGGATGGCCGATGGCAATGGCGCCGCCATTGACGTTGACGATCTCGGGGTTCCAGCCGAGGCCCTTGTTGACCGCGCAAGCCTGCGCGGCGAAAGCCTCGTTGGCCTCGACCAGATCGAGATCCGATACCTTCCAGCCGGCCTTCTCCAGCGCGCGCTTCGAAGCCGGGATCGGGCCCGTACCCATCACCGACGGATCGACACCGGCCGTCGCCCAGGAGGCGATGCGGGCGAGCGGGGTGATGCCGCGGCGAGCAGCCTCGGCCTCGGTCATCAGCAGGGCGCCGGCTGCACCATCATTGATGCCCGAAGCGTTCGCAGCGGTCACCGTGCCGTCCTTGTCGAAGGCGGGCTTCAGCTTCTGCATTGCGTCGATCGTTGCACCGTGGCGGATGTATTCGTCCTGGTCGACGATCGTGTCGCCCTTCTTGCCCTTGATCGTGAAGGCGACGATCTCGTCCTTGAACCTGCCGGCCTTCTGCGCGGCCTCGGCCTTGTTCTGCGAGGCCAGGGCAAAAGCATCCTGGTCGTCGCGGGTGATCTGGAATTGCTTGGCGACATTCTCGGCGGTGATGCCCATATGGTAGCCATTGAAGGCATCCCACAGACCGTCCTTGATCATGGTGTCGATCATCTTGTAGTCGCCCATCTTCACGCCGGCGCGCAGGTGCTGCGCATGCGCCGACAGTGACATCGATTCCTGGCCGCCGGCCACGATCACCTTGGCATCGCCGCTGCTGATCTGCTGCATGCCGATGGCGATCGCCCGCAGGCCCGAGCCGCAGACCTGATTGAGGCCCCATGCCGTCGTCTCGATCGGCAGCCCGGCGTTGATCGATGCCTGCCGCGCCGGGTTCTGGCCCTGGGCCGCGGTCAGCACCTGGCCGAGGATCACCTCATCGACTTCCGCCGCCTCGACACCGGCACGCGACAGCAGCTCGCGGATCACCACCGCGCCGAGCTCATGCGCGGGCGTTGCCGCGAAGGCTCCGTTGAAGGACCCGACGGCAGTGCGCGCGGCACTTGCGACGACGATGGCGTTGGATGCTGACATGTTCTTCTCCAGACCTCGAATTGAGCGGTTTGCAACCGTTGCTTTGACTTTTCTTGCCGGTTCGAGGCCGCGAGTCAAACTGGAAATCTGTCCGATTTGGCTATCCTTGCCGCGGCGTAAGTCATGCCGCGCAGCATATTGCGGCATGCTGCGCAGCATATTGCAGTGCCGAAAAGACGGCGTATGCTTCCGCACTGCACAAACCGCTTGGAATTGTGACGGTTTTGCGCATATCCTCGACACAGGGAGTAATCGTTACCGGCTGCTTACGAGCGTGCCGGTATCCGCGGGAGGATGCTGAATGGCGGCGAAAGACGAACCGGTGGTGATCAAGAAATACGCCAACCGCCGGCTCTACAATACGGGCACCAGCACCTATGTGACCCTCGAAGATCTCGCTGAAATGGTCAAGAAAGGCGAGGAATTCACCGTCCAGGATGCCAAAACCGGCGACGACATCACGCACCCCGTGCTGACCCAGATCATTTTCGAACTGGAGAACAAGGACGGGCAGAACATGTTGCCCATTCCCTTTCTGCGCCAACTCATCGCCTTCTATGGTGATCAGATGCAGATGATCGTGCCAAGTTTCCTCGAGCAGTCGATGCTTGCCTTCTCCAAGGAGCAGGAACGCTTTCGCGACCAGATGAAGTCGGCGCTCGGCAAGACGCCGATGGATATGATGAAACTGCCGACGCCGATGAAGGCGCTGGAGGAACAGACACGCCGCAACATGGAAATGTTCCAGAACGCCATGCGCATGTTCACGCCATTCCCGGCTGCCGCGGCAGGCGGCGCCGCGAACACCGCCCCCGAACCTGCCAAGGCGGAACCGGCGGAAAAGGCCGATGACCTTCAGGAACTGAAGGATCAGATCGCCGCCATGCAGCGCAAGCTCGACAAGCTGTCATAGTCAGCATGCGTCTTCTTCCTTCTTCCCTTGCGGAAGAAGGAAGCGTTCTAGCCCTTCACCGCGAACGTCTCGGCGAACTGCTGGCGCAGAAGGTTCTTCTGCACCTTGCCCATCGTGTTGCGCGGCAACTCGTCGATCACGAAGAGACGGCGCGGCTGCTTGAAGCGCGCGAGCCTTGAAGCCAGTCCTGCAAGCAGGCTGGCCTCGTCCAGGGCTACCCCCTTGCGCGCCGTCACGACACCGATCACACCTTCGCCGAGATCGGGATGCGGCACGCCGATCACCGCCGACTCCTCGACGCCCGGCATCTCGTCGAGCAGAAGCTCTATTTCCTTGGGATAGATGTTGTAGCCGCCGGCAATGATCAGATCCTTGGCGCGACCAACGATGGTGACGTAACCATCGTCGTCCTGTGTGGCGAGATCCCCGGTGACGAAATAGCCGTCGGCGCGGAATTCCTGCGCGGTTTTCTCCGGCATGTTCCAGTAGCCTTTGAAGACGTTGCGCCCCTTCACCTCGATCACCCCGATATCGCCTGACACTACGGGCTTGCCGGTATCGGGCTCCGCGATGCGTACCGAGACGCCGGGCAGCGGCTGGCCGACGGTGCCGGCCCGGCGCTCGCCGTCATAGGGGTTCGAGGTGTTCATATTGGTCTCGGTCATGCCGTAGCGCTCGAGGATGCGCTTGCCCGTGCGCGCCTCGAAATCCCGGTGCGTTTCTGCCAGCAGCGGCGCGCTGCCGGAGACGAACAGGCGCATGTGCTGAACCAGCTCCCGTGTCAGCCTGGGATCGGCGAGCAGGCGCGTGTAGAATGTCGGCACGCCCATCAATGTGGTCGCGCGCGGCATGTTCGCGACCAGGTCGTCAATGTCGAGACCGGGCAGGAAGATCATCGACCCGCCGACGAGCAGGATGACGTTGGTGGCGACGAAGAGGCCATGCGTATGGAAGATCGGCAAGGCGTGAAGCAGCACGTCCTGACCGGTGAAACGCCAGGTCTCCACCAGCGCCGCCGCATTCGACAGCAGGTTGTCGTGCGTCAGCATCGCACCCTTCGATCGTCCGGTCGTCCCGGAGGTATAGAGAAAGGCGGCGAGGTCATCCGGCGCTCGCTCGGCAGCCGCAAAGATTTCGGGTTGGCCTGCCGCCCGCTCGCCAAGTGTTCCAGAGCCGTCGCCGTTGAGGGTCAGCAGCGCCGCCCCTGCCCTGTCGGCCGCCGGTCGCAGAGCGGCTGCACTGGCGTCGTCGCAGATCAGGAGCCTTGCACCAGCGTCGCTGACGAAATAGTCGACCTCGGCAGCCGTGTAGGCGGTGTTGAGCGGCAGGAACACCGCGCCCATGCGTACGGCGGCGGCATAGACGGCGAGCGCCTGCAGCGATTTTTTTGCCTGCAACGCCACCCGGTCGCTAGGCCGCACGCCGGCGCCGGCCATGGCATGCGCGACACGCGCTGACAATTTCAGGAAGTCGGCATACGAAACGCGCGAGCCATCCTTCAGCGCGAGAAAGGTGCCGTCATTGGCTTCGTGCGGCCGAAACAGCGCGTCGTAAAGCGTATTCGTCAAGGATGGCTCCGGCAGTTCGAAATCGAGGTTCTTTCCAGCACGGCTTGCACGCAGTGACAAGCACCAGCAGCCCTCTGGCATTTGCGTGCACGGGCGGGGCGCCTTAAACAGGGCGCCTCGTTTTCCAACGTCGACAGCCGAAAGTCCCCCAATGACCGAGACCGACCTGATCCCCGTCTTCGACGGCCACAACGACACGCTGCTCAAGCTCTACCAGTCCGGCAAGGCTGATGTCGAAAAGCTGTTCATCGAAGGATCGCCGGCCAGCTGGCATATCGACCTGCCGCGCGCCAGGAAGGGCGGGCTCGCCGGTGGCATGTTCGCTATCTTTCCGCCACCGCAGGAAGAGCGCAAGGCCAAGGATGACGGTGTGCCGGCAATGCCGTCCGACAATGAGCCGCTGCCGCCGGAACTGCCGCGCGAGTTCGCCCGTGAAACGACGCTCGGCATGGCCTCGATCCTGTTGCGGCTGGAAAGAGCGGGAGCGCTCACCGTCTGCCGCAGCGCCGCCGACATCCGCGCGGCCATGGCAAGGAGCACCATGGCGGCGGTCTTTCACATCGAGGGAGCCGAGGCGATCGACGCTGACCTCGCGATGCTCGACGTGCTTCATGCCGCCGGCCTGCGCTCGCTCGGCATCGTCTGGAGCCGGCCCAACATCTTCGGCCACGGCGTGCCGTTTCGCTTCCCATCCTCGCCCGACACCGGCGACGGCCTGACCGATGCCGGCAAGGCACTGGTCAAGGCGTGTAACCAGCTCAGGATCATGATCGATCTTTCCCATCTCAACGAGAAGGGATTCCGCGATGTTGCCAGGCTTTCCAACGCACCACTGGTCGCAACCCACTCGAACGTACACGCGCTGTGCCCGCACTCCCGCAACCTTACCGATTGGCAGCTCGGCGCCATTCGCGATACCGACGGCATGGTCGGCCTCAACTATGCCACCGGCTTCCTGCGCGAGGATGGCCGCATGAATTCCGACACGCCGCTCGAGGTCATGGTGCGTCATGTCGACTATCTGGTGAAGGCGCTCGGCGAAGACCGCGTCGGCCTGGGTTCCGACTTCGACGGCGCCATGATCCCGGCCGCGATCGGCGACGCAACCGGGCTGCCCAGGCTTCTCGATGCATTGGCCAAACACGGCTATGGCCGTGCCCTGATCGAAAAAATCGCCTATCGCAACTGGGTGCGCGTGCTGGAGAAATCGATCGGATAATCTACGCTTGGCGAGCGTTTCCGGTTTTCACGGAAACGCTCTGCCCCTTACGCATTTCCGGACGGAAAACCGCTACGCAGTTTTTCTGGAATTGCTCCGACCCGCTTCAGCCACGCCTTGCCGACGCCGCGATCACGGATGATCGACAGGGGGTCTTCCGCATCCAGCCTGGAGCAGATGCGATAGACTTCGAGGGTCTCGGCATCCATCTCGCCTTGCTTGTAGAAATACATGGCGGCGGCATACCGCGCGCGCCCCGACCATGGCTGTCCGAGCGGGGTGTTGACCAGCGCCCACTGTTCCGCCACTTCCGTCTCGTTCCGGTCGCTCATGTCAGGCCGTCCATGTTCACGACCCGCCTCAGTTGCCGGCGGCCCGCAGCTGATCTTGCCATGGCGGGGTTTGCTTTGTCCATATTGAATGAATGTTCAGCAAATACTCTTGCGTTTGCACCTCGAACCGCTAGGCTCTGCGTAAAACCATCAGCCGACACCGTGATCCACCCGATGAGCAGGGAGGCGCTGGCGTACAGGGCTGTCGGAACAGCCTATGTCGACAAGAACATCCGCACCCGTGAAGCGATGCAGAACATGCTTGACTCGGGCGAACACCGCCCCACTCATCTGCGTGGCCGAAAGCCCGTATAGGCCGGCGCGTAGGGGACCGTTACGATGAAGACAATCGATCTCGAAGAAGAGCCTGCAGAGACCGAACGACAAGGCGGTTCCGAACGGCGTGGCCGCAAGGCTTCCAAGGAAGTGCGCCGCCAGCAGCTGATCGAAGCGACGATCGATTCCCTCGCCAAACGTGGCTATTCGGAAACGACGATGGCGGACGTGGCGGATGGCGCGAAGCTGTCGCGCGGCATCGTCAATTTCCATTTCGAGAGCAAGGAGAAGCTGCTCGTCGCCACGCTGCAATATATGTACGATGAATATTCCACGCATTGGCGCAACGCCTACGACAAGGCCGGCGACAACACGGCCGATCGGTTGAAGGCGCTGGTCACCGCGGATTTCGATCGCGCCATCTGCAACAGGCGCAAGCTGGCTGCGTGGTGCGCCTTCTGGGGTGAGGCTAAATCGCGTCCCACCTATCAGGCGCTGTCGGGTGCGCGCGACACCGACTACCAGAACCTTCTCTCTGATCTGTGCAGCGGGCTGAAAGCCGAAGCTGACTACGCCTTCGAGCCGCAGGCCCTTGCGCTGGCGCTCAGCGCCCTGCTCGAAGGGTTGTGGCTGCGCCTGATGATGGGGCTGGAAGACGTCAGCCGCGAAACGGCCCTGCAAGCCGCCAATGAGTTCCTGCTGACCGTTTTCCCGCGGCACTACACAAGAGGGGCAAACGGCATCCAGAGGCTCTGAGGCGGAGCTGCACATCTCGCAGGGATCTTGAGGACGGCACGACAACCAGACGGGCACCGGCCCGCGCAACCAAGGGGAACTGGCATGCAGACGACGATCCGCCATTGGATGACCGCACTCGCCTTCGCGAGCACGTTGATGACGCCGGCAGCCGCGCGTGCAGCCGGCAGCGATCTCATCGTCTTCGACTGGGCGGGTTATGAGCTGCCCGAGTTCCACCCGAAATACACCGAGAAGCATGGCGACGCCCCGACCTTCACCTTCTTCGGTGACGAGGACGAGGCCTTCGAGAAGATGCGCTCCGGCTTCAAGGCGGACCTTGCGCATCCCTGCTCGCAAAGCGTCGTGAAATGGCGCGACGCCGGCCTGTTGCAGCCGCTCGATACCTCCAGGATCAGCGCCTGGAAAGATCTCAACCCCGGCATCATGAAGATGAAGAACCTCGCCACATCCGACGACGGCACCGCCTGGTTCATGCCCTGGGACTGGGGCAATTCGCAGCTCACCTACAATTCCGAAAAGGTGGACGAGAAAGACATCCAGTCGCTGAAATCCCTTGCCGATCCGAAGTTCCAGGGCCGCGTCTCCATCCCTGACAATGTCGACGACGCCTATGCGCTGGCTTCCCTGGTCATAGGGCTCAAGGACTGGACCCAGATGACCGATGAACAGTTCAAACAGGCATCGGATTTCCTGCGCCAGGTGCACAAGAACGTGCGCCTCTACTGGACCGACACCACCAACATCGTGCAGGCGCTGACCGGCGGCGAGATCGACCTGGCCTGGGCCTGGAACGATGCAACCGCCCAGTCCGTTCTGGCCGGCTCGCCCATCAAGGCAAAACCCGATACCCAGGAAGGCATTTCGACCTGGGTCTGTGGTTATGTTCGCTTGAAGGATGCACCGGGCAATGCCGACCAGGCCTATGATTATCTCAATGCGATCAATGAGCCCGACGTCGCCAACGTCCTGGTGAAGGACTGGGGCTATGGCCAGGCCAATACCAAGGGCATGGCCGCCGTCGACGCGAAATTGCTGAAGGACAAGGGTTATGATGACGTCGACAAATTCGTCGACAAGACGCTTTTCCAGTCACCTGTTCCGACGGAACTCAAGCAGAAGATGATCGCCGAGTTCGAGAAGATCAAAGCAGGATACTGATGGTTCACGACGTCATCGTTGTCGGTGCCGGTTTTGCCGGCCTTTCGGCAGCGCTTGCCTTGCGCGACGAAGGACTGGACGTGCTGGTGCTGGAGGCGCGCGGACGTGTCGGCGGGCGGGTCGAGGCACGGGCCGATGCCCTTGGGGAGTGGTACGACAGGGGCGGCCAGTTCCTATGCGAGGACATGCCTGAAGTGATGGCGCTGGTTAAGCGCCATGCCAAGACATTGGTGACGACCCCGATCGACGGCGCTTTCACGCTGCAACCGGAAATGTCGGAGGAAGACAGCCAGGCGCTTTGGGACGCCAATGTCGCCATACGCGATCGCATGAATGCGATCGATCCGACCGATCCGGCAGTGCGTGACCTCAGCGTGTGGGATTGGCTGCAGCGACAACCGGATGATGTTCACGCCAAATCGGCGTTCTGCTCGACGGTCGAAGGCCTGTGGTGCCAGCCGATCGATGCCGTCCCGCTCTGGTATCTCATCGACAACGACCGCCGTATCACCAATGAGGTCTCCGAGCTGCAATACTTCATTGCCGAGACGATGTATGCGCTGGCCGCGGATCTGGCCGCGGATCTTGGCGACCGCATCCGGCTTACGGTGCCGGTGCGGGAAGTCCGGCACGACAAAAATGGCGTGATCCTGATGACGGCCGAAGGCTCCTTTCAGGCGAGGCGCCTCGTCATCGCGGTTCCACCAGTTATGGCAAACCGTATTGCCTTCTCGCCACCCCTGCCGGCAAAGCTCGCCAAGGCACTCGGCGCCTGGCGTAGCGGCATGGTCATCAAGATGCGTCTTCGCTACGCCCGTGCGTTCTGGCGCGACCAGGGCCGCAACGGCATGGTTCTGTGGCGCGACATCCATGGTCTGTTCGTCTGCGACACCAGCAGGGACGACGCGCATCCGGCGCTTGTGGTTTTCATCGGCGGTCCGCTGGCTCTGCAACTGCGCGCGCTGGGGGATGCAGCTTTGCGCGCGGAAGTGCTCGCCCGGATCGCCGCCGCACTCGGACCGCACATCCTTGAACCACTCGACGTCGTCATGCGCGACTGGATCGACGATCCGTGGAGCGGTGGCGGTTATAGCGACATCGTCGCCGATTTTGCCGCCCAGGACGCCGAAGCCGTGCTGCGTGCCGGAATGGCGTCCATCCATTTCGCCAGCTCGGAGCTCTCCCTGTCGTTTCCTGGCTATGTCGAGGGTGCCATCATCAGCGGCCGCGCCGCCGCCGAAACGGTTCTGGAAGCCTTCGAACGGCCTCTCGGACTTGATCCGCCGGCTTAGCCTTGTCCCTTCCTCTCGTCAGCCGGCAAAAACTGCTCTACCGTCGACAGGCGTGCCGTTTGCGATCGGGGAGCTCTCGCGTCATGGCCTTCAGTTTTCGCCGCATGATCCTGGCCACCGCGCTGGCTGCCGCTGCAGCAGGCACGGCACTTGCAGCCGGCGGCGATCTCATCGTCTTCGACTGGTCGGGCTACGAAGATCCGCTCCTGCACGCCGACTACACTGCCAAGCAAGGTGCGGAACCAAGTTTTTCCTTCTTTGGCGATGAGGATGAAGCCTTCGAGAAGATGCGCGCCGGCTTCAAGGCCGATGTCGGCCATCCTTGCGCGCAGAGCGTGGTCAAATGGCGCGAGGCAGGCCTGCTGCAACCACTGGATACGTCACGGATCTCTGGCTGGAAGGATATCAACCCCGGCCTGATGAAAATGAAGGACCTTGTCACCACCGCCGACGGCAAGGCCTGGCTGCTGCCGTTCGACTGGGGCACTTCGTCCCTCATCTACCGCACCGACAAGGTCACGCCCGACGACGCGAAGTCGCTCCGCATCTTCGCCGATCCGAAATTCGAGGGTCGCGTCACCATCGGCGACAATGTCGACGATGCCTATGCGCTGGCCTCCCTGGTCATCGGTCTGAAGGACTGGACCCAGATGACGGATGCGCAGTTCAGGGAGGCTTCCGACTTCCTGCGTCAGGTGCACAAGAATGTCCGCTTCTACTGGACCGACGACACCTCGATCAACCAGGCCTTCTCCGGCGGAGAGATCGATCTCGCATGGGGTTGGGCCGAAACCTATGTCACGCTGAAAAGCCAGGGCGTGCCGCTGGAGATGAATCGCGACACCAAGGAGGGTCTGTCCACCTGGGTATGCGGTTATGCGCTCCTGAAGGATGCCGCGCATGTCGACGAGGCCTATGATTTCCTGAACGCCGTCAACGCGCCCAACGTATCCAGCCACCTGGTCACGACATTCGGTTATGGACATGGCAATACCGCCGGCATGGCTGCGATTGACAAGAAGCTGCTCACCGAGCGTGGTTTCGACAATCTCGATGCCTTCCTCGACAAGACGCTGTTCCAGCAGCCGCTGCCGGCGGAGCTGAAACAGCGCATGGTTGCCGAATTCGAGAAGATCAAGGCGGGTTATTGAACCCATTGCCTGGCGCCGGGGCGGGCGGGCGGGCGACAAGGATCGAAGAAGGTTCGGCCGCACCCACCGCGCCGCCTTGGCATATCTGGACGTTTTGAGCCGATTTATTTATAAGCCCGCCATCCCGGCATCGGATTGCAACCGCTGCCCAATCAATATGTCAGATCGTTTTTGGCGCGCCATTCCGGCGCACGACGGTTCGACAACCGCTAACGACCGCAGGGGTGCCATGGCAGGCCATTCACAGTTTAAGAACATCATGCATCGCAAGGGCCGCCAGGATGCGGTCCGCTCGAAGATTTTTTCCAAGCTGGCGCGCGAGATTACCGTCGCTGCCAAGCAGGGGCTGCCCGATCCCGCGATGAACCCACGCCTGCGCCTGGCGATCCAGAACGCCAAGGCCGAGTCCATGCCGAAGGACAACATCGCACGCGCCATCTCCAAGGCCTCTGGCGGCGATGCCGAAAGCTATGAGGAAGTGCGCTACGAGGGTTACGGCCCCGGCGGCATTGCCCTGATCGTCGAGGCGCTGACCGACAACCGCAATCGCTCGGCCTCCAATGTGCGCGCCGCCTTCACCAAGGCCGGCGGTGCGCTCGGCGAAACCGGCTCGGTCTCCTTCATGTGGGATCGCATCGGCGAAATCGTCTACCCGGCCAAGGTCGGCAGCGACGACAAGGTGATGGAAGCTGCGATCGAAGCCGGTGCCGACGACGTCGAGACCGACGACGAAAGCCACACCATCTACTGCGCCTTCGAAAATCTCGGTGAAGTGTCGAAGGCCCTGGAAAGCGCACTCGGCGAAGCTGAGTCGGTGAAAGCCATCTGGCGGCCACAGAACAACATCCAGGTCGACGAGGAACGTGCCCAGTCCTTGATGAAGCTGGTGGCGACACTCGAGGACGACGATGACGTCCAGAACGTCTACGCCAATTTCGAGGTCGACGACGCGACCCTGGCCAAGCTCAGCGCGGCCTGATCCAGACGCCCCGGCACGCCGGGGCGTTTTCTTTTCTGTCGTATCCGGAGCGTTTCCGCTTTTCCGGAAACCCTCTGGTTCTTTGTTTTTACGCAAGTCCGGACGCAGAACCGCTGCGCACTTTTGCTGGAATCGCTTTACGAGGTTTGGATGACCGACGCTCCACGCCCCCGCATCGTCATCACCTATTGCACACAGTGCCAGTGGCTGCTGCGTGCCGGCTGGATGGCGCAGGAGCTGCTGTCGACCTTCGCCACCGACCTCGGCGAGGTGGTCCTGGTGCCGGGCACCGGCGGCGTCTTCACCATTACCTGTAACGAGGAGCTGATCTGGGAGCGCAAGCGCGATGGCGGTTTTCCCGACGCGGCCAAATTGAAACAGCTCGTGCGTGATGTAATCGACCCCGAGCGCGATCTCGGCCATTCCGATCGCAAGAAAACCTGATTTCCAGCCGGTTCGACGCCGGCACGTCAGGGTGCCAACAGCACGGTCTTTGCAATCCCGGCTGGCTGCAGCAAAAATCCGCCACCTCGACCCGAGACGGCGGATTTCCCAGCAGCACCGAGCAACTTACATCAGCGCCGCGATGAAGGCCGCCAGCGCGCCGGTGCATGCGAAGGCACGCACATGGTTCCAGAACACCCAGCGATCGAGATGGACGGCCCAAAGCTGCGCGGCAGCCTGACTGTCGGGCGCGGTGGCAGCCAGTGCGTCGTTCATCGGCACGTTGATGACCATGGTGACGATGATGTTGCCGACGATGTAGAGCGCAGCGCCGATCAGCACCCAGCTGGGCCGCGCGACTCCCCATCCGAGCAGGGCTGCCAGCACGAGGAACAGCGCCAGTAGTGCCGTGCCCATGAAGATGGACAGGAACAGCGGGTTCTGGATCACCGTGTTGATGGTGTTCATGGCCAGCACGCCCTGCGGTACCGGCACTTGCGCCAGCGACGGCATCACCGAATTGGAATAGGCGAAGAACAGGCCCGCCATGAGGCCGCTGCCAAGGGCGGCAATGAAAGTGATGGCGATTACGATCTGAGCAAACATCTTTCTCTCCCTCTCAGAGATTCACATGCCACACGCCGGTGGCGGCAGTTTCGCGCACATAGGCGGAAAAGTCTTTGGGTCCACGACCAAGAGCCCGCTGGACACCGTCGGTGACGTGTTCATTTCGGCCGTCAAGCACCTGTCCAAACAGTTCGTCGAGCAGCCAGACGACCTCGGCTGGCGTTTCGTAAGCCTCGAGTTCAGCCCTGAATGCTTCCGGCGAGACGCGGCTGAAGCCCACGTCGCGGCCAGCGGCACTGGAGATCTCGGCGACGGCCTCGCGGAAAGTCAGGAGCCGCGGTCCGGTAAGCTCGTACAACTCACCGACATGCCCATCGTTCGACAGGACTTCCGCCGCCACGTCCGCGATATCGTCGACATCGACGAAGGGTTCGCCGATCTCGGCAGCGGGGATGGAAATCTGTCCCGCCAGCACGCCGTCCAGGAAGGCGCCTTCGGAAAAATTCTGCGCAAACCAGGCGCAGCGCAGGATCGTCCAGTCGGCGCCGGTGGCCTTGACCATCTCTTCTGCGCGCTGCGCCTCCGCTTCGCCGCGGCCGGACAGAAGCACCAGCCGGCGTACGCCGCGGCTCACGGCCAGCCTGGCAAACTCCTCGACGGTTTCCGCGGCGCCAGGCACGGCGATGTCGGGATAGTAGCTGATGTAGACGGCGCCTACGCCTTCGAGGGCGCCTGCCCAGCTTGCCTTGTCAGTCCAGTCGAAGGCCGGGCGCGCCGAACGCGAGCCGATATGGACCGGGATGTTCTTTGCCTTGAGCCGCTCAGCCAGTCTGCGGCCGGTCTTGCCGGTGCCGCCAAGGATCAGGACGGGCTTCGATGTCTTGCTGGTCATCTTTTCTCTCCATGTCACAAACGTGAGTAATCCTCGCGTTTGCAAAATGTGATAAATCCTCATATTGTGAGAGTCAAGCGGGAATTTTCCGGCAACCGCCCGCCGGCATTCGAGGAAAGATCATGGAAAGCGTCTCGGCCATCGTTCAGGACATACCCGGCCCGCGCCGCGAGCCGATCCAGAAACGCAGCCGTGAACGGGTGGAACGAATGCTCGCCGTCGCCTCTGCGCTGATCGCGGAAAAGGGCAGCGACGCTCTGCGCATGGGCGAAGTGGCCGAGAAGGCCGGCGTGTCGATCGGCTCGCTCTACCAGTTCTTTCCCGACAAGAGCGCCATCATCCGGGCTCTCGCCGACCGCTACCAGAAGGAGAGCGAGACGTGCATCTCCGAAGCCCTGGCAGAAGTGAAGGACAGGAAGGGTCTGGAAAAGGCCTTCTCGGAACTGGTCGATATCTATTACGGGATTTTCCTCGCCGAGCCGGTGATGCGTGACATCTGGTCGGGCACGCAAGCCGACAAGGCACTGCGCGAACTGGAACTTGCCCACAGCCGTGCCAATGCCGGCATGCTGCTTGCCGTGCTCAGGCGCCTGCGCCCGGACGAGGATCCAGACCTGCTCGAAACCTCCGCCTTTCTGATCTGGCAGCTCGGCGAAGCGACCATGCGGCTGGCGGTTTCGGTCGACCGCACCGAGGGCGACCGGCTGGTCACAGCCTACAAGCGCATGGCGCTCAGCGAGCTAGCGCGCAGCTGAAGCCGCGCGCTCATCCATTGCGGACGTGTGCTTGGTGTCGCGCATGGTCGAATAGACC
This sequence comes from Mesorhizobium sp. UC74_2, assembly GCF_042701485.1. NCBI lineage: Bacteria > Pseudomonadati > Pseudomonadota > Alphaproteobacteria > Hyphomicrobiales > Phyllobacteriaceae > Mesorhizobium > Mesorhizobium sp. UC74_2. The sequence continues at coordinate 5,938,371 of NZ_CP170562.1, read as the reverse complement.
AGCAGCGAGACGAAGATGACGCCGGCCAGATAATAATAGAACCACTGTTCGTGGCCCTGCTGCTTGAACCACAGCGCGATTGCCGGTGCGGTGCCGCCGAAGATCGAGACCGTCAACGCATAGGGCACGCCGACGCCGGTGGCGCGGACCGCGGTCGGGAACAGTTCGGCTTTCACCACCGCATTGATCGAGGTGTAGCCCGCCGTGAATATCCACGCACCGCAGATCAGCAGGAAGGCGACAAAGGGCGACGTCGTCGTTGACAGCATCGTCAGGATCGGCACCGTCAGGACGGTGCCGGCGACGCCGAAGAAGATCAGCAGCGGCTTGCGGCCGATACGATCGGAAATCAAACCATAGATCGGCTGCAGGATCGCCGCGAAGATCAGCGAGCCGGCGATCACATAGGTGGTGGTGAGGTCCGACAGGCCGACCGTCTGCTTGACGAAGGTCTGCATATAGGTCGTGAACGTGTAGAAGGCGGCCGTACCGCCAGCGGTCAGTCCAACCACGATCGCCACTTCGCGCGGGAACTTCCTCAGCCCGCGCAGCGAGCCCTCGCGCTTCTGCGAGGTCGTCGTCGCCACGAAGGCCTCGGTTTCATGGAGCTGCCGGCGCATCACCGCGGAGAAGATGGCAAGCAGTGCACCGATGACGAAGGGGATACGCCAACCCCAGTCGACCAGTTGCTCATGGGTCAGGAACACATTCTGCAGCAGCAGCAGGACCAGGATCGCGCACAGCTGCCCGCCGATCAGCGTCACATATTGGAAGCTGGAGTAGAAACCGCGGTGGTTCGGATCGGCGACCTCACTGAGATAGGTGGCACTCGCACCATATTCGCCGCCGAGGCTGAGGCCTTCGATGACACGGGCCAGCGCCAGAAGCACCGGCGCGGCAAAGCCGATCGTCGCGTAGGTCGGCGTGAACGCGATGATCAGCGAACCGAAACACATCATCAGCACCGAAATGGTGAGCGACAATCGACGCCCGTAGCGGTCGGCGATATGGCCAAACAGCCAGCCGCCGAGTGGTCGCACGATGAAGCCGGCGGCAAACAGCGTCGCAGCGTTCAGCTGCTGGACGACGGGGTCATGCGAGGGAAAGAAGGCCGGCGCGAAATAGAGCGCAAACGCCGTATAGGCGTAGAAATCATACCATTCGACCAGATTGCCGATCGAACCGATGAAGATGGCTTTGATCCGGCGACGCGCATCATCGAAATGCAGAGCGGTGTCCGACACATGACCTCCCTGCCCCCGATGGCAGGATCGGCCAGTTCAGGTCCCGATGCAACCCGCGTCGACCCGCAACAAAAAACCCGCCCTGAGGGCGGGTTTTTTGGGTCCGTATCGCGGCTCCGGCTTAGATGCCGAGATTGGCGAACTTGTTCTTGAACTTCGACAGACGGCCACCGCGGTCGAGCAGCGTCTGCTGGCCGCCGGTCCAGGCCGGATGCGTCGAGGGATCGATGTCGAGGTTCATCGTGTCACCTTCCTTGCCCCAGGTCGAACGGGTCAGGTACTCGGTGCCATTGGTCATGACGACCTTGATGGTGTGGTAGTCGGGATGGATGTCAGCCTTCATCGCTCTTGTCCTGGCTAGGTGGGACGGCGGCCCTGCGGCGATGCGCCCCTTTTTAAAACTCGAAGCCGCAGCTATTGAGGAGCCACGGCTTCAAAAACGGTCGGCGTGCCTATACAACAGGCGAAATTGAATCACAAGGCCGCGCCGGAGCCAATTCGGACAGGAACCGGGACGATGGCTGACCCTACCAGCGCAGACGAGCGCAGACGCTCGCTCCAGCCGCTTCGGCGGGTCTTTCCCTATATCGCCCGCTATCGCGGCCTGGTGGTCGGCGCAGGCATTTCGCTGGTGCTGGCGGCCGTCACCACACTGGCGCTGCCGCTTGCCGTGCGGCGCATGATCGACAACGGGTTCTCCAGTTCCGATTCCGCCTTCATCGCCAGCTATTTCGGCATGCTGATGGTCATGGCCGCAGTGCTCGCACTGGCATCCGCCGGTCGCTATTATTTCGTCATCACCCTTGGCGAACGTGTCGTCGCCGACATTCGCCGCGACGTATTTTCGCATGTCACCACTTTGTCGCCCGCCTTTTTCGACACATCGCAATCGGGCGAAATCGTCTCGCGGCTCGCCGCAGACACCACGCAGGTGAAGTCGGCCGTGGGCGCGACCGCTTCGGTGGCGCTGCGCAATGTCATCCTTGGCCTTGGTGCGCTGGCTATGATGGTGGTGACGAGCCCGAAGCTCTCTGGCCTCGTCATTGCGGCGATCCCCGTCATCGTGCTGCCGCTGGTCGCCTTCGGCCGTTCGGTGCGCCGTCGTTCCCGGCAGGCGCAGGACACGCTGGCCAACGCCACCGCCTATGCCAGCGAGCAGATCGGCGCCGTGCGCACACTGCAGGCATTCACCAACGAAGGATTGGTCACCGGTCGCTTTTCCGCTGCTGTCGAAGCCGCTTTTGCGGCCGCCCGCGCCTCCGTTCTTGCCCGCGCGCTGCTCACCTTCTTCGCCATTTTCATGGTGTTTTCTTCGGTGGTCGCGGTTTTGTGGTTCGGCTCGCGCGACGTGCTCGACGGCACGCTGTCTCCCGGTACGCTTGGTCAGTTCCTGCTCTATTCAGTCTTTGCAGCCGGCGCCCTCGGCGCGCTGTCTGAAGTGTGGGGCGAGCTGTCGCAAGCGGCGGGCGCAGCTGAACGGCTCACGGAAATCCTTGCCGAGAAACCCGGCATCGAAGCGCCGGCACAGCCGCGCGCGCTGCCGGTCAAGGCAAAGGGCGCCATCGAATTCAGCGATGTCTCCTTCTCCTACCCGGCGAGACCCGATCGCGCCGCCGTGCACGACCTGGGCTTTTCGGTAAAGCCAGGCGAAACGGTCGCCATCGTTGGCCCGTCGGGCGCTGGCAAGAGCACGGTTTTCTCGCTGATCCTGCGTTTCTACGATCCCGAGACAGGCTCGGTGAAGCTCGACGGGATCGACCTGACGCAAACGGATCCGCTCGCGCTTCGCCAGCGCATCGCCATCGTGCCGCAGGACGTCACGATCTTTGCCGCCAGCGTACGTGACAACATCGCCTTCGGCAGGCCGGAGGCTGGCAATACCGAGATCGAGGCGGCGGCCAAGGCAGCTCTTGCCGAAGAATTCATCCTCAAGCTGCAGGACGGCTATGACACGCAAGTCGGCGAACGTGGAGTCACCTTGTCTGGTGGCCAGCGCCAGCGCATTGCGATCGCGCGCGCCATCCTGCGCGACGCGCCGATCCTGCTGCTCGACGAGGCAACCTCCGCGCTCGACGCCGAAAGCGAAACGCTCGTGCAGGAAGCGCTCGAACATCTGATGCAGGGTCGCACCACCCTCGTCATCGCGCACCGGCTGGCGACCGTGTTGAAGGCCGACCGGATCCTCGTCATGGACGGCGGACGTATCGTCGAGGAAGGCACGCACAAGAGCCTCGTGGCCAAGGGCGGCATCTACGCCAGGCTCGCCAAGCTGCAGTTCGAAACCGGCGCCAGCGCCTTCATGGGCGCGGCGGAGTAGCTGCTATCCCAGCAAGTTGCGTGCGGTGCGCATGAAAATCCTTGAGCCTATCGGGATCAGGTCGTCCGGAAAATCGTAGTCCGGGTTGTGCAGCGCCGGGTGCCGTTCCCCGGCTCCCAGGAAGAACATCGCTGAGGGCGCGGCGCGCCCAAAGATGCCGAAGTCCTCGGAAGCACGCATCGGCAGGCTGTCTTCGCTGTACGCGACACCTTCCTGATCGAGCGCCGTGTGCAGATGCTCGACGGCCGTCGGCGCATTCATGCTGGCAACGAAGATCTCATGATAGTCGATGGCAAAGGTCAGACCGGCTTCACTGGCGGCCCGCTCCACCAGCACTTCGGCGGCGGCGCACAAGCCTGCCATCCGCCCGTCCAATCGTGTCCGCAGTGTCGCCCACACTTCGGCGCGGCCGGGCGCCACCCCGAACACCGCCGCGCCCATCGTGGCATGGGTTACGGTCACCATGCCGAAACCGTCGTCGCTGAAAGCACCGCCACCAAGCCTTGCCAGTGCAGGCATCAGCTGGCTTATCGCGAGCATCGGCGACGTGCCGGTTTCGGGCATCGAGGAATGTGCCGTCTTGCCCTCCAGCACGATGCGCATGCCGCGCGAGGCGCAGTTGACGACGCCGGGTTTCACACGAACCTCGCCGAACGGAATGCCAGGCAGATTGTGCAGCGAGAAAGAAAAATCCGGAGCGATCTCGCCGAAGCGCGGATCGGCCACCACACCGACAGCGCCATCGCCGGTCTCCTCGGCCGGCTGGAACATCAGAACGACGCGCCCTTTCCGGGGGCGGCTGCGTCCGAACTGGCGTCCAAGGGCAGCCAGGATCGTGGTGTGTCCGTCATGGCCGCACATATGCGACTTGCCCGGTACCAGCGACGAATGCTCCACACCGGACAGTTCTTCGATCGGCAACGCGTCGAGTTCGGAGCGGAAGAGAACCGTTGGGCCCGATTTGCCGCTGTCATAGATCATGGCGACGCCATGGCCGCCCAGCCCTGTCAGGATTTTATCCGGCCCGGTATCGGCGAGAAAGGCAACCACCTCTTTGGCCGTCGCCTCCTCCTCGTTCGAGACCTCGGGATGCTGGTGCAGTCTGCGCCGCCAAGCCGTGAGCTCGATCAGGTCCTGGTTGGTAAGCGACAATGCGTCCTCCTCATCCGGCTTCATCGCGGACAGGATGGCGCCGGACGTTGCGGATCGGAAGGGGCAGCTGCTGGAAAACGGCCCTCCAGGCGCCCTCGAGCGTTTCCGTTTTCACGGAACGCTCTCGCTCACTGTTTTGCGCAATTCCAGATGGAAAACCGTGGCACACTTTTCCTGGAATTGCTCTCGATCAGAGAAAGGTCGCGATTTCCGCCAACGGTTTCTTTTCAACCGCGTGTTGCGGAATGGTGGCGCCTTCCTTCGGATAACCGACGACCATCAGGATGTAGGGCTTGTCATGCGGGTCGCGGCCGCAGATCTCGTTCAGGAAGCTCATCGGGTTCGGCGTGTGCGTCAGCGCGACGAGGCCGGCGCGGTGGATGGCGGTGATCAGAAGACCGGTCGCGATCGAAACCGATTCCGGCACGTAGTAGTTCTTGCGCAGCACGCCATCGGCGGAGCGGCTGCGGCGCTCGCCGAAAATGCAGATGAGCCAGGGAGCCTCTTCCAGGAATGGCTTGTCGGCATCGGTGCCGAGCGGTGTCAGCGCGGCCAGCCATTCCTCGCCGGCCCTGCCCTCATAGAAGGCGCGCTCTTCGATCTCGGCCGCCTCGCGGATGCGCTTCTTGATCGCGGAATCGCCGATCACCGCGAAATGCCAGGGCTGGTGGTTGGCGCCGTTGGGCGCGGTGCCTGCCGTCAGGATGCAGGTTTCGATGATGTCGCGCGGGACCGGCCTGGTGGAGAATTCGCGCACCGTATGGCGCGCGCGCATTTCCGCATAGAAGGCTTCCGCATTCGCTCGCATGGTTTCAAGCGGAAGCTCGTGAAAGTCCGGCAGCGGAATCGGCTGATAGCTCGTTGTAGGCTTCATCGCGCAATGCTCCTCAAGATTGTCCAACAATATTGTCCGACAATCCAGGAATGCGCAAGTCCAACCTTTTAAAGCCGGTCAGGCCGGTGCGAAATGATCGTCGGACAGCCTCTGGATGAGCGCGCCCGAGGCAACGACATGCTCGCGCATCGCGGTTTCCGCAATTCGCCTGTCGTCAGCCAGGACAGCTTCGACGATCCGTCGATGTTCCGCGTTGCTGGCAAAGACGTCCTCGCGATCGACCAGCATGCGGAACTGCAGCCAGTAGAGCGAATTGGACAACCTGGTCAGTGTCTCGGCCAGCACAGCGTTATTGGCGGCCGCTGGAAACAGCGCATGAAAACGCGTGTTGGCGTCGGAGAACTTCGCCATGTCGTTTGCCGAGACGGCATCATCCATCTCAGCCTGAAGCGCCCACAGTCTGGCTGGTTCCGCTTGCAGTGCCGGCAGGGCAAGGCCGACGGCCAGCGCCTCCAGGGAACTTCGAACGGCAAACAGGTCATCGACCTCCTTGCGTGACAGCCGGCGCACCGTCACCCCTCGATGCGGCTCGAAGGCCAGAAGCCCGTCCACAGTCAGCCGCTGGAAGGCTTCACGGACCGACGACCGCGACACGCCATGCCGGGAAGCGAGTTCGGTCTCGGTGAGGCGCTGGCCCGGCACGAGATGGCCGCCGCGCACGGCCTGCGTGATGGCGGACGCGATCTGCTGGGCGGTCGAAAGAGGATCGCGGTCCGTCACCAGAAGCAGCCCGGCATTGTTGCTGTCAGCAATGAGCCTATCATGACTTGCCGTAGCGCCGCTTCAGATGCGTGATGAAATGCGCTGCGTTCAGCTTTTCACCGGTGGCGCGTTGGAGAAGCTCGGGCGTCGAGTAGCGCGCCCCCTGCGACCAGATCCGCTCCCGCCGCCAGGCATTGACTGCGTCGAAATCGCCCCGGGCGATATCCTCGTCCGCCGTCGGATGTTCTCTGGTCAACGCCGCCCATTGCTGGGCGGCCATCATGGCGCCGAGCGTATAGGAAGGAAAATAGCCGAAGGCGCCCGAGGGCCAATGCACATCCTGCATCGGTCCGTCGGCAGCGTTGTCGATGGTGGAAAGACCAAGATAGTCGCGCATCTTGGCGTCCCACGCCTCGGGCAGATCGGCGACGGCGAGCCTGCCCGAAACCAGATCCTGCTCCAGTTCGAAACGCAATATGACATGCAGCGGATACGTGACTTCATCCGCATCGACGCGGATCAGCCCGCGCTCGACGCGATGCACATGCGGCAGGAGGTCTTCCAGCGTCCAGGCCTCGCCGAGATGCTGCTCGACCACCGGCAGCGCCCAGCGCCAGAAGGCCGGATTGCGGCCGAGCTGCTTTTCCACGAACAGGCTCTGGCTTTCATGTACCGCCATGCCGCGTGCCTTGCCGAGCGGCCAGTGCGACCACTCCTTGGGCAGGTTCTGCTCGTAGAGCGCATGGCCGGTTTCGTGCAGCACCCCCATCAGCGCCGACAGGAAATCCGAGGTCTTGTAGCGGGTGGTGATGCGCACATCGGTCGGCACGCCACCGCAGAACGGATGATGCGACACCGAAAGCGAGCCGTGGTTGAGGTCGAAGCCGACGGCCGCCATCATCCCCAGGCCCAGTTCGCGCTGCTTGTCGATCGGATAGACTCCCGACAGCGGCTTGAGTGGCCGTTTCGCCAGGTTTTCGCTCTGGACGGCGAGCGCTTCCGGCACGAAGTCCTTCAGGAAGGTCTTGAGTTCGGCGAAAACCGGCGCGATGTCCGCGGCGCGATTGCCCGGATCGTACTGCTCCATCAAGGCGTCGTAGGGCGACAGCTTGAGCACGGCGGCCCGCAAGCCCGCCTCCTCGCGCACCAGCGCAACGATGTTCTCGAGCGCGGGGCGAAAGCCCATCCAGTCGTTCCTGGCACGCAGTTCCCGCCACAGTTGCTCCGAACGCAACCGCGCCGCCGTCTGCCGCTCCACGAACTCTGCCGGCAGGCAAGTCATATTGATGTACTGACGCTCGAATTCCCGCAGTGCTGCCTGCTGGTCTGCATCCAGCCCTTCAGCCGCAGCGCCGGCAATCCAGTCTGCAATCTCCGGCGCCGTGGCCTGGCGATGATACATGCCGGCCAGTGTGGCCATTGCCTCCGCCCGTTTCTCGCCGCCACCGACCGCCATGTGGGTCGCCTCGTCGGCACCCAGAATGGCCTGGGCATGCTCCAGGGCCTCGAGCTTGCGGCCGAGTTCATCCAGTTTCTTGAACGACATTGCTTCACCAGGGATCATGAATGGGGTTGGCGCGAACAGACATCAAGCCGCGAGCGATGGCAACCCTATCCGCACGGCTTGCGCGAAACGCGAGCTTGCGGGAACATCCGCGATCTTGACGGGCAAGGGGGAGACAATGATCGCGAACATATTGGTCGGCCTGGTCGCGCTGATCCACGTCTACATCGTCTATCTGGAAATGGTGCTGTGGGACACGCCGCGCGGCCACAAGGCTTTCGGCCTGACCCCCGAATTCGCCACGGCCTCGAAGGTTCTTGCGGCCAATCAGGGCCTTTACAACGGCTTCCTTGCCGCAGGGCTGATCTGGGGACTGTATCTCGGCGAAGCCGGCTTCCAGGTAAAAACCTTCTTCCTGCTCTGCGTCATCGTTGCCGGGCTCTATGGCGCGGCGACGGCAAGCCGCAGGATCCTCTACATCCAGGCTGTCCCGGCTGCGCTGGCGCTGATCGCGCTGTGGCTGGGTTGGTGATCTGCCGACGTTTCCCTGAACGAAAAACCGCCCGGCATTGCCGGGCGGGTTCTGAAATTTTCGAGGCAGGGATTACTTCGTGTAGACCGGTTCCGGCTCCGGCACATAGACTGGCGGGGGCGGCGCGCAGTCCGACCGGCCACCGAACTGATAGCGCAAGCCAGCACGCACTTCGTGCGTATTGATGCCCTTGTCGAAGCCGGGGCCACCGCCGACCTTGTAGCCGAACATGCCGCCGCCGTTGATGTGGCTGTAGCGATAACCGACATCGAGCTTGGTGGTGTCGGTCAGGCAGTAGGAAGCACCGGCCATGACTGCATAGGCGAAACGCCAGCCTTTCTTGCCTTCGTGCTCGAACTCGCCATCCGGGTCCTTGTTGACAAGGGTGTTCCATTTGAGGTTCGCACCACCGATACCGGCGCCGACATAAGGTGTGATGCCGTGCCAGGTGCCGATGTCGACATAGGCGTTAGCCAACAGGAGCAGCGCCGAATAGGAGCTGGTGTCGGTCGACGTACAGGGCAGGCCCGTGCCGCAAAAACCCGACGTGCCGCCATTGAACTTGGTCTTCGACCAGTAGTCCAGGGTAACGTCCGTGCGGAAGTATTTGGTGACCTGGTAGCCAACACCGCCACCGATCGAGAAGCCACCCTTCAGCTTGTGCGTGTCGAAGGTCCCGACAAAGCCACCAGGAAGGACATATTCCGGGCTGCTCATATTGGATTTGCGGTAGCCGAGATCACCACGGATGTACCAGCCGCCATATTCGGCTTCTTCATAGACCGGCGCCGCGACGGGTGGGGCTTCCACCACCGGCGGCTCGGCCAGATCCGCCGCCAGCGCCGGTGCGGCGAGGCCGGACAGCAGCAAGCCGGCCACGGCTGCCTTCCTTCCGAAATTGTACATCCTTGTCACCCTTGAGACGTCGGAACACGGATGGTGCCCGAACATGATTGACCTCGGGTGTGGATAATGAATTGCAAAGGTTAAAAGGCATTTAACCGTATCAGTTAACTATACTCGTCTAGATTTCCATCAAAGCGCTGCGGCGAAACCTTCGCCAGAACGCACACGACCCGCCGGAGCGGGTCGTGTCATTCAGTCTTGCCCTGAGGGGACGAAACTGGCTTCAGGCGGCGCTGCGTGTCTCGGAAATCACGCCGACAATGTCGTTGACGACCTCTTCGACGAGCTTCGGATCGTCACCTTCCGCCATGACGCGGATGAGTGGTTCGGTGCCGGAAGGGCGAATGACCAGCCGGCCCTTCTTGCCGAGCCGGTTCTGGGCTTCTTCGATCGCAGCCTTGACCGGCGCTTCCTCAAGCGGCTTGCCGCCCGAGAAATGCACATTCTTCAGCAATTGCGGCACGGGTTCGAATTTCTTGAGCAGTTCGCTGACCGGACGGTTCTGGCGCTTGACGCAAGCAAGCACCTGCAGCGCTGAAACCAGGCCGTCGCCGGTGGTCGAGAAATCGGAAAGCACGATGTGGCCGGACTGCTCGCCGCCGACATTGAGGCCATTCGCGCGCATGTGCTCGACGACATAGCGGTCGCCGACCTTGGTGCGGTGAAGCTGCAGCTTCATGCCGGCCAGGAAGCGCTCGAGGCCAAGGTTGGACATGATGGTGGAAACCACGCCACCACCAGCCAGGCGGCCGTTCTGGTGCCAGGATTCGGCGATCAGCGCCATGATCTGGTCGCCGTCGACCACCATGCCATTCTCGTCGACGATGACGACGCGGTCAGCGTCGCCATCCAGTGCGATGCCAATGTCGGCCCGAACCTCGTGCACCTTCTTCTGCAGTTCGGCCGGATGGGTGGAACCGCATTCCTTGTTGATGTTGAAACCGTTCGGCTCGACATTGATGGCGACAACGTCGGCCCCGAGTTCCCAGAGTGCGGCCGGCGCGACCTTGTAGCCCGCGCCGTTGGCGCAATCGACGACAATGCGCAGGCCCGACAGCGACATGGCCCGCGGCAGGGTGCGCTTGGCAAATTCGATGTAGCGGTCGTGAACGCCATCGACGCGCTTGGCGCGGCCGAGGCTGTCGGAGTCGGCGAGAGCCATCTCGACATCCTCATCGAGCATGCTTTCGATCCGCTCCTCGATCTCGTCCGAAAGCTTGTAGCCATCCGGGCCAAACAGCTTGATGCCGTTGTCGTGATACGGGTTATGCGAGGCCGAGATCATCACGCCGATGTCGGCGCGCAGCGAGCGCACCAGCATGGCAACGCCTGGCGTCGGGATCGGCCCGAGCAGGAAGACGTCCATGCCGGCGGCGCACAGACCGGCCACCAGCGCGTTTTCGATCATGTAGCCCGAAAGCCGGGTGTCCTTGCCGAGCACGGCACGGTGACGATGGCTGCCACGCTGGAAGGAAAGACCGGCGGCCATGCCGACCTTCATGGCGATTTCCGCCGTCATTGGGAACTTGTTCGCGCGACCGCGAATACCATCCGTTCCGAAATAACGTCCCGACATCTACTACACGTCCCTGGCTGTTTGCCCGATGGCTGCTAATGCCACAACTGCCCGGTGCCAAGCCATCACTTTGTGTTATAGTATGTCATGAATCTTAGAAATTTGTTGCCCCGCCAAAAATGCGACGCAATGGTCACAATGCTCGCGGATAAGTGCGGGAGGAGATGCGGCTGCTGCACTAGCGCAGGCACGGCTTGCGCGCTATTGCTCGCATGGGATTGATTGTGAGTGGCACAACGGAGAGAACGCTATGCTCATCGATCGACTTGCTACATTGACGGGCCTTGCCGTCGTGACCCTGTTCCTGGCGCAACCAGCCAGCGCACTCACGATGGCCGAGTGCAGCACCAAGTATAACGCCGCCAAGGACGCCGGCACACTGGCCGGCCAGACCTGGAACCAGTTCCGCAAGGCGCAGTGCGGCACCGACGCCAGCGCAGCGACGGACACCACCAAGCCGGCGCAGAAGGCCAAGGCCAACGCCGACGACACCAGCAAGCCGGCGAAAAAAGCCGCCGCCGCGAGCGATGACGCCAAAGGCCTGACCGCCAAGGAGTGCTCGGCAAAATACCAGGCTGCCAAGGCGGCCGGCACGCTCAACGGCATGAAATGGAACGACTTCCGCAAGGCCCAGTGCGGCCCGGGCGCGAGTGCCGCGGTCGACACCACCGCTGCCCCGGCCAAGCCTGCCAAGGCTGCGACCAAGGCGGCTGATGCCGCCGCCGGCGGCAAGGGCCTGACCATGGCCGAGTGCTCGACCAAGTACCAGGCCGCCAAGAGCGGTGGTACGCTGGGCAGTCAGAAGTGGAACGATTTCCGCAAGGCCAACTGCAGCGCCGGCGCCAATGACGACGACTCGGTGCCGGCGGCAGACGAAGCCACCTACACCAACGAGCCGGACGCACCGACGGCAAAGGCGCCGAGCGGCGTCAAGTTCCCGAGCGCGGTTGCGAAGAAGTATTCTTCTGAGTCTCCCGGCAAGGCGCGCATGCACACCTGCCTCGATCAGTACTACACTGCCAAGGACAACAACGCCCTCGGTGGCCTGAAGTGGATCCAGAAGGGCGGCGGTTACTACAGCCTCTGCAACGCCCGCCTGAAGAGCTGATCGACGGCGCCTCGGCGCCAGGTCAGCGTCAAGTACAAGGAATCGCGTGGGTTTTGCTCACGCGATTCTTTTTTTGTCCCTACTGCAAGATTCTTGTGGAACGTAAGAAGAACAAATAGTATACAAACAGCGTTTCTTAAATCACGCATCGGGAGGTTGCATGCGAGTTCTTTATCTGGCGGCCACTGCCGCGACTATCTTGTTTCCACTCGGCGTCATGCCGGCCAGCGCGCTGACGATGAAAGAGTGCAGCGCCAAATATCAGGCCGCCAAGGACGCCGACACACTCGACGGAATGAACTGGATCGCCTTCCGCAAGGCGGAATGCGGTTCCGACACAGCTGATACCGGCGACGCCGCGACTGCGGCTACCGTGGAAAAGGTCGCCTTCGTTTCCTTCAAGGAGTGCGGCGCCCGCTACCAGGAAGCCAAGCGCAACGATGAACTGAACGGTCGTGGATGGGACGAGTACCGAACCGCGGAATGCGGCCACACGCTGGACAAGAAGGAGGCTTCCCTCGACAAGGCTTCCATCAATCCGGCGGAAGCGCCGGCGGGCGTTACATTCCCGACCGAGATCGCAGCCGACTTCAAGGACGAGACACCGTCGAAGGCGCGCATGCACTCCTGCCTCAAGCAGTATCACGCCAACAAGGAGGCCGGCACGCTGAACGGGCTGCGCTGGATCCAGAAAGGCGGTGGCTACTACAGCATCTGCAGCAAGCGGCTGAAAGCCACTCAGCCGGCTTGATCCGATTGGACGAAAAGGGGGCGCGAACCGCCAGGGGTTCGCGACCCCTTTTCATTGATTGCCGCATTCACCATTGCTACCGCAGCGACGCGATCCAGTCGGCAAGCAGCTTGACCGCATCCGGATCGGCAATATGGCGGCCCAGCTCAGGCATCATCACACCGGGCACCGTGCTCTCCACGCGGTAGGTCACGATCGAACGATCGGGCTCACCTGGCACGATGTCGAATTCGCGATCACCGGAACCTCGCCCCGCCGCAGCCGGCCGCTTCAGCACACCGTACCGCACCGGCACATTCTCGCCATATGTCAGGAACAGGCCCGTATTGCTGGCTGGCCCTTCGGCACGGTGGCAGTGCGCACAATTGACGTCGAGCCATGTACGGGCTCGTTTCTCAAGGGTAGTCGTTTCATCACGCCAGTCGGCGGCAGCCGGGATTTCCGCAGCTTCCGGCACTCCGGTGAGCAAGCCAGCCGCACCCCAATGGACGAGCTGGTTCTCGGTTCCCCTCGCATAAGCGTAGTCGATGTTCAGGTTGCGAGCCTTCGGACCCAGCGGAATGATCTTGCCGTTGAAGGCATGGCACGCCTTGCATTGGTTCTTGTTGGGCACCGAATAATCGAACGACAGCGGCGCTCCATCAGTCCCGATCGAAGAGATCGAAACTTTCGCACCGGCGATCTTCAGCGTGGCATCGGTCTGCTGGTCATTCCAGAGATAGGCCCAGGCCGACCAGCCATCCGCATGATGCAGCAGGACCCGGGTCTCGACCAGGCGCAGCTTCTCGGCCGGCTTTCTGTAATCCGCGGGAAAGGCGAAAGTCTTGACCAGCGCGGTGCCCACCGGGAAATCGAAAGCCTCGACTGCGTTATACGCCGCTGCCTGGCCATTGGGCACATAGACGAAACGGAACTTCTCGGCGCCATCCGAAAACAGCGGTGTCGCCAGTCGGAACGGCACGACCCCGGATGCCGGTGCCTGTTCTCGCGGATCCTCGAAGAAACCGAACTCGGATAATTGCCTCGGCGGTGTTGGCCCGAGAATTGCCGGGTCGGAAACGGCTCGAGCGGGAACGGCAAGCGCGGCAAGCGCCGCTGACGCCAGGATCAAGGACCGTGCGATCCCGGCGAGTTTCACGCGCCGCCGTCCTGCGGCAGTTTGACGGGCGCCGGTTCAGGCAAGCTCCCTTTGTAGGCCGAGATATCGGTGTCGGGCCACCAGCCCCAGGGCAGCAGCAGTTGCGACAGCATCTTCAGATTGACGAAACTCGTGCCTTCCGCCTCGTCGACGTAAATCTGGTTCTCGGCGGAGACCCAGCTGAGATATTCGGGAATCCTTGTCACGCCATCCCAGACGATGTCCGGCACAGGTGTGCCCGAGATATCGGTGATCATCTTGCCCACGTCGCCGTCGGGTGCATTGCCGCCTTCGCCATAGATGTTGCCGTGCACGAAGACACCACGCGGCACGAACATGTAGTTCTTGTCGTCATAATCTTTCGGATAGGCGCCGATCAGCACATGCGTGGTGCCGTTGCCAGACAGGCGATTGCCGAACACATGCACGTTGCGGTTCGCCATCACCATGATGCCGGTGCCTTTCGGCACCATGGCCACGGTATTGCCCTTCGGCGCGAAATTCGCCGTATCGTTGTCCACGACGTCGTTGTCGAAGACACGGATGTCATGCCCGCCCTGTACCGGCAGGTTGGGCAGATCGAAAATGAGAATGCCTCCGGTGTTATGGGTCGCAACGTTCTTGTAGACATCGGCGCGCATGGAGTTCTCGATCTCAATGCCGGCGACATTGTATTCAGCTCGCGAGTTGCGCACGATGATGTCCTCGCTCTGGCCGACATAGATACCGGCATCGGAGGCGCCGCGCACGGTAACCCTGTCGATCAGCACATGCCTGGAGGAGACGGGATAGACGCCGTAGGAGCCGTTTTTCTCGTTCGGCCCGTTCGTCCATTCGACGCGCAGGTTGCGGAAGGTGATCTGTTTTGAACCTTTGGATTTGACACCGTCGCCCTTGGCGTCCTCGACAGCGAAATCCTCCAGCACGACGCGATCCGAGGTAACGAGCAGCCCTTCGCCCGAACCGGTCTGGCCCTTCAAGGAAAGGATCGTCTGGTCAGGACCCGCGCCTTTGACGGTCACGTCGTCGGCGTCAAGCGACAGACCTTCCGTCAACTCGATACGTCCCGGACCGATCGCGACCGTATCGCCTGGCTGCGCGGAAATCAGCGCTTCGACAAGTTTCTCCGCTGCGCCATCGCCGGCGGCAACGGCAATCTCGGCCGCCGAAGCGGGCGCAGCCAGGGCCGCATACGCAAGAAACAATGCTGCCCGCATCTTGGTTGCACGCATCGCCCTCTCCCTTGCGTCGCGTCGTTTTGCCCAGACAATGCGCCCGTGCTGGACAGCTGTCAACAAAGATGAAACTGTTTCACTTATGGATCATCCGACCACCCGCTCGAAACCTGTTGAACCACGCCAGCGCCGCGCGCTGAAAACGCGCACCGCTTTGCTCGAAGCTGTGGAAGGCGTGGTTGCCTCGGATGGGCATGACGCGGTAACGACAACCCGCATCGCCGCCGAAACCGGTGTCGCGGTCGGCACGATCTACCGGTATTTTGTCGACCGGGAGGCCTTGCTGCTTGCCGCCTACGAAGCAACCGTTGCACGCATCGTCGCACAATGCCTGGCAACGCTCGACGCACTACCTTCCGATCTGAAGGCAGTCGACGCCGCCCGCGCCCTGCTCTCACGCTATCTGGAAGTGGCCGACTCCATTCCAGCCCATGCCGGCCTGCTCGCGGCAATGCGGTCCATCCGGCCGATCGAGGCTGACCAGCAAACCGATGTCCATACCGGTATCACAGGCGACCTGCTTGTGCCTTTTCTTGCCCGTTATGCAACGGACTGGGAAAGTCTCGAGCCGGTGCGGCTGCGCTTTCTGAGCGTCATGGTCAGCACGATGGTCGACCTCTACCTTGTCACCAGTGATGGTGATGCCCGCGCTCGCCTGCGGGAGGAGATCGAAGCCCATGTTGCACTGATGGTGGAGCGTGTTGGCCGCTAGGCCGTCTGATCAGGCAGGAGCGCTTCGACCAACCGCGCTGAGTTCCGCCCAGTCGAGTTCTTCTTCCAGCAGGTGGAATGCGTCGTCACCGATGACGAACGTCCGCCTCAGTTCGATCGCGCGTGCGCGAGCAGCGGTGATGGCCTGAAGCCGCAGGGCACCACCTGGCAGACCTGCCGCCTGGCGGGGCTCGCCGCCGACCTCGCACAGCTCGACAATGGCACCGTACTCCTTGCGCAGCAGCCTCGCGGCGAGACTGTCTTCCTGTCCGATAGCGGCAACGGCTGCCTTGTAGGCTTCGACACGCCCGTGCCGCACTTCCCGTCCGACCGGGTCGTCGTCGGAAAGACCAAGCCATAATATCAACGGCCGCAAGGTCAGTCCCTGCAGCACCAGCGTGCCGAAGACGACAGCGAAGGCAGTGAACAGGATGAGATCGCGATAAGGAAAGGGCGATCCGTCACGCATCACCTCGGGTATGGAAAAGGCCGCGGCAAGGGTGACGATGCCACGCATGCCGGCCCAGGAAATCACAATCCCGCTCGCGCGTGTCGGCCTCGACATAGGACGCGGTGGATTGAAACCATAGCGCTCGATGCGCCAGCGGATCAGCTTGTTGTAGCTCATCACCCAGGCAAAGCGCGTCAGAACGACGACGGCAAGGATGGTCGCTGCGAACAGGACGTAATTGCCGCGCATATCCGGCGTAAGCCGCTCCCAGATCGGACCGAGCTGCATGCCGATGAGCACGAAGGCCATGGCGTTGAGGATGAAGACGACCGCTTCCCAGACCGCGTAGACCGGCACCCGCAGCCTGGCTGGCATATTCGGTCCGCGCGTGTTGGCGATCGTCATCGCATAGACGACGATGGTCAGGATGCCGGACAGGCCGATCGCCTCGGCGGTGATCCAGACGCCGAAGGTGACGGTGAACTGGGCGATGATCGAAGTCGGGAAATCCTCGAAGCGTATGGCCGGCGTCAGCACGCGCGCCAGGACATATCCAGCCGCCACACTTCCAAACACCGTCAGCAGGAAAACGGGCGCACCGCTCGACAGCGAAAGCCCGCCCCCGAGCACCGCCATGACGGCCAGCTTGTAGAGCAACAGTGCACTGGCGTCGTTGAGCAGGCTTTCCCCTTCGAGGATCTTCAGGAGCCGGTGCGGCAGCTTGACCTGCCGCATCACAGCCGTCGCCGCCGCGGCATCGGGTGGCGCTACGATAGCGCCGAGCGCGACGGCGACCGGCCAGGAGATGCCCGGCACCAGCCAGCGCGCCGCCATGGCCACTGCGAAGGTGGTCAAACCGACAGCCATCAGCACAAGACCGGTCACCGGCAGCCAGTTGTCACGAAGATCGCGCAGCGAAGTGTCGTAGGCGGAATCGACCAGCACCGGGGCCACGAACAGAGCGAGTGCCAGATGTGGATCGAGCGTCCATTGCGGACTGCCTGGCAGAAATGGGATCAGCACGCCGCCAACGGCGAGAAAAGTCGGATAAGGCACGGCCAGGCGCCGCGCCAGCGCCGAAAGCAGCGCGGCGCCAAGCAGGAGCGCAATGATCCATTCAAATGTCTGCATGGCCGGGCGATGTCCCTCTTCGCGTGCAGCATCAGGCTTCGCGAGCGCGTGCGCCTCCGACAACAATAGCCACGATTGCCGGGCTCGTCTGTATCCGGCGTGGAGACAACCCCGTGGACGGAAGTCTCAAAAAGAAACGCCGCGACAAAGTCGCGGCGTTTGCATTCAATCCCAATCCAGCCTTAGTTCGACGGCTGCGGTTCCATGCCACCTTCAGGCTCCGGGCCCTTCTTGCGGCGGCCACCGGTACCGGCCTTCGGTACAGCCGATCCGCGCGCGGTCGGCGTATCGTCACCAAGGTCACGCGACGGCTTCTGACCCGCGATCAACTGCTTGATCTCGTCGCCGGAAAGCGTTTCGTATTCGAGCAGGCCTTCGGCCAGCGCGATCCAGTCCTTCTTCTTCTTGGTCAGGATCGTCTTGGCGGTCGAATAGGCCTCGTCGATCAGGCGGCGCACCTCTGCGTCGATGATCTGCGCGGTCTCTTCCGACACGTTCTGCGTACGCGCCACCGAATGACCGAGGAACACCTCTTCCTGGTTTTCGCCATAAGCGACGTGACCGAGCTTGTCGGAGAAGCCCCAGCGCGTGACCATGGCCCGCGCCAGCTTCGTCGCCTGCTCGATATCCGACGAGGCGCCGGAGGTAATGTTCTCCTTGCCGAACTTGAACTCCTCCGCCACGCGACCGCCCATCATGATGGCCAGGCGCGAGATCATGTACTTGTAGCTCATCGAGTAGCGGTCGCCCTCGGGGAGCTGCATGACCATGCCCAGCGCACGACCGCGCGGAATGATGGTCGCCTTGTGCAGCGGGTCGGCAGCCGGCACGTTGAGCGCCAGAATGGCATGGCCGGACTCGTGATAGGCGGTCAGTTCCTTCTCGGCCTGCGTCATGGCCGAGGAACGGCGTTCCGCGCCCATCATGATCTTGTCCTTGGCGTCCTCGAACTCCTGCATGGTGACGAGGCGCTTGTTGCGCCGCGCCGCCATCAGCGCCGACTCGTTGACGAGGTTCATCAGGTCGGCACCCGAGAAGCCCGGCGTGCCGCGCGCGACCGTCTTCAGGTCGACGTTCGGCGCCAGCGGCACATTGCGCACATGCACCTTGAGGATCTTCTCGCGGCCGACGATGTCGGGGTTCGGCACCACGACCTGACGGTCGAAGCGGCCCGGACGCAGCAGCGCGGGGTCCAGCACGTCCGGACGGTTGGTCGCGGCGATCAGGATGATCGACTCATTGGCCTCGAAGCCATCCATCTCGACCAGCAACTGGTTCAGCGTCTGCTCGCGCTCGTCATTGCCGCCGCCGAGACCGGCGCCGCGATGACGGCCGACCGCATCGATTTCGTCGATGAAGATGATGCAGGGAGCGTTCTTCTTGGCCTGCTCGAACATGTCGCGGACGCGGCTGGCGCCGACGCCGACGAACATTTCGACGAAGTCCGAACCGGAAATGGTGAAGAATGGCACATTGGCTTCGCCCGCGACCGAACGAGCCAGCAGCGTCTTACCGGTGCCGGGAGGGCCGACCAGCAGCACGCCGCGCGGAATCTTGCCACCCAGCCGCTGGAACTTCTGCGGATCGCGCAGGAACTCGACGATTTCTTCCAGATCCTGCTTGGCTTCGTCGACACCGGCGACGTCCTGGAAGGTGACGCGGCCATGCGCCTCGGTGAGCAGCTTCGCCTTGGATTTTCCGAAGCCCATCGCGCGGCCGGAGCCGGACTGCATCTGGCGCATGAAGAAAATCCACACGCCGAGGATCAGGATCATCGGCAGCCACGAGATCAGGTAGCCGAACAGCGTGTTGGAGCCGTCGGTTTCCGGACGGGCGTTGATGACGACGTTCTTTTCCTCGAGCCGCGAGACCAGCGAAGGATCGCCGGGCGAGTAGGTCTGGAAGCCGGCTGCGCTGTCGGCATAGGTGCCGGAGATGCGCTCGCCTGCGATCGTCACCGCCTTCACGCGTCCCGAGGCGACATCCTGCAGGAACTGCGAATAAGGAACGTCCGTGGAAGCCCCACGGGTCTGCGGCGTCTGGAACAGATTGAAGAGAGCGATCAGCAGGACCGCTATAATCGCCCAGAGTGCGAGATTACGATAGTTCGGATTCATCGATTGTCCCGTTGGCGCCCATGTTTGGACGCGGATCCTTGAAGAGTTAGGCCTAACATAGGGAGAGCGCCCCCCCTTGCCAAGCATAAGAACATGGCTCG
Source organism: Mesorhizobium sp. UC74_2 (assembly GCF_042701485.1). Lineage (NCBI taxonomy): Bacteria > Pseudomonadati > Pseudomonadota > Alphaproteobacteria > Hyphomicrobiales > Phyllobacteriaceae > Mesorhizobium > Mesorhizobium sp. UC74_2. The sequence goes on along the minus strand of NZ_CP170562.1, from coordinate 5,918,800 downwards.
GTTAAGCATTAGCGCTCGCTTGAGATCCGGCAGGCACTTTCAGCGGTGGCGCCGGAAGGGAGGGAGCGCCGACGAGTCCCGATACGGCGCGCGCGACCTCCAGGTCGAAGCCGGACAGGAACCGCGCGAAAGGAGCGACGACGGGAACGACTTGCGCCCCCGGCAATCGCCCGGGTTCGCCCGGTGAACCGAGGCGAATGCCATCTCGCCAGACCGCCGGCTCCACTGCATGGGCGGCGCGAAACAGGCTTGCCGGAGCTTCCTCTCCCGCCGACGCTGTGCTTTCCAGCCCCCCCTCGCGTCCAAACGGGGCGATCACGCAACCCTCGACGCCGTCGTCGAAAGTGATGCGATACCGCCCGTCCCACACGGCTCCATCCGACGGCATCGAGGGAACTGGAAGGCCACGGGCTTCACGGTAAAGAAAGATGCCGGCGCGACGCACATCGATCACCGTCCGCGACAATGTAGCGCGACCCGTACCGGCCGATGACATCCGCAAAAGTCCTGCGACGCGATCCTTGTCGGGCAGAAAGGACGTCCCTCCCGTTACGGCAAGCAGGACGCGCATAGCCTGCAGTGCCGCCGGTCGGTCAGTTTCGGCCCCGAATTCAGGCGCGAGGCGGATCAGGCCAGGGGCCAATCGCCTGCCGTGGCGGTCAATCAGAATGGCGGCACGGTGGCTGAGCTCTTCGCGGTCATGCGCGACCCGGCACGCAGTGGCCAGAATATCCTCGAACTGATTTTCATTCCCCGCGAGCGTGGCACGCGCACGTGGCCGCTCGAACGCAGGGTCAAGATTGGTCGGGTCGTCGATCCACCCGAGACCGCGCGCCGTCAGCAGCGCGCGCAGGGTGGAACGGCGTTCGGCCAGCAGCGGGCGCAGGATCCAGACATCGCCTTCATAAAGTGTTGCGGGCGCCATGCCGGCGAGCCCCGGCCCCTCGTCCCGCGCCTGCCGCATGATAACGGTCTCGGCCTGATCGTCGGCGGTATGGCCGGTCACGACAATGTCGAGCCCTTCATCGCGTGCGACATCGGCGAGCAGCCTGTAACGCGCCTCGCGAGCCGCGGCAGGAATGCCGCTCGAAGGCTTGGCACCTTCCCAGGCAACCGTGCGGTGGACAATGCCCAGTTTCTCGCAGAGGCCGGCAACGGTTTGCGCCTCGGTGGCAGAGGCCGAACGCAGCGCATGATCGACGGTGACGGCTATGAGCCGCGCCGAAGGCAGAAAACGGTCGAAATGGTTCTTCAGGAGAACAAGCAGAGCGGTCGAGTCACTGCCGCCGGAAATGGCGGCTACGGCGCCTTGGCCGAAATCGATCCGCGGGAAAAGCATAGCGGCGGGCAGTGAGCCCGCTTGTTGCATCAGCACGAGGCGAGCGCCCGCTCCTGCTTGACGCGTTCCTTGAGCGCGCTGGAGGCGTCGGGATAACGCTTGCCCACTTCCGAGAAGGTGGCGCAGGCGACGTCGCGCTGCTTCAGGCCCATCAGCGAGATGCCAAGCTTCAGCAGCATGTCGGGTGCCTTCTTGGACTTCGAGTAGTCCTTGCTGGCGGCGAGGAAAACCTCGGCTGCGTCGCGGTACTTCTGCTGTCCGAGCAGGGATTCGCCCAGCCAGTAGTGCGCGTCGGCGGCCTTGGGGTCGGACGGATAGCGTTGGATATGCTGGCGGAAGCCTTGTTCGGCGGTATTGTAGTCCCCCGAAAGCACGAACTGATAGGAATTGCGATAGAGCTCGTCGGGACTGTTGGTGGACGGCAATGAAGCAACGACGCCACCGCCCTGGGCCGGAGCCGGCGAGGCCGGGGCCGAATTCGGAACGTCTGCCGGCGGCACCGCGCTGATGACATTGCCGTTCTTGTCGACGGTGATGGTACCGAAGGATGCCGGCGGCTTGCCCGTGACGAGTTTGCCCGGTTCGCCATTGCCGGAATCGATGATGAGATCGCCGACCTGGTCACCGGTATCGCTTTGTCCGCCAGGCTGAGGGGCCTGATTGGCCGACTGAGCCTGTCCGGAGGGGCCGGCGCCGGCGGCAGCCGGCGCTGAAGGCGCGGCCGAGGCAGGTGCCTGGGCCACGCTGTTGCCGCCAGTGGCGGCGTCGGATTTCTTCTGCGGGGCAGCACCACCCCCCTGCTCGATCTGCTGGAAGCGGAACTCATTGTCTTCCTGCGTCTTGCGCAGCTGTTCCTGCAGCTGCAAGATCTGGAAGTTGAGTTCTTCGATCTTGCCATTCATCTGGCGGATCTGGTCCTCCAGGCCGACTGAGCCCGACTGGGCAAGCTGCACCGGCTCACTCTTCTTTTCCTTGCCGCCGAATACGCCCGGAAGTCCGAAGCTCGGCAAGCTGAAGGAAAAGCCGTCCTCGGTGGTCCGCACCGGTCCGGCCGCACTGGCGGGTGCAATCACACTCGCTGCGAGCAGGACTGCAAGTGTCCCGCTCAGGATTGTTCTAAAATGCATTGGTCTCTCGCCATCAGGGTCAAAACAGATCATTGCCCGGAAGCGGCCATCGCCTGGCAACGATTGCCGACCCGAACGCATCCGCTTTTAGCAGGGCGCGAGACTTCGGCCAAATTTTGTTTCGACCAGAAACAAGGATCCGTTCGGCCAAGAAAAAAGGCGGCCGCACGGCCGCCTTTCACGATTACTGGAATGTCTCGACTGCGACCGGCAGCGATCAGGAGCCCGCGCCCGACAGAGTGGTGACGGCGCGACGGTTCTGAGACCAGCACGAGATGTCGTCGCAGACGGCGACAGGACGTTCCTTGCCGTAGGAAATCGTCTTCAGGCGATTTCCGGCCACACCCTTGCCGATCAGGAAATCGCGGGTCGCGGCAGCGCGGCGGGCGCCGAGCGCCAGGTTGTATTCACGGGTGCCGCGCTCGTCGGCATGGCCTTCGACGACGATCGCGTACTGGCCGTACTTGTTCAGCCACTGGGCCTGGCGGCCAAGCGTCTGCTGGGCATCGGCGCGGATCGAAGAGGAATCGGTGTCGAAGAAGATGCGGTCGCCGACATTGACGGTGAAGTCCTGTGCCGAACCAGGAGTGGCGGCGCCGCCGCCGAGGCCGAGATCAGCCGCGCTGTTCGGGGTCTTCTTCGAGGCGCAGCCTGCAATCGCCAGCGAGGCGACCAGCGCGATCATGACCGGGTTCGTGGTAAGCTTTGCGATACGGCGCATGCCGCCTCTCCTTCGCATTCGAGTGATTTCGTTGATCTGCCAGTAACCACGTTTGGGTTAACCGGCGTTCAAGAAACACGGTTAAAATTCTATTGCGGCCGCCGTCCGCGACCATCGCCGCGGCTTCCGGTCGGGTAGAACCACGATCCCGCGACACGCTTGACGCTGCACTGCACTGCCTGGAAAAGTGTAGCCGGCTTGCGCTGCTCACCCTGATCCCCAGACCATTCGGTCGAGGCTCTAGTCCGAAATGCGGCCAAAACGCGACCAAGGCACGAAAAAGGGGCCAGGAGGCCCCTTTCTGTAAAGTTTCGGGATCGATGCGTCACTCCAGAAGCGGCGACCAGGCCGGATCGGAGCCGAAGCCCGACGTCGGGATCGGCTGCTCGTTGCGGCCGGTCAGGTCGATCGAATAGAGCTTCGGCCCACCACCGCTCTCGCGGAAGAACATCAGCACACGTCCGTTCGGCGCCCAGGTCGGGCCTTCCTGTTGGAATCCGGTCGACAGGATGCGCTCGCCCGAACCGTCCGTCTTCATCACGCCGATCTGGAACTGACCGCCACCCTGTTTGGTGAACGCGATCAGGTCACCGCGCGGCGACCATACCGGTGTTGAATAGACACCGTCACCGAAGGAGATGCGGTGCGGGTTGGAGCCGTCGGCGCCCATCACATAGATCTGCGAGCGACCGCTGCCGCCGCCGCGATCCGAAGTGAAGACGACCTGCGAACCATCCGGCGAATAGGACGGCGAAGTGTCGATCGCCGACGAGTCGGTGAGACGTGTGGTCGAGCGGCTTCTCAGATCCAGCGCATAGATGTTGGAATTGCCGTCATCGCGCAGCAGGCTCATGATCACCTTCTGGCCATCCGGCGAGAAGCGCGGCGCAAATGTCATGCCGGGGAAATTGCCGACGAGTTCGCGCTGACCTGTTTCCAACTGCAGCAGGTAGACCTTCGGCACACCGCTTTCATAGGACATATAGGTGATTTCCTGCCGGTTCGGCGAGAAACGCGGCGTCAGCACGATCGCGGCACCGTTGGACAGGAAGCGCGCATTGGCACCGTCCTGGTCCATGATGGCGAGGCGCTTCTTGCGCGCATTCTTGGCACCCGTCTCGTCGATGTAGACGACACGTGTGTCGAAATAGCCCTTTTCGCCGGTCAGGCGCTCATAGATCGCATCGGCGATGATGTGGGCGACACGGCGCTGGTTGGCCGCGTTCGCGAAGAACTGCTCGCCTGCCAGCTGTTGGCCGGCGAAAGTATCCCAGAGACGATATTCCGCACGGATACGACCGTCCGCTTCCTTGTTGACGCGGCCTGTCACCAGCGCCTGGGCGTTGATCACCTTCCAGTCCTCGAAGCGCGGCGTCTGGTCGGGATTTGATATCTTCTCGATGAAGGCACCCTTGTCGATCGGCGCGAACAGACCGGAACGTTTGAGGTCCGCGGCGACGATGCCGGATATCTCCTTGCCGAGATCACCGGACGACTCGAAGTCGGTGATGGCGATCGGCAAGGGCTCGACATTGCCCTTGTTGACGTCGATCTCCACCAGTGCATGCGCCGGCAACATTGCAAGGCCGCTCATGCCGGTGGCCATGGCGCCGATCAGAAAGAGTGTCTTGAAAAGATGCTTCATCACGAATTCCTGTTTTCATATCCGAGTGACAGACATCACATGCCCATGTCGCTCGGGTTGAAAGTGACTTGAATTTCGGACCAGATGTCCTGCTTTCCTGCTGGAAGTATCAGCCCCGCCTGATCACATTTCTGGATCGCTCGCACGGCGCTTTCGTCGTACGAACGGTTGCCGCTGGAGGTCTGGACCGTCGGACGGCCATCCAGCTTGCCTGACTGATTCACATTGAACCGGATGACCGTGACCAGGGTTCCGGCATCCTGCGCGCCAGCCGGAATGGTCCAGCAGCCGCTGAGCTGCTCACGCAGGGCGCCCATTTCGCTGTTGCTCAGCTTCTGTCCATTGGTCCGGTCGCCGCCGAGCGACGACTGCTGGCCGGATCGCTTTGCGCCGCCGCCGGAAGGTTTGTCCTTGTTCAGGAGAGCGGAGACCTTGTCGTTGAACGCATCGTCCTCTGATTTCTGACGCGACGACGCTTCCTTGACCGGCTTGTCCGAATTCTTGCGATCAGGAGCCTTGGCGGTTTCGGCCTGGGCCTGTTCGGGGCGCGGCTTGGCCTCCGGCGCGGGCGCCGAGTTGGGCAGGGCAACGGATTCCGTCGGTTCCGAAGCGATTGCCTCGGCCACCGCATCCGGCTTCGCCGGCTCGGGCTTGGCCTCGGCAGGCTTCTGCTCGGCCGGCTTCGGCGCCGGCTCGGGTTGCTTCACCGGCTGCGGCTTCGGCTCAGGCTGCTTGACGGGATCGGGCTTCACATCCTGTTTTGGCTGTTCGGCCGGCGCGACTTCCGTTGCCGGTGTCGGCTTCGGCTCTTCCTTCGGCTTCGGCGTATCTTCGGGCTTGGGTTTTTCCGTCGGCGCCGGCGCCTTGGGGGCCGACTCCGTGTTCTCGACCGGCTTTGGTTTCGGCGTCGGCGTCACCGGATTGTCGGTATCGACGCTGTTCTCGCCGATCTTCTGTGCATTGGCGACGATATCGGGCCGCTCCGTCGGTTTTGGCGCAGGCTTGTCACGCGCGGTCGACTTCTTGTCGCCCTGCACCGACTGCGCAACGTCCTCCACCGGGACGATGTCCACGGGGAACGACTCGACGTTCATGGGCTGGAACGCAGGCGGAGCCCTGAGCGTGAACAGGCCGAACCCGATCACGGCAGCATGCAGGATCACCGATGTGGTGAGGCCGGCCTTCAAGGTTACTTGTCCTGTTCCTGCAGTGTGACCAGGCCGAGGTTCTTGTAGCCTGCGGCCGAGATGCGGGCCATGACCTTCATGACCGTGCCGTAGTCGGCGGCCTTGTCGCCCCGGATGAAGATGCGCTCCTCATAACCGGTCTTGGCGATGGCCTCGAGCTTCGGAACGACCTCCTCGAGCGGGATCACGGTCTCCTGCAGATGGATTTCACCGGCCTGGTTCACCGAAACGGTGATCGGCTGGGTTTCCGCATTCATCGGCTTGGCCTGCGTTTCCGGCAGGTCGATCGGTACGCCGACCGTGAGCAGAGGCGCCGCCACCATGAAGATGATGAGCAGCACGAGCATGACGTCGACGAACGGCGTGACGTTGATTTCCGACATCAGGCCATGATGGCGGCCACGCCGCCTGTGGCCGCGTCCACCGCGTCCCGAACCGCCTGAGCTGACTGACATTCCCATCGGCGTAATTCCTCAGGCGGCCTTCTGAGCCACTTTCTCATCGATTTGGCGCGACAGTATGGCGGAGAACTCGTCGGCGAAGCCCTCCATGCGCACCGCGATCTTGCCCGCGTCCGACGACAGCTTGTTGTAGGCAATGACGGCAGGAATAGCCGCGAGCAGGCCGATGGCAGTCGCCAGCAGGGCTTCCGCGATACCAGGCGCCACGACGGCGAGGTTGGTCGACTTCGAACCGGCGATGGCCTGGAACGAGGTCATGATGCCGACAACCGTGCCGAACAGACCGATGAAGGGTGCGGCCGAACCGATGGTGGCGAGGAAGCCGAGACGGCCCTCCAGGCGCTCCATCTCGCGCGTCAGCGCCAGGTCCATCGCCTTGTCGATGCGGGTCTGCAGCGCGAGCGGCGACTTTGCGCCCTTCTCGAAACTCTTCTTCCATTCGCGCATGGCGGCCACGAAGATGGCGCCCATGCCCACGGTCTTGCGCTCGGCGAGGTTGCGGTAAAGCTCTTCCAGCGATTGGCCCGACCAGAATACCTGCTCGAAGCGGTTGAGCGCGACACGGAGGCGCGCGTAGGAAATCAGCTTGTCGACGACGATGGCCCAGGTCCAGACCGAAGCGCCGATGAGCCCCAGCATGACCAGCTTGACCACCCAGCCGGCCTGCATGAACAAGCCCCAAATCGACAGTTGCGCGCCCGGATCGGCGAGTGCGATGTTTTCCATGGTTTCTTCCTTAAGAATTCCCGGGCCCGGCTCGCCGCTAGCCCCTGGCGCTCTACCCCTTGTGGTCCGTTCGCGCGAAGCTTCCGGAAATGCCCAAAAGGCGCCTTTCGCGGCCTTTTCACGGCAAATATTGGTAAAACGAAGGCACGAACGCCTCCAAACTTCACCAATGTCTTCATGAACCGTTATGGTTAAGGAGAGGTTAGGAATCGCAATCGTTGTGCGGCGCAGCATTACTGTCGCGCGAACATACGGTCACAACAGAGTGAAAAAGCTCGCTTAGCGGCCCTTTGGCATGAAGGCAGCCACCCACTCTTTCGGAAAGCGGCGTGGACGGCCATTCTCGCCGATGATCGCAGCCTCGACCCTGGCATCGACCAGCACTTCCGCATCGCGTTTGAGTTGCTGCGCCATGAAGATGCGTGCGCCGGAGATGTCGTCAGCGCGCGTGTCCACCGTCAGGATGTCGTCTATTCGGGCCGGCGAGCGGAAGTCGATCTCCATGCGGCGGATGACCCAGACGATCTTTTCGCCATGCTTGCCCTCGGCGAGTTCGGTGTGGTGGACGCCGGCCAGGCGCAGGAAATCCGAGCGGCCGCGCTCCAGGAATTCGAGATAGCGGGCATGGTAGACGACGCCGGAGAAATCGGTGTCGGCATAATAGACCCGCGCCATCAGCCGATGGCCGAATTCGGTCAGTGCGCCGGAAATGCCGCCGAGCAGGTCGTCCGCGCCGGACATCGATCAATCCCCTTCCTGGAAAAGATTGATCTGCTGCTGCGCGAGATCGCGCGGCATCTCCAGGCCGAGATGCCTCCAGGCATTGGCCGTCAGCACGCGCCCGCGCGGGGTACGCTGGATGAAGCCCTGCTGGATCAGATAGGGCTCGATGATATCCTCGATTGCATCCCGCGGCTCCGAAAGGCCCGCCGCGATCGTTTCGATGCCGACCGGCCCGCCGCCGAAATTCATGGCGATCATCGAAAGATAGCGCCGGTCGAGCTGATCGAGGCCGAGCGCATCGACTTCAAGCCGCGACAACGCCTCGTCCGCAACCTTGCGCGACACGGTCTCGGCACCGGCGACCGACGCGAAGTCGCGGACGCGGCGCAGCAGCCGGCCAGCGATACGCGGCGTGCCACGGGCACGACGGGCGATCTCGACGGCGCCATCATCGGCGATCGGCATGCTGAGGATGCGCGCCCCGCGCCGTACGATCAGCTCCAGTTCCTCGACCGTGTAGAAATTCAGCCGCACCGGAATGCCGAAACGATCGCGCAGCGGATTGGTGATGAGCCCGAGGCGCGTCGTGGCGGCCACCAGCGTGAAACGGGCCAGATCGATCTTGACCGAGCGCGCCGCTGGCCCTTCTCCGATGATCAGGTCGAGCTGGAAATCCTCCATCGCCGGGTAGAGGATTTCCTCCACTGCCGGACTGAGCCGATGGATCTCGTCGATGAAGAGAACGTCACGGTCTTCCAGATTGGTCAGCAATGCCGCGAGATCGCCGGCTTTGGCGATCACCGGGCCCGACGTCGAGCGAAAATTGACGCCCATCTCGCGTGCCATGATCTGCGCCAGCGTGGTCTTGCCCAGTCCGGGCGGGCCAACGAACAGGACATGGTCGAGCGCATCGCCTCGCCCCTTGGCAGCTTCGATGAAAACCTTCAGGTTCGCACGCGCAGCCGCCTGGCCGACAAAGTCATCCAGCGTCTGCGGGCGCAGCGTCTGGTCGGCATCCTCGCCGCGCTTTTCGGATGAGATGAGACGGGGGGCGGTATTCATGCCCCTCTCCTCGCACGAGAGAGGGGGCTGAACAAGCTGCGCGTCACCGCGCCAGTTCCTTCAGTCCCAGCCTGATCAGCTTGGCTGAATCGGCTCCGTCGCCCGCGGTCTTCAAGGCAGCAGCCACGGCATTGGCAGCGATGTCACGCGAGTAGCCAAGATTGGTGAGTGCCGACACCGCATCGGCGACGGGCGCTGCCGCCACGCCCTCGCCCAGCTCCTGCTTCAAGCCGATGGTGCCTGAAGCCTCGCCCGCAAAGGCCGGGGCCTTGGTCTTCAGTTCGGTGACAATGCGTTCGGCTACCTTCTTGCCTACGCCGGGCGCCCGGGACACCATGGCGATGTCGCGCAGGGCGATTGCGTTCGCGAGGTCGGACGGTGACAGCGTCGACAGGATCGCCAGCGCAACCTTGGCACCGACGCCCTGGACATTGTTCATCAGCAGGCGAAACCACTCCCGCTCAAGCGCGGTCTGGAAGCCATAGAGGCGGATCATGTCCTCGCGCACATAGGTTTCGATGTGCAGCACCACGGCTTCCCCGGGCCCGGGCAGGGCCGAGAGCGTCCGCGCGGAGCAGTAGGCGACATAGCCGACACCGTGCACATCGACGAGGCAGTGATCCTCCTCGATTTCGTCCACGGTGCCCTTCAGCTTGCCAATCATCGAGATTGCCCCGTCATGCCACTGCCAAACGATAGGCGACGCTCTGCCGATGATGCGCATGACAGATCGCGATCGCCAGAGCGTCGGCAGCGTCGTCGGTGTCGAAGGCTGCTTTCGGCAACAGCACCTTCACCATCATATGGATCTGCTTCTTGTCGCCATGGCCTACGCCGATCACCGTCTTCTTGACAGCGTTGGGCGCATATTCGGCTACCAGCAACCCGGCACGCGCCGGCACCAGCATGGCGATGCCGCGCGCCTGGCCGAGCTTAAGCGTCGCCGAGGCATCCTTGTTGACGAAAGTCTGTTCGACGGCGGCTTCCTGCGGCATCAGTTGATGCAGCACGTCGGCCAAGCCGTCATGCAGCTGGCACAAGCGCGCCGCCAGCGCCGCCTTGTCGTCGGAACGTACGGTACCCGCCGCGACGAAGCGCAGCGAATTGCCAAGGCTTTCGACGACACCCCAACCGGTGCGCCTCAACCCGGGATCGATACCGATGATGCGAATCGCTTCCGCCATGCACGAAGTCTACCTTTCGCGCAAAGCGATGCCAGAGAAATGTGAACAAACCAGAAACAGCCTGTAGAACGCGGGCTGCGTGCCGGAGCTCCGGCTCAGCCGCCCGCAAAGGCCGTCTTCAGCAGGGTGATCTGGTCGGACACCGGATTGGAGCGCCGGTTGGCAGGCTGCGCATGAACCGTGCTGCCGTTGCCGTAGATCTCCTCATCCATGCGCCGCACCAGCGACTGCAGGCGCAGCGACCTGTTGACGAGATCAAGGAAGTCGTCCGGCAACTCGCTCCAGCCGGCAGCCTCGCTATGCGCCGAGGCCGTGTCCAGCCGCACCTTGGATTTCTCCGAGGCAACCTGATCGCGGGTCATTTCGCCGGAATTCGCAGCACGCTGCAGCAGCAGCCAGGATGCGATCTGCATGAGCCGTGTCGTCAAGCGCATCGATTCGGCCGCATAGAGCGTCGCAGCCAGCCGCGACAGCTTCTTGGCTTCAAGACGACCCTTGCCGTCAAGATACTCAGCCGTACGCTCCACGAGCCCCATGCCTTCGTCATAGAGCGGCTTGAACGACTGCGAAAAAACCCTTCGCTCGGCCAACTTGATCGTGTTCGCGCTTTCCTTGGAAGGCTCGCTCATTTCCTGTTCCGTATTCGCATTCTTCCGGCCGAATCGGCATCATGCCGCCGGTTTCCAAGCCTATATGACAGTGGCTAAGAAAATGCGCCGGGACTTCTCGCAAGGCAAGCACATGTTTAACAAACGGTTAACGGCGGCTTTTCGACAGGCGACACGCCTGGGCGAGCGGACAAAAAAAGAGCCGCGATGAGGCGGCTCTCAGGAGTTTAACAGGGAGGCGTCAAACAAAGTGGCTCCAACCACTCGGTAAGAATCCAGATCACTGGATGCACATAGTAAACGCTCGTAAAGCTTAATGAACTCTTAACAGGGGCGAAATTTTTTTAAGAAACCGTCCGCAAGTGTGCCGTATCAGCACAACAGCAACCGCTGTCGCCGGCCCCGGCAGAGTGAAAAACCTCACTCTCAATTTCCGTCTTCTTGCAGTATCTTCCCCCGGCAAATCGGGAATGGTGCCATCCCGCTCGGAGCGGGACGAATGCCGGCGCCGCAAACGTTTGCGCTCTCGTCTGCACCGGCAAGACGATCAACCTGGGGGATTATCCATGCAAGGCGTGTCTCGGAATTTCTTTGCGCTCGCTATCGTCTACGCGCTGTGCGGCATGGCGTTGGGCCTGCACATGGCGATCAGCCAGGACCACACCGAAATGCCGGTGCATGCACACGCACTGGTCGCGGGCTGGCTGACATCCGCGGTCTTTGCCATCTTCTACCATCTGTTTCCGGCAGCTCGCGAAACAAGGCTGGCGACGATCCATTTCTGGCTGACGGCGCTGAGCGGCATCGGCTTGCTGGTGACGCTCTACATGTTGTTGGCTGGAAACACCGCCATCGAACCTGTGGTTGGCATCTGCTCCATCCTGTTCTTTGCGGCCATGCTGCTGTTCGCGGTCATTGCGCTGCCGGTGCTGCGCAAGGCATGATCCGAGTGCCCGGCCGGCATCAGCCGGCCTTGGCCATCTCACGCAACCGGAACTTCTGGATTTTTCCCGTCGAGGTCTTGGGTATCTCGTGGAAGATGATGGCCTTCGGCACCTTGAAGCGGGCGAGAAGCCCCCGGCAATGCTCGATGATTTCAGCTTCCGTCGCAACCTTGCCCGGCTTCAACTCGACATAAGCCACCGGCACTTCACCCCATTTGTCGTCAGCACGAGCGACCACACCACAGGACGCCACGGCAGGGTGCTTGTAGAGCGCATCCTCCACTTCGATCGAAGAGATGTTCTCGCCGCCGGAGATGATGATGTCCTTGGAGCGATCCTTGAGCTGGATGTAGCCGTCGGGGTGCATGACACCGAGATCGCCGGAATGAAACCAGCCGCCGGCGAACGCCTCATCCGTCGCTTTGCGGTTCTTCAGGTAGCCCTTCATGACGATGTTGCCACGGAACATCACTTCGCCGATGGTCTCACCGTCGGCCGGCGTCTTTGCCATCGTCGCGGGATCCATCACCGTCAGGTCTTCCAGCGCCGCATAACGCACGCCCTGGCGCGCCTTCCTGGCGGTGCGCGTTGCCTTGTCCAGCGTGTCCCATTCGCCATGCCATTCGTTGACGACTGCAGGCCCATAGGTTTCGGTCAGGCCGTAGAGATGGGTGACCGAGAAGCCGGCATCCGCCATTCCCGAGAGCACCACCTCGGGCGGTGGAGCCGCGGCGGTATTGAAGGTGACGGTCTGCGAGAACATCCGCTTGTCGTCATCGCTGGCGTTGATCAGCGTCGCCATCACGACGGGTGCACCGCAAAGATGCGTGACGCCATGATCGGCAATGGCATCATACATGCCTTTCGCCCGCACCCAGCGCAGGCAGACATGCGTGCCGGCCTGCACGGCCAGCGTCCAGGGGAAGCACCAGCCGTTGCAGTGGAACATCGGCAGCGTCCACAGATAGACGGCGTGCTTGCCCATGCCGGCGTGAATGGTGTTTGTGTAGGCCATCAAGGCCGCACCACGATGATGATAGACGACGCCTTTGGGGTTGCCTGTGGTGCCAGACGTGTAGTTCAGCGAGATCGCGTCCCACTCGTCGTCGGGCATCGACCAGACAAAATCCGGCGCTCCACCCGCGACAAAATCTTCATAGTCGCGCGAACCGATGCGCCCGCCCTTCGGATAAGGCGCATCCGCCGCGTAGTCCGGATCGTCATAGTCGATGACCAGCGGCTTTACCCTGGCCAGCGCGAGCGCCTCTTTCATCACACCGGAAAACTCGCGGTCGACAATCAGAACCTTCGTCTCGGCATGGTCGAGCTGAAAGGCGATGACAGCCGCGTCGAGGCGGGTGTTGAGCGAATGCAGCACCGCTTTCACCATCGGCACACCGAAATGTGCTTCCAGCATCGGCGGGGTGTTGGAGAGCATCACAGTCACGGTATCGCCCTTGCCGATTCCCTCTGTCGCCAATGCTGATGCCAATTGCAGCGAGCGGCGCCAGAAATCCCGGTAGGTAATGCGCTGGCGGCCATGAATGATGGCGACATGGTCGGGATAGGTCTTGGCTGCCCGCTCCAGGAATGACAGCGGGGTCAACGGTTGGTGATTGGCCGGATTCTTGTCGAGATCCAGCGCATAGGGGTTCGTCATCCCGCCCTCCGAAACGATACCTGCATTTCTAAGCACAGCCTGAAAGCATCGTCATCCTCTACACAAGGCTGACGATACCGTCCCACAACAGCTTGATCGCCACCAACGCGATCGTTGCGTAGGTGAATGGATAGAACACCTCCGGCCGCATGCGCCGCACCAGCCAGGCACCTGCCAGAGTCGACAGAGGCGCAAACGGCATCAGCACGGCCGATGCGGCGAGATTGGCGGCGTCGAACTGCCCGAGCGCGAAATAGGGAATGAGCTTGATGGCATTGACGATGGCGAAGAACACCACGCCGGTCGCCGTCAGCACTTTCGGATCCATCCGCAACGGCATCGTGTAGACCTGGAACGGAGGTCCGCCGACATGGGCGACAAAACTGGTGAAACCGGCGATCGTTCCCCAGAACGCGGCCTGCGGCCTGTTCGGCTTCGCCACATGGGAACTGCCGTGCCTGTAGGTGACGTAGAGCCAGCGCCCGACAAAGGCGATGGTAACGGCGCCGACGATGAAGCGCACCATATCCGCCGTCACGAATGCCGCGGTCGCCCAGCCGATGCCGATGCCGACAAGTGCACCCGGCAGCATGTCGACCAGTGTTGCCTTGTCATGCTGGCCACGCCAGGTCCACAGCGAAACGATATCCATCACCACCAGGATGGGCAGCAGGATCGCCGCCGCCTGCACCGGCGACATTGCCAGCGCCATCAGCGGCACACCGATCAGGCCGAAGCCGCCGACCCCGCCCTTGGTGAGTCCCACCAGGATGACCGCAGGCACTGCGACGGCGTAAAACCAGGGATCGGTGAGCAGAGCTGACATGCCGGGAAGGAAATGACTGAGGGTATGGTGTCTTTACGTAGCGCATCGGCCTGAAAATCGGAATCGATTTTCAGAAAGCATCGCGCGTCAGCGACGAGCCGACACCAGCAGGAACATCGGTCGCTCCAGTTCTTCCGCCAGCTCCGGGCGAATGGCGATCTGCTCGGCAGACGGGCAGAACTCTTCGACATGGGTTAGTGCAAAACCAGCCGCGAGCAACGCATTCAACGTGGTGCCGATCGTTCGATGGTATTTGACGACACCCTTGGCCAGCCAATCAGTCGTCCGCTGCCCTTCGATGAAATAACGGTCGACAGGCCACGTCTTCCTGCCTTCGGCACCGTGCAGCCAGCCCGGGTTGGACGACGCCATCAGCACCGGATGTTCGGTCGAAAACACGAACATGCCGCCTGGCGCCAGCGCCTGGAAGACCGTGGCGAAAAGCCGGTTCACATCCTCGACATAGTGCAGTGCCAGGGACGAATAGGCGATGTCATAGGCAGCTGCCGGAAGCCTCAGTTCCTCAAGGTTGGCGCGCCGGTATTCGATCGCGGCATCCGAGGTGGCAGCGGCGCGTTCGAGCATCCTTTCCGAAACATCGAGGCCGAGAACGCTCGCCGCGCCCTGCTCGTGGGCCCAGCGGCAGAACCAGCCGAAGCCGCAGCCGAGATCGACGACACGACGGTTCTTGATCTCGGGCAGCATCGCCTGCAACGCCGGCCACTCCGGAGCGCCGGCCAGTCCTTCCCTCGAGCGGGCGAGGCTGCTGTAGCCGGCGAAGAACTCCGGCCGGTCGTAGATGTTCTGTGCCATGGTGATTGCCTTTCGCCATCACCATAGGGAGATCCCGCCGTCGTGCCAATGCGTTGCCCTCGGCGGGACATGGACTTGCCCGTGCGCAGCCGGCCACCTATTGCGGAGGTGGAACACGGAGAACCACCCATGGTCGATATTGCCTTCCGTCGCGCTGAGCGAAGTGACGTCGCCGCGATCGTCGCAATGCTGGCCGACGACTTGCTGGGCAGCGGCCGCGAAGACCCTCGCGAACCGCTGGCCGAAGCTTATCTGCAAGCGTTCGCAGCGATCGACACCGACCCGAGCCAGTTGCTGGCAGTCATGACCGAAGCTGGTCGCGTGGTCGGTACGCTGCAACTGACCTTCATTCCCGGGCTTTCCCGTAAAGGCGCGCTGAGGGGCCAGATCGAGGCAGTGCGCGTGATACGGGACCGCCAAAGCGGAGGGCTCGGCCAAAGGATGATCGACTGGGCTATCGATCAATGCCGTACGCGCGGCTGCGTTGTCGTGCAGCTCACCACTGACCGCAGTCGGCAGGATGCCCATCGTTTCTACGAACGCCTCGGCTTCAAGCAAACCCATCTGGGTTACAAGATCGACCTCTGACGGCCGCGAGCCTGCGCCTGTTCAAGACCGCATCATTCGTCTATGCCGCAATCCAACCATCTTCGCCCCGCATAGGCGAACCCGGAACCAGATATCGCCATGACCGAACCCTCATCCCCCGACCGTTGCCGCATCGTGCTCATTCCGCCGGCTGGCACACCTGCAGAGCGTGTTGTCGCAGCCTTCACCGGCGGTGACATTGCATCGCTGATCCTGCCCCAGGACAATCGGGATGAGGACAGTTTCCAGGCCTATGCGGAAAAAATCGTGCCCGCTGCGCAAGCTGCCGGCATCGCCGTCGTGATTGCCGGCGACAGCCGCATTGCTGGGCGCGTCAAGGCTGATGGCCTCCATATCGAGGCCGGCAAGGCGGAACTTGCCGACGCCATCGACCGCGTGCAGGACCGCATGATGGTGGGCGTTGGCGGTGCCAAGACACGCGATGATGCGTTGGAGCTCGGTGAGGAGCGCCCGGACTACATCTTCTTCGGCCGTTTCGGCTTCGACAACAAACCGGAGCCGCACCCGCGCAACCTCTCACTCGGCCGATGGTGGGCCGAAATGATCGAGATTCCATGCATCGTCATGGCAGGCTCCGATGTCGCCTCGGTGGAGGCCGTCGCCGCAACCGGAGCGGAATTCGTCGCTCTGTCCGCGGCCGTTTTCGCCGAAGGCGCAGAGCCCGCCACCATAATCGCCAGGGCGAATGCCTTGCTCGATGAAACGGCGCCGCGCCTCGAGGACTGACGATGCGCCTGCGCTTTACCCTTGCTGGTATACTCGTTGTCGGTTTCGCCCTGTCCCAGGCGCAAGCCCAGACTGCCGAAGCGCCGAAACCGACGCAACCGCCGGCACAGGAAAGAATAAATCCTGAGAATCCAAAGCCGGAATCCCCCAAGTCCGACGCCGAGACCCCTCCAACAGCTGCACCGGACGCTGCAACGTCAGTTCCCGTACCGCCGGTAACCGCGCCATCGCCGAAGGACTCGGCGGCGGAAAGCCCCGCACCTGCAGCAACATCGCAGCCGGCATCGCCGCAGCCGTCAGCGAATGCGCCAGCTCAATCGGCAACCGGGGGCCCTCAGACAGAGGCACCGGCCGAACCGGCACCTTCGGCGTTGCCGCCACTGCTGCCGCAGCCGATACCCCTGCCCGATTCGTCCACCACGGCGAAGAAAGGCGATCGCCCGATCGCCAATCCATTGCCGCAACCGGCGACAACGACGGAACCCGCAACGAAGATCGATCCAGCCCGCTTCGGCGGCAGGGCGCCGGATGCCGCCTACGGCGCCTATCAGCGCGGTCTCTACAAGACCGCCTACAATCTGGCCCTGGAACGCGCCAAGCAGGGGGACGCTCCGGCCCAGACCCTGGTGGCGGAAATCCTTGCGCGTGGACTGGGCATGCCGGCCAACGCCGCGGAGGCTGCCAAGTGGTACCAGCGCGCTGCCGAACAAGGCGTGCCGGAAGCGCAGTTCCAGTATGCGCTGATCTTGATCGACGGACGCCAGGTCAAGAAAGATGAAAAGAAGGCCCAGGTCCTGCTGCAGGCGGCGGCTGAGGCTGGCAATCCTCTGGCGCAGTTCAATCTCGCACAGCTGCTTCTGGAGCAGGATCCGGGCGATGCAGGTCTCACCCGCGCCGTTGCCTACTATCAAAAAGCGGCCGAGACCGGCCTGGCGGATGCCCAATATGCAATGGCTCAGATCTACGCCAACGGTGCCGGCGGCAAGACCAAGGACGACACGGAAGCAAGAAAGCTTCTGGTTCTGGCGGCACAGCAGAATTACGACACCGCCCAGCTCGACCTCGGCCAATGGCTGATCGACGGGCGCGGCGGCAAGCGGGATCTGAAATCCGGCTTCAACTGGACGAAGCGGGCGGCCGAAGGCGGCAATGTCGCTGCCCAGAACAGGCTGGCAAAACTCTATGAGGGCGGCATCGGCGTCGATGGAGATCTGGTCACTG
This sequence comes from Mesorhizobium sp. UC74_2, assembly GCF_042701485.1. Taxonomy (NCBI): domain Bacteria; kingdom Pseudomonadati; phylum Pseudomonadota; class Alphaproteobacteria; order Hyphomicrobiales; family Phyllobacteriaceae; genus Mesorhizobium; species Mesorhizobium sp. UC74_2. The sequence continues at coordinate 5,901,218 of NZ_CP170562.1, read as the reverse complement.
CGGCGGCATGGTTCATCGTTGCGCGCCGGGCCGGCCTCGCTGACCCCCAGATGGACGACTTCATGCAGGGCCTTGATGAAGAGCAGACCAAGCAGGCGTTGCAAAAGGCCAACCGGCTACCCTGACGACTTTGCAAACAGACAGGCATTTTGCCGCCTCTCTTGCCTCTTTCGGCAAATTATGGTCTTGGAGGCGCCGAAATCGCCCTTTCGGCGCACCTCTTTTTCCGGATCAAATCAACCATGGCCAAGATCAACGGCAACGAAATCCGTCCCGGCAACGTCATCGAGCATGATGGCGGCCTCTGGGTGGCGGTGAAGACCAATGCGGTGAAACCCGGCAAGGGCGGTGCCTACAATCAGGTCGAACTCAAGAACCTCATCAACGGCACCAAGCTCAATGAACGCTTCCGCGCTGCCGAGACGGTCGAAAAGGTACGCCTGGAGCAGAAGGACTTCTCCTTCCTCTACGAGCAGGGAGAGATGCTGGTGTTCATGGACACCGAAAGCTATGAGCAGCTTGAGCTGCAGAAGGATTTCGTCGGCGACCGCGCTGCCTTCCTGCAGGATGGCATGACCGTCACCGTGGAGCTCTACGAAGAAAAGCCGATCGGCATCGCTCTGCCAGACCAGGTTACCTTGACCATCACCGAGGCGGACCCCGTCGTGAAGGGCCAGACGGCGGCTTCGTCCTACAAGCCAGCGGTGCTCGAGAACGGCATCCGCGTTCTGGTACCGCCGTTCATCTCGTCAGGCGAACGCATCATCGTCGACACCAACGAAATCACCTACGTTCGCCGCGCGGACTGATATCCAGGGCCGGCAGCTCTGCCGGCCTGCTGCATTTGAGGCCAGGCCAGCGCCAGTTGGCCCCGCACACCAAGGACTAACCAGCATGGCGCGTTCCGCACTTCTCAATGTCATGGTCCAGGCCGCGATGAAGGCGGGCCGCTCGCTGTCGCGCGACTTCGGCGAGGTGCAGAACCTGCAGGTCTCGATGAAGGGGCCGGGCGACTATGTCAGCCAGGCCGACCGCAAGGCCGAGGACATCATCTTTACCGAACTTTCCAAGGCGCGGCCGGGCTACGCTTTCCTGATGGAAGAGCGCGGCACGGTTGGCGGCGATGACGACCAGCACCGCTGGATCGTCGACCCGCTGGATGGAACCACCAACTTCCTGCACGGCATTCCGATCTTCTCGGTCTCGATCGCGCTGGAGCGCCAGGGCCAGATCGTCGCCGGCGTCATCTACAATCCGGCGATGGACGAGCTTTACACGGCGGAGCGTGGCGGCGGCGCATTCATGAACGACCGTCGGCTGCGCGTCGCTGCGCGCAACAAGCTGTCCGACACGGTGATCGGCTGCGGCGTGCCACATCTCGGCCGCGGGCATCACGGTAATTTCCTCATCGAACTGCGCAATGTGATGGCCGAAGTCTCCGGCATTCGCCGCCTCGGCTCGGCAGCACTTGATCTTGCCTATGTCGCCGCAGGCCGCATGGACGGCTATTGGGAAGACAAGCTGTCGCCCTGGGACATCGCTGCCGGCATCCTTATGGTGCGCGAAGCGGGTGGCTATGTCTCCGATCCGGACGGTGGCCAGGGCATGTTGGAAAGCGGCAGCCTCGTTGCCGGCAATGAGGCGATCCATCGCGCCCTGCTTGCGACGCTGAAGAAGCCGCTCGCCCAGCGCTAGCACACCCCACAAGGCACGCTCTGACGAGTTATAGCGTCGTACCTCGCGAAAATCGCTTACGATTTTCGGCCGATATGTGAAGTACGCCGCAGCCACGAAACCGTTACAGTAGCTTGAAATACTCGCCTGCGACTGCCCAGATAAAGTGTATGCAGGTGAACCCATGAGTGAAGGCCGGCCCGAGACGGCTATCGACATCCCCTTTGTCGGGCGATGGCACTATTCGCGTGCCGAGATGATCGCTGACGGCATCGTCCACGCCGTCGGCATCGTGCTGGCGATTGCCGCGGGTTCGGCCATGCTGACCCTGGCTGCCTTTCACGCTGGGCCGGGTGAATATGTGGCCGCGGTGTTTTATGTCGTGGCACTGCTTACGGTTCTTTCCGTGTCGATGGCCTACAATCTCTGGCCCGTTACATCACGCATGAAATGGCTGTTGCGCAGGTTTGACCATGCCGCGATCTACCTGCTGATTGCCGCAACCTACACACCCTTTCTGGCTCAGCTCAGCGACGCGACGCTTGCCGGCTGGATGCTCGGTCTGATCTGGACGGCAGCTGTTGCCGGAATCGCCATCAAGGTTTTCCTGCCCGGTCGCTTCGACCGTCTTGCCATCGTCTTTTATCTCGCCATCGGCTGGAGCGGGATTGTTCTGGTCGAACCGCTCGTCGGAACGCTGCCACCAACCGCCATCGGTCTTCTGCTCGCCGGCGGCATCGTCTATTCGCTGGGCGTCATCTTCTTTGTCTGGAAGGGTCTGCGTTTCCACAACGCGCTGTGGCACGGCTTCGTCGTCACCGGCGCGGGCCTGCATTTTGCCGCCATGCTGGACAGCCTGGTCATCAACCGGCTGTGACACTGCATTTCGGCGCCTTCCAATTTCGTCACATTTCCGTTTAGAGTCGCGGCAATCCTATTCGGCGACGACATCGCAAACGGGGCAGGAATGACCTTTCTCAAATCCATGACTGCCGGCCGGGGTTCGGATGTGTTGAGCTACGACCCGCACAAGCTTTCCAGTCCACAGGTTTTCGTGCTGACGATGGTGATCTTTCTGGCCATCGTTGCCTTCATCGCCATTGTTCTTTCCCGCCAGATCCAGACGGCTTTCGTCACCAATCCCGGCCTCAACGGCTTGATCGTCGGCGTACTGGTCGTCGGCATCCTGCTGGCTTTCGTCCAGGTTGGCAGGCTGTTTCGCGAAGTGCGCTGGGTGAATTCGTTCCGGGCTGGTTCCGAAACCACCGAACCGGTGTTGCTCGCCCCGATGAAAGCGATGATCGGTCGCTCGTCCTCGCTCGCTTTTTCGACCAGCGCCATGCGAACCATGCTCGATTCGATCGGTACCCGCCTCGACGAAAGCCGCGACACCTCGCGCTATCTGGTCGGCTTGCTGGTTTTTCTCGGCTTGCTCGGAACCTTCTGGGGCCTGCTGCACACGATCGGTTCGATCAGCGAGACGATCCAGTCGCTCGATCCCGGCTCGGGCGACGCAGCAGCCGTGCTTGACGCATTGAAGCAGGGCCTGTCGGCTCCCTTGTCCGGCATGGGCACAGCTTTTTCGTCCTCGCTGTTCGGTCTCTCCGGTTCACTTGTGCTTGGGTTCCTCGACCTGCAGGCCGGCCGCGCGCAAAACCGCTTCTACACCGAGCTCGAGAACTGGCTGTCGACGGTCACCGACCTTTCTTCGGATGTCGGCACGACCGATGCATCGCGTTCGGAGTCTTCCGACGAGCTGCGCGCGCTTTCGGAGCGGCTGCGTCACATGAGCGAGAGCGACAGCTCCAGCCCGCGCGTTGCGACCGCGATGGCCAATCTGGCCGATGGCATTTCCGGGCTGGTCAAGAACATGCGCTCTGAACAGCAGATCATGCGCGACTGGGTGGAAGCGCAGTCCGATGAGCAGAAGGCGATGCGCGCAACACTGGACAAGATCGCCGAGGCCCTGAAAAGCCGGGAGCGCAACTAAATGGCGCTCGCGAGGGGACGACGCAGCTATCGCCACATCGATTATTGGCCGGGCTTCGTCGATGCGCTTTCGACATTGCTCCTCGCCATCATGTTCCTGCTTTCCGTCTTCGTGCTGGCACAGTTCCTGCTCAGCCGCGAGATTTCCGGCAAGGATGTGGTGCTCAACCGGCTCAACGCCCAGATCAACGAACTGACGCAGCTTCTGGCTCTGGAAAAGAGCAACAGCCAGGACGCTCAGGATTCTCTGGCCAACCTGCAGGCTTCACTCTCCGCGGCCGAGGCCGAAAAAAGCCGCCTGCAACAATTGCTGAACGCCGGCTCAGGTGCAGGCAATGCTGCCAGCCAGCGTGCCACCAAGCTGGAGGGAGAACTCGACACCGAACGCCAGGTCAGCCAGCGTGCGCTGAGCCAGGTAGAACTGCTCAACCAGCAGATCTCGGCGCTGCGCAAGCAGATCGCCGCCCTTGAGGACGCGCTGAATGCGTCTGAAACACGAGACCGCGAATCCAACACAAAGATCGCCGATCTCGGCCGTCGTCTGAACGTCGCACTTGCCCAGCGCGTGCAGGAGCTGAACCGCTACCGTTCGGATTTCTTCGGCCGCCTGCGCGAGATTCTTTCCGACCGCGAGAACATCCGCATCGTCGGTGACCGCTTCGTTTTCCAGTCCGAAGTGCTTTTCCCGGTCGGCTCTGAAGAAATCAACGACGCCGGCAAGGTCGAGATGAAGAAGCTGGCCGATGCGATCATCGAACTGCAGAAGGAAATTCCGCCCGAGATCAATTGGGTGCTTCGTGTCGATGGACATACCGACAATCGGCCGCTTTCGGGCACCGGCCGTTTCAAGGACAATTGGGAACTGTCGTCCGCGCGCGCGACCTCCGTGGTCAAATTCCTGATCGCCAATGGTGTTCCGGCCAATCGGCTGGTGGCAGCGGGCTTCGGCGAATATCAGCCGCTGGATGGTACCGACACCGACGATGCACGATCCAAGAATCGCCGTATCGAGCTGAAGCTTACCGAACGCTGAGACAAGACGTCAGGCGTCCGCCGGGGCGTTTCCGTTTGTCACGGAAACGCTCCGGCTCTTTGTTTTCAGGCCATTCCGGACGGAAAACCACCACGCACTTTTCCTGGAGTTGCGCGAAGCCCAGCAAGATCAAATGGGTAACGGTTCGTTATCCTTAACGGTGACTTAACCACTATAGTTAACAATGCTCTCAGAAGGGGCCGTGATCGCGTGGTGATCGGCGCGGGTTTGGGAGCTTGAATCCATGCAATTCAAATTGCACATAGCGCTGGCTCTGGCTGCTGCAGTGCTTCTGCCGCCGATGTCGGCACTGGCTGCCGACTACGATCCGCCGATCTATGTTGATCAGGCGCCCGAATATCAACCGGTGGAGGTTGGTTCGGGGTGGTATCTGCGCGGCGACGTCGGGTACAATTTCAACAAACCCTACAAGTATTTCGAGAACACCGCGGCGTTCTCGTCAAGCACCAATCCGGTCTCCGGCTCGGTCGGCATAGGCTATCACCTCAATGACTACCTGCGCGCCGAGCTTAATCTCGGCCTCCTGCCGAAAAGCGAATTCGCGACCGATTTCCTGTCGAGCTGCGAGGGAACCCAGACAACGACAACGGTTATTCGCAATCCCGGCTTGGAGGATTCGGTTTTTGTCGACAGCCGGCGTGTCTCGCAAAATTGCCAGGGGCAGAATGCCGGAACCAACAGCGCCTTCGATGGCACCGCCAACCTCTATGTCGATCTCGGCACGTTTGCCGGCCTGACACCCTATATCGGTGGAGGTCTTGGCCTGATCTATTCCAGGTATCGCAGTTCGACGGGCGACCGCCATTGCACCGAACCGTCTCCCACGGTGATCCAAGGCGGCAACGTGACGACAACCACGGCTTTCAGGTGCGACGACGCGTCGACCTATGAGGGTTCGGCGGACGCAGAAAAGCAGCTTGGCCTGATCTATTCGCTCAACGCCGGCTTTGCCTATCAGGTCTCGAAGAACGTCGAGCTCGACTTCGGCTACGAATACAAATCGGCACCAAGCGCGCGCTACGTTTCGTTCGACAACAACGCGGTGGTCCTGAACAAGGGTATCGACTACCACCAGTTCAAGGTCGGTGTTCGCTACGATCTCTGGTAGGACACGTCCACTCACCACAAAAACAAACGGCAGGCTGTGGGCCTGCCGTTTGTTTTTGTGGCTCTACCGCCGCCCCAAGCCAATATCCCGCAAACGACAAAAACTTTGCTCTTGACGCCGGCAAGCCGAAGTCCTATCGCCGTCCGTGGGCCACCCCTCCCCACCGAGGGGCTTACTATCTGGAAGGATAGACCACGATGACTGCTCTCCCCACGCCGGACGTGCGTCCGGCCAATCCCAATTTCTCCTCAGGTCCCTGCGCGAAACGTCCCGGCTGGTCAGTCGAGGCGCTCAAGAATGCTGCCTTGGGTCGCTCGCACCGCGCCAAGATCGGCAAGGTCAAGCTGGCCGACGCCATCGACCTCACCCGTGAGATCCTGCAGGTCCCGGCCGACTACCGCATCGGCATCGTTCCGGCGTCCGATACCGGTGCCGTCGAAATGGCGCTCTGGTCGTTGCTCGGCGAACGCGGCGTCGACATGGTCGCCTGGGAAAGCTTCGGCGCCGGCTGGATCACCGATGTGGTCAAGCAGCTCAAGCTCGAAGACGTGCGCAAATTCGATGCGCCTTACGGCGAACTTCCCGATCTGACCAAAATTGACTTCGACCGCGACGTCGTCTTCACCTGGAACGGCACGACTTCGGGCGTGCGCGTGCCCAATGGCGATTTCATTCCGGATGATCGCAAAGGCCTGACCATCTGCGATGCCACCTCGGCGGCCTTCGCGCAGCGGCTCGATTTCGCCAAGCTCGACGTCGTCACCTTCTCCTGGCAGAAGGCGCTCGGTGGCGAGGGCGCGCACGGCATGCTGATCCTGTCGCCACGCGCCGTCGAGCGGCTTGAGACCTACAAGCCGGCCTGGCCGTTGCCCAAGATCTTCCGCCTGACCTCGGGCGGCAAGCTGATTGAAGGCATCTTCAAGGGCGAGACGATCAACACACCGTCGATGCTGTGCGTGGAAGACTATCTCGACGCCTTGAACTGGGCAAAGAAGCTCGGCGGCCTCGATGGGCTGATTGCCCGTGCCGATGCCAATTTCGCAGCGCTCGACGCCTTCGTGCAGAGGACGGCCTGGCTGGACAATCTGGCTGCGGTCGCGCAGACGCGCTCGAATACCTCGATCTGTCTTTCGATCGTCGACCCGGATGTCACGGCGCTCGACGCCGACGGCCAGGCTGCTTTCGCCAAGGGCATCGTCTCGGCGCTCGACAAGGAAGGCGTCGCCTTCGACATCGGTCACTATCGCGATGCTCCTCCCGGACTCCGCATCTGGGCCGGCGCCACGATCGAGACGGCTGATCTGGTTGCGCTGACGGCATGGCTCGACTGGGCCTTTGCCAACCAGAAGGCCGCGCTCAAGGCCGCTGCCTGACACAGACTTGCGGCGGCCCCGGAGCATGATCCCGAAAAGCGGAAAACGGTTTTCAGAGAAGATCATGCTCCAATAAGAGGCCGCCCTCTTTTCGAACAATTCAATCACTCTTCAAGGAGGCAGCAATGGCGCCCCGCGTACTCGTTTCCGACAAACTCTCCACCACCGCCGTGCAGATCTTCAAGGATCGCGGCGTCGAGGTCGACTATCTGCCCGACCTCGGCAAGGACAAGGAAAAACTGCTCGAAGTCATTGGCCAGTATGATGGTCTCGCCATCCGCTCGGCGACCAAGGTCACCGAAAAGCTGATTGCCGCAGCGACCAGGCTGAAGGTCGTGGGGCGCGCCGGCATCGGCGTCGACAACGTCGATATTCCCGCCGCGTCGCGACGCGGCATCATCGTCATGAACACACCCTTCGGCAATTCGATCACCACGGCGGAACATGCCATCGCATTGATGTTCGCTGTCGCCCGGCAGATCCCGGAAGCAAATACCTCGACCCACGCCGGCAAGTGGGAAAAGAACCGTTTCATGGGCGTCGAAATCACCAGCAAGACGCTCGGGCTTATCGGCTGCGGCAATATCGGTTCGATCGTCGCCACCCGCGCCGTCGGCCTGAAGATGCATGTCGTCGCTTTCGACCCGTTCCTGTCCGAACAGCGTGCCGAGGAGCTGGGTGTCGAGAAGGTGGATCTGGACGAGCTGCTTGCCCGCGCCGACTTCATCACCCTGCACACGCCGCTGACCGACAAGACGCGCAACATCATCAACGCCGAAGCCATCGCCAGGATGAAGGATGGCGTGCGCATCATCAATTGCGCGCGCGGTGGCCTGGTGGTCGAGAAGGACCTTATCGCGGGCCTGAAGAGCGGCAAGGTGGCGGGTGCTGGCATCGACGTCTTCGAAGTCGAGCCGGCGGAACAGAACGAACTCTTCAATATGGAGAATGTCGTCTGCACGCCGCATCTCGGCGCCTCGACCTCGGAAGCGCAGGAGAACGTCGCACTCCAGGTGGCCGAACAGATGGCGGATTACCTGGTCAAGGGAGCCGTCACCAACGCCATCAACATGCCTTCGATCACGGCAGAAGAAGCTCCCAGGCTGAAGCCTTTCGTCAAACTGGCCGAGGTGCTCGGTGCCTTCGTCGGCCAGGTCACCGAAGACCCGATCAAGGAAGTCGAGATCCTGTTTGACGGCTCAACGGCACAGATGAACACCAAGGCGCTGATCAGTGCGGCGCTTGCCGGCCTGATCCGGCCCCAGGTGGCCGATGTGAACATGGTGTCGGCGCCGATCATGGTGAAGGAGCGCGGCATCATCGTCGCCGAGGTTAAGCGCGACAAATCGGGCGTGTTCGACGGCTATATCAAGCTGAGCGTCAAGACGGAACACATGACACGCTCGATCGCCGGTACCTGCTTCTCCGACGGCAAGCCGCGCTTCATCCAGATCAAGGGCATCAATCTCGACGCCGAGGTGGGCCAGCACATGCTCTACACCACCAACGCCGATGCGCCCGGCATCATCGGCCTGCTCGGCACGGTCTGCGGCGAGAACGGCGTCAACATCGCCAACTTCCAGCTCGGCCGCAATCGGCCGGGTGGCGATGCGATCGCATTGCTCTACCTCGATGCTCCGTTCCCCGAAGAAGTCCTGGCCAAGTTGCGCGCACACCAGACGATCGATTCGGCCAAGCGGCTGCAGTTCGACGTCGGCCCGGCCTGATCGTCTTTTCACGGACTTCGAAGGGCGCGGGCAAACCCCGCGCCTTTCTGCATCTGCCGACACGACGCTGGAATGCTCAGTCGTCAGGGCCGCTCCAGCCTGGCAGATGGCTTGCGGATTTATCCCGCGCCAACGCGGCGGCCTTCCTGGCTACCCTGTCGAAATTGTCGGCGAGGAGGCCGGGATCAATGCGCCGGCGGAAAAAATCCGCCCAAAGGAATTCCCCGAACGGCGTCGTGTCCTTGGCGTAACCGCCGGCTCGTCTTACCGCGCCAGCCAAACTTCGAAACGGATCGTCGACCAGCCTGTCGACCGATTTCGGCAAGTCTTCGTAAGCGCGCCGGCGCCCCGATGCATCGAAAGGATGCATCCAGGCACGGTTATCCAGGAAAACCAGGAATTCTTCCTTGGTGAGCCGCGACAAATCCGCGAGCACGCTGATCAGCACCTTTCCGATACCCTCGTCATGCAAGGCGCGGGCAAGATGATGATGGTCGACGACGAAGGGGCGCTGCTTTGGACCGATCACCGCAGGAATGAGATGTAGTCCGAGAAAATCGTCCTTCTTGCCTGCCGCCAACGCGCGCAGCTCCTTGCGTTTGAGCGCCACCTCGCGCAGGCCGACGGTCATTTGTGTCGGGCGCAATTCGGCGACGGATACCGGATGCAGGACTGGGATGATGTTCCGTGGCATGGTTCATCCTTCCGAGGTTGATGGCGGCGTCGTCTGCTCACGCCCGTCCCGCTCGCCAGTGATGATGTCTGCTATGGCGTTGTCGACGCTGCGGAAAATGGCGTGCGGCCCCAGCATCGCCACGATGCCGAACCGCTCCAGTGCTCTTTGTGCCCGTACCGCTTCCAACCTGGCGATCCGGAAGGAGATGCCGGCTTTTCGGCAATGCCCGATCATCGCCCGAAGGGCTTGCGCCGCGGTGAAGTCTATGTCGATGACGCTGCTTGCTTCAAAGACGACATGTCTCACGACGCGGGCGTCGATCATCGTCCGGAAATCCTCAGCAAACCTCTCTGCATTAACGAAGGAAAGTGGAGCCTGGAACGCGAGCACCAGCACGCCGGGGACCCGCTCGCCTGCGGGCTCGGCCCCCGGCGGCCACCAGATCGATGTGCCGGGTACTTTCTCGAACTCGATCGCGTTTGCCTGCGTCATGCCCCAGAGGCCATGCAACAGGGAAAGGCCAATGCCGATAGCCACGCCAACCTCGATCGGAAGGGCGATGATGGCAATCGCCGTGATCATGATCAGCACGAATTCCAGCGGCGCCTGGCGAAACGTGCCAAGGAACGTCTGCCAGCGCAGGATGCGCATCGCCACGAAAAACAGGATGCCGGCAAGCGCGGCTTGCGGCACGTTGGCCAGCAGGCTTTTCCCGAACAGCACGAGCAACAGCACGACTGCCGCCGCGATCAGGCAGGAGAGCTGCGAACGTCCGCCGGTCTCACTGACGATGGCCGTACGCGGCGGACTGGCATTGACGGGAAAGGCGCCCGCCAGTCCGGACAGCAGGCTGGCCGCACCAACGCCGACGAAATCGCGATTCACATCGGCAGGCCGGCCCGAATCACCAGCGAAGGAGCGCGTCGTTGCAGCCGTCTGCACCATGACGATGATCGCCACCAGCAGAGCCAGCGGAACCAGCGTACGCATGTCGTCGAAGCTCACCTGCGGCAGGCCGAGACCGGGCAGACCCGCAGGCAGACTACCCAGGACCGCGACACCGCGAATTGTCAGGTCGAGTGCGGTCACGGCCAGCGTAGCCAGTGCCAGCGCAATCAGCGCGCCTGGAATGCGCGGGCTTATACGCTCGCATCCCTTGACAATCGCGAACACCGCGACGCCAAGCACCAGGCTCCAGAAATTGATTTGGCCGAGATCGGCCCTGACAGCCGCCAGACGCTGAAATACATTGCCACTGCCGGGCGGCAGGCCAAGCAGCTCCGGCAATTGCGACACCAGGATGTGCACGGCAATGCCGGCAAGAAAACCGGCCATCACCGGCACGGACAGGAGATCCGCGATCCAGCCCAGCCTGAGCAATCCGCCGACCAGAACGATCGCCCCTACCATCAGCGCAAGCAGCGCGGCCATCGTCACATAATGTGGCGAACCCGAAGTCGCGATCAGCGCAAGTCCGCCGGCCAAGATCGGCGTGATGGTCGAATCCGCGCCCACTGATAAGAGCCGGCTGGCACCAGACAACGCGAACGCGAGCACGGCGGCAATGAAGGCGAAGAGCCCAAGTTCCGGAGAGAAATCGCCCAGGCGGGCTGTTGCTATCTGCTCGGGAATGGCAATCGCCGCGAGGGTCAGGCCGGCGAACAGGTCACCACTGAGATCACTTCGGCTCCAGCCTTGCAGGCCTCGAAGAAACAGAACCGGTTTCGCCATCGGCGTCCCGCCTCGAACTCCGATCCCCTCCTGCATATCCAGCTTCCCTTGTCGGGTCTCCGCGCATCAACCTAGGCCATATCCTGCAAAGGACAAGCGGCCGATGAGCCCTGACGATTGCAGACACCGTTCAGGCAGCCGAGCGACGGCTGCCATGCTCGGCCAGCCAGATGCCGCCAAAGACCAGCGCCAAGGCTATGGCATGGTAGAGGTGAAAATCCTCACCCAGGATCAGAATTGACAGCAAGGTGCCGAAAATCGGTACCAGGTTGATGAAAAGCCCGGCGCGATTGGCGCCGATCAGCTCGATGCCGCGAATATAGGTGAGCTGCGAGATCACCGACGCGCCGAGCGCTGTGTAGAGTGTGATCGCCCATCCTGCCGGATCGGGAAAGATGGCCGTGCCGCTGGCGACTTCCCAGATGAAGAACGGCACCGAAACCACGAGTGCGGCGATCGACAGGGCCAACATCAGGCTCTGCCATTGCAGGGCGGGTTTCAGTCGCAGGCCGACCGAATAGCCGCTGTAGAGCACGACGGCGATCAGCATGATCGCATCGCCGAAGTTCAGGTTGAGTTTCAGCAGTTGTGTCGGATCGCCGTGGCTCGCGGTGAGAATGACACCGACAATGGTCAGCAAGACGCCAAGCGCCTGCAGCCAGCCGATCCTGAGACGAAAGAACAGGAAGTTCGCGACAATGATCAGGATCGGCATGCTGGCCTGCTCGATCGAGACATTGATCGCGGTCGTGTAGTTCAGCGCGGCATAGAAAATCACATTGAAAAGCGAAAAGCCGCACGCGCCGAGAACGAGAAGCAGGAACAGGTGACGCCGGATGACCGGCCAGTCTTCCACGAAGGCGCGGCCGCCGATCGGCAGCAGGATGACGACGGCCAGCACCCAGCGGAAGAACACCAGCGTCATCGGCGAGACATGGCCGACGGCGAGTTTTCCAGCCACGGCGTTGCCGCCCCACAGCAGCGTGGTGAGAAGAAGCAGGACATAGGCTTTGCGGTGCATGCGGCAGTCTCCGCCGGATCGGCCCGGACGATGACAACCCGACTATGGTGCTGCTCCATGCAAGTAAATGATGCAAAAGGCCAAAATCTTGTGGCTAGGAATGCCTTTCACGGCAAAGAAAGGGTCGCGCAACGGAGGGCTTGGGGCTATATGGGCCTGTCGTGGCGGGCTTCGAGGCCCGCTTTTGGTGTTGAGCAAGGGATAGTGACATGGCCAATGTGGTGGTCGTCGGCTCGCAATGGGGCGACGAAGGCAAAGGCAAGATCGTGGACTGGCTGGCCGACCGCGCCGATGTGGTCGTGCGCTTCCATGGCGGCCACAATGCCGGTCACACACTGGTCATCGATGGCGTCAGTTACAAGCTGGCACTGCTGCCCTCGGGCCTTGTGCAGGGCAAGCTCTCGGTCATCGGCAATGGTGTGGTGGTCGACCCGCACCACTTCATCACGGAACTGCAGAAACTGCGCGATCAAGGCGTGACGATCACCCCGGAAATCCTGCGCATCGCCGACAATGCCCCGCTGATTCTGTCGTTGCATCGCGAGCTCGACGCTATCCGCGAAGACGGGAATTCAGGCCTCAAGATCGGCACCACCCGGCGCGGCATCGGCCCGGCCTATGAAGACAAGGTGGGACGCCGGTCGATCCGCCTCATCGACCTCGCCGAGCCGGAAACGCTGATGCTCAAGATCGAGCGTCTGCTCGCCCATCACAACGCGCTGCGGCGCGGCATGGGTTTGAACGAGATCGATCCCCAGACGATCCATGACGAACTCACCTCCGTCGCCGACGAGATCCTGCCTTTCATGGACCAGGTCTGGCGTGTGCTGGATGAAAAGCGTAGGACCGGCGCCCGCATCCTGTTTGAGGGCGCGCAGGGTGCGCTGCTCGACAACGATCACGGCACTTATCCTTTCGTCACCTCCTCCAATACGGTGGCGGGCCAGGCTGCAGCCGGCTCGGGCCTCGGGCCGACCGCGATCGGCTATGTGCTCGGCATCACCAAGGCCTACACGACACGCGTCGGCGAAGGGCCCTTCCCTTGCGAACTGGACGATGAGGTCGGGCGGCATCTGGCTACGGTCGGCCGCGAGGTCGGAGTCAACACCGGTCGCCCGCGCCGCTGCGGCTGGTTCGACGCCGTTCTGGTGCGCCAGACGGTCAAGACGTCGGGCATCACCGGCATCGCTCTGACCAAGCTCGATGTTCTGGATGGGCTGAAGGAGATCAAGGTCTGCGTCGGCTATGAACTCGATGGCCAGCGGATAGACTATCTGCCTGCCTCAATGCGGGCACAAGCTGCGGTTAAGCCGATCTACGAAACATTGGAGGGATGGTCGCAAACGACTGCAGGGGCGAGAAGTTGGGCCGAATTGCCGGCACAGGCAGTGAAATACGTGCGCTACATCGAGGAATTGATCGGTGCGCCGGTAGCACTCCTCTCCACCAGCCCTGAGCGGGACGACACCATACTTGTGACCGATCCGTTTGAAGATTAATTGTCAAAGACCTGACAGGCCCACTGATTTGCGGGGGCCTGTCCTGGAAACGAACGACAGGTTCGATTGAAGCATGGCAGATTTCGTTGCGGTTCTGAAAAAGACGCTCGATGGGCTCGGCGAGACGACGCCGGACGTACGCGCCAAGGTCTACGACAAGGCGCGCGCCACCATCGAGAGCAAGCTCGCAGCGATCAACCCGCCGCCGCCTGCCGCGGTTGCCGATCGTCAGCGCAAGGCGCTCGAGGATGCGATTGACGCGGTCGAAAAAGACTACACAAAAACGGCACAACCGCTCGACCCCCTTGCGGAACTCGAGAACATCTTCTCCTCGATCGATCGCAACCGGACCCAGCAGAGCCACGCGCGACCTGCGACGAAAACCGAGACGCCGGTTCCTGCACCGCAAACGCCGGCGCCCGCTCGCACGGACGAACGCTCTGCGCCGCCTTCCTGGCAGCGCCCGCTGCCAGAAGCACGTCAACCTGACCTGAAAACCCAGCCCGCGCTGAAGCCGGAGCCCGCTCCCGCGCCAAAATTGGAATCCACTCCCGCGCCAAAGTCGGAGCCTAACCTGTTCGGCTCACAACCGGCGCTTGAGCCGGTCTGGCCCAAACCAAAGGCTGAAACCAAACCCATCTTCGACCTTGGCAAACCGACAGAGCCAACGCCCGAGCGCCCGCTGGCGCAGGCCTTCGAAGCCAACACGCGGCGTGAAGCCGAACGGGTGACCCACGATTCGGTCTTCAGGGATCAGTCTATCGACGATGTCGCCGACGAAACCTTCGACGACATCGAGGAGCCGGAACAGAAACGTGGGTTCAGCCGCGTCATCGCCGCAGTCGTGGCGCTCGCGGTCCTGGGCGGCGGTGGATACGGCGTCTGGCTGAACAGGGACGCCTTCAAGGACATGTTCGGCCTCGGCAAGACGGAGACCGCCGACAACACGCCTGCGCAGCCGGCGACACCGGCTAAGCCCGCCGAACCGGCGCCCACTCAACCGAACACGGCCACCAGCCCGACCCCCGCTCCAGCGGCGGAGAATGGCGAGTCGCAGAAACTCACCCAGCGCCTGCTGCCCGACGGCAAGGAGACGGACCCGGGTCGCGCCGGAGGCAGCACCAGCGTTGGCGAAGGCACGTCCATCGTGGCTCTGACGACGCCGCCACCCGCAACACCGCCGGCCCAGACACAACCGGCGCAGGGACAACCGCCGGCATCCGGCACCGAAGCCCCGGCAACTCCTGCAACGACGCCTCCCGCGCCGGAAGCAGGAAACCAGCCGGCTGCAATCCCGGTCGGCCAGAAGGCGATCTATTACGAGGAACGCACCAGCTCGGCTGAAGGATCGGCCCAGCCAGGCAACATCGTCTGGTCCGTTGTCCAGGAATCGCCGGGCGGCGACGCGCCTCCAGAGCCGGCGATCCGTGCCGAAGTGACGGTGCCGGCCAAGGACGTGCAATTGCGCATGACCATCCGCCGCAACGCCGACCAGACCCTGCCGGCCAGCCACATCATCGAGATGATCTTCCTGACCCCGCAGGGCTTCGAAGGCGGCGGCATCGACAATGTGCTGCGCATCGCCATGAAGACGTCCGAGCAGGAAGCAGGCAGCCCGCTGATCGGCGTGCCCGCCAAGATCGCCGACGGCTATTTCCTGGTCGCGCTGAACGACACCAAGGCCGACAGGATGCCAACCTGACCCTGCTGCGCAACCAGGAATGGATCGACATCCCAGTCGTCTACAAATCGGGACGGCGCGCGCTGATCACCATGGAAAAGGGCTTGCCCGGCGACAAGGTCTTCGACGAGGCACTCAAGGCCTGGCAGGCGAAAACGTCCGGGTGATCGCTGCAGCCATAGCGGTCTCGACCAGATCCCCTGGCACCTTTACAAATCTTGTTTGCGGGCAGACCGATCGAGGGCTGCCCATTCAGCCTGCGGGATAAGAGCTCCGGTACGGGAAACAAAGGACAACACCCGCGTCGCATTGGCGTCGACCTCGCATCTGAAGCTCACCCTGTACCATGCCGTTCGCGTGCGAAAGGTGGCGTCCGGAACGTCCAGGACATTGCCCGACTTGAGCAGACGGTATGGAAGCAATCCGGGAAAGTAACCTTCGTCGAGAAGTTGCTGCTGCAATGCGCTTGCGCAAAGCTTGCCCGCCCGTTGATCACGCGGCACCCCGTCCATCGAGGCCCCGGCGAAGGGATCGCCGGTCGCGCCTAGCGAATAGAGCCGCCTGACACCCGGAAGGCTGGAATATCCTTGCGACGCGGCGACGGCCACATCCGCGGAACTTGACTTTTTGGGGCCGGCGCTTGCCGGCTTCGGCCCTCTTGCCGGCCTGGGCTGTGGCGCCGCTGCAGCCACGGGAAGCTCTATTTCGCCGGATCCATCGGTCACGGCCTCCTGTTCATCGGCACCCGCCGCCTTGGCCTCTGGCTGGTCAGGCTTCGCTGAACTCCCATCCTTCGCTGCATCCTGAACGGCTTCGCGATTGCTTGCCGTGTCTTCCTGTTTCTGGCGCTCCGGCTCGGCTGCGGCTTTGTTCTCGCTGTCTTTCACGGCACCGGGCTGCTTCGGATCCTCTGTCTTCGTCGGCGACGCCGAGCTTTCCTGCGCGCTGTTGCCGTCCAAGGATCGCCTTGGACCGGAATCCTTGGCTCCGTACTGGAAAACAGGCTTCAGCTCTTCGATGGACGACGGCGGCGGGGATGGCTTTTCGACTTTCTGCTCGACCGGTTTTTCGACCTTCGGTTCCGGCGGTTTTTCAACCTTGGTCTCTGGCGGCGGAACCGGTTCCGGCTTCACTTGTTCGGGCGGCGGCACCATGACGACACTGACCGCTCCATCGTCCGGATGCTGTTGCGGAAGCCTCGACGAACCGTAGACCAGAAGCGCGATGATAAGCGCATGCAGGATCAGCGATGGGGTCAAGCCCCACAGCACACCACCATCATGCTCCCGCGCGTCACTGTTCATCCTGACCGATGTGGGACGAAATAACGGCGACATCAAGCATTGGCGTCAGCCGCCGCCGTTCAATTCGTTTATGACACAGCACGAGATTGCCGTGCGGCGGCTGCATTGCTCCGATTGCCCGAAAAGACTGGCAGGTGTCTTCAAGGATCCGGCAGAAAGGCCGGTCCGACGATGCGCACGGCTCGATTGATTGCAGGCTCTTCCATCAAGGCCAGGGGCGCGGGTAAATTGCCGTTCATCGCGCCGGCAGCCGATGGCTCCGACACATTCTGTTCCGGCCTCCCCGCTGGCAGCGGAATGACTGCGTTTTCCATATTGCCCGGCGTTACCGTGCGGGCGCGCATTTCGCTGACCCGGCTGTAGTAACGTCGCAGGTCGCAGCTCTTGAACGCCGCGGCGTCGCGGTAACGAAACGCCGTCGCCAGATCCTTGTAGGGTTTGCGTTCGGCGACCGAGATCATCTCATCGGTTTCCAGGCTGGGATCGGTCAGGGCGAATACCTCCATGCCTGGATCATCGCAGATGAAGCGGCACTGGTCGGTGGTCTCCTTCAGGTCTGTATCCCTGGCGAACTGCGATTTCGGTGCCGGGAAGAAATAGCCGTCCGAGGGCCGTACGCAATAGAGCATCGAAGCACCGCCGATCGACATCGGACCCGAAGCGGTATCGCGCGCCGGCCGTTCGCGTCGCTCCGGCACACAGCCAAGCGCGATGTAACGAGCCTGCAGAACGGATGCGTCGCGTCCTCCGCTTGCGGCCGCCATCTGCCTCAGCACATCGGCGCGCATGCGCGCAAGGTCACCACAGGGGTCGAAGAACCCGCCGGAGCCCTTGCCCGAACACTGCCGCCGCCGCTCGAGTGCCTGGATGGCGACAAGCTGTCGCCGCAGCTGGGCCTGTTGCGGATTGAGGCCTCCACTGCCGCTGCTGCGGATCTGGCGCGCCAGCGATGAGCACTCGTCGGCCAATGCCGGGAATGCCGTCAGCGTGCCGAAAGCGAAGATGCAGATCAGCGATGCCGAAATGAAGCGGCAGCAAAGGAGGAAAAAAGGTTCCTCGCGCTTGAAACAGCCCAAACCAGCTTCAAGAATACGCATGCCTGCAACACCTTGATACGCACTGGATTTCTCAGCTTTGTATCAGGCTATAACAATGTCACAGCCTTGTGAAAGTACTTCATAATATATACAGCAAATGTGGTTACGCGCCGGACGGGATCCAGATACCATCCATTAAGCATGATCGATGACGTGGGATCGAGTGCCGGGACGCTCTGGAGCGGAGAAGCTTCAATCATGCCGCTTCGCCCTCCTGGACGGGAAATCGGGCGGCAAAGACTTCCTTGGCCGCAAACAGCCCGTTGAGCGCCGCGGGAAAGCCGGCATAAACCGCCATCTGGATCATGATTTCGGTGATTTCGTCCTTGCTCAGCCCGACATTCAGCCCCGCCTCGATATGGACTTTCAGTTGCGGGGTCGCGGTTCGGATCGCCGTCAGCGCGGCGATGGTCGCGATCTCGCGGGCGCGCAGGTCGAGGCCAGGGCGGCTGTAAATGTCGCCGAACGAGAACTCGAACACGTAGTTTGCGAAATCGGGAGCGACGTCGGCCAGAGCGGCAATAACCTTGTGGCCGGCTTCGCCGTCGATTTCAGCGAGCGCCCGCTTGCCGCGGTCCAGCCGGCTTTCGCTGACGTTCGGGGATTGATGCGTCATAGTCCTTCATCCTCTGTTTCATGCCGGCATATCCGGCAATCTTGGTGTCGAGGACGAGAAGGCAGGCTTGCAGCTTGGCCACATGCGCACGGACACGCTCACGGTGCTGCTCGAGCAATGCGCCGCGCTCCGCTTCCGTGTCGCCGCCGCGCTCCCGCAAGGCCGCGTAACGCAGCATTTCCCGTATAGGCATCCCGGTCGTCTTGAGACGATCGAGAAATTCCATCCAGGTCAGGATCGATGCGTCGTAGTCACGTTGGCCCGATTGGTCCCTGTCGGCATGGGGAAGCAGCCCGATCCGCTCATAATAACGGATGGTGTGGGCAGACAGTCCCGAACGCTTTGCCAGCTCGCCAATCTTCATCAACGCCTTCTTTCGTCACGACGCAGAGAAAGCTACCGGTTAGAGTGCACTCTAAGTCAAGAGGAGTTTGAAGCTTCGTCGTGTCGCCGGGATACCAGGTTTCGCGATGCGACGGCGTCGTTGATTTCCAAGCGAAAAATCTGTTGCAGATGCCAGGTACCGAAGTCGACCCGCATGTCGACATCCGCGACACCGGAGTGCTGCTTTTGTGGGTTCGCGGCCTAGATGCCCGAGCCGTAGAGTTCCTCTTCGCTGCCTTCCCAGGGCCTCGGCATATCGGCCAGCGCACTCGTGTTCGCGTTGGCGCTCGGCAACGGCATCCAGCATTTCAATTCGGGATCGGCATATTCGATCATATGTCCGGGATAGGAATCATTGGCCCGCCATCCTTCCATGCCGAACTGGTCGGCCCTCGCCCAATAGGCGACGTCGACTTCCGCAGGTCCCTGCTCGGATGATCTCACCGTAACCAGAACCCGGCTGCCGTCTTTCGGCGCGCTCGACATGTGACGCCACCCGGTCGGTTCTGCCATGGAAACTCCTCCTCCGTCAGCCAACGAATACTCGCCAACGGTAGCACGATCCGCCCCGCCAAGATCAATGCCGGATTTTGCCGATTGTCGGAATAAGGATGCATCAGCCGAACAGCGCTTCAGCCTTCCAGTTCTTCGCGCAGCATTTCCAGTTCCAGCCACTCTTCCTCGAGTGCGGCGAGTGTGGCCCGTTCCTTGTCGAGCGCCGCGATCGTCTTCTGGAAGCCAACCGCGTCGCGCTCGTAGAAGGCCGGATCGGCGATGTTGTTTTCCAGCCTGGCGATCGATGCCGTCACCGCTTCGATCTTCTTCGGCAGATTTTCCAGGGCGAATTTCTGCTTGAAGGAGAGCTTTTTGGCCGTCTCCTTGGGCACCTCCGCGCGTGGCTTCTCTGCTCTCGGCTCTGCAGACTGGCCGTTGCGTGCCTTGCGGTCCTCGAGCTTGGTGCCGCCACGCTGCGCCAGCATGTCGGAATAGCCGCCGGCATACTCCACCCAACGGCCACCGCCGTCGGGCGCGATCACGCTGGTGACCGTACGGTCGAGGAAATCGCGATCGTGGCTGACCAGGATGACCGTGCCGGCAAAACCCGCCACCAGTTCCTGCAGCAGTTCCAGCGTTTCCATGTCGAGATCGTTGGTCGGTTCGTCCAGCACGAGCAGATTCGCCGGTCGCGCCAGGACGCGGGCCAGCAGCAGCCGTGCCCGTTCGCCGCCGGAAAGTTCACGCACCGGCGTACGCGCCTGTTCCGGCTTGAACAGGAAGTCCTTCATGTAGGACACGACATGGCGCTGCTCGCCATTGATGACGAGGTTTTCACCACGCCCGTCCGTCAGGTAATGCGACAGCGTCTCATCCGGATCGGCGGCCTCGCGCTTCTGGTCAAGAGTAGCGATCTCGAGGTTGACTCCCAGCCGCACCGTGCCGGCGTCGGGCTTCGTCTCCCCGGTCAGCATCTTCAGCAAGGTCGTCTTGCCGGCACCGTTGGCACCGACCAGTCCGACACGATCGCCACGCTGGATACGGGTCGAAAAATCCTTCACCACGGTGAGATCGCCGAAGCTCTTCTCGATGTTCTTGGCCTCGATCACCAGCTTGCCCGATTCGGCTGCGTCGCTGGCCACCAGCGTCGCGGTGCCTTCTGCGCCGCGATGGCTGCGGAAACGCTGGCGCATCGACTGCAATTCGCCGAGCCTGCGCATGTTGCGTTTGCGCCGTGCAGTCACACCGTAGCGCAGCCAATGCTCCTCGCGCACGATTTGCCGGCCGAGCTTGTGCTGGTCGCGCTCCTCCTCTTCCAGAACCTGATCGCGCCATTCCTCGAAATGGCCGAAGCCCTTTTCCAGCCGGCGTGTCTGGCCGCGGTCGAGCCAGACCGTGGCACGCGAGATGCGCTGCAGGAAACGACGGTCGTGGGAAATGACGATCAAGGCTGAGGAGGTGCGCGCCAGCTCCTCTTCCAGCCATTCGATGACGGCGAGGTCGAGATGGTTGGTCGGCTCGTCGAGCAGCAGGATGTCGGGTTCCGGCGCCATGACGCGGGCCAATGCGGCCCGCCGCGCTTCGCCGCCGGAAAGATCGGCAGGGCGTTCCTCTCCGGTGAGCCCCAGATGCTCCATCAGGTAGGTCGCGCGATAGGGATCGTCGGCCGGCCCCAGCCCGGCTTCGACATAAGCACGCACGCTGGCAAAACCGTCCATGTCTGGAACCTGCGGCAGGTAACGCACGGTTGCCGTCGGCTGACGGAACACCTCGCCATCCTGCGGCTCGATCATGCCGGCGGCGATCTTGAGCAATGTCGACTTGCCGGAACCGTTGCGGCCGACCAGCGCGATCTTGTCTCCGGGAGAGGCCACGAGTTCGGCGCCATCCAGCAAAGGTGTGCCGCCGAAGGTCAGTTTGATGCCAGTCAGGTTGAGAAGGGGCGGCGCCATGTCAGCTTTCGGGAAGTGGGTAAGGATGAGCAAGCAGGAGCGCACGGCCAGTGCCGAGCGCTATTTCGAGCTTGCCTTGCACGGCATTGGAGATGGTGAGGGACGAACCGAAAGGCATTTCCACCGCATTCAGTGGCCATTTGGCGCCCTTGATCGTGAGCCCGGTGAGTTTCGAGAAGCCAAGCACGGAAAACAACGTTCCTTCGGCATAATCGAAAGCCGCCGTTCGGCCAGGCAGAACCGGAATACCTTCCTGCGCACCGCTGGTCAGGAGCACGTCTGTCCCCTGTTCGGCCAGGCTGAGTGCCAAAGCCAGATGCAGGAAGGCATGATCGGCCCTGGCGCCGCCGAAGGCACCCACGAGATTCAGCTTCGCCGCACCGAGATCAAGCGCAATCGAGACGGCGAGCTCGCCATCGGTGGAATCCTTCTCGGCCGGGAACCGCTCCTTCGGCACCTTCGCCAGATGCGGCGGCAAATGAGCTGGTGCGGAATCGAAATCCCCCACCCACAGCTCAGGCGTAAGCCCCAGCATATCCGCATGCCGGATGCCGGA
Source organism: Mesorhizobium sp. UC74_2 (assembly GCF_042701485.1). Lineage (NCBI taxonomy): Bacteria > Pseudomonadati > Pseudomonadota > Alphaproteobacteria > Hyphomicrobiales > Phyllobacteriaceae > Mesorhizobium > Mesorhizobium sp. UC74_2. The sequence goes on along the minus strand of NZ_CP170562.1, from coordinate 5,879,281 downwards.
GTCGGCGGCGATCACGCGCGTGCCGGCGACCTGGGCTTCGAGCCGCGGCGTCTGGATGACCTCGCCGCCAAGCAGAAGGGTGAATGTGCTCATGGGCGTCGCCCTTACCAGCCCCTATGCGGAAACGGAAGGGCGTGCGGAGCCTGCCCGTTTCATCCGGCAAACTAACGCTTGCGCGCCACCGTCGCCCGCTCTATGTCTCAGGCCGCTCTAACGGGGTGCCAGATCGCGGCTTCGCGAACCGGCTGAGAGGCGAAAAGCCAACCCGCTGAACCTGATCCGGTTTGTACCGGCGGAGGGATTAGACGCTTAGCCAAAGCGCCAGTTCCCTTGTCACGAAGTGAAGGAGGCGCCTATGCGCAAAACTCTGTCTGTCCTGGTTTCCGCTCTCGCTTTCGCTGCCGCCACGCTGCCGGCGACCGCGAAAGACAAGCTGACCATCTATACCTATGAGAGCTTCACCGCTGAATGGGGTCCGGGCCCCCAGGTCAAGAAGGCGTTCGAGGCGGACTGCGACTGCGAGGTCGATTTCGTCTCGGTTGCGGATGGCGTCGCCCTGCTCAATCGCGTCAAGCTGGAGGGCAGTGCCACGAAGGCCGATATCGTGCTTGGGCTCGACACCAACCTGACCGCGGATGCCAAGGCAACTGGCCTGTTCGCTCCGCATGGCGCAACCGCGGCATCCGACGTGCCGGGCGGCTGGAACGACGACACCTTCGTTCCTTATGACTACGGTTATTTTGCCGTCGTCTATGACACAGAGACGCTGAAGACACCGCCGGCCAGCCTCAAGGATCTGGTCGAAGGCGACGCGACCCAGAAGATCGCCATCCAGGACCCACGCACCTCAACGCCCGGCCTTGGACTGCTGCTGTGGGTGCGCGCGGTGTATGGCGACAAGGCACCAGAGGCCTGGGCGAAGCTGAAGAACCGCGTGCTCACGGTCACGCCGGGCTGGAGCGAGGCCTACGGCCTGTTCACCAAGGGCGAAGCGCCGATGGTGCTGTCCTATACCACCTCGCCCGCCTACCATATGATCGCTGAAAAGACTGATCGCTACCAGGCAGCTTCCTTCTCCGAGGGCCATTACCTTCAGGTCGAGGTCGCTGGCATCACCACCACCGGCGCCAGAAACCCGCTGTCCGGGAAATTCATGGCCTTCATGACCAGCCCGAAATTCCAGGATGTGATCCCCGAAACCAACTGGATGTTCCCGGCCAGCAAGATGGACAAGCCACTCGATCCGGCCTTCGACAAACTGGTGAAGCCGGTCAAGACCCTGGCTTTCACTCCCGAGGAGATTGCGAAAAACCGCAAGGCCTGGGTGGATGAGTGGCTCAACGTGATGAGCAAATAGGAACGACGGCGAAACCATTGTCTCAGGCTGCACACCCCGCTGCATTGCGCGACAGACGTGTCGGCGCGGGGATCGCTGCATTGACCTTTGTCGCCGTCCTGATCGGCGGTGCTTTGCTTGGCCTTGCCATCGAAAGCGCCGGCGATTTTTCTGGCGCGGCTGCCGCTTTCGATTCCTATCTTCTTCGCGTCGTCCGCTTCACCTTGTGGCAGGCCGTGCTGTCGACCTGCCTGTCGGTCTTACCGGCATTGTTCGTGGCACGAGCGCTGGCGCGTCATCCCGGTTTTTTTGGCCGCAACTTCATTCTGCACCTGTTCGCGGTGCCTCTGGCGCTGCCCGCCATCGTTGCAGCACTCGGGGTTCTCACTCTTTATGGCCGCGCCGGCTATTTCGCGCCTTTCCTGACAAAGATCGCAGGCGAGGATTGGCCGGGCATTTACGGTCTCTCCGGCATCCTTGTCGCCCACGTCTTCTTCAATCTGCCACTCTGCGTGCGGCTTTTCCTGGAAGCGTTGCAGACCATTCCGGCGGACCAATGGCGGCTTGCCAGCCAACTCGGCATGGGCGTGCGCCCTGCCTTCCGCTTCATCGAATGGCCGGCGCTGAGGCAGGCGCTTCCCGGTGTCGCCGGTCTCGTTTTCATGCTGTGCATCACCTCGTTCACCATCGTGCTGATCCTTGGCGGCGGGCCGCGCGCAACCACGCTGGAAGTCGCCATCTATCAGGCGTTGCGCTTCGATTTCGATCCAGCGCGTGCGGTTGCGCTGACGCTGCTGCAGGTCCTGCTCACTTTCGCCGTCGTGGCCCTGCTTTCGCGCCTCGGCGCCAACACGGCCGCCGAGGCCGGTCTTTCCGTGGCGCCGCGCCGCTACCTTTCGATCGGTGATGGCGAGACAGCCCTGAACGCCTTGCTCATCACGCTCGCCTTGTTGTTCGTCGCAGGCCCGATGATGGCAACCATAGCCGCCGGGGTGCAATCCGATCTTGTCCGCCTCGTCGGCGAACAAGCCGTGCATCGGGCCACCACGACAAGCGCGGCACTTGCATTCCTCTCGGCCCTGCTTGCCACAGCCCTTTCCTTGTCTTTGGCAATGGCGCGGCATGGCCTGGCTGCCCGCCGCGGCAGAACCGGTGGTCGGTCGCTGCTGGAATATGCCACCGATACCGGAGCCGGCTTCGTGCTGGTCGTGCCACCGATCGTCATCGGCGCCGGCTGGTTTTTGCTGCTGCGCCATGTCGGCGGCGCTTTCGCGATCGCCCCGGCCATGGTCGTTGCGGTGAACGCCATCATGGCGATGCCCTTCGCCCTGCGTGCCATTCGTCCGGCCTATGACGCGGCCAGCGAACGGCATGAGCGGCTTTGCGCACAACTTGGCATCACCGGCTGGGCCCGCTTGAGATTGATCGACTGGCCGGTTCTGCGACGCCCGCTTGCCACCGCTTTCGCCTTTGCCATGGCTTTGTCGCTCGGCGACCTCGGTGTGATCGCGCTGTTCGGTTCGGATTCCCTGCAGACGCTGCCTTATCTTCTGCTTGCGCGCATGGGCAGCTATCGTACCGCCGATGCCGCGGGGCTGGCTCTGCTGCTGGGTCTGGTTTGCTTTGCGCTGATCCTGCTTGCCGATCGGCTCGGAAAGGGACGTTCCTCATGACCGCCGATATGCCGGCTCGACAGGCGGTGTCGCTGCATCTCGACAGGACAACCTTCAGCTATGGCGAGGTCGACCTCACTTTCGACGTCGAATTTCCTGCCGGCGAAATCACCGCCGTCATGGGGCCGAGCGGCTCGGGTAAATCGACATTGCTCAGCCTTGTGGCGGGGTTCGAAACACCTCGCTCCGGGCGTGTCCTGATCGGTGACAAGGATTTCACCAGCGTTGCACCGTCCGAGCGGCCGGTTTCGATGGTCTTTCAGGAGAACAACCTGTTCGCTCATCTCGATGTGTTCCGCAATGTTGGCCTCGGTATCTCGCCTTCGCTCGCCCTCACCGCCGCCGACCGCGCCACCATCGCCGGCGCGCTCGCACGCACCGGTCTGGCGGGCAAGGACAAACGCCTGCCACGCGAGCTTTCCGGCGGCGAACGTCAACGCGTTGCACTGGCGCGGGCCCTGGTCCGCGACCGACCGGTGCTTCTGCTGGATGAACCCTTTGCTTCGCTCGGACCTGCCCTGCGCGAGGATATGCTGGATCTCGTGGCGGCGGTTCAGACCGAACGAAAAATGACCACGCTCTTCGTCACCCATCAGCCACAGGACGCACGCCGCATCGCTGCTCATGTCGTTTTCCTGGAGAACGGCGCGGTTGCCGCAAGTGGCGGAGCAGGCGATTTCTTTTCCGCGAATGGTCCGGCAGCCTTCCAACGATACGCCGGCGCAACCGACGAAGGTTAGCCGAGTGCCGGAAAAGAGTGGCCACCGCCACATTTTGACTGGTCCTGCACCAGGGAAATCTGGAACGGATTATGCGACTCAGGCATTTGTCTTGCCCGGAAGCCGACATAATTTGCGGTCAAACCGGTTTGGGGGCATCATCGTCGTTGCTTGCCAATCTGCTTCGTGTGTGGCTAGGTCCACCGCAGATTGTCTGGCACAATCGTAGATTGCTCCATTGAGACGAAGAAGGAAGCCGACCTGTCGACCGGCCTGGACATGAGCTGCAAGAAAACCCCGGTGCGCATGCTCGCACTGGCCGGGGTGGCTTTTGCGCTTGCTTCCTGCCAGTCGGTGATGCCGAATTCGGTTGAGGAATCCGGCTTCCAGCCTTCGAACAGGCCGGTTACCGTCGACAACGCGCAGGCCAACAGCCGCCTTGCCGATCTTGCCAAGGCGCAGCACCCTCGCATCCTCGCCACCTATGGCGGCGAGTACTCCGATCCGAAACTGGAGCGCATGGTCGCCAAGATCGTCGGCCGGCTGACCGTGGTGTCGGCCAACCCGACGCAGACCTACCGCATCACCATCCTCAATTCGCCCAACGTCAACGCCTTCGCGCTGCCGGGCGGATATCTCTACATCACCCGCGGCTTGCTGGCGCTCGCCAACGACTCGTCCGAGATCGCCGCGGTGATTGCACATGAGATGGGCCACGTCACCGCCAACCACGGACTGCAGCGCCAGCAGCTGGAAGCCGAGGAAGGCCTCGCCACCAAGGTCGTCTCCGATGTGCTCGGCGACAATCCCAACGCCAAGGCAGCCCTCATCCGCGGCAAGCTGAGGCTCGCCCAGTTCTCGCGCAATCAGGAACTCGAAGCGGACGCCATCGGCATCAAGTCGGTCGGTGAAGCCGGCTATGACCCCTACGCGGCCGGCCGCTTCCTGCAGTCGATGGCCTCCTATGCCGGCTTCCGCTCGGTCAGCGGTGCGACCGACGCCAGCCTCGACTTCCTCGCCACACATCCGAATACGCCCCAACGTATCGATCTGGCGCAACGCCACGCGCGGATGTTCGGCCAGCCGGGCTTCGGAACCCGTGACCGTGATTCCTATCTTGCCGGCATTGACGGTCTTCTCTACGGCGACACGCCCGAGGAAGGCTATGTGCGCGGCAATACCTTCCTGCATCCCAAGCTCGGCGTGTCGTTCGCCGTGCCGGATGGTTTCGTCATCGACAACTCGGCAGCGGCCGTCACCGCCACCGGTCCCGGCGACATGGCGGTACGTTTCGACGGCGTGACGATCGACAAGGACGTCACGCTGCCTGATTATATCCGCAGCGGCTGGGTTGCCGGCCTGGAAGACGCCACTGTCCGCCAGGAGACGATCAATGGCAATGAAGCCGCGGTTGCCAAGGCACGTGCCGATGGCTGGCAGTTCGATATCGTCGTCATCCGCGCCAACGGCCAGGTCTACCGGCTGCTGACGGCCGCTCCTGCAGCGGGAACGTCACTCGAGCCTGTCGCGCGTTCGGTGAGCAGCACATTCCGTGTCCTGAGCCCAGCCGAGAAGGCCGCCCTGAAGCCGCTGCGTATCCGCGTCGTCACCGTGCGGCCGGGCGAGACGATCGGCACCCTGTCGGCGCAGATGGTCGGCGTCGACCGCAAGCTCGATCTGTTCCGCGTGCTCAACGCGATGGGACCGGGGGCGACGGTTTCGACCGGCGACAAGGTCAAGATCGTTACCGACAGATAGCATTACGGCGTCGGTTTCGAGCGCGAACATCGGTGCCTACAGCTCGGCTTCAGCCTCGTCTCTCATTTCCACGCCTTCTCCATCGACATTCGCACGCAGGCGCGCGAACACGGACCGAGCGTGATCGAGTTCGTCCTGGCTGATGCCAGTTCGCAATTGCCGGTCGAAGGCGATTGCCGTTTCGCGCAGCCGCAGGAACATCGCCTCGCCGCTCGGCGTCAGTTCGACCAGATGCTTGCGCCGATTGGCTGGGTCGCGACGGCGGGTCAGCAGGCCATCCGCCTCCATGGCATTGAGATGATGTGTCAGCGTCGCCCCCTGGATACCAACCGATTGCGCGAGCTGGCGCTGGTGTCCGAATTGCCGTGACTTCACCGAAATCAGCACGGACCAGACCGGCAGCGATCCGCCATTGGCAATCATCGCATCATCCAGCGCGCGCCGGACGACCTTGGCGGTTTGAGCGAGGTCGAGACCGATCGGTTTGGCGGAAGGTTTAGGCATGCCCGGACACTAGCATACAAAAGGCCGACGTCTAACAGATTGACATCTAACAGTTAGATATCTATCAATTGGGTAGTCGCGAATTTGTGGAGGTCTTTGCATGCAGTACATTTTCATGATCGCACTGGCGCTGCATGTCATGTCGGGCGTGTTCTGGGCCGGCTCGACTTTCGTGCTGGCACGCACGGGTGACGGCCGGCTGGCCACAACGCTGTTCGCACCGCAGATGGGGGCAGCCACGATGGCCGTCCTGTCGGGCGCCGTTCTCTGGTATCTCTTTCACGGCAGCGGCTATTTCGGCACGCAGGAACAGGTTCTGGCGGTGGGGGCAGCAGCGGCAATTGTTGCCGCCGGCGTTCAGGGCGCGCTGGTTGGGCGGGCACGACGCATTGGCGCAGAGGGTAACGCCGCCAGCATTTTTGATCAGGCGATACGCGGCGAGCGCCTGGCGGCGGTATTGCTCGCCGTTACCGTCATAACCATGGCGATCGCGCGTGTGCTCTGACGTCGACGGATCGACGAACGTTCAGGCCGCGAGGAATTCCGGATTCTGCTTCACCAGCGCCAGTTTCAGCTTCTCCAGCGCCCGTACCTCGATCTGCCGGACGCGTTCCTTGGAGATGCCCAGCGTCTCGCCGAGCTCTTCCAGGGTAGCGCTCTCGTCGCCCAGCCGGCGCTGCTCGATGATCCGCAGTTCGCGCTCGTTCAAAGCCGCCAGAGCCTGCTTCAGCCAGCCGGAGCGGCGCTCGACGTCGATGGTGTCGCCGACGATCTCGTCGGGCAGCGGCCCATCCGAAACCAGGAAATCCACGCGCTCCGCTCCGGTGCCATCGTCGGTCAGCGGCGCGTTGAGCGAGCTGTCGGGTGCCGACAGTCGCGCATCCATGATGGCGACATCGGTTTCCGAAACGCCCAGCGCGGTGGAGACCTCGCGATAGAGAGCCTGGTTGGACAGGGCCTCGGTTCCAGTACCGAGACGGGCGCGCAAGCGCCTCAGATTGAAGAACAACGCCTTCTGCGCTGAACTGGTCCCGCCGCGCACGATCGACCAGTTGCGCAGGATATAGTCCTGCATGGAGGCCCGCACCCACCAGCTTGCATAGGTGGAAAAGCGGACCTCACGTTCGGGATCGAAACGGGCAGCGGCTTCGAGAAGGCCGATATGGCCCTCCTGGATCAGGTCGGAGACCGGCAGGCCGAAATAGCGGAACTTCGCGGCCATCGCGATGACCAGCCGCATGTGTGCAACGACGATCTGGTTCAGCGCATGCTGATCGTGGCCATCCTTCCAGCGAAGCGCCAGATCATGCTCCTGGTCGCGTTCCAGATAGGGAGCGGCCATTGCCGCGCGGACCATGATACGCCCTGCACTATCCTGAAGCATCGCGACTTTCCCGTCTGCCCGTTGAACCTGGCTGGATCGACCGAAGGTCTGCATCCCGAAGGCATCCCCCAAACGTGCCATGCGGGTAATGGTTCCCCGGCCGCTCTCACGAAGCCGCCCGGAAACGGAATGGTGTGGTTCATCCGCGCGTTGACCGCAACCTCAAAAGAGAATGAAATTCCCAAAATCGATTCATTTCGAAATTTCATTCCTTATTCGCAAGGCAAGCTTCTGTCACATTCCAGCACCTCTCCAAAGGCCGACATTTGCTGTCCGCCGATATTACGGGATCACAAAAAGATGAAATGGCTGAAATCGCTGCTCCTGGCCGGAACCCTGCAAGTCCTGGCCGTAACCGCTGGTCATGCCGGTGCTGATTTCGATCAGATCAAGCAGGCGGGTGTCTTCAAGATCGGCACCGAAGGCACCTATGCGCCCTTCACCTATCACGACACGTCCGGCGCGCTGGTCGGCTTCGATGTCGAGATCGGCCGCGAGATCGCCAAACGGCTTGGCGTCAAGGCCGAGTTCCTTGAGGGCAAATGGGACGGGCTGATCGCTGGCATCGATGCCAAGCGTTATGATGCTGTCATCAATCAGGTCGGCATCACCGAAGCGCGCAAGGCAAAATACGACTTCTCTGATCCCTACATCGCCTCCAAGGCCGTGCTGATCGTCCGCGACGACAACACCGAAATCAAGGATTTCGCCGACCTCAAGGGCAAGAAGTCGGCGCAGTCGCTGACGTCCAATTTCGGCAAGATCGCTGAGAAGAATGGCGCGGAACTGGTCGGCACCGACGGTTTCGACCAGTCGATCCAGCTGGTGCTCAACGGCCGCGTCGATGGCACGATCAACGACAGTCTTTCCTTCTTCGACTTCAAGAAGCACAAGCCGGACGCCAAGGTGAAGATCGTCGCGCAGGAAGCCAACGCCGACTACTCCGGTGTCATCGTGCGCAAGGGCGACCCGGAACTGGTCGCCGCGATCAACAAGGCGTTGGCCGAGATCAAGGCCGACGGTACGTACAAGAAGATCTCCGAGACCTATTTCGGCGAGGACGTTTCAAAATAAGTCCCCGCTGCGGGCCGGGAATTTTACCCGGCTCACTCAAACAAGGCGGCGTGCCGTTGGCGGCGCGCCGCTTTTGTGTTTTCTGCGACTATCTATGATGAAATTCTAGAACAGGCCCGGAGGGAGAACAGTTCGTGCCACCTTGGCTGCAATTGATGCTGGATTCGCTCGGTCCCCTGCTGTGGGCCGGATTGATCTTCACCATACCGCTCACCCTTCTCTCATTCGCCTTTGGGCTCGCGGTCGGGCTTGGCGCTGCGCTGTTGCGCCTGTTCGGGCCGTGGCCATTGGCGGCGATCGTCCGTTTCTACGTGTGGATCATTCGCGGTACGCCGCTGCTGGTTCAGCTGTTCCTCATCTTCTACGGCTTGCCGAGCGTCGGCATCGTGCTCGATGCCTTCCCCGCGGCATTGATCGGCTTCACGCTCAACATCGGCGCCTATTCGTCGGAGATCATCCGCGCAGTCATCGGCTCGGTGCCCAAAGGGCAGTGGGAAGCGGCCTATTCGATCGGCATGACCTGGAGCCAGACGATGCGCCGCACCATCCTGCCGCAGGCCGGCCGTGTCGCGGTGCCGCCGCTGTCCAACACCTTCATATCGCTGGTCAAGGACACCTCGCTGGCGGCCGCCATTACCTTGCCGGAACTGTTCCAGTCGGCGCAGCGTATCGTCGCCGTGACCTATGAGCCATTGATCCTTTATGTCGAAGCGGCGCTGATTTACCTGGCGATGAGCTCGATCCTGTCGGCATTGCAGGTACGCCTCGAGGCCCGGCTCGGCCGTTATGGCGGTTTCCTGGAGGCGCGCTCGTGATCGAACTCTCCAAACTGGAAAAGCGTTTTGGCGACAACGTCGTCCTGAAGGACATCAATGTTGCCATGAAGGAAGGCAGCGTCACCGCGCTTGTCGGCCCTTCGGGCGGCGGCAAGTCGACACTGCTGCGCTGTATCAATCTGCTGGAAATCCCGACCACCGGCACGGTGAGGATCGGCGAGATAGCCCTGACCTTCCACCCGGGCGGCAAGGTCTCGTCGGGTGATGTGCTGAGACTGCGACGCCAGACTGGCATGGTGTTCCAGAACTTCCAGCTGTTTCCGCACCGCACCGCTATCGAAAACGTCATGGAAGGGCTGGTCACGGTTTTGAAGTGGCCCGAGGACAAGGCGCGCGAGCGGGCGCTTTCGCTGCTCGAGAAAGTTGGCATGGCACACAAGGCGGACGCATGGCCGGCGACCTTGTCCGGTGGCCAGCAGCAGCGCGTCGCCATTGCACGGGCACTGGCGCCTTCGCCACGCGTGCTTCTGTGCGATGAACCAACCTCGGCTCTCGACCCCGAGCTTGCCCAGGAGGTCGTCGACGTGCTCGGCCAACTTGCCGCCGAGGGTACCACCATGGTCATGGCGACACATGACCTGAGGCTCGCCTCGAAGGTAGCGCGTGAGGTGGTTTTCCTGGAGGCCGGCGTCGTTGTCGAAAAGGGACCCGTCGAAACGGTTTTTGGCAATCCGCAGCATCAGCGCACCAGGCGTTTCATCGCCACACTGCGACATGAGCAGGAAGAAGCGAACGGCACGACCTGACCAACATCTCCGACGGGAGTGGCTGGGCAGGCGCGTAACGAATGCCTATGTTTGAACGAACATCCTCTGCAACGAACAACAAGCCGCAAAGGCAAGGAGATCATTCATGGACACCCATACCTATCCCGTCACCCGTACCGACGCCGAATGGCGCGCGCTGCTGACGCCGGAGCAATATCAGGTGATGCGTCACCACGGCACCGAGCGACCGGGCAGTTGCGCGCTTCTCTATGAAAAGCGCGCCGGCACCTTCAAATGTGTCGGTTGCGACAGCCCGCTGTTCGAATCCAAGCTCAAATTCGAAAGCGGTACCGGCTGGCCAAGCTTCAACGATCCGGTCGACGGCTCGGTCGAGACCACGGTCGACCGCAGCTACGGCATGGTGCGCACCGAAGTGCATTGCGCAACCTGCGGCAGCCATCTCGGCCATGTCTTCGAGGATGGCCCGCCGCCGACCGGCCTGCGTTATTGCATCAACGGCGTGGCGCTGACGTTCGAACCTGCCTGACGGCCCTTCCCAAGCCCTTCCGTATCGCCTCCGGCTGACCTATGTCCACCTGTGGGTTGGGAGCCGAAGGAGAGAATGACACATTTCATGTGCCTGCAGTGCGGCGTGCAATTCGCCGAAACCGAATTGCCGCCCGAGCATTGCCCTATTTGCGAGGACGAGCGCCAATATGTGCGCTGGGAGGGCCAGGCCTGGACAACTTTCGAGGACCTCGCCGGGACGCACCGACTGTCGATGAAGGACGATACAGGTGTACTTGCCTTCGGCGTGGAGCCCCGCTTTGCCATCGGCCAGCGCGCGCTGCTGGCCGAAACACCTGATGGCAACGTTCTGTGGGATTGCGTCAGCCTTGTCAGCGACGAGGCCGTGGCCGAGATCGAGCGGCGCGGCGGCCTGCAGGCGATAGCCATCTCGCACTGCCATTATTATTCGGCGATGGCCGAGTGGAGCGAAGCCTTTGGCGGCATACCGATCCATATCCATGCCGACGACCGCGAGTGGGTGATGCGACCGCATCCGTCGGTCGCTTTCTGGGAGGGCGAAACGCTCCCCCTGAACCCGTCGCTGACCCTCATCCGCTGCGGCGGTCATTTCGCCGGCGGGCAGGTGTTGCACTGGAAGCGCGATGGCGGCAACGCCATCCTCTCCGGCGACATCCTGCAGGTGGTACCGACGCGCCGGCATCTCTCCTTCATGTACAGTTATCCGAACCAGATCCCGCTCAACGCACGCACCGTCAGGCGCATCGCCACGGCACTCGAGCCCTTCGACTACGACGACATTTACGGCGCCTGGTGGGGAAGCAATGTGATCGGCGGAGCCAGGGAGGCGATGCGCATTTCCGTAGACCGGTATCTCGCCGCCATCGCATGAAGCGCTCGAGCAATTGCAGGAAAAGCGTGTAACGGTTTGCCGTTCGGAATTGCGAAAACAATGAATTAGAGCGTCTCCGCGAAAGGAGGAAACGCCCTACGCCACGGTGACGAAAACGAGCCAGACCGTCGCCGCCAGCTGATAGGCAACGGCTATCACGAACGGTCGACGACCGGCTGTTGTCCAAACCGCAATGAAAAGAAAGAGGTTGTACGGCAAGGGCAGCAGATGAACCGCGAGGGCGGCAGCAAGCGGCAACCCCGCGCCTAGCGCCAGCAGGGCGAAGACGGAGATCGCCAGGTTGATGATCGTCCCGGCAACGATCATGTCGCGCCAGAACAGTCTGCCGAGCGGGACCTGTCCACGCCACCTCGACAGAAGGAATTCCGCGAGAGATTTGCGGCCGAATGTTTGCGGCCAGCTCACGGCTCTGCGCTCAGCACTTCAGTCACCGCCCGCTCGAAGCGCCCTGCCTCGGTAACGAGCCAGTCGGCCATGGCCGCCCAGTTATCGTCCGGGAAACAGTTGACCCGCCAGATTGCATTGACGCCGAAGTCCTGCCCACCCTGCTCAGCCTTCAACTTCAGCCTGTCTTCGATCGCGGCCCTGAACGGCTCCAGTCGGATTTTTGTATCGACGGCACCCAGCCGCTCGTTGCGGCCGAAGAACACACCCACGACATTCTGCTCGGGCGCCACATACATGGTGACGACGAGATTGAGTTCCGGCAACCCGCGCTGCCAGAACCAGGGTCCATGCCTGACTCGTCGGGAGCGCTCGACCGGATGCCGCTCCTCGAACAGCGCCCAGAAGGCTCGGTGCCGGAATTCCCTCGCATTGCGTGCTCCAAAATCGAATTCATTCATCGATCGATCCGTCAATCCGAGCTCGTGTTTCTGGCATCCGTCAGGGAGCCTGCCTTATCCCGCCACCATTGTAACTCTCGTCATCCCCTGTCCGCCCCTAGTCTAGCGATCACCACTCCGAGAGACGGAGGCAATCCGAGAGGAGAAGACGATGCAACATCCTGTTGGAGATACCAGCGCAATACCTAACACAGTCACCCGGAGCAGCTACCAGCGCCAGGTCGACACGCTACGCGCCTGGGAGAAAGCGCACACAAGGGAGAGCGACGCAATTGCGGCTGCGCGCCGCCGGCTGCCTATGGTCAAGGTCGATGGGTCGGCGCGGCTTGTTGGCGAAAATGGCCCAGTAACGTTGCTGGACGCGTTCGAAGGCCGCCGCCAGCTGATCGCCTATTACTTCATGTGGTATCCGGGCCGCCCGGCACCGGAACAGTGCGAGGGCTGCACGCTCTTCACCACGCAGGTTCGTGAACTGTCGCATATCCATTCCCGCGACGTTACTTACGCAACGTTCTGCCAGGGTCCGTACGAAGAAAGTGCCCGCTATCGCGGCTTCATGGGATGGGAAATGCCCTGGTACTCTGTCCAGGGCTCAGCCGAGGTCCTGCTTTCCGGACGCCCGGCAGGGATGATGTACCTCATCTGTTACCTGCGGCAGGAAGATGACGTCTTTGAAACCTATTGGACGACACGGCGCGGCGTCGAAGCAATGGACAACTGCTATCGCCTGCTCGACCTGACGGTCTATGGCCGGCAGGAATTGTGGGAGGACTCGCCCAGCGGCTGGCCACGAGGGTGGGGGGAAGGCAAGCACCGTATGCGCACGGGTGGCCGGCCAATCACGCAATGGCCTCGACTGGAGGCCGGCCATTCCGACGATCTCGGCACCGTTGGCTGACTTCAGGTGGCGTCGACGAACTTCGTCGACAGCAGTTCCTCGCCGCCATGGTCCCGGAGGGCGCTGTCCAGCGCCGCCTCATAGTCGGGCTGCGCGCTGGCGAGACGCGCGCGCCCCATATCGGTAAGAACCGCATAGACCCCGCGTTTGTCGTCGGGGCAAAGGTCGCGAAGGGCAAGTCCGCCGCGCTCCAGCCGCTCGACCATGCGCGATACCGAACTCTGGTTGAGCCGCAGATGCGTGGCCAGATCCTGCATCCTGAGCTCGGAATTCGCCGATCGCGACAGGATCTGCAATGCACGGTACTCTGAAAGGCCGAGGCCGTGTTGCCCTTGCAGGACCTCGCCGAGCTCGGCCTCGACGCCCGTCACGGCATGAATCAGCCTGAGCCATGAATCGCTTTTGCCGGGCATGATCTGCGGATTCCCTTTCGACTGTTCACCGCCATTACATGTATGTCCATGCAATAGCCTGCTCAAGAGCGGCGACCGCTACGATGCGCGCGAGCGGAATGCCAGGAACGGCCACAAGCCCGTTGAGACAACGAGCCTCCCGGCGACCGGCAACCGCCAGTTCCGTGGGTCCTGAGCGAAAAGGCCATACGTGCCGCGATAGTCAAAACCATGCGTGGCAGCCTCGTCGCGGTCGACGGCATAGAACACCTGCGCGAGGCCCGCATGCAGCGCACTTATGTAACACATCGCGCAGGGTTCTCCCGAGGCCAGAAGCGTCATTCCTGCCAGACGGGTTGTTTTGTGCGAACGGCAAGCGTCACGAATAGCCTCGACTTCGGCGTGAGCGGTCGGATCGTGATGTTCCCGGACGCGGTTGACGCCGCGTCCGAGGATGATGCCGTCCTGATCGACGACCAAAGCACTGAACGGGATGCCGCCCTTGTGGACATGGTCCAAAGCACTGGCGACGGTCGCCTCCATGAGTTGCGTGTAGCGGGCAGGAACATCGACAGCCATCAGGCCTGTCCTTGAAGCTTTACGCTGTCAGCGAGCTTCAGCCACACGACACCAACGATGATGACCCCAAGCCAGAAGGCTTGAACGAGCGTAAGCGGCTGATCGAGCAGGATGCTGCCGAAAGCCGCGGCGCCGACGGAACCGATGCCCGCCCACGCCGCGTAGCCGATGCCGACGTCGATGGTCCGCAGGGCGGCGCTGAGGAAGTAAAGTGTGAGCAGGAAGAAGACCAGCGCGGCGATCGACCAGCCCGGTACGGTGAACGCCTGGCTGCCACCGACACTGAGGGCGTAGCCGATTTCAAAAGCGCCGGCGAGCAGCAGCATGATCCAGGCCCGGCCGGCACTCTGGCGATTTTCATGGGAGAGTGTCATCTCTTTTCCTTTCCGATTTCCGTGAAGCAAATGAAACGGCAGGCTTTCAGGCCGCACCGCTGAGGCGCAGGCCGACGACGCCGCCGATGACCAGAGCGATACCGATAGCCTTCTTCCAGTTGAGCTGCTGGCCGAAGAAGATTGCGCCCAGGATGACGATCCCTACGCCGGACACCGAGGTCCAGATCGCGTAACCGACACCGACGTCGAAGGTGAGCAGGGCAAGGCTGAGGAAGAAGGTGCCTATCGCACCGGTGACCAGTGTGGCGATCGTCCACCACAGTCTGGTGAACCCCTTTGCATTGCCTGCGCTGATCGCGACCGCGATCTCGAAGATCACGGCAATCCCGAGATAGAGCCAGTTCATTTGTCTACTTCCTTTCATGACCGGTGTGCCTGTGACGGCCTTTTCCAATTGCGGTTTGCGTGGCGGGGGTCGCCTCGGTCGTCGTTTCATCGAGAAGCTGTCCGCTCTCGTGCCGTCCTTATATTTGCATGCGCATACATGTAACAAGCCAGCCGCGATTCAATTTATTTGTATGCGCAAGCAAATAAATGAAACGCGCCTCCCGGTAGCTCGTTCAAAGCGCCCCGGCTTCGCTCATGCCGTAGCGTGGGGCTTGCCGACGATCTTCTGGACAACCGGGATCGTCAGCAAACCGACAGCCAGGCCAATCAGCCCGGCTGCTGCCGCCGAAACCAGGAAAGCGACCAGCTCGCTGGCCATGGGAACGGAGTGTGCAGCCTTTTCTGCCACAGCCTCGATGAGGTGCGCGAGGGTGCCGTAGCCGAATGTCTCGAGGCCATGCACGAGGATGCCGCCACCAACCCAGATCATGGCAGCCGTTCCCACGGCAGCGAGTGCTTTGAGGAAGTAGGGCATCCCGGTCACGACTCCTCTTCCGAAGGCGCGTAAGGCTGTGCCCAGTCCGAGAAAACGTCCTTTGGTCCTGGCCAGGGCCAATCCGAAGTCGTCGGCCTTCACGATGATGGCGACGACACCGTAGACCCCGAGCGTGATGCCGATGCCGACCACGGCAAGGATGGCGGCCTGCGTCGCAACACTAGAGGATGGTATCGCGGCAAGCGTTATGGCCATGATTTCCGCCGACAGGATGAAATCCGTCCTGATCGCGCTCCGGACTTTTTCATTCTCGAACGTGGCAGGCTCGACCGCAGTGTTCGTCTTGGTGCCGTTGTCCGCCTCGGCGTGCGGGAAGAAGGTCTCCAGCACCTTCTCCGCGCCCTCGAAGCAAAGATAGATACCGCCGATCATCAGCAGCGGCGTGATCGCCCATGGCGCCAGCCATCCCAGCAGCAAAGCTGCCGGAAGCAGGAAGATGAGCTTGTTCCGCAACGAGCCGATCGTGATCTTTGCGATGATCGGCAGCTCGCGTTGCGCCGTGAAGCCGACAACATAGCGAGGCGTCACCGCCGCATCGTCGATCACCACCCCGGCGGCTTTTGCCCCCGCCTTGGTGGCTTGCGCGGCAACATCATCAATCGAAGCGGCCGCGACCTTTGCAATCGAGGCGACGTCATCAAGAAGGGCTAGCAGTCCGGAGCTCATCGGAGACCTTGCTTGCTGTTGGCAGGCACATTTGGCTTAGGCTGGATGATCATGGTCAAGAAGCCTTAGCGACGACGTGGGATTCTGAAAAGATGCCTCGAAGTGGGTCGGCCTTCGGCGCCTGCTGACACCAACTTGAGTTTTCGTGACCATTGCCGTAAATTCTCTAGTGACTAGAGGAATTGCCCCCTCTGTCCAAGCATGAAGGACCGATGATGCTGACGATCGGCGATCTCTCCCGGCACACCGGGGTAAAAGTTCCGACGATCCGCTACTACGAGCAAATGGGTTTGGTGTCGGCAGTTGAGCGTTCGAAAGGCAATCAGCGCCGCTACGGAACCGACGAGCGGGACAGGCTCACCTTCATCAAACATGCGCGTGAACTGGGCATTTCCATCGATGCGATCAGGGAACTGCTCGAACTTAGCGCGCACCCTGACGTTCCTTGCGCGCGTGCCGACAAGA
Organism: Mesorhizobium sp. UC74_2; assembly: GCF_042701485.1. Classification (NCBI taxonomy): domain Bacteria; kingdom Pseudomonadati; phylum Pseudomonadota; class Alphaproteobacteria; order Hyphomicrobiales; family Phyllobacteriaceae; genus Mesorhizobium; species Mesorhizobium sp. UC74_2. The sequence goes on along the minus strand of NZ_CP170562.1, from coordinate 5,862,726 downwards.
TTGCTTCGGAGCAACTGGTCTCCGTGCGCGGCAGGATCGCCAAGCTCCGCAAACTGGAAACGGAACTCGAGCGCATCGCTACCCGTTGCGGTGGCTCAACCATCGGTGATTGCTACGTGATCCGATCGCTCGCCAACCACGAAATGTGCGAGCACGAACAGCACTGATCTGATGCCATTGTGCGGTATCTGATCCGGCGGAGACAGCATCAGATCCTGAATGCAGCGCCGGGGCTTCTTATTTGCGCGCCGAGCAGTCGGTTGCCTTTGGAGGAACGGGGCCCTGGAGGGACATTTTGATCTCCTTGCAAACACTGGTGTTCAGTGCTGCAAGAAGCCTGGCTGCGTTATCACATTCATCAAACCACAACGACGGATGCGCCGACGGGGACACGGTTGTAGAGGTCGATCACATGATCGTTGACCATCCGGATGCAGCCGTTCGATACGGCTTTCCCGATCGTCCAAGGTTCAGTCGTACCGTGGATCCGATATAGCGTGTCGCGGCCATCCCGATAGAGGTAGAGCGCGCGCGCTCCGAGCGGATTGCTTTTCCCACCTGGCAGCCCATCCGCAAAACGCAGATACTTCTCCGGGTCACGCTTGATCATGTTGGCCGTGGGTTTCCAGCGCGGCCACTCGGCCTTCCGGCCAACCATCGCCTGGCCCCTGAACGCAAGCCCTGCCTTGCCGACACCTATGCCGTAGCGGCGAGCCACACCAACAGTTTCCACGAGATAGAGGAAGCGACTCTTGGGATCGACAACAACCGTGCCGATATCCTGCCCCAAAGGGAAGTCGACCAGCTGGGGCAGATATCGTTTGTCGAGCTTGAATGCCCTGCTCTTTTTTGCCGGAGCCGGGTCGGCAAAGGCATCCGTCGAAGCCAGCGCCACGACGCCGAAAAGAAAAAATCGTCTGTTGAACATCCTGGACACCATCAGTGCGGATGACCGTCTTCGCCCTCGGGGGCCTGAACATCGGGAACAAGCTTTTCAACCTTGGCCCCGGATCGCAGATCACTCAAGATGCGGGCGGCCTCTTCAGCTTCAAGCGCCTGTCTGATTTCACCAGCAAGCAATTCGAACCGTGGCGCCGCGCGTGGCCTACGCTCATCGACTTTGACGACGTGAAAACCGAACGCGCTTTTCACCGGTGTCTCGCTGAACTGCCCCGCCTTCAGTTCGGCCGCCGCGCTTTCAATCTCTAGAAGGGTTTGCCCGGGCGTTAGAAAACCCAGGTCACCGCCCTTCTCTTTCGAAGCGGGATCGGCCGATTTCTCCTTGGCGATCGCCGAGAAATCTTTGCCTGCCTTCAGATCGGCGATGACGACATCTGCGGCCTCGGCTGTCGGCAGCAACATATGGCGCAGGCGCGTTTCCTCGACCACAGGCATCTTGGCCACTTGCTCATCATAGGCTTTCCGAACCGCCCCGTCGTCGACACGCTTTGAAAGCTCCCGCTGCATGAAGATCGAACGAAGGGTTTGCGCTTCGAAGAAAGCAATCTGACGCTTGTATTCCTCGTCGTCCTGTATGCCTGACTTCCGAGCGGCCTCAGACATCAGCCGCGACTCGATCAACGCATCAACGATCGTGGATCGCTTCGCGTCTTCCGGCATTTTGCCGAGCTGCTGGCCGTACATCTCTTCAGCTACGGCATAGTCCTGCGCGGTGACATCCACGCCATTGACGCGCGCAACTGCATCATTTTGTTGCGCCGTCGCCAACGACGCCGTCAGTACGAAGATCGATGCGAATGCGCCGAACGTGTAAGCGCGATGTTTCCTGGCAAGCATGGCGGTCCCTCAGTTCTTGCCAGCCAGCAAGCTGTCGATCTTGCTGCCCAGGGCTTCGATTGAATAAGCGTCCTTGTAGAGTTCGCCATTGACGAAGAACGTGGGGGTAGCCTCGACTCCCAGCAGCTTCCCGCGCTCGGCGACAGCATTGACCTTGTCGAGCAGAGCCTGATCGGAAAGGCAGGCTTCGACCTTCGGGCCATCCATCCCGGTCATTCCCAGGATCGACTTGAACGCCGAGGATGGATCCTTGCTGCGTGCCCAAGTCTCTTGCGACCGGTAGAGCAGGTCGACTGTGGCGTACCATTTGTCGTCGCCCGCACAGCGGGCCAGCATGAAAGCTCCGGCGGCGCGCGGATCAAAGGGAAACTCGCGCATTATGAACCGTACCTTGCCGGTGTCGACATATTTTGCCTTGAGCGCAGGCCAAACGTTCATGTGAAAATTTCGGCAATGCGGGCAGGTCATCGAAGCATATTCAACGATTGTTACGCGTGCGTCGGCCGGTCCGAAGCTCATCTCCGGAAGTGGCCCGGGCTGCATCAGTTGTTCTGCAGGTGTCTGTGCGACCGCGACAGACCACGACAACATTCCAAGGCCGACCAGCCCTGTCGCCAACACCATGTCTCTTCTGTTCAAAGTGCTCTCCACATGCGTTTTGCCATGGCTAAAACCTCTAGCCCCTAGAGGGTCAAGCCCGAACGAGATGCAAAAAGCGGCTTCGACGCTGGCCGCGGTCAAATTTGCTTGAACACGACCTGGCGACGCGAAGGGCCGTGCCAGGGTCGCGCCGCCCTTTGGCGAAGTCGAAGAGTGGCAATCGACCGCAGTGCATTTGGTGCAGATTTCGCTTTGAAGCAGTCTTCGAACGGAGAAACCGCCTGTGTCGCTCGATCACGTCAGCCGGACTGAAAGCCTGGACATTGCAAGGAGCCGATCCACGCGGAACAGATTTTTCCTCGCGGCGCTGCTCGTTTTTGTCGGCGCAGTGTTCATCGGCAGCTTCATGCACCTTCGAACCGAATTGTCGGCAGCCGCAAGCCCTGCCTCCAACACGCCCATCACGCTCAAGTGAATTGTCGTTAAGGCGGCATTAGGGTTAACGAACCATTCTCCCTGACAATCTTGGAGACTTTGGTTGTCGCGATCGCCCCGCCCGCGCTTGCGCCGCTTCTTCGCTCAAAGCCTGCGCATACCGACGATTGGCCTTGCATGTTTTGCAACGCTTGGTTTTGCAGCGCCGGCCAGTTCGCCACACATTCTTGCCGCTGAGAATCCGACATCGGGTACGCAGGACAAGTGCTCACACCTCATGGAATTGAGGCTGAGTTCAATCGGCCCCCTGGGTCAATTTTCGCGCTCGGCGGTCGAACCGAAAAAGGCGAGATTGCCGTCGGTGCCGAAGGCTCAGGAAAAGCGTGGCCGCGTCACGGCATCCAGCAACCGCGCCGAGCGTCATCGATCGCAATACGACAGGCTTGTTGGGGTCCCAGCCGTTCTCGCCGACCTCGTGAACAACGATGGCGCGGACATCCTTGCCAGTGCTTATGCCCCCAATGACGCATTTCACGATGCGCGCAATCCTTTCGACCGCCTGCTGGGGTCAGGCGACACCTCCGGGCGCTTCGTTCCCCCAGCCGCGGGAGGCGATCACCCATGGATAAAAACAGCTCTCCCAAGGGAGGTCTTCTCGGCGTCCGAGCAGAAATGCCTCGCGACAGCCATCTATTTTGAAGCCCGTGGAGAAGAACTCAAAGGTCAGGCAGCAGTCGCCCAGGTGATCCTCAATCGCGTCAGGAACCCCGCATATCCCGATACGGTCTGCGATGTTGTTTATCAGAATCAAGACTTGCTCAACCGATGTCAGTTTTCGTTTGCCTGCGACGGCATCGCCGACGTGGTAACCGATCGCCGCGCGTTTGAATTGGCAGAGCAGATCGCGATGGCGGTAACCGCGGGCAAGATTTTCCTGCCGGACGTAGCGTCGTCGACCCACTACAACGCGACCTATGTTTCCCCTTCCTGGTCACGCTCGATGGAGCGCATGACCCAGATCGGTTCCCATATCTTCTATCGGACTTTCGGTGGCGGCTGGAGCTGAGATCAACACCACCGGACCCAGTCCGTACAATTTGGTATCGCTTCAGCCCGTCACCATAGGCTGCAGCCGTCGCGGTTGACCACGTTCCATGTTTGGCGCACTCCATGGAATGAATTCGACAGAACGAGAAAAGATTGCAGGCAACGCGGGCTATTTTTCCGGGCGGTCTCGTCCGATGCTGCAAGGGTCTTTCATGCGAGCACTCATCCAACGTGTCTCATCGGCATCCGTCACGACCGAGGCAGGTGTCGCGGGCCGGATTGAAAACGGCCTCCTCATCTTCGTTTGCGCAATGCGAGGCGACACCGAAAAGGAAGGCGACTGGCTCGCGCGAAAAATCACGAACCTGCGCATTTTCAGAGACGACGCGGACCGGATGAACCGATCGCTCCTCGAGGTCGGCGGAGCCGCCCTTGTCGTCAGCCAGTTCACGCTGGCAGCTGAGACCAAGGGAAACCGCCCCGGCTTCAGCAGCGCGGCGTCACCGGAAGAAGCGCAGCATCTGTACGAGGATTTTTCAGGGCGAATCCGATCATTCGGCGTTTCCGTTCAGAACGGTGTCTTCGGTGCCGATATGAAAGTTGCACTGGTAAACGATGGACCGGTCACGATCTGGCTCGATACGCAGACGCGCTAGGCCACCACGGACGTTCGCGGTCCGCCCGTGCTCGTCAATTCAATCCGAGCTTGATCGGCACCATCTGCTTCTAAATAGAGCCCCGCGAGGCGGTGCGCCTGCGGGGCGTCCTAGGACAAGTCCTCAAACGACGACGTCCACAAAGCGACGACGGGATCACACCATGCCGAGCGCGGCCTTGTACAGGTCGAGGATCGATTCCTCTTCCTGCCGCTCGGCCTGGTCCTGCTTGCGCAGGCGCACGATCGCGCGGATCGCCTTGGTGTCGAAGCCGGTGCCTTTGGCTTCCGCGTAGACATCCTTGATGTCGTCGGCGATCGTCTTCTTTTCTTCCTCGAGACGCTCGATACGCTCGATGAGTGCCCGCAACTGGCCGGCGGCTACAGTCTGGCTGGTCTCGGTGATTTCGTCGGCCATAGTGGTCTCCATTCCTTCTCAGCGGCCACGACTCGGGCAAGCGGCAGCCGGTTTTCCGGCCGGTTCGATGCCCGACCGGGCCTGACAGGTCAAGACCTGATTGTCAGCAATGCCGTGCTGGCGCGTCAGCCGAACACCACCAGGAGATCCTTGGCGTCGATCTGGTCGCCCGCTTTCACCAGCACCTCGGCAACGACGCCGTCGCGTTCGGCATGCAGTGCCGTCTCCATCTTCATCGCTTCGATGGAGAGCAGCACGTCGCCCGCCTTGACGCTCTGGCCGGCCGAAATCGACACGCCCGACACCACGCCCGGCATCGGCGCGCCGAGATGCGCGTCGTTGCCGGCTTCGGCCTTCGGCCTCGCCTTGCCGTTGGAAGCACCATGCGCCCGGTCCGGCACCTTGACGCGGCGCGGCTGACCGTTGAGCTCGAAGAAGACGGTGACCATCCCCTTTTCATCGGTATCGCCGACGGCAAGGCAGCGGATGACCAGCGTCTTGCCCTTCTCGATGTCGACGAAAACTTCGTCCTCCGGCTTCATGCCGTAGAAGTAGGTCGGCGTCGGCAGCACGCTGACCGGACCATAGGTCTCCTGGGCGGCAGCGAAATCGGAGAACACCTTCGGATACATCAGCCAGGAAGCGAATTCGTTCTCGGGCAGCTTGCGACCGAGCTTTTGCTCGATCTCCTTGCGGCTCTTCTTCAGGTCGGCAGGCTTGAGCAGCGAGCCGGGGCGCACCGTGATCGGCTTGTCGCCTTTCAGCGCCTTCTTCTGCAGGGCTTCGGGCCAGCCGCCAGGCGATTGGCCGAGATCGCCGCGCAGCATCGAAACGACGGAATCCGGGAAGGCAATATCCTTGGCCGGGTTCTCGACATCGGTCACCGTCAAATCCTGGCTGACCATCATCAGCGCCATGTCACCGACGACCTTGGAAGACGGCGTCACCTTGACGATATCGCCGAACATCAGGTTGACGTCGTGATAAGCCTGCGCCACCTCGTGCCAGCGCGTCTCCAGCCCGAGCGAGCGGGCCTGTTCCTTGAGATTGGTGAACTGGCCGCCGGGCATCTCGTGCAGGTAGACTTCCGAAGCCGGTCCCTTGAGGTCGCTCTCGAAGGCGGCATACTGGTTGCGCACCGCCTCCCAGTAGAACGAGATCTTGCGGATCCATTTCGGGTCGAGACCCGGGTCGCGGTCGGTACCCCTCAGTGCCTCGACGACGGATCCCAGGCAAGGCTGCGACGTGTTGCCGGAGAATGCGTCCATCGCCGCGTCGATGGCGTCGACGCCGCTCTCCACCGCCGCCAGCACGGTTGCGGCCGACAGGCCGGACGTGTCGTGCGTATGGAAATGGATCGGCAGGTCGGTCGCTTCGCGCAGTGCCTTGAACAGCACACGCGCTGCTGCAGGCTTCAGCAGGCCGGCCATGTCCTTGACGGCAATGATATGGGCGCCGGCCGCTTCCAGTTCCTTGGCCAGGCCGACATAGTAGTTCAGGCTGTATTTGGCCCTGTTCGGATCGAGGATGTCGCCGGTATAGCACATCGCCGCTTCGATCAGCTTGCCCTCGGCGCCGACCGCATCCATGGCGACGCGCATGTTCTCGACCCAGTTCAGGCAGTCGAAGACGCGGAACAGGTCGATGCCGCCTTCCGCGGCCTGTTTGACGAAATGCTGCACCACATTGTCGGGGTAATTGGTGTAGCCGACGCCGTTGGCGCCGCGCAGCAGCATCTGCAGGAGGATGTTCGGCGCCCTTTCGCGCACCAGCGACAACCGTTCCCAGGGATCCTCGGTCAGGAAGCGCATGGCGACGTCGAAGGTAGCGCCACCCCAGCATTCGAGCGACAAAAGCTGCGGCAAGGCACGCGCATAGGTTCCGGCGATGCGGGCAATATCGTGTGTACGCACGCGCGTTGCCAGCAGCGACTGATGGCCGTCGCGCATGGTCGTATCGGTGACCAGAACCTCGCTCTGCGCACGCATCCATTTGGCGAAGCCTTCAGGGCCAAGCTGGTCGAGCTTCTGCTTGCTGCCGTCGGGGATCGGCGCGGTGAACCACGGGATGACGGGCGCAGCCGCGTCGGGATTCGGCTTCGGCCGGCCACGCGTCTCGGGATGACCGTTGACGGTGACATCGGCCAGGTAGTTGAGCAACTTGGTGGCACGGTCCTGGCGTTTGACCTGCGCGAACAGTTCCGGCGTCGAGTCGATGAATTTCGTCGTGTAGGAATTGTCGGCGAAGCTCGGGTGATTGATGATCGCTTCGAGGAACGTCAGATTGGTCGCCACGCCGCGAATGCGGAATTCGCGCAAGGCGCGGTTCATGCGCGAGATCGCCTCATCCGAGGTCGGCGCCCAGGCCGTGACCTTCTCAAGCAGCGGATCGTAGTAGCGGGTGATGACCGCGCCGGAATAGGCCGTGCCGCCGTCGAGCCGAATGCCGAAGCCGGTGGCACCGCGATAGGCGGTGATGCGGCCATAGTCGGGAATGAAGTTCTGCTCGGGATCCTCGGTCGTGATGCGGCACTGCAGGGCATGACCGTTCAGCCGGATATCCTTCTGCGCCGGCACACCCGATTCCGGCGTGCCGATGGCGAAGCCGTCGAGGATGTGTATCTGCGCCTTGACGATGTCGATGCCGGTCACCTGTTCGGTGACGGTGTGTTCCACCTGGATACGCGGATTGACCTCGATGAAGTAGAATTTGCCGGTATCGGCATCCTGCAGGAATTCGACCGTGCCGGCGCCGATATAACTGGTCTCGTTGGCGATCTTCAGCGCGTGGCCGCAAAGCTCCTGCCGCAGCTCATTGCTGAGATAGGGTGCCGGCGCACGCTCGACGACCTTCTGGTTGCGCCGCTGGATTGAGCAGTCGCGCTCGAACAGATGGACCGCGTTGCGATGCGTGTCGCCGAGGATCTGCACCTCGACATGGCGAGCCCGCTCGATCAGCTTTTCGAGATAGACTTCATCCTTGCCGAAAGCCGCCTTGGCTTCACGCTTGCCCTCTGTCACCTCGCGGATGAGATCGGCTTCGCTGCGGATTGCGCGCATGCCGCGCCCGCCGCCGCCCCACGACGCCTTGAGCATGACCGGATAACCGATCGCCTTGGCTAGCTTCTTGATTTCCTCGGCGTCCTCCGGCAGCGGATCGGTAGCCGGCACCACGGGCACCCCAACCTCGATGGCGAGGTTGCGCGCCGCCACCTTGTTGCCGAGCCGACGCATTGTTTCCGGCTTCGGTCCGATGAAGGTGATACCGTTGGCCACGCAGGCCTCGGCGAATTCGGGGCTTTCCGACAGAAGGCCGTAGCCTGGATGGATGGCGTCGGCCCCGGAAAGCTTGGCAACCCGGATTACTTCGTCGATCGAAAGGTAGCTTTCGATCGGACCCATGTCCTTGGCGAGCCAGGGGCCACGACCGACCTGGTAGCTTTCGTCGGCCTTGAAGCGATGCAGCGAGTATTTGTCTTCCTCGGCCCAGATCGCCACCGTTTTGAGTCCCAGTTCGTTGGCCGCGCGAAACACGCGGATGGCGATCTCGGAACGGTTGGCGACAAGGATCTTCGTGATTGCCAAGTGGGGTGCTCCAACGCTCTGGGGAAGAAAGGCGGGGGCATGATTAGCGGGAAAATGCTGCAGTGCAACTAAAATAAGCAGCCCTTCCGAGATGAATACGGATCAGGCAGTGACGGCACTCGGAAACAGGAAAAGAGTGGAAAATTCCGCTACGTCAGGCTTTGAAAGAACACAAGATATTCGCGCCCGCAAACGGTGCACGGCCGTGTAGTTTTATGAATAAATCGAAACCGGAAAAGAAAATGCCCGGCGCTTGGCGCACCGGGCATTTCATCAGGACAGAAGAAAGATCAGTCGACCTTCGGCACGTAGGTGTACTTGCCGTCGTCGCCCTTCTTCCAGATGTACATCACATAGCCCGGAAGCTTGGGATCGCCCTTCTCGTCATAGGAGAGGTCGCCGAGAACGGTCTTGAACGGACCCTTCTCGTGCAGAGCCTTGGCGACTTCCTTGGGATCGTTCGACTTGGCGGCGGCAGCTGCCTGAGCGATCACCTGCACTGAGGCATAGGAGTACAGCGTGTAGGCTTCCGGCTCGAAGCCCTGGGCACGGAACTTCGCAACCAGGTCGTTGTTGGCCGGATTGAGGCGCGGGTCGGCACCGAAGGTGTTCAGCGTGCCTGCAACCGCGTCACCGGCGATCGAAGCCAGTTCGTTCGACACGATGCCGTCACCCGACATCAGAGGGGCCTTCAGGCCCTGGTCGGTCGACTGGCGGATGATCAGGCCGGCTTCGGTGTGGAGACCGCCCCAGTAGATCAGGCTGACACCGGCTTCCTTCATCTTGGCGATCAAAGCCGAGAAGTCCTTGTCGCCGACGTTGACGCCTTCATACATGACTTCCTTGACGCCAGCGGCATTCATCGCCTTCTTGGTTTCGTCGGCGAGGCCCTGGCCATAAGGGGTCTTGTCGTGGATGACCGCGATCTTGGCGTCCTTGAAGTTCTTGGCGATGTAGGCACCGGCGATGCCACCCTGCTGGTCGTCACGACCGCAGGTGCGGAACACGTTCCACAGACCACGTTCGGTGAAAACCGGGTTGGTGGCGGCTGGCGTCACCTCGACGATGCCGTTTTCGGCATAGACTTCCGAGGCCGGGATCGACACACCCGAGTTGAAGTGGCCAACCACGAACTTGACGCCGTCAGCAACGAACTTGTTTGCGACCGAAATACCCTGCTTCGGATCAGAGACGTCGTCGCCAACCGAAAGCTTGACCTGCTCACCATTGATGCCGCCAGCCGCATTGATCTCGGCGATGGCCATTTCGGCACCCTTCTGCAACTGCGCGCCGAAGGCAGCATTGGGGCCAGTGATCGGGGCACCAACGGCAATCTGAAGGTCAGCCCACGCGTTGCCGCTGAACGCGACCAGCGCGGTCAGGGCCACGGCGGACAAAAGTGATTTTTTCATTGAAACGCTCCCATTTCCCGGGCGGGCGATGATAGAGTTTTCACGCGATGCCCACCCCAATCGCAGAAAACGTACTTTGCCTCATTTTAAGGCCTTGTCACGCCGATTCTTGGTCGAGGCGCACGAGCCAAAAATGTCAGCCTTTTGCCTTCCAGCTGAGCGGCGAAACCTTTTCGTATAGCCAGCTATACTGCGACACCATTTGATTGGTGCGGGTATATTGGTAGCCGAGGAAAGCCAGCACCATCAGCACGATCGTGTCGACGACGTAGAATTGCAGCGTGAACATCGTGCCTTCGAAAAGAGCGTGGTGGATGAACCGTACGCCGAGCCCCAGGCCGAGAATGTAGAGGAACAGCATTGGTCGTGTGCGCCATGTCTGCGCGCAGGCCCTTCCTGTCATCCACGCTGCCCATCCGCCCAACAGGCAGGTGACGAAGAAGAACTGCCAGACGGAGGCTTCCTCATAGATGATGCCTTGCATGATGAAGACCCCTAACTCAGTGATGGCCGCCTTCGAGATAGGCGGCGCGAACTTCCGGATTGGCGAGCAGGTCCTTGCCGGTGCCGCTCATGGTGACGTTGCCGTTCACCATGACGTAGCCGCGCGTGGCGAGCTTCAACGCACCGAAGGCGTTCTGCTCGACCAGGAACACCGTCAGCCCCTGCGTGCGATTGAGTTCGCGAATGGCGTCAAAGATCTGCTTGACGATCAGCGGCGCAAGACCGAGCGATGGCTCATCCAGCAAAAGCAGTTTCGGTCGCGCCATCAACGCGCGCCCGATCGACAGCATCTGCTGTTCGCCGCCCGACAGCGTGCCGCCACGCTGGCCGATACGCTCCTTGAGGCGCGGGAACAGGGTGAAGACCTTTTCGACGTCCTCGCTGTAATATTTGAGGTTGTCGAGGCTGGCCCCCATCTGCAGGTTTTCCATCACCGTCATGCGCGGGAAGATGCGACGGCCTTCCGGCGACTGCGCGATGCGCAGCCTGGCGATTTCGTGCGTCGGCATCTGCGTGATGTCGGTACCCGCGAAGGTGATCGTTCCGGTACGCGCACGCGGTGCGCCGAAGACCGTCATCATCAGCGTCGACTTGCCGGCGCCGTTAGCCCCGATCAGAGCGACGATCTCGCCCTCGTTGACGCTGACGTTGACGCCGTTCAGTGCCCGGATGTTGCCGTAGTAGGTGTGGACACCCTTGATATCGAGCAGCGGTGCACCGGCCATTATTTACGTCCTCCGCGCTTGGCCGCTGCGGACTTTGCCGACACATGGCTGGTTGGTACATCGCCCGCATCGACCCGACGCGAGAACTCCGTTTCCTTGCCTTTTGCAAGCAGCTTTGCCTGGCCGATCCAGTCTTCACGGGCAATGCGCCCGTCAAAGGCGAGATAGGCTTCCGCCGCAACGACATCGGCCTTCTTCCAGGCAGCGATCTGGTCGAAATGATAGATGCCGTGGTCGTTCAGCTTCTTTTCGTTGACCGAGCCGATGCCCTTGATGCGGGTCAGGTTGTCGGCCTTGCCGCCGCGCGGTGCCGAGAGCCGGTTGGAGATGCCCCCGGCAACGGCCGGCTTGGCCGCGGGTGTCTTGCCGGTTGCTGGCTTTGTTGCCGGCGCTGCAGCTTTTGTGGTTTTGGCTGCGGGTGTGGTTGCGACGGCCACCGGGTTCGCGGCTGCTGACCTGGCAGCGGTCTTTCCGCCTGCCTTGGCAGCAGGTTTTGAGGGGGCGGTCGCCGTCACCGGCTTGCCTTTGGATGTCTTGACACCTGCCAGTGCGGAAGCCTCCGACGCGACATTGGCCCGCGCCTCCACGAGTGCGGCCTTCGATGCTCCCTTGGAAACGGTCACCCGCTCACCTTCGACGTGGTCGATCGTCTCGCTGATCGGGCCGGCCATCATCGAGGCCGACGTGCTTGGCCCATGTGCGGTATCGGGGTGCGCCTCGAGCTGTTCGATGATGTTCTCATCACCGACGTCGGTGAGCACGGTCTCCACTTCCTCGTCGTCGACACCGAGATAGGCGGCGATGACCTTGGGGTCGGAGCGCACGGAAGCCGGATCGCCATCGGAGATCTTGCGGCCATATTCCAGCACCACGATGTGGTCGGAGATCTGCATCACCACCGACATGTCGTGCTCGATGAGCAGGATCGACGTACCGGTGCTGTTCTTGATGTCCAGAAGCAGATCGTTGAGCGCCAGCGATTCCTTCGGATTGAGGCCGGCGGCAGGCTCGTCGAGACACAGCAGTTCCGGACCGGTACACATGGCGCGGGCAATTTCGAGCCGGCGCTGCGCGCCATAGGGCAGGTCGCCGGCGGGATCGTCCGCGCGGTCCATCAGATCGGCCTTTTCCAGCCAGTGCTTGGCCAGTTCGACCGATTCACCTGACACGCGGCGGTAATTACCGAGGCCAAGCAGGCCGACAATCGTATAGCCCGAAGCCTTCATCAGCTTGTTGTGCTGGGCGACGAGCAGGTTTTCCAGCACCGTCATTCCCGAGAAGAGGCGGATGTTCTGGAACGTACGAGCGACCTTGGCCTTGGCGGTGATCTGGAAGTCCGGCATGCGTTCCAGCAGGAATTCCGAGCCACCCTCACCGGTGAAGCGGATCATGCCTTCGGTCGGCTTGTAGAAGCCGGTGATGCAATTGAACACCGTCGTCTTGCCGGCCCCGTTCGGACCGATCAGCGCCGTAATCTCGCCGCGCCTGGCCTCGAAGGACAGGTCGCCGATGGCGACCAGTCCGCCGAATTTCATCGACAGGTGCTCGACCTGAAGAAGCGTCTTGTTCATGGCAGGGCTCGCATCCATCAGCCGTGTCCTTCCTTGGTGAAGGAGCTTGAAACCGCTTTTCGTTCCTTGAGGAACGCAGTCGGTTCTCGACTGCCGACGAAGCCGCGTGGCTTCCACAACATGACGATGACCATGGCCATGCCGAACAGGAGCATGCGGTAGAGCTCAGGCGTGAAGTCCGGTCCGAACACGACTTTCAGGAAATCCAGCTCTCGCAGGATTTCGGTGCCGCCGATCATCACGACCGCCGCGACCGCGATGCCGCCGAGCGAACCCATGCCGCCCAGCACCACGATCGCCAGGATGATGGCCGATTCGATGAAGACGAAGGATTCCGGCGATACGAAACCTTGCCGGGCGGCGAAGAAGGAGCCGGCGAAACCGCCGAACATCGCGCCGGTGGCAAACGCCGTGAGCTTGGTGGTGGTGGTGTTGATGCCGAGCGAGCGGCAGGCGATCTCGTCCTCGCGCAGCGCTTCCCAGGCCCGCCCCACCGGCATGCGGCGCAGCCGGATGGTGACGAAGGCGGTGACCAGCGCCATGGCCAGGATGAGGTAGTACAGGAAGATCTTGTAGTAGGCGCCCGACTGGGCGATGCCCAGCACCTTGGCAATGTAGTTCGGGTCCGACACGTTGAACGACATCAGGCCGAAGAACGAGACCTTGGGAATGCCGGAGATGCCGGCGGCGCCATTGGTTACCTCGCGCCAGTTGATCAGCACCAGGCGGATGATCTCGCCGAAGGCCAGCGTGACGATTGCAAGATAGTCACCGCGCAGGCGCAGGACCGGGAAGCCGAGCAGGATACCCCAGAAAGCAGCCATGATGCCGGCAGCAGGCAGCAGGATCCAGAACGACAGCCCGTAATGTGTGCCGAGCAGGGCGTAGGCATAGGCGCCCACCGCATAGAAGGCGACATAACCGAGGTCGAGCAGGCCGGCCAGGCCGACGACGATATTCAGACCCCATGCCAGCATCACGTAGATCAGGATCTGGATGCCGAAATTGTCGACCCATTTCAGCGAGCTCTGGAACCCGACCAGCGACACCACCAGGATTGGATAGAGCACCAGAGCGGCAATGCCGAGCGAGTTGAAATTGCGGCGAACGAACCCCGGTTCGGCGACCGCGGCGGGCGCGGCCGCCTTCTCTGCCTTGGCGCGCTCCATCGCCGGTATGGCGAAGGCCACGTAGAGGAAACGGCCAAGCGCGGTGATGCCCACCACGACAGCAAGCAAACCCCAGCGCTGGATGAGCACCAGTTCGTTGCGGATGTTCTGGTCGGTCCTCAGGCCAATGAGCAGGACGAAGAGCCCGAACGCGACGAGGCCGGCATAGATCGCCTCGCGGAGAGCGCGAGCCATCGGGTTGGCGACAGCGTCGCCCGTGTTGTTGGAAACGGTGACGGCCATGGGGTCAGACCTTTTCGACTTCTGGCCGGCCGAGGATGCCGGAAGGCAGGAAAATCAGCACGATCGCCAGGATCGAGAAGGCGGCGACGTCCTTGTAGTCGATGGAGAAATAGGCCGACCACATGCTTTCGATGAAGCCTATGAGCAGGCCGCCGAGCACAGCGCCAGGCAATGAGCCGATGCCGCCGAGGACAGCTGCCGTGAAGGCCTTCACACCTGGCACGAAGCCATCGGAGAAGGAGACGACGCCGTAATACATCAGGAACAGCGTACCGGCGACGGCGGCAAGCGCCGCACCCATGATGAAGGTGATGGAGATGGTGCGGTCGACATCGATGCCGAGCAGCGCGGCCATCTTGCGGTCCTGCTCGCAGGCGCGCTGGGCGCGGCCGAGTGCGGTCTTGTTGACCAGGTACCAGAACAGCGCCAGCAGCAACGCCGTGACGACGACGATGATGATCTGCTTCAGCGAAACGGATATGCCGCCGATGTTGTAGACCTGGCTGACCATCGGCGGGATCGGCTTGTTGCGCGGACCCTGCGTGACCTGCACGAAATTGGAGAGGGCGATCGACATGCCGATGGCGGTGATCAACGGGGCAAGACGGAAGGAACCGCGCAGGGGGCGATAGGCGACTTTTTCGATCGTCCAGTTGTAGAGACCTGTAAGCAGCATCGCGACGATCATCATGATCAACAGCGCAATGACCACCGGCACTGAAGCAAACATGGCACCGAGGATCAGGAACACGATCAGCGCCGTGAACGCCCCGACCATGAAGATATCGCCATGGGCGAAGTTGATCATACCGATGATGCCGTAGACCATCGTGTAGCCGATCGCGATGAGTCCATAAATGGACCCGAGCGTCAGCCCGTTCACAAGCTGCTGAACGAAATACTGCATATTCCCGAGGCTCCCCTGAGACGTCGCCTGCCCTGGCGCGCCTCTCTCGTAATTTCCCCTAGTCCTAAGGTCTCAAATCCAGATTGCAACGGCATTTTTCTACCGCCTGGCGCGTGTTTCCCACACGCCTCGCGACTGCCTTATTATCGTTGCCCGGTTGTGGACTATGGCGGACCGTATCATTGGCACAAAGCAATGTCTTTGACGATTCCGAATTAGTTTGCACCCATTTTCGAAGTTTCAGTCTTCAAAATCGGTTGAGAAGACGAATCCTTGCGTCATTCGGACCCGTCACTTTTCCTCCTTATTCGTCGACAAACCCGTTTGGGAAACCTTAGTTGGCGATAAAGCCCTCGGGAGCGCGTCACGACCATCGACGAAAGTCATATTCGATCCCTCGATGTGCTCTCAACTCCCGATCGATGCAGACCTGCCGGCCGCCACTGCCTTTCGACACCTGACACCTGAGCACGCTCCGGCGGGTGCTTCGCCAACGCTACCATTGTCCGACCTCAGCCCGCCTTCGGGCAAGCCACGCCATGGAGCCGAATTGTCAGCGCCGCCGCAGTCTCCCTCGCGACAACGGCGGACGCCTGCCTTCGATTGCGCCGCCTTTTGCCCGCAATCGTCAGTGGTTCGATCTTCCTGTCAGGCAGAACCAGGTCCAACACCAGGACGTACTCGGGCACTCTGCAGTCACACGGGATCAAGCACGGTGTTTGCCCTGAATTTTGCTGAGGACAGTCCGGAGCCCAGTATATCGAGCGGGCATTTCGCCTTGATATATCACTGACATATCTCTTATGACTTCCTTGCTTCAGCTGGCTTTGCCGGCTGATATATCAAAAGTATATCTACTCCGGACGACGTGCCTTGAACACAAACGTGCCTGTAGCGGAACGCGGCGAAGCCGCTGAATCGGCGAGCGCCAAAGCCTATCGCGTTCTCGAAAAAATGATCGTCACGCTCGAACTCGCTCCCGGCAGAGTGACCACTGAAAAGGCCCTGATCGAAAAAACATCGCTCGGCCGGACCCCGGTCAGAGAGGCCATCCAGCGCCTCGCCTGGGAGGGGCTCGTTGCGGTTCGTCCCCGCGCCGGTCTCGAAATCGCCCTCCTCCACGCCGCCGACTGGCTGAAGGTGCTCGACGCGCGTCGCGGCATCGAAATCATTCTCGCACGCTCGGCCGCCCGTTTCGCCACCCAGGAAATCGTCGCTCGCCTGCAAGCGACCGCGCTCGCCATTCACGACGCAGTCGTCACCGGCAATGTCATCGGATACCTCGAAGCCGACAAATCGATCGGCGAGGCAATGGCGCTCGCTGCGGACAACCAATTCGCCGCCCGGCTCGTCGCCCCCCTGCAGACACACAGCCGCCGTTTCTGGTTCCGTTTCCAAAGCGGCACAGGCCTCGCCGAAGTCGCCGGAAATCACGTCACACTGATCCGCGCCATCCTGGAGCGCGATCAGGATGCGGCCGCAGCTGAAGCCGACAGGCTGATGGCTCTGCTGCGCCTGCATGCCCAGGCCGCCGCGATGCGGTGACGCCTGCTCAGCTGTCGCGCTCCCTGACGTCTGCCGTCAGTGTGTTTTCCCATCCCTCACCCGCGCCGACGATGCAGGTCCGACCGCTCACATCGGTCATCAGCACCGTCCAGGTACCGGCCATGGAAACATAGATCTCGACAACGGCGGCCTGGCCAACAAGGCCGTAGCCGATCCGATGCTCGTGGAAGAGCTGACCAAGTCTGGCAACGATGACGTCACGCGTGCCGCAACCAATTTGCGCCTCCGCCTGCAACGGCAGAAACGCCATCGGCAAGGCAGCCGCCGCCAACCTCAACCATCGAAAAACAGGATAGCGTGCCATCCGGCACTTCCTTCGCCCTGGCATATCGGCAAAGGGAGGCACATGGGCAGCCTCAGTATACCGATACGCTCCAGGCTGGATGCGGCGACCTCATCGCGTCGCTCCTTCTGGCTTCCATTCCCTGCTTATTGCAGGGTCTCATGAATCGATATGGTGGTTGTTCCGACGAAAACAAGCGATCGGTTCACCCACCCGTACAGACCGGGAAGCGCGCGATGCCGTCCTTGCCGAACAGTGCGCGCAAATCGATCGCCGTCGTCACCGGGAAGAACCTTTCGCCCGGCTTCAAGCGCATATAGATCGCTGCTGTCAGCGGACCGTCGTGGACAGCGCCGGCACGGCAACCGCCCTTGATCGTCACGGAAATGCTGCCCTTTCCGCCGCGCTGCCCGGTCTTCCGATACGCGCGGGCTTTCGCCAATCCGGCCGCCAGCCGCTCGACGTCCTTCCCCGCGACCCTGGCTTGCTGGGTGTGTTCGAAACTGTGGCTCGCCGCCACGCCAGGCGCCTTATCGCCGTCGACGATTTCGAGCAGCACCGTTTCATGCACGGGTCCAAAGGGTGCCGGCGCTTGCAGGGAAATATCCAGCACGACATCGCCAGTCCGCAATTTGAGCGCCGCCGGCATCACAGCAGCGATAGCGAGGACTTTCGGATCCGCCGACAATGGATCCATTGCCGCAAGTTTGAGAAGCGCGGAGGGAGTGACCGAGGCACAGCCGGAAACACTCAGGGTCACAACGAACAGACAGGCACGCGAGATACGTTTGAACATGTGGCTTATCCATATTTGACAGCCAGTAATTATTGTTTTACGATAATAAATGCAATTGGCAATTTAAGGACCTTGTCATGACAGAACGCGAGCAGGCTCGCCGGCTGAGCCGGCGGCTGGAGTTTCTGGTCACTGCGATTGTCGTGGTGATCCTGGCGGTGGCCGGAATTGGGCTGGCATGGGCACTTGCCCAGCCGGACAAGATCGCGCCCTTCGCCGCAGAGCAGTATGGTTTCGCCGCTCCAGGCCAGGGTTCGGCCATGACTGCCTTTCTGCTGATGGCCGTCTTCATGGTTCAGACAGTTCCGCTTTTGGCCGGCCTGTTCAGCCTGCGCCTGGCGTTTCGCGGAATCGCCCGGCATGAGACGATCGGCATCGAGACCGCGCGCTGGCTGCGCCGTTCCGGGATCGCGTTCTTCATCAACGCGCTGATCGCACTTGTGTCGCGACCTGTCGTCTCGCTGATCCTGTCGATCGACATGCCACCCGGCCATCGCTTCGTCAGCATCGGTTTCGGCTCACCCGAACTGCTTACCTTGCTGGTCTCCGGCGTACTGGTGATGTTCGGCCATCTGATGACCGTCGCCGCCCGGATCGAAGACGAGAACAAGCGGTTCATCTGATGCCCATAATCGTCAACCTCGATGTCATGCTGGCGCGCCGCAAGGTGCGGTCCAAGGAACTTGCCGGCAAGGTCGGCATCACCGAGCAGAACCTTTCGCTGCTCAAATCCGGCAAGGTAAAGGGCGTGCGTTTCTCGACCCTGTCGCGAATATGCGCCGAGCTCGACTGCCAGCCCGGCGACCTGCTTGAATACCAGCCGGGAGCCGAGGAAGAAGACGAAGCATAAAAAAACGGGCGCCGAAGCGCCCGTTTTTTTCTCCACGACGATCAATTCATCGTCGGGCTAGTTCATCGTCGGAATGACGAATTACGCACCATCCTTTATGCCCTGCCGCACGCTCCGCAGCCGCCCTGCGGCGAGGACGTGCAACCGGAAACCGTCGGGCTAGTTCATCGTCGGGATGACGAATTCGGCACCATCCTTGATGCCCGACGGCCAGCGCGAGGTGACCGTCTTGGTCTTGGTGTAGAAGCGGAAGGCATCGGGGCCGTGCTGGTTGAGATCGCCGAACGACGACGCCTTCCATCCGCCGAAGGTGTAGTAGGCAATCGGAACCGGGATCGGCACGTTCACGCCGACCATGCCGACCTGCACGCGGCTGGCAAAGTCACGCGCCGCATCGCCGTCGCGGGTGAAGATGGCAACGCCGTTGCCCATCTCATGGTCGTTGGCGAGCTTGATCGCATCCTCGTAGCGCGGCGCGCGCACCACCGACAGCACCGGGCCGAAGATCTCTTCCTTGTAGATCGTCATGTCAGGCGTCACATCATCGAACAGGCAGCCACCCATGTAGTAGCCGTCCTCGTAGCCCTGCATCTTGAAACCACGGCCATCGACGACGAGCTTCGCGCCTTCCTTCACACCGAGATCGACATAACCTTTGATGCGCTCCAGTGCCTGCTTGGTCACGACCGGACCGAAATCGGCGGCGGAATCGGTCGATGGGCCAACCTTCAGGCTCTCGACGCGCGGGATCAGCTTTTCCATCAGCCGGTTGGCGGTGTCGTTGCCGACCGGGACCGCGACGGAGATGGCCATGCAGCGTTCGCCAGCCGAGCCGTAACCGGCGCCGATCAGTGCGTCGACGGTCTGGTCCATGTCGGCATCGGGCATGATGATCATATGGTTCTTGGCGCCGCCGAAGCACTGCACGCGCTTGCCGGCCGCGCAACCGCGCGAATAGATGTACTGCGCGATCGGCGTCGAGCCGACAAAGCCAACGGCCTTGATATCCGGATCGTCGAGAATGGCGTCGACCACTTCCTTGTCGCCGTTGACGACGTTGAGGACACCTTCCGGCAGGCCGGCCTCGATGAAGAGCTCGGCAATCCTCAGCGGCACGCCCGGATCACGCTCGGACGGCTTCAGGATGAAGGCGTTACCGCAGGCGATCGCCGGGGCGATCTTCCACAGCGGGATCATCGCCGGGAAGTTGAACGGCGTGATGCCCGCAACGACGCCGAGCGGCTGGCGCATGGAATAGACATCGATGCCAGGGCCGGCGCCATCGGTGAATTCGCCCTTCATCATGTGCGGCGCGCCGATGCAGACCTCGACCACTTCCAGGCCGCGCTGGATGTCGCCCTTGGCGTCGGCGATGGTCTTGCCGTGCTCGCGCGCCAGAATGTCGGCCAGCGAGTCATATTCACGGTTGGCGAGTTCCAGGAACTTCATCAGCACGCGTACGCGGCGCTGCGGATTGACGGCTGCCCATTTCACTTGCGCCGCCTTGGCGTTCTCGACAGCGGCGCGCAGTTCCGACTTCGAGGCCAGCGCCACGGTGCCGCGCACCGTGCCGTCCATCGGCTGCATCACATCCTGCCTGCGCCCGCTGGTGCCGGCGACACGCTTGCCACCGATGAAATGACCGTAGTCGATCATGGTTCTCTCCCTGGATTTTGATTGAAGCCATTGTCGGTCTTTAAAGGCTGGAACGCAACGCGAGGGAAATCGCAGCCGTTGTGCAAAAATCGTACATCGATCTGGACACAAGCATCAAACGACGCAAAGATACGATCGACTTCCTCGCCATCGGGATGCTGCAACCGCCATGGAGATATCATGAACTGGGACGACGTGCGCATCTTCCTTGCCGTCGCCCGCACCGGCCAGATACTGGGCGCGGCCAGGCGCCTGGAGCTGAACCATGCCACGGTCTCCCGGCGCATCGCTACGCTCGAAGAGGCCTTGCGCACCAAACTGTTTCGGCGGCTCACCACAGGGTCCGAACTGACGCCTGCCGGCGAAAGGTTCCTCGACATCGCCGAGCGCATGGAAGCTGAGATGATTGCCGCCCGCTCGACGGTTGCCGGCGAAGGCGACGACATTTCCGGCACGGTGCGCATCGGCGCGCCCGACGGCTTCGGTGTCGCCTATCTCGCACCGCGGCTCGGCGCACTGACCGCCCTGCATCGCGAGCTCACCGTGCAACTGGTGCCGGTGCCGCGTTCATTTTCCCTGTCCCGCCGGGAAGCGGATATCGCGATCACCGTCGAACGACCGACGGAAGGCAGGCTCGTTGCCGGCAAGCTTGTCGACTACACACTTGGCCTCTATGCCTCGCGCGCCTATGCCGACAGACATGGTTTGCCCCGGAACCGGGAGGAGCTGAAGGATCATACGCTGATCGGCTACGTGCCCGACCTGATCGTCAGCCAGTCGCTCGACTACGCTGCCGAGTTCAGCCACGACTGGCGTTCCACATTCGGCATATCCTCGGCCATGGGCCAGGCCGAAGCCGTGCGCTCCGGCGCCGGTGTCGGCATCCTGCACACCTTTGTCGCCCGGTCGATGCCGGAGCTGGTGTCGGTGGAAGCGGCCCCCCCCATCCGGCGCGCCTACTGGCTGGTCTACCATGAGAGCGTGCGCCAGCTCAGGCGCATCCAGGTGGTGGCATCCTTCATTGCCGGGCTTGTCGAAAAGGATCGAGCCCTGTTTCTTTAAGCCCGGGAGAAAACCTTGCTGTCACGACCCTATGTCGAACTCCTGCGCCAGGCTCAGCGTGCGTCGAGACGGCCGGACGAGGCGGACGATCTTCTCCAGGCCGTGCTGCTTTCGGCCATCGAGGCCGGCCGCTACGATCTCTCCTGCCCCGACAATCGCCGATGGCTGCAGGGCGCCATCCGCAAGCGGGCCGCATTCGAAGCCCGCACCGCCGTCCGACGGCGCCAGCGCGAAACCCGCTGGCAGGCTGAACCGGCAGTGTCCGTCACCCAGGAGATCATGCCCACCGCCTTTGTGGCGACGCTGCCCGCAGCGCTCCAAACCACCGCGCTGCTCGCATTGACCGGCCATACCCGCCAGGAAATCCGCTGGCTGCTGCAGCTCTCCGACTCCGCCCTGCGGCAACGCATCGCCGAAATCAGACGGCGTTGGCGTGACGCCGGCGGAAGCCGGCTGGAGGAGATCCCCGGTCTCGACGGTACATTGTATTTCGGCCGCATCCGCCGCGCGCTTCTTGGGCCGGCCCGCCGCGACGGCGTGCTTCTCGCCAGCCATGATCCTGACGGTCATCTTTTTTTGGTGAGCATCCCCTCACAAATCGGCATGGCGCGGCAACAGAGCCAACGCAAACCCTCGAACCAGGAGTAGACACCCGTGTTTCGCAACAGAAAGCTTGGCAGCATCTGCTATTTCGTCGCTGACATCAGCCGCACCGAAACCTTCTATCGCGACGTTCTCGGCCTCGATATCGAGAACATGGGCGATGCAGGCGATGGCCATGACTGGCTGATGGCGAAGACCGCCAACGGCATCGAGCTGATCTTCTTCCAGCAGGAATCGAGGCCGGGCAATTCGCCCATCATCGTCTTCGAGATCGCCGAAGGCGGCATTGACGATGTCGTTGCCGGTCTGGCGGCGAAAGGCGCTACAATCGTCACGCCGGTCAGCCATGCCCCGGGAGGATGGTCGGCCGAAGTGGCCGATCCCGACGGCCACCAGATCTCGATGTACCAGTCGGAAGACCAGCCGCGTTCGCTGACGACGTAGCCCGGCAGGCAACACAAGCATTCAACCCGCCGAAACTTCGGTTTCGGCGTGTTGAAAAAACAGGATCAGGCGTAGCGGGACATGCCGAGTTCGCTGACGTCGATGTCCGGCTTCCTGCCCGATACGATGTCGGCCAGCACCCGCCCCGATCCGCAGGCCATGGTCCAGCCCAGCGTGCCATGGCCGGTGGAGAGGAAGAGGTTGTCGTAGCGCGTCTTGCCGATGATCGGCGGACCGTCCGGCGTCATCGGCCTGAGCCCGCACCAGAAGCTGGCCTTCGACACATCGCCGCCGCGCGGGAACAGATCGGTGACCGAATGTTCGAGCGTCGCGCGCCGCGCCGGGCGCAGAGCAAGATCGTAGCCCGAAATCTCGGCCGTACCGCCGACACGGATACGATCGCCCAGCCGCGTGATCGCCACCTTGTAGGTCTCGTCCATGACGGTCGATTCCGGCGCGCCGGCCGCATCGGAGATCGGCACCGTGATGGAGTAACCCTTGATCGGATAAACCGGGATCGAAAGTCCGAGCGGTTTCAGCATGATCGGAGAGTAGCTGCCAAGCGCACAGACATAGGCATCCGCCGTCAGCAGCCCTTCACTGGTGTCGACACCGGCGATGCGCCCGCCCTCGGTGGCAATACCCTTGATCGCGGTGTTGAAGCGGAAACTCACGCCACGCCTGGCCGCGTGTTCGGCAAGCCGTTCGGTGAACATCTTGCAGTCGCCGGTTTCATCGCCCGGCAGGCGCAGGCCGCCAACGAACTTGCCTTTCACATTGGCCAAAGCCGGCTCAGCGCCGATGCAGCCGGCCGGATCGAGCACCTCGTAGGGCACGCCGAACTGCTTCAGCACCTCGATGTCGCCGGCAGTGCCGTCAAGCTGTTTCTGGTTGCGGAAGAGCTGCAAGGTACCTTTGGCGCGTTCGTCATACTCGATGCCGATTTCGCCACGCAGCGCCTTCAGGCAATCGCGGCTGTATTCGGCGATCGGCACCATACGCGCCTTGTTCACGGCATAACGTGCCTCGGTACAGTTGCGCAGCATCTTCAGCACCCAGGACACCATGGCCGGGTCGACCTTGGGGCGGATCACCAGCGGCCCGAAATGCATCAGCAACCACTTGATCGCCTTGACCGGAACGCCGGGGCCTGCCCAAGGCGAAGAATAGCCCGGCGAAACCTCGCCGGCGTTGCCGAAACTGGTTTCCAGCGCCGGACCGCCCTGGCGGTCCACCACCGTCACCTCATGGCCGGCTTCCGCCAGATAGTAGGCGGCGGTCACCCCGATGACGCCGCTTCCAAGCACCAGAATTCTCATACGCCCCGCTCCTAGAACATGATCCCGAAAGTTGCGGGGTCACGACAAAACAACCAGATGGAGCAGAATGCCCTGGTGGCATTCGGCTCCAGCGCATCGGCGCCCGAAATCAGAATGATCTTCGGCAGGCGCGATGCGCAACCTCAAACTCGAAACGCCCCGGCATCCGGATGGATGAGAGACGCTCCAACCCGGTCAAGCCGCCGTTGGCCCAGCCGGGTCGTCATCGGCCCCTGTCTGCCGGATTTTCTCCACCGCGCCAAGTGGTGGCACAATGCTATTGGCACTGTAGACCAGTCGGAGTGGCGGCCGGGCCTGTCGGGCGATGCTCGCGCGACGCGCCGCTTCCGGCTGGAACAACACCTTGACCACCCGGATCGGCTCGATTTCGCCTGCCGGCCGTTCGACGAAACCGGCTTCGCCCTCCGCCATGCCAAGCAGCGAAAGTCCCCATGGCGTCGTCACCGGCAGGCTGGCGCCAACGACGCCGCGCACCTCGTTCTGGATCACGGTGCGTGTCTCCGCCGGATTGGCACCGATACGAAATGTGACGCGGCTGTTCATGGTCACGACATCGGCGTCGATGGAATCGAGCAAAACCACGCTGGCATTGGCGAGCTTCTTTTCGAGCAGCTGTGCAAGCGGATCATCCAGGGCGCGCCGACGTTCCAGCATCGTTTCGAGAATGGCGAAATCCTTGGTGGTGAGGCGGCAGGTCCTGTTCATGCCCGAGCCTCGACGCGATCCGCATGCGGCGGCTCGACGGCAACAATGTCGAGCGTCATTTCGCGACCGTCGCGCGTGATCCAGCGAACGCAGTCACCAACCGCGGCGCCGATCAGGGCGGTTCCCAGCGGCGTAAGTATGGAAATGCGTTGGGTGGCAATGTCGGCTTCGGCTGGATACACCAGCGTCATCCGCTGCTCGGCGCCACCGCCATTGCGGGCAAGGATCGTGGATCCCATCCGCACGACGGTGTCCGGCAGGGTTCCGGGAGCGGCCACGGTGGCGCGATCCATCTCGGAAAGCAGTTCTTCGGCGGTATCGGGCAGCCGGTCGAGCGATGCCCGCGCCAGGCCGGTCAGGCGGCCATGGTCATTGGCGGTCACCAGAATGGTGTCGGGCGGACGAACCTTGATTGATCTTTGCATGGTGGAATCCTTCGGGTTGATGATGCATCGGAACGATGCGTGGCCGGCCACACGCGTGGCGGCCCTTCAATCGAACCGACGCGCGTTCGCACCGCCTTCGGCTCGAAATTCAGTTCTGTTTTTTGAAAAAAGCCCCGGTACGGACGGACGCACGAAGGCGTCCGCGCCGGGGCTACGCTCCCGCGATGGGGCAGATCCTGAAGCAGGTCTGGATATGGGCAAGGGTGCTCATGTCACGAGCCTTGCCGACCCGGCACGGCTTGTCAAGCAT
Organism: Mesorhizobium sp. UC74_2; assembly: GCF_042701485.1. Taxonomy (NCBI): domain Bacteria; kingdom Pseudomonadati; phylum Pseudomonadota; class Alphaproteobacteria; order Hyphomicrobiales; family Phyllobacteriaceae; genus Mesorhizobium; species Mesorhizobium sp. UC74_2. The sequence goes on along the minus strand of NZ_CP170562.1, from coordinate 5,837,658 downwards.
GACGGGATCGTTCAGCCGCCGACGTAGCGCCGGTGGAAGCGATGGCCAAGGCTGGTCAGCACCTCATAGCCGATCGTACCGGCGACATCCGCCACCGTGTCGAGCGGGTGAAACGGGCCGATGAGCTCGACCAGATCGCCTTCCTTCAGACGTCCTTCAGGCAGCGCGGAAACATCGAGGATGATTGAATCCATCGATACGCGGCCGATGAACGGCAGCTCGACGCCTTCGAAAAAGGCGGCCGCAGACGTGCGGCGATGCCAGCCATCGGCATAACCAAGGGTGATCGTCGCGGTCCGGAGCGGACCCGTGGCGTGAAAGGTGTGGCCGTAGCCGACCCCTGCCCCGCCGCTGATCTGCCGGGTCTGGAGCACCTTGGCTTCCAGCTTGATCACCGGCTGCATCGGGTTCTTGCGACCCGGCGTCGGGTTGATGCCGTAAAGAGCCGCTCCCGGGCGGGCAAGGTCGTGATGGTAGGGCTTGCCGAGGAAGATGCCGGAGGAATTGGCGAAGGAAAGCGGCGCCGGCGGAAGCATGCGGCGCAGCCGTTCGAACTGCAGCCGTTCCGCCTCGTTGGCGCCGTGCTCCGGTTCATCGGCGCAGGCCAGATGGCTCATCACCAGCCTGAGTTCGATGCCGTCGAAGGCCGACGGATCGGCTGCCAGCGCTTCGACCTCGACCGGGGCAAGGCCGATACGCGACATGCCGCTGTCGACCTGGATCGCCGCCGGCAGCTTCTTGCCAAGCTGGCGAGCGAGATTGCGCCAGGCGGCAAGCTGTCCGGTGCTGTTGACGACCGGGATAAGTCCGGCTGCCTCACCCTGTGCCTCCGATCCCGGCAGAAACCCGTGCAGCACGAAAATCGCTGGCCCAGTGCCCAGGGCATCGCGCAGCACGATGCCTTCCCACAGATGGGCGACGAAGAAGGTGTCGCAGCCTTCCTTGCGCAGGGCATTCGCCACCTGCACGGCACCAAGCCCGTAACCGTCGGCCTTGACGACGCCGGCGCAGGCAACGCCGTCGAGATGCGCCTTCAGGCGACGGTAGTTTTCGCGAATCGCACCAAGATCGATGGTGAGGATAGCGCCGGCTGCAGCCTCATCGGGCTGCGCGGGCAAATTGATCGGGTTGTCAGTCAATTCGGGTCGTCTAGCTCCGGAAATCCTGGCGGCATCGACCATCTTCGACCCCGTGCGGCAATACGATTGGCTCCCGCAACGGTTATGCCACCAGATGCCGGAAGGCAGCAACGACCTCTTCGTAGACCCTGCGTTTGAAAGGCACGATGAGATCGGGCAGGTCGCTCATCGGCTTCCACCCCCAGTCATCGAACTCCGCGTCGTGGCCACCAGGAGGCGGATTGATCTTGATTTCGCTTTCGTCGCCGCGGAAGCGGAATGCGAACCATTTCTGTGTCTGGCCGCGATAGCGTCCCTTGAAGGCGATGCCGACCAGATCCCGCGGCAGGTCATAGTTGATCCAGTCAGCAGCCTCGGCCAGAAGATCGAGGCTTTTCATCCCTGTCTCCTCGTAGATCTCCCGCCTGGCCGCGACGAGCGGCTCTTCGCCCTTGTCGATGCCGCCCTGCGGCATCTGCCAGAGCTGCGTCGTGCCGGAAAACTCGCTGTCCGGTTCGGCGATGCGATGCCCCACCCACACCAGGCCCTCGCTGTTCAGCACCATGACGCCGACGCAGGGGCGATAGGGCAAGGTTTCGGGATCGACGAGTTTGTTCTTTGCCATGCTCACTTCCGTTCCGGATCGATCGCCACCGCCGAGATCGGCACGATCTCGACGCCACGCTTCTTGGCTTCGTTCACCCAGGACACGACGGCATCGACGGTGACGTTGAAAGCCGACCCGGTGCCGACGGCATATCCCTTGGCGCGCGCCGTCGCTTCCAGCTCATCGAGCTTCTTCAGGATGGCGCCACGCTCCTGCACGCCATCGATCGCGGTGTCGGCGATCGCCAGCGGCACGCCATCCTTCCTGGCGAGATCCGGCGCGATGCTGCGCGCCGACGAGCCATCGTCCAGATACCCAATGCCGCGCCTGGCGAGTTCCGCCATCACTGGCCCGAACGCCTGGGGATCGGTGGAGAAACGCGCGCCCATGTAGTTCATCACCGCCGTATAGTTCGTGGTACGCGACAACACCCAGCGCAGGTTCTTCAGGTTTTCTTCTTCAGTGGCATCGACGGTGAGTGTGCTGCGGCCGGGATTCACATTGGGATAATCGAACGGTTCCAATGGCAATTGCATGACGATCTCATGGCCACGCCGGCGGGCCTCCTGCATCCAGCGGCCGATGCTGTTGCCTTGCGAGGCAAAGGCGAGCGTCACTTCACCCGGCAGCTTGGCGATCGCCGACTGGGTGCCGGTCTGCGACACGGCGAGTCCGCCGATGACGATGGCGACACGGGCACCGCGAGCGCCGGACCAGGGACGGGCGTAGACATCGAACGGCCGTCGTCCGTCCGCCGAGCGGATCGGCAGGGGACCGCCTTCGCCGTCTTCGATCAGCGCCTTGTCGGGCAGGTGTGCAACGGACAGGTTCTGGCCGACGGCGGAAGCGTCCTGGATGACGATACCGGCCTGCCCACCCGTATCGGTGGGCTGAACGCGGATGATCTGCGGCCCGTCGCTCTTCTTTGGCTGCGCCGTGACCTTCGGTGGTGCCGCTGGCGTCTGGGCCACTGTTTCGACCGGCTTCGTTTCCTGCGGCACCGGCGTGGCGACGACCACCGGTTTGCGGAACGGTTTTTCACCAAAGGCAATCAAGGCTGAGGCACCGACCGCCACCAGAACCCCCAGGACGGCAGCCACCTGACCGCGGCCCAACCGTCGCGCGGAACGCGGCGTGGACGCCCGGACAGATTGTCCGAGCGGGCGTTCGATCTCCTTGGTGAAATCAGCCAAGCCGCCAACCCCTGCCGCCTGCGCGGTACGTCGATGCGATGCACCGCTTCCACAGAACGGCGACCCGCATTGTTCCTTGTCCTTACGCAATTCCGGACGGAACACCGCAACGCGGTTTTCCTGGAATCGCTCGGCGCAAGCCCCCGAATCAAACTGCCGGAACCTTGCGGTCCCGGCAGCATCGCATTGCTTGGTTCAAGCGGCCAGTGTCCTTTGAAAGAACCGCCGCCGACGCGCCAGCCTTACTGGTTCATCACCGCCTTGTCGGGGTTCGGCGGGAAGGCCGCATCAGTCTTTTCGCCGCGCAGCAGCTGCTCGGCGAAGATCAGCTGCAGGTCGTTCTTCGGATCCGGCGGCACATAGGCGGCGGAACCGGAGCCCTGCGAGCTTTCCTCGACGCCCTTGATGTGCCCCTTGAGGTCGGACTCGCCGCGGGTCAGGTCGCGACCCTGCAGTTCCGCCGGCACCGGCTGATCGACCTTGATGTCAGGCGTGATGCCCTTGCCCTGGATCGATTTGCCGGACGGCGTGTAGTACAGCGCCGTGGTCAGCCGGAGCGCGCCGTTTTCGCCGAGCGGGATGATGGTCTGCACCGAACCCTTGCCGAAGGACTGCGTGCCGACGACCGTCGCGCGCTTCAGGTCCTGCAGCGCGCCGGCGACGATTTCCGAGGCACTGGCCGAGCCGCCGTTGACGAGCACCACCAGCGGCTTGCCGTCGATCTCGTCGGTCGTCTTCGACTTGGCGTCGAAACGGGTCACATCCTTGGGATCGCGGCCACGCGTCGAAACGATCTCGCCGCGCTTCAAGAACGCGTCCGAAACCGACACAGCCTGGTCGAGCAGGCCACCCGGATTGAGCCGCAGGTCGAGCACATAACCCTTCAGCTTGTCCTTCGGTACCTGTTTCTTGATCTCGGCGATTGCGTTCTGCATATCGTCATAGGTCTTCTCGGTGAAAGACGTGATCTTCATATAGCCGATGTCGTTCTCGACGCGGAACTTCACTGCCTTGACCTTGATGATGTCCCGCACGACCGTCAGTTCGATCGGCTTGTCGGCACCCTGGCGCAGGATGGTCAGCTTGATCGGCGTGTTGACAGCGCCGCGCATCTTGTCGACGGCGTCGTTGAGTGTCAGGCCGCGCACTTCGTCGCCATCGATCTTGGCGATGTAGTCGCCGGCCATAACACCCGCCTTGGCTGCCGGCGTATCGTCGATCGGGGTGATGACCTTGACCAGGTCGTTCTCCATCGTGACCTCGATGCCGAGGCCGCCGAACTCGCCCTTGGTCTGCACGCGCATGTCCTGCGCCTGCTCGGAGTTCATGTAGGACGAATGTGGGTCGAGCGACGACAGCATGCCGTTGATGGCATTTTCGACCAGCGACTTGTCATCCGGCGGCGTCACATATTGCGCGCGCACGCGCTCGAAGATATCGCCGAAAATGGCGAGTTGCTTATAGGTGTCGGAGCCTGCCGCGTTCGCCGCCGAGCTTGGAACCCCATAAACCAGGCTCATGGCAGACGCGCCCATCAGCGCGCCGGCAACCAAGAGCGACAGTTTCCGCATCATCTTACGTCCTTCCAGAGAATCGCTCCGCCCACCATGGGTTAGGATCGACGGGTTTTCCATCCTTGCGGAACTCGATGTAGAGCTCCAGCGTGGTATTTCCATTCTGCGTTGCCGATGTGCTCGCTACGCGGGCCTCGCCCATGGTTCCGATCGGCTCGCCCGCGAGCACGGCCTGGCCTGCCGCTACGTTCAATTTGCTCATTCCCGCCAGAACGACATGATAACCGTCGCCAGCATTCAGGATCAAGAGTTGTCCATAGGAACGAAATGGTCCTGCATAGAGGACACTCCCATCCGCCGGTGCCGTGACGATGGCGCCCGATTGTGTCGCAACCATGTCGCCCTGCATGGTGCCGCCGGTGCCGTCTTCGCCGCCGAAACGGCGCCGCACCTTGCCGGTCACCGGCAACGACACCTGCCCCTGCATCGCCGAGAATGGCACGGACGAAGCGAGGCGGTTGGCTTCCGGGACCGCAGCGGCCGCTTCCCTGGCATCCGCGTCAGCCTGGGAGGCCGCATTCTGCCTGGCTTTTTCGTCCGCCTTGCGGGTTTTTTCCGCTTCGGCATCCAGAGAGGCGATCAGGTCTTTGAGGCTTGAGGCTTTTGCCGCCAGCTCATGCGCCTTCTTTTGTTCGTCCGCCAAGGCTGTTTCGGTCTCGGTCTGCAACCGTCCCTTGGCCTGAAGCAGCAGATTGAGCCGCTGCTTCTCGGCCAGTTGGTCGGTGACCGCCGCAGCCAGCCGCGTGCGCTCCGCCTCGATCGAGACCGTCACCCGCGACAGTTCCTTCAACTCGGTCATGACGATGTCGGCCCGGTGCCGCAGTTCCGGCACCACCGCACCCAGAAGAATGGCGCTGCGTACCGAAGACAGCGCATCTTCCGGCTTCACCAGGATGGCCGGAGGCGGGTTGAGTCCCATGCGCTGCAGCGCGCCGAGCACCTCCGCCAGCACATCGCGGCGAGCGGCGAGCGATTCGCGCAGCTTCTTTTCCTGGTCCTTCAGGCCGCCGAGTTTGCCGCTGATGTCTTCGATATCCTGGCCAAGCTTCTGCTCGGTTTTGGCCGATTGAATCAGTGCCGCCGTGATCGAGGCCGAATCCTTCTTCACCGTCGCGATATCGGCGGCCAGTTTGCTCAGGCGTTCGGCTGAAAGCGTGATCTCCTTGGAAATCCGCTCATATTCGACGCGGCTTTCTTCCGCACCGGTCGTGGTTTCCAGCGTGTTTTCCGCCCGCGCCGAAAACGACACGACAAGCGCGGCAGCAACCAGGCAGCCGCGCATGAAGCGGGGTTTCGATTTCGCACGCTCAAACATGGAAGCCTGACTGTATTTCCGGCTTCGTTAACGAACCATCAACCATAAATGTCCGCTCGCCCCGACCCGCGGGCCTTCTCGGACCGCAATGGGGCAAAAATCGGTCCACTAAGCTGCTATCATGAACGGTGGTATGGATGCCCGGCAAGGATCGTTCCAGCCCGGTAAAGCTGTTCGCCCAGCATGACACGCACCAGCTGATGCGGCCAGGTCATGGCACCCAGCGACACCACCAGATCGGCCTGATCGCGCAGCGACTGATCGTGACCGTCGGCGCCACCAATGGCAATGACCACTGCCTTGCGGCCGCCGTCGCGGAACAGCCCGATGCGACCGGCGAACTCTTCGGAGGAAAAAGACCCGCCCCCGCTCGTCGAGCAGGATCAGCGCGCCGCCGGGCTGCAATTGGGTCTGCAGCTTCTGGCCTTCCTCGCGCCGGCGTTCGCTGGCGGTCTGGCCGCGACTCTCCGGGATTTCGGTGACACCGGAAAATTCGAGCCCGAGCGCGGGACCGCTCTTGGCGAAGCGGTCGAAGTAACGAGCTGCCAAATCTCTTTCGGGGCCGGCTTTCATCCGGCCCACGGCATGTATGATGATCTTCATCCCTGCCTCTAGAGCGCTTCCGTTTTTAACGGAAACGCGGAAACGCTCCGACCCTTAGTTTCCATGCAATTCCGGACGGAAAACCGCTGAGCACTTTTCCTGGAATTGCTCCAAGGAACCTTGCGGCTCAGTGGAGGGTCTCTTCCTCGAGATCGGGTGCCTGCCACATCTTTTCAAGATTGTAGAAGTCACGCACCTCGGGTCGGAAGACATGGACGATGATATCGCCTGAATCGATCAGCACCCAATCGGCGCTCGCCAGCCCCTCGACGCGCGCGTCGCCATAACCGGCGTCCTTGAGCGCTTTGAGGAGATGATCGGCAACCGCCGTGACATGACGGTTCGACCGGCCGGACGCGATGACCATGTAGTCGCCGAGGCTCGATTTTCCCTGGATGTCGATGGAGACGATGTTTTCGGCCTTGGAGTCTTCCAGACTGGCAAGGACTGTCTTGATGGCGCGGGCCGAGGCGTCGATGCCGCCTATCCCGGCCGCCGAAGGCACGATGTCGGCCTTCTTCCGCAGTGCTGTTCTCAGTGTCTTTCCTTTCGCGACAAGAACAACGAAGTCACCAACCAAATCAGGTGACGCTAAATAGATAGGCAGAGTCGCATTGCAGTTTCAAGACAAGCTGGAGCACACTCGTCACAAACCAACCATCAAAGCGCTGATCTATCTTGCAAAACTGCTATTTCTTTGCCGCTTTCCGGATCGCGGTGGACGACAGCAGCGAGCGTGGGCCGTGGATGAAGGTCCAGGCCGGCGCCCGCATGTGCGCCAGGATGGGCGCATCGCCCTCGTCGACCCGGGCGTAGTCGAACGTCTTGGCGACCACCGACGACAGGAAGGACAGGGTTGCTCCGGGCCGGTCGATGACGGCGATCGGGAAGGTCATGGCGATCTGGCGCCAGCGTTGCCAATGGTGGAAGTCACGCAGCGAATCCGCCCCCATGATCCAGACGAAATCGACCCCCGGATTCTTTGCCCGCACCAGCGCCAGCGTGTCGGCGGTGTAGCGGATGTGATGGCTGGCCTCGAACGCCGTCACCTTGATGCGCGGGTTCCTGGTGATCTTTTCCGAAAGGCGGATGCGCTCGGCGAGCGGCGCGAGTTCGCGCGTGCTCTTCAACGGATTTCCCGGCGTGACGATCCACCAGAGCTGGTCGAGGGCGAGCTTCCTCAGCGCGATCTCGGCTACGAGCGAATGGCCGGCATGCGGTGGGTTGAACGAGCCGCCGAACAGCCCGACCTGCATGCCCTTTTCGACATAGGGCATCCGCAGATATTGCACGGGAACGCCGTCGTTCTTGCGCAGGGGTTCAGTCCCTTGGCCGATGCCGGTCGGAGGTCCGTCCGATTTCAAATTCTGGTCCCCAACCGCTTTCCAGGACGCAGGCGCGGCCCTAGGCCCGCACCTGCCCGTTGCCGCGCACGCGATATTTGAACGAGGTGAGCTGCTCCACGCCGACCGGTCCGCGCGCATGCATCTTGCCGGTGGCGATGCCGATTTCGGCGCCCATGCCGAATTCGCCGCCGTCGGCGAATTGCGTCGAGGCGTTGTGCAGCAGGATGGCGGAATCGATCTCGTTGAAGAACCGTTCCACGGCCGCGGCGTCCTCGGCGACGATCGCCTCGGTGTGATGCGAGGAGAACGTTTCGATATGGTCGATGGCGCTGCCGACGCCGTCGACCAGCTTCACCGCGATGATGGCGTCGAGATATTCCGTCACCCAGTCGACATCCGTCGCCGGCTTTGCATCGGAGAAAGCCCTCAGCACATCGGCATCGGCGTGGATTTCGCAGCCGGCGGCGCGCAGGGCTTCCAGCACCGGAACGAGATGCGTGGAAGCGACGGCGCGATCGACCAGCAGCGTTTCCGCCGCTCCGCAGATGCCGGTGCGCCGCATCTTGGCGTTGACCGCGATCTTCACCGCCATGTCGAGATCGGCCGACTTGTCGATATAGAGATGGCAGATGCCTTCAAGATGCGCGAACACCGGAACACGCGCCTCGTTCTGCACGCGCTCGACAAGGCTGCGCCCGCCACGCGGAATGATCACGTCCAGGTTGCCGGACAAGCCCTTCAGCATCTCGCCGACCGCGGCGCGATCGGTGGTCGGCACCAGTTGGATCGCCTCCTGCGGCAATCCGGCGGCCTTCAGCCCTTCGACCAGGCAGGCATGGATGGCGGCTGACGAATTGATCGAGTCGGACCCGCCGCGCAGGACCACGGCATTGCCGGCCTTCAGACACAATGCCCCCCGCGTCCGCCGTCACGTTCGGGCGGCTCTCGTAGATGACGCCGATGACGCCGAGCGGCGTGCGCACACGCTCGATATGCAGGCCGTTGGGCCGGTCCCATTCGGTGATGACGTCGCCGACCGGATCCTTCAGCGCCGCGATCTCGCGAATGCCGTCGCTCATCGCGCGGATGCGCGCCGCATCGAGCTTCAGCCGGTCCATGAAGGATGGCGACAGCCCGGCTTCCTCGCCATTCGCCACATCGATGGCATTGGCTTCCAGGATCGTCTTTTCGTTGCGCAGGATGGCATCCGCCATGGCGGAGAGAGCGGCATTCTTGGCGGCGGTGGAGGCGATCGCCAGTGGTCGCATCGCAGCCCGTGCCTTGCGGCCGATTGCCGCCATCAGCTGGGCCGTGTCGGCGACCGGCCCGTCATGCAGCTTCAGCATGCTCATTCTCCACTTTGCGCGCCAGCCCCACCTTGAACACCAGGATGGCTGACCACCAGGTCGTCGCGGTGGATCATTGCCGAACGCGCCTCATAGCCGAGCACCGTTTCGATCTCGGCCGTCTTGAGACCGGCGATTCTTACGGCATCGGCGGCATCATAGGCAACAAGGCCCCGCGCGATCTCGCGACCCTCTGGCGACAGGATCGCCACCGTATCGCCGCGCGCGAAATTGCCGCTCACCAGCTTGACGCCCGCCGGCAGCAACGACTTGCCCGACATCAGCGCACCGACGGCGCCGGCATCGACGGTCAATCGCCCTGCCGGCTCCAGCTGGCCGGCGATCCAGGTCTTGTAACCCTTCACCGGCGTCGGGCTGGGCTTGAAGAAGGTGGCGCGCTCGCCGCGTTCGATCGCCATCAGCGGCGACAGCCGCGTGCCCGAGGTGATCACCATGGCGGTACCCGCCGCATTGGCGATCTTGCCGGCGTCGAGCTTGGTGCGCATGCCGCCGCGCGACAATTCGGAAGCCGCGGCACCCGCCATCGCTTCGATATCCGGCGTGATGCGCTCGACCACCGGAATGAACGCGGCATTGGGATCGCGCGCCGGTGGCGCCGTGTAAAGCCCATCGATGTCGGAGAGCAGCACCAGCAGGTCCGCCCCCATCATGGTGGCCACCCGCGCAGCCAGGCGGTCGTTGTCGCCATAGCGTATCTCGGACGTCGCCACCGTGTCGTTCTCGTTGATGACGGGTATGGCCTTCATCTTGAGCAGGGTCGAGATGGTGGCACGTGCGTTGAGATAGCGCCGGCGCTCTTCGGTATCGCCCAAGGTGAGCAGGATCTGGCCGGACTTCAGGCCATGGCCGCCCAGGGCATCGGACCACGCGCCGGCCAGGGCGATCTGCCCGACGGCGGCAGCGGCCTGGCTTTCCTCCAGCTTCAACGCCCGTTTGCCAAGCCCCAGGATCGTGCGGCCAAGCGCGATGGCGCCCGAGGACACGACGAGCACTTCAGCGCCACCAGCCGCCAGTGTGCCGACATCCTGTGCCAGCGAGGCCAGCCATTCGCGTTTCAGCCCGGTGGTGCGGTCGACCAGCAGCGCCGAACCGATCTTCACCGTGATGCGGCGGTATTTCTTCAGAGACTGCACGGACATGTCCTACTGTTCCCAGCGCGTCTCGACCCTTGCCGGCACGGCGTCGCGCGCTTCGGCCACCACGGCCATCAGCGCGCGCAGCACCGCCTCGACACCCTCGCCGGTGACTGCCGACACCAGGAAAGGCTGCCGCCCGGCCGCGCGTTTCAGCGAGGCCAGCTTCTTCTTGCGTGCGTCCTCGTCCAGCGTGTCGGCCTGGGAAAGCGCGACGATCTCGACCTTGTCCTCAAGCCCGTTGCCATAGGCCTCCAGTTCCGTGCGCACGGTCTTGTAGGCCTTGCCGGGGTTTTCCTCCTGCGCGGAAACCAGGTGCAGCAGCACACGCGTGCGCTCGACATGGCCGAGGAACCGGTCGCCGATGCCGACGCCTTCATGGGCGCCTTCGATCAGGCCGGGGATGTCGGCCAGCACGAATTCGCGCGCGTCGATGCGCGCCACGCCAAGCCCCGGATGCAGCGTCGTGAACGGATAGTCGGCGATCTTCGGCTTCGCCGCCGTGACCGCCGCCAGGAAGGTCGATTTGCCGGCATTGGGCAGACCGACCAGCCCGGCATCGGCGATCAGCTTGAGTCGCAGCCAGATCGTCAGTTCCTCGCCCGGCAGGCCGGGATTGGCACGCCGCGGCGCCTGATTGGTCGACGTCTTGAAATGCTGGTTGCCGAAACCGCCATTGCCGCCGGCGGCGAGACGGAAGCGCTGGCCTTCCTCGGTCAGGTCGCAGATCAGCGTCTCGTTGTCCTCGGCATAGATCTGCGTGCCGGCCGGCACCTTCAGCGTCACATCGCCGCCCTTGGCACCGGTACGGTTGCGGCCCATGCCATGCACGCCGGTCTTGGCGCGGAAGTGCTGCTGGTAGCGATAGTCGATCAGCGTGTTGAGGCCGTTGACCACCTCGACCCAGACATCGCCGCCGCGGCCGCCGTCGCCGCCGTCCGGCCCGCCGAACTCGATGAACTTCTCGCGCCGGAACGAGACGGCACCGGCTCCGCCGTCGCCGGAGCGGATGTAGACCTTGGCCTGATCGAGGAATTTCATCGGACGCGATTTCTATTGCTATGGAGTTTCATGAACCTGTCTGCTCTAAACCATGGAAAGGCCCAGAGCGAGAGCGGGTACGGCCGAATTTGCGGCCGGATGCGGGAGAGTGCGTTATGCGGGTTGTCACTTACAACGTCCAGTACGGCATCGGCCTCGACGGTCGCTACGACCTCGGCCGCATCGCGGACGCCGTGCGCGGCGCCGACGTCATCGCCCTGCAGGAGATCTCGCGCAACAACCCGCGCAACGGCGGACATGACATGGTTGCCGCGATCGGCGAGGCGCTGCCGGACTATTTTGCCGTCTATGGTTCCAATTTCGAGGCCAATATCGGCTCTTCGATCGTCGGCGGCCGTGCCCGCACGGTCACCTTCCAGCTTGGCAACATGGTGCTGTCGAAGACGCCGATCCATCTGTCGCGCAACCTGCTGCTGCCGCGAAGCCGCTCCGTCGGCACCATGAACTTCCAGCGCGGCGCCATTGAGGCCCTGATCGAGACACCGCTCGGTTTCGTGCGCTTCTATTCCGCACATCTCGACCATCGCAATCCCGTCGAGCGCGCCCGGCAGGTCCGTTTCCTGCGCGATCGTGTGCTCAACTATGCGCTTGAAGGCGGCGGACTGAGCGGCCTCGGCGAGATCGGCCTGCCGGAACCGCCATGCCCCGAGGCTTTCGTCGTCATGGGCGATTTCAACATGCTGGCCGGTTCGCCCGAATATGTCGACTTCGCCGGCCTGCCCGATCACGAATTCGGCCTGCATCTCAGCGCCGACCTCGCCGTCGACGCCGCCGTGCGGCTGGACGCCGGGGAACCGGACCTCGTCACCTGGGTCGACCCGGAGCGACCCAAGGACGAAAGCCGCCACAAGCGCATCGACTACATCTTCACCAGCGCCTCGCTGGCCGGTTCGCTGAAACGCCTCTGGGTCGACCGCAACGCGGACGGCTCCGACCACCTGCCCGTCTGGCTCGAACTGGGCTGAGCTACCCTCGCCAAGCATCTTTGTTTGCCTTGTCGATGGTCGCCATCATGACCATGTCGCAGTAGCTGCCGTCGATGCAGGCCGCATCGCGTTCGACGCCTTCCTGAACGAAGCCGACCTTCCGATAAAGCGCGATGGCGCGCGCGTTGTCGGCATAGGCCGTCAATTCGACACGCACGATGCCCTGTCGACGCGCTTCAGCGAGCGTCGTTTCGATCAGTTGCCGGCCAAGCCCGCGGCCGCGATAGTCTGGAACGATTCCCATGCCGAGCGCTCCCCGGTGCGCAAAAACCGGCCTTTCGTGCCTGGAAACATCGCACCAGCCGACGACTTCATCCTTCACGACTGCCACGAACTGCGGATTGCGCTTCTCCATCATGCCGCGCACGAAATCGCGCGTGGCTGCCAGCGGCGGCGCTTCCAGGAAGGCGAGATACCTGCGCTCGCGCGCCACGGTATCGAGCGCGCGATGGAAGCTCTCGATATGGGTCTCCGCCATCGGCGCGATGGTGGCTTGTGTTGCTTCGTTCATTGCCCTGCTCATTGCCGTCAGCGGCCGGCGGCCTCTCTCAACGCCGCCGGCCATCAACTACAGCCGCACCCAGCTTCTCAGGCTCGCCCAGGTCTTGCGGTCGAGCCGGTAACGCTCGACCGGCACCTGGCCGGCAACCATGGAATTCAGCATGCCCTGGCCGGCATACTGGAAGCCGCACTTGTGGATGACCCGGCGCGAGGCCGGGTTGATCACCCGGGTCGAGGCCTGGAGGACCTGGATCGTCGTGCGCGTGAAGGCGAGGTCGACCAGCGCGTGCGCCGCCTCGGTGGCGTAGCCGCGCTTCCAGTGCGGCTCGCCGATCCAGTAGCCGAGTTCCAGGCCACGGTCGGTGCTGTTCAGCCCGGCGCAGCCGATGAAGGCGCCGTTCTCGGCAAGAGTCAGTGCATAGACGATGCCGCCGCGCGGCGCCCGTGCCATGGCCAGGAAGCTGCGGGCTTCCTCGATGCCGTAGGGATGCGGCATGCGGGCGAGCATCTCGGCGACGTGGCGGTTGTCGGCAAGCGCCACCAGCTGAGCGATATCCGCCTCGCACGGCGCCCGCATCACCAGGCGTTCGGTGCGCAGCACCGGGTTATCGATCGTGAAGCCTCCGTCGTCCGTGTAGTCCGCTTCGGCAACCATGTTGAAAGTCCTCCAGGCACGAGAAAAAGGGGAGATGGTCACCCATCTCCCCTGATCCTTTTCCTGGCCTGGCCAGACACCGGTTCCCGAGATGGGGTGCCGGTGTCTAGGTGCGGAACCGGCTACTCCGCTGCTTTAAGGGTCGGGTTCACCGACACGTAGGTTCGGCCATTGGCTTTTTTGTTGAAGGCTACGACGCCGGCTTCCAGCGCAAACAGGGTATGGTCCTTGCCCATGCCGACATTGGTGCCGGCATGCCACTTGGTGCCACGTTGACGAATAATGATGTTGCCTGCGATCACGGCTTCACTGCCGAACTTCTTCACGCCAAGGCGCTTGGATTCCGAATCGCGACCGTTGCGCGACGAACCGCCAGCTTTCTTGTGTGCCATTTCATTGCTCCTTTGCGCCGCGGGGGCGCCTCAAAACCCTTATGAACGCGTTCGCGTTCCGTTTCAAGCCTGCTCGGGCGACATGGCCGCCCGGTCAGTCTTACTCAGCGGCGTCCTCTGCCTTGGCCTTCTTCGGCGCAGCCTTCTCCTTCTTGGGAGCGGCTTCAGCCTTGGCCTCTGCAGCGGTTTCCGCCTTCACCTCGGCCTTGGCAGCCGCCTTCTTGGAAGGCTTGGCACCGGCGACCAGAATCTCGGAGATGCGCACGGTGGTCTGCAGCTGGCGGTGGCCGATCTTGCGGCGCGAATTCTGCCGGCGGCGCTTCTTGAAAGCGATGACGGTGCGGTTCTTGCCCTGCTCGACGACTTCGGCGGTGACCACCGCGCCGTCGACGAACGGAGCGCCGATCACGACATTCTCGCCTTCGCCATGCGCCAGAACCTGGCCGATTTCGACGACGTCGCCGACATTGGCCTCGAGCTTCTCGATCTTGAGCACATCGTTGGCGGCAACACGATACTGCTTGCCGCCCGTTTTGATGACTGCGAACATTTTTTGCCTTTCGCTGTTCGGTCGGCCTTTTTGAACCGCTTGTCCTTGTCGGGGCGGTTCGGCCGTCTTTTTGTCAGTCTGCGGGTTCAAAAAACAAGCGGCGCGGAGAATCCCCCACGCCGAATGCGGGCCGTCCATAACCGCAGCTTCGCGGTGAGTCAAGGCAAAGGCCGGACGGCTTCGTCAAAAAGGGCCGAAATCAGCCCATTTAGGGCCTTGTGTCCCGGGCAAGCAGCCGTTATCTAGTGCGCCGCGCCGGCAAGGCCGACCACGCTGCGGAGAAGTGGCTGAGTGGTTGAAAGCACCGCACTCGAAATGCGGCATACTCGCAAGGGTATCGGGGGTTCGAATCCCTCCTTCTCCGCCATTATCTTTTTGCCCCCTGGATTTGGCTCCGTTTTTGAATGCCCAGGATGCTGAGGGTCGTCTTGAGGTGGAAGGAGAGCCGTTCCCACCCCTCGTCCAGACCGCAGGAAAGACTACAAGGCTACCCTTGAAGTCCGAACCCACAATGTCCTCCCTACCAATGGTGGTGAAGGCATGGTCGTCGGTGATTTTGATAGCGGTGAATTTGCAAAAGGTTATGAGGCCTTGGATACTCGCAAGTCATGACATCTCCCAAGTCCACGCTGCATGATATTCCTGGAGGGGAGGCACTCGTTGATTGGTTCGGGTGCGTGCCCCGCTTTCATGATGCCGAACTGCTTGAGATAACCTTCTCCGGCAAGGGAGCTGCGCTGCTGCGCATACAGGCCTGGAGTATGACGGACCAGGTGGATGCCAAGGGCTATTTTGTTCTCGACAAGCACGCGACGGTCACTCTCATCCTTGATGGCGTGACCACAATCCATTGCATCGATTTCAACATGATGCCGGCAATCATCTTTGATCTGGAGATCACTCAGGTCGAGGAGAACTACCGCATCGAATGGAGTGCGAGCTACGGGGTAGCCGGCTTCATCATTGCAAAGCACGTGCGGATCAATCTCGTGCCCGGAAAGCCCGACTAAGAGGAGTTTCGAGGCAGAGTCTTGGCAACTGCAATTATCGTGGTCGCGATCTCGAGCATATGAAAACGGAGCCGTTTCGTGCAAGCTACCGACGTTTCGCGTGCTGTGGCTGCGGCCACGTCCACCGCCACCGAGCTTGGCCTGACAGTCGATGATGCGGTTGTTCTCCAGAATTCGAACAAGCTCACCTTGCGCCTTCTGCCCTGCGACATCCTTGCCCGGGTAGCACCCTTGGCGGATCCGGTTATGCCGTTCGAGGTCGAGCTGGCCGAGTTGCTTGCAAAGACCGACAGCCCCGCAGTTGCGCTCGAACCCCGCATTCCGCCGCGCGTCTACGAGCGCGATGGTTTCACGCTGACATTCTGGACCTACCATGCGTCCGTCACGCTGGACGTCGCGCCGGTCGACTATGCGCGTTCATTGCGGCGCCTGCACATCGGCATGGAAAAAATCGCGATCGCCACGCTGCGCTTCACCGATCGGGTTGCGGAAGCAGGGCAACTTCTGGCCAACCGTAACCTGACGCCCGGACTGGGCGATGAGGATCGGGAGTTTCTCGGCAGCCTGCTGGAGAGCCTCAAACGAACGATTGTCGAGAGTGGCGCCGTAGAACAATTGCTGCACGGCGAACCACATCCCGGCAACGTACTGAACACCAGATTCGGGCCGCTGTTCATCGACCTTGAGACATGTTGCCGTGGGCCGGTGGAGTTCGACCTGGCCCATGTGCCTGATGCGGTCATCGAGCACTATCCCGACGTCGATCAGACGCTGCTGAGCGCATGCCGGGCCCTCGTTCTCGTCATGGTCGCAGCATGGCGGTGGGACGCGGGCGACCAGTTCCCAGACGGCCGGCACTGGGCTGAACAGCTCATCCGCACCCTGCGCGAGGGTCCGCCATGGCCGTCGCTCGATGCGATGACGCGGCGCCTCGGCGCTGCAGGATAAATGCTACGTCCTGATTTCCATCCGGCTGGCAACGTGATCAGGCAGGAACGTAGGTCAACCTGATCACGTCCTCGCCGATCCGATCATGCGTCACAAGGCGAAGCGATGGCCGGGGACCGGCGAAATAGGGCGTGCCGTGACCAAGCACGACGGGATGCAGGTAGATCCGGTATTCATCGATCAGGTTAAGTTCGGTGAGGCTTCGCGCCAGGTCCGGGCCGGCAACTTCGATCTCCCCGTCATGCCCAGCCTTGATCTCCCGGATCGCGCCCTCGAGACCACCCTCGACAAGTCGGGCGTTGGGACCGACCGCCTGCAACGAGCGCGACACGACCCATTTCGGCTGCTTCCGCCACGCCGCGGCGTAGGCCTGTCGGTCCGCATCCCACTCCGGATGATCGTCATCCCAGTAACGCATGATCTCATACATCCGGCGACCGTAGATGCTGCCGGCCTGCGCTTGAGCTTCCTCGATGAAATGGCGGAAGAGCGTGGGACTTGGCGCAAACCGCATGTGGTCGACATAGCCGTCCAGGGACTGGTTCATTCCGAACACAAGTTTGGCCATGCCAGTTCGCTCCCGCACGGAGACCACCCCATCTGCTTGCACTATGCAAGCAGATGGGTGGCAAATCAACCGATCTTTAGGTGCGCTGGAATGCCGGACGCCGAGCCTCCGTCATGCTGCAGTCGACCCGCTCTCCATCGTTCGGAGACCTTCGAAACCGACGATAAGCTGCTGCACACGCATGTTCAGGGTAGCGATGCTCCTGGATGTGTCGTGAAGCTCCCGCAAGAGTTTCGCCGGGTCGTCCCGGATGGATTCCTCCGGTGCGCTTCCGACACCGGTGAGAAGCCAGATCGGGCTGACGCCCAGGATTCCGGCCATGGTGGTCAATCGGTTGGCTCGCAGTTCGGCACGATCGCACTCCCAGGCGGTCCAGCTTGAGCTCAGGACGCCCAGGGCTTGCGCGGCTTGTGCGATCGAGAGCCCCGCGAATTCGCGGGCAAGCGATATCCGGCCGCCCAGCGTGTCGGCGGAAAAGTCGGCATGGTGATGGGACACGTTTCGGTCTCCTTTGAGAAAATGAGCGCAGCGGCTGGCTGCACTCGCGTTCCGGAACAATGGGCGGCGGCAAGCGCCGCCGTCCGCGAAGCAGTCACGTCGAGGGCGCCCCGAAGAGCGTGGCGTGCCTTATCCCTCGACCCACTTCTTCACCTGGTCGGGGTGATCGGCGATGTATTTGTCGACCGCTTTTTCGTAGGAGGTTTCCTGGGCGTCGAACATCGCCGCCTCGAGTTCGGGGATCGGCAGCTTCATGCGCGCAAGCAGTTCCGCGACCTTGGGATTGTCTTCCTTGAACCCCTTCCGGGCGAGGATGTCGATATGCTCGGCTTTGCCGAGCGAGCCCTTTGGATCTGCGATGTAGCGCAGCTTGTACTTGCCGAACATCCAGTGCGGGCTCCAGGCCGTGGCGACGAACCACTTCTCGGAACGCATGGCGCGGTCGACGGTGGTCAGCATGCCGGCCTCGCTGGAGATCTTCAGCTTGTAGTCCAGGCCGTAATCCTTGACCGCCTGCTCCGAAAGCCGTGTCAGGCCGGCGCCGGGGTCGATACCTTGCACCTCGCCGCCGAGTTTCTGCTTCACCTCGTCCTTTTTCAGGTCCTCGATCGAGCTGATCTCGCTTTCGGGGATATAAGCCGGAACGACCCAGCCCAGTTTTGCGCCGTCATAGATGGTACCCAGCGTCTCGACCTTGGATTCCACGCGCTTGAAATAGTCGGCATGGGTTTCGGGCAGCCAGGCCATCATCATGGCATCGATGTCGCCGCGGCTGACGCCCTGGTAGAGCGGAGCGACGTCCGTCTGCACCAGTTCGACCTTCTGGCCGAGCTTGTCCTCGATGAGCCTGGCGGCAAGCTTGGTGACGAATTCCGCATCCGACCACGCGGCCCAGCCCAACTTCACGGGTTTGCCCTCCTGTGCGAAGGCCGCGGTGGCCATGCTGCCCGCAACAAGCGCGGCCAATCCGATACGTGTGAGTGTCCTGAACATCTCTTCTCCTTCGTATTTGGAAGTTCAAGCCGCGGCGGAACGCTGCTTGTCATCAGCCGGAACGTGGTCCGGCGAATTCGCCCGCTCGACGCTCGCGGCCCTGCGGGAGACAAGGAAATTCAGGAAGCCCGAACTGCCTTTGCCGAAACTCTGGGTGATCCGATCCAGCACAACGGCCAGGATGACGACGGCCAGCCCGCCCTCGAAGCCGGCGCCCACGTCGAGACGCTGGATGCCTGTCAGCACATTGTTGCCGAGCCCGCCCGCGCCGATCATCGAGGCGATGACGACCATCGAAAGCGACAGCATGATCGTCTGGTTCACCCCAGCCATGATCGAAGGCATGGCATTGGGCAGTTGCACCTTGAACAGCAGTTGCGAAGGGGTGCAGCCAAAGGCCAGTCCTGCCTCAACGAACTCGCCATGGACCTGCCGGATGCCAAGATTGGTCAGGCGCACCACAGGCGGCATGGCGAAGATGACCGTGGCGATGGTCCCAGGCACCGCTCCCAGGCCGAAGAACATCGCGGCAGGGATCAGATAGACGAAGGCCGGCATCGTCTGCATCAGGTCGAGCACGGGTCGCAGCAGGCTCGCCACCCTGTCGGAGCGTGCCATGGCGATGCCGGCCGGAATACCGACGACCACGGCGATGACGGTGGCCGAAAGCACCAGCGACAGTGTCTCCATGGTGCCTTGCCAGAGGCCCATGTGATTGACCAGCGCAAGCGCCAGCAAGGCGAACACGGCAAATTTCCATCCCACCCGCCACAGCGACAGCATCGCCAGCAGGGCGATACCCGCCATCGGAGGAGTGCCCACCAGCGCGCCCTGGATGCTGCCGGTCACGAAACCGATCGCCGCGGCAATCACGTCCAGCGCGGGGGTGAAGTTGTCCAGGATGTAATTGACGACGACGTCGGCGCCATGGCCGACACTGAAATTGAGATCCACGATCTTTCCTTTCGGCTCAGCGCATGACCCCGAAAATCGGAATCGATTTTCGGAAAAGATCATGCGCCAAATCAAAGTGTTAGAGCGACCTTTGCGCGTCCGAATGGACGCGCGGCGCTCTAACCGGCCCTGTCGAGCGTTTCCAGAAGCGCCGACTTGCTGATGGAGCCGACATAGCGGCCATGCTCGTCGACCACGGGCACGGGCCAGCGGCTTTCGGCCACGCGGCCGAGCACGTTGGACAAGGGTTCGCCGGCAGCGATCGGCTCCACGCCCTGCAGGAAAGCGTTGCGATACGGCTCCGCGGTCTTTGTTTTGATCTTGTCGATCAGCGCGTCCTGGCTGACCATGCCGTGGAACTTTCGGTCGCGACCGACAACGATGGCCACGTCACGCCCGGACTGTTCCATCTGCTCCAGCGCAGCCGCCACGGAGACCCCCTGCCGGTCGATGATGGTGAGCTGTGTCTTGCGGGCGATGTCACCGGCCTTGAAGACCTGCGAGACATCCACATTGCGGAAAAACGACCGCACATAGTCGTTGGCGGGCTTCGAGACGATCTCGTCTGGCGTGCCGATCTGCACGACCTTGCCATGCTGCATGATGCAGATGCGGTCACCGATGCGCATGGCCTCGTCGAGGTCGTGGCTGACGAAGACGACCGTGCGGCTCTGCTCGGCCTGAAGGCGCATCAATTCATCCTGCATCTCGGTGCGGATCAACGGATCGAGCGCGGAAAAAGCCTCGTCCATGAGCAGGATGGTCGGTTCGCTGGCCAGCGCCCGCGCCAGACCGACACGCTGCTTCATGCCGCCAGAAAGCTCGTCCGGCCTGCTGTTCGCATAGGGCTTCAAGCCGACTGCGTCGAGCGCTGCAAGAGCCTTCCCGGCACGCTCGGCCTCGCTCGCCCCGGCAATTTCCAACCCGAAGGCAGCGTTGCCGAGCACAGTGCGATTGGGAAGCAGGGCGAAGGACTGAAACACCATGCTCATGTCGTGCCGCCGCAGTTCGATCAGCTCGCGCCTGGACATCTTCGTGATGTCGCGACCGTCGATCTCGACCGCACCGGCGGTCGGCTCGATCAGGCGGTTGAGAAGGCGAAGCAGCGTCGACTTGCCGGAGCCGGACAGGCCCATGATGACAAAGGTCTCGCCGGTCATGATGTCGAAGCTCGCATCGTCGACCCCGATCATACAACCGGTGGACGCATGGATCTCCAATTTTGGCTTGCCCGAACGCGCCATTTCCAGCGCTCGATCGGCATTGTCTCCAAATATCTTGTATATATTTCTGAGTCTTACTTTTTACGCCACTTGAATTTTTGGCGTTATGTTGTTCGGTCGTCGATATTGAATCAGAATAATTTGATACCATGCAGTAATTCGCAAATCCGCCGTGTCGGCGGATGAACTCTCCTCTTCTGGGAAAGAAACTTCCGACATTCCCTTATGGGGCAAAATAATCGCCAGGAATGCGCTTTCTGGCGGAAATGATATTCAGAATCCGGAGCCGTCATATAGACCCGACGGGAAAGACTGTCCACCCAAAGATCTTGCCGATTGCAACTTATGAGGGAAGAATCCCGAATTCGGAAGTTCACCTGGCGACTGCGGACAACTTCGCGACAACTGCGAAAGCGCACCTTTCCCATGGCCTTCGAGTGAATTTTCCGCCCAGTTTTTTGCCTCGGGAAAAGTTGTAATGAATCTCCGTTTTTTTCACGAAAACAGAAATCCCATGGCCGCTCGAGTTTTGAATTTCCGCCTCCAGCGCCCCCCTTCAAGCGACCGATTGCGGTCCTCGTCGGCAAACATGCGAACAGCCGGCACAGTTCTGCCGGCTGCTTTTGCGCCCTGCGGATCAGGCCTCTTCCAGCCAGACGTTCTGCAGATCCATCTCGAAGGTCTGGTGGATGCCGTAGTTCCGCACCTTCTTGCTCATGTGGCAATAAAGCTTCTGCCAGTAGGGCTGGATGATGACGCCTGAGTCCTGGAGGATTGTCTCGAGGTCCTTCATCACTTCGCGCCGCTTCTCGACATCATTGATGGAAAGCGCCTGTTTCAGCTTGGCGTCGAAATCGGGATTGGAATAGCCGGATTCGTTCCACGCCTCGCCGGTGCGGTAGCCCAGCGCCAGCACCTGCACGGCGAGCGGGCGCATGTACCAGATGGTCATCGAATAAGGATACTTGGTCCAGTCGTTCCAGAAGGTGGAGCCCGGCAGCACGGTCCGCTTGACCTTGATGCCCGCCTCGCGCAGCTGTGCTGCGATGGCGTCGCCCGTGTTCTTCTGCCAGTCGTCCTCGATCGTTATCAGCTCATGCTCGAAGTCGGCCTGGCCGGCATCGGCCATCAGCTTCTTGGCGCCGGCGGCATCACGCTCCTTCTTGGGCAGCGCATAATATTCGGGCTGGATCGGGCTGACGTGGTGGTTTTCGCCGACTGTTCCGCGTCCGCTGTAGCCGAGCTGCAGCACGACATTGTTGTCGACTGCCATCTGCAGCGCGTTGCGCACGCGCTGATCGTCATAGGGCTTGTGGGTGACGTTGGTGCGCGCAACCAGCGTCGTCGCCGTGGCGACTTCCGACCTCACCAGATCCATCTTGTCCAGAATGTCGATGAAGTCGGCCGGGGTTTCCAGGTTGAGGTCGATCTCGCCCGATTCGAACGCATTCACCGAGGCGTTGAAATCAGTGCCGTAGTCGACGAATTCGACACCGTCGAGCGGCGCCTCGCCACCCCACCACTTGCCGTTCTCGCGCCGCTTGACCACGGCCTTCTGGCCGACCGCATAGGACACCAGTTCGAACGGCCCGGTACCGATCGGCTTCTTGACCGGATCGGCGCCATCGGCGTCGAAGTTGCGGTGCACGATCAGTGCCGGATAATCGGTGAAGTTCGGCACGAGCGCGATATCCGGCTCGCCGAGCTTCAGCTTCACCGTGTGATCATCGACCTTGGTGATGGCGCCGTCCCGGGCCTTGCCGGTCTTGGCGTCGATCAGCGCGCCCATGCGCCCGGCCATCGAATTGCCGGCTGCGGCCTTTTCGCACCAGCGGGTCAGGTTGTAGGCGACGTCGTCGGCGGTGAAAGCGTCGCCATTGTTCCAGGTCACGCCCTTGCGCACATGCAGGACATATTCGGTGGCGTCGTCATTGACGTCCCAGCTTTCGAGCAGCACCGGCTCGAAGGTGAATTCGCGTGTGTAGCGCACCAGCGGCTCGAGCCAGCTGCGCGAGACATTGGCAAGCTCCACCCAGTCATAGGTGCGGGGGTCCTTCTGTGCCTTGACCGGCATCGATACCCGCAAGGTACCGCCCTTCCTGGCCTCCTCGGCAAAAGCAGGAGCAGGAACGGCCAGACCGACCATGCCGTAGGCAAGCGCCGTCGAGGCGCCCAGCGCGCTTGCCAGCGCCAGGAACTCGCGCCGGTCGACGCGGCCTGCCATAACGTCCTTGGCCATCGTCTCGACGGCTGCCGGGACGCGGTCGCCATTGTTTCTGAAGAACCCCATTCTATCCTCCCTTTCTTGTTCTGCTCGGTTTGTGTTCCCTTGGATCTCTGAGCTTTCTGTCTCGGGCCGGTTCACGCTCTCAGCGTGAAACGCATGCCGTCATAGACGGCGGCATGGATGTTCCTGGAGGCGACGGCATCGCCGATGCGATAGAGGGTGAAGGACCCGGCAGGATTGCGGTGCGGAAAGATGTCGCCGCCTTCGATCAGCCGCTCATAGTCGACCGCGCCTGTGTTGATGGAGAGTGGCTTCAGCGCCAGATAGAGCTCGTCGAGCGGCGCCGTGCCGTGCTCGACGACCACCTGATCGACCAGTCTTGTCGCCTGCCATCCGTCGGCAAAATCCGAGCCGAGCGTCACCACCAGCTGGTTGCCATCTCGCTTCACCGAGCGCAGGCGGGTGTTGATTGTGATGGTCACGCCCCTGGCGTGGAAGGCGGCCATATAGGGCACATGGTTGAGCCCGCCCATTTCCGGCGCGAAGAACCGTTCGGGTGAAACCAGCTCAAGCCTGGCACCCTGGTTGGCGATGAGTTCGGCGGCACCCATGCCCTGATGACCGCCATTGTCGTCATAGAGCAGCACGTTCTCGGCCGCCTTGACCGCGCCCGAGAGGATGTCCCAGCTCGAAGTGACCAGATCATCGCCTGCCCCCAGTGGCGGGTTCTGCGGAATGCCGCCGGTGGCGACGACGACGACGTCCGGCTCCAGGTCCAGCACGTCCTGGCTTTCGGCCCAGCTGTCGTAGCGGATATCGACGCCGAGCCGTTCCAGTTCGGCAAGCCGCCAGTCGACGATGCCGATCAGCTCCTTGCGGCGTGGATTCTGCGCGGCGAGCCGAATCTGCCCGCCCGCCTGCGAAGCAGCCTCCAGCACTGTCACCATGTGGCCGCGCTCGCCCGCCACGCGGGCGGCCTCCAGCCCCGCCGGGCCGGCCCCGACCACGACGACGCGCTTCCGTGCTCCGTCCGCCCTGGCGATGACATGCGGGATCGTCGCTTCCCGGCCCGTCGCCGCGTTGTGGATGCACAGCGCCTCGCCGCCCTCATAGATGCGGTCCAGGCAGTAAGTGGCACCGACACAGGGGCGGATCTCGTGTTCGCGGCCCTCCATCACCTTCCGCATGATGTGCGGGTCGGCGATGTGGGCGCGGGTCATGCCGACCATATCGAGCTTGCCGCTGGTTATGGCATGGCGTGCGGTCGCCACATCCTGGATGCGCGCGGCATGAAAGGTCGGGAACTTCGTCGCTGCCCTGACCTCGCCGGCGAAGTCGAGATGCGGCGAGGAGCGCATGCCTGTCACCGGAATGACCTTGGAAAGCGCGGCGTCGCTCTCGATCGATCCGCGGATGATGTTGAGGAAGTCGACCTTGCCGGAGTTCGCCAGCCGACACGCGATCTCGATGCCTTCCTCCTTCGAAAGGCCGGCGGCGAAATCCTCATCGGCCACCATGCGGATGCCGACGACGAAATCCTTGCCCACCGCTGCCCGCACGGCATCGAGCACCATGTCGGTGAAGCGCAGCCGGTTCTCCAGCGAACCGCCGAAGTCGTCGTCGCGATGGTTGGTGGCCGGCGACCAGAAGCCGTCGATGAGATGGCCATAGGCCTCGAACTCGATGCCGTCGAGACCTGCCGCCTGGCAGCGCTGGGCAGCAGAAGCATAATCCCCGATGATGCGCTCGATGTCCCACTCCTCCGCCGTCTTCGGAAAGGCGCGGTGGGCCGGCTCGCGCACCGGCGATGCGGATAGCACCGGTAGCCAGTCGGCCTTGTTCCAGCCGGTGCGGCGGCCGAGATGGGTGATCTGGATCATCACCTTGCAGTCGTGCTCGTGGCAGGCGTCGGTAAGTTCGGCCAGCCAGGGCACGATGGCATCGTCGTAGAGGTGCAGGTTGCCGAAGGCGGCCGGGCTGTCGCGCGACACGATGGCCGAGCCCGCGGTCATCGTCAGCGCCATGCCGCCCTTGGCTTTCTCGGCGTGATAGAGCCGGTAGCGCTCTTTCGGCATGCCGTCTTCGGAATAGGCGGGCTCATGGCTCGTCGACATCACCCGGTTCTTCAGAACCAGATGCTTCAGATGGTATGGCTGGAGGAGCGGATCTTTGGGTAGCGAAGTCATACGACTGCCTGCCTGAATCTGAATGGAAGCCCGATCATGCCGATTTGTGACGCCTGAGCAATTTCAGGAAAAGTGTGTTCCGCCTTTTCCCTGAGAAACGGAAACGCTCCAAGACCACCTGTTTCAATTGACGGTGTCCGGCAGCCTTTCCTCACGCCGCGCGATGAAATCCTCCAGCGCCTCGGCGATGCCCTCGTCGAGCTTCGGTTCCTCGTAGTCGGCCAGCATGTTGCGCGCCTTCTCCCGGCCGCGCGTGTCGTGATCCTTCGCCCCTTCCGCCTTCCATTGCTCGAAGGAATTGAAGTCCATGATGCTGGGGCTGAAGAAGGCGTTCTCGAAATGGTCGAGCGTGTGCTGCGTGCCGAGATAGTGGCCAGCCGGCCCGACCTCGCGCACGGCGGCCATCGCGTCCTTGAAATCCTCGAACGGAACCCCGCCGGCATATTTATACCAGCCGACAAGCTGCTCGCAGTCGGTGGCGAATTTCGAATAGCCGCAGGTCAGTCCGGCCTCGAGCCAGCCGGCGGAGTGCCAGATGTAGTTGGCGCCGGCCAGGATCGCCGCGTGCATCAGCATGTTCGCCTCGTAACCCGCCTGGGCGTCGTTCAGCTTGGAGCCGACATGGAAGCCGGATGTGCGCCAGGGCAGCCGGTATTTCCGGGCGAGCGCGCCCATGAGGTACATCATCTGCGCGGCTTCCGGCGTACCGCCCATGGGTGCCCCCGTCTTCATGTCGACGGCGACCATGAACTGCCCATAGATCTGCGGCGAGCCCGGACGCAGCAGCTGCGTGAAGGCAACGCCCGCCAGCGCCTCAGCATTGACCTGCGCGACGGCGCCCACCGAGGAAGCCGGTGTCGAGGCACCGCAAAGGGCGAAGGGGGCGAGGATCAGAGGCTGGTTGTTGCGCGCATAGACCTTCATGGCGTCGAGCATGGTTGCATCCCACACCAGCGGCGAGTTGCAGTTGGTGATCGACACCAGCACGGGATTGTCGCGGACATAGTCTTCGCCGAAGACTATGCCGGCCATCGCCATCGTGTCTTCGGCACGGTCCCTCGACGTGACGATGCCCATGAATGGCTTGTCTGAGTGCTTCAGGGCCGAATGGATGATGTGCAGATGCCGCTTCGGCACCGGGATTTCCATCGGCTCACAGATAATCGAACTCGACGAATGCAGCGCCGGCGCCATGTAGGCCAGCTTGTGGAAGTTCTGCAGGTCCTCCAGCGTGCCGTAGCGCCGGTTGTTGTCGAGGTCGCGCACATAAGGGGCGCCATACATCGGCACGAAGATGGAATTCTTGCCGCCGACGCGCACCGAGCGCTCAGGGTTGCGTGCGTTGAGCGTGAATTCGGCCGGAACCTTCGACACCAGCTCCATCAGAAGAGCACGGTCGAAACGAACCCGCGTGCCGGAAACATCGGCTCCCGCCTGCCGCCACAACGCAATCGCCTCGTCATCGCGGAATTCGCAGCCTACCTCTTCGAGGATGGACAGCGATTCCTGATGGATCAGCTCGACTGCCTCGTCGGGAACGATCTCATAGGCCGGAATCTGGCGTACCAGCGTGGGAAAGGCCGGCACGGCTGCACTTCTGAGCGCCTTGCGCCCGATGCGCCCGCCGCCGCGGCGATGCTGGGCCGGCGCTTCCGTGACCTGGCTTAGATCTGCAACACTCATATTAGGCGTTCTCCCTTGCGGAAAGAGAACGCACTGCAAGCTGCTTGTTCAAGCGAATAAGGAACGCTGGTCGCTTGAGTTCAATTCAAGCGACCAGCAAGAGCGGTGAGCCGCGCGACGATCAGGCAGCGGCCTTGCAGTGCCCATCGACCACCCGCTGCACCATCGGTGCGTAGTGCGCGAAGCTGGGGGTCGTCAGGCCGGCGATCTTCCCGGCATCGTCCAGATGGCGAACACGCACGATGTCGCGGACATTGGGATTTGTCTCGAAAACGGCGATCTCCTCCGGGCTCATCGGTCCACCCTGCAGGTTGAGGGAATGGATCGAAGCCGCCGACAACTGCCCGAAATAGGAAGGGTCCGTCGCGCAGATGTAGCGCTTGGCGGCGACATGGAAGCGAACGCAGTCGATCACCAGATCGGGAAAGAAGCGCTGCAACACTTCGGCACCCGCTTCCTCATGATGTTTGTCGTGCGTGTCGTCCATCGAGAACGTACCGAACTCGCTGGTGAAATGGCCGATATCGTGCAGCAGGGCAGCGACGACAATGATCTCCGGCTCGCCTTGCTGCTCGGCCAGATATGCACCCTGCAGCATGTGTTCGGCCATCGTCACCGGCTCCCCGAGATATTCCTCCCCGCCGCGACGCTCGAAGATATCGGCAAGGAACGGCACGATCGTATCCGCCGTCAACGTATCGGAAGCGGTCCTGGCCATCATGCCGCCTCCTGCCGCTCGATGGCCGCAAGCGTGGAGAGCAGGCCGTCCTTGTCGGCGTAGCAGCCCTGCAGCCACCGCGAGCCGGCGCCAGAGTAGCCCTTTCGGGCATGCAGCACGCGTGTGTTGTCGACAATGAAGGATTCGCCCGGCGACAGCTTGAAGGTCACTTCCATCGACGTGTCGTCTATGAGTTCTCCCAGCCGGCGATAGGCGGCGTAATAGTCTGCCATGTCGTCATATGGCACCTCGGTGATGGCTGCCGCCGAACGGTTGTTGAAGCGGATGCCGACCAGTTCCCCATCCGGGGCAAGCTCGATCATCGGCCTGCGCGAGCGCAGGCAGACGCCGGCGCTGCCGGCATATTCGAAGCGGGCGCAGTGGCCCGCCAGAAGATCGAAACCACGCGGATTTTCCGCGCGCAGCCTCTCACAGGCGCGGAACCCGTCGACAACCATGTTCTCGCCGCCCTTGGCAGAGTTTTCCAGGCAGTACAGTATCTGCAAGGTGGGTACCGGATCGCGATAGGGATTGTCGGTGTGTGCCTGAAGGCCAAGACCGGTATAGGCGAGGTTGGAGGGGTTCACCTCTGTCCGCACTTCGAAATGGCGGCCGTAATTCGTCTCCCGAACATAGCCGAATAGCGAAGCGACCTTGAACAGCGCACCGCTTTCGACCGGACCGCCGACAAGTTTGCCGAACCCGAAGCGCCGCACGCCGGCAAGCCAGACGGCGAGTGCTTGACGATCCTGGCTCACCGCGGCGAAATCGCCGACCGGGATCGCCGCACCCAGCGTCGCATCCCAGGTCTCGATTTCCGGTCCGGTCCATCCCGTGAGGCGGCTCGGCGTATCGTCATAGCTATGGTCGGCAAGCCATTTGAGATCGTAGGCGATGGTCCTGCCCTCCGGCTGGAACGTCACATGGAGCTGCTTTCCATCCGCGTGTGCCGAAGCGATCGTCGTATCGGCGGGAATATCGCCGAGCGTTATCAGGCGCTGACCGTTCCCCGGCGCGCGGGTCGCTTCGTCCCAGGCATTGTCGCGCAGCCAGATGGCATGGAAACGACGCCTGCCTTTGTCCGGAAGGTCGAGCGCGAGAGCCTCGCCACCGTCCAGAATCTCGAATTGGGTGTTGCCTGCCATGGGTCGCTCCTCAGCGGATAATGGTGGGGATGACCGCTACTTGACACCGCACCTCACATAAGCACAAACAACATTACCTTACAGCAAGACCCAAAATTCATTATGCCTCAGAAAACGCAGAGCCTGCCGCCACTTGAATGGATCCGCGTCTTCGAGGCGTCGGCACGGCTTGGCAGCTTTACCGCGGCCGCCAATGAACTCGGCCTGACCCAGGCCGCGGTCAGCCAGCGGATCAAGAACCTGGAACTCCATCTCGGCGCGCAGCTGTTCAGCCGGCAGGCACGGGGCGTCATCCTGTCGACCCAGGGTGAGGCCTGGCTCCCCCACGTTCAGGCCGCGTTGGCGGAACTGCTGCACAGTGCGGCAAACCTCTTCGAGCAGCCGCGGCGCAAGATCAGCATCGCGGCCTCGAGTTCGGTCATCGAACTCTGGATCGTTCCCCGTCTCGGCGACATCGCGAGCCGGCTGCCGCATGTGCAGCTTTCGTTCGAGACGATCCAGAACCTGCCGGATTATGAACGCCTGGAGGTCGATTTCGAGATCCGCTTCGGCGCCGGCAATTGGCCGGGCCGCGAAGCGATCCAGCTTTTCACCGAGGAGCTGACGCCACTGGCATCGCCCTCCCTGCTTGGAACCGGCGCGAATTGGCAGGACCAGCCGCGTATCGCGACGTCCGGACCACGGCTCGGTTGGCGCGATTGGTCGAACGCGGCGGCCGAACCGCCCGGGCCGACGCCCTTGTTGCGCTTCGACACCTTCGCGCAATCCCTGAGGGCAGCGGAAGCCGGCGCCGGCGTTTTGCTCGGCTCGCTCGCATTGTGTACGGGCGCGATTGCCGCCGGCAGGCTGAAACGCCTGACGGATCGCACGCTGCACATGGAAGCCGGCTATTGGATAAGCTGGGCGCGCAGCCACCCGGCCTTTGCGGAGCAACGGGACCTGGTCGATTGTCTTGCCCGCCCCTGACAGCGGCACGCCTTGCGTCCGAAGCTGCGGCTCAATCGTCTAGCGACAGCAGCCAGTCGCGCAGCAGGCCGGCCTGACGGCTGAGCGGGCGACGCGCGCTCCAGGTGACGAAGTAGGAATGCGGCGCCGCGATTTCGGCAACGCTGAGCTGCACCAGGTCGCCACTTTCGATCAGCGGCCTGACCAGGCTTGCCCAGCCCAGCACTGCGCCCTGTCCGCTGCGCGCCGCCTGCAGCGCGATGACATGACTGTTGAAGCGCCTGACATTGAGACGCCGGTTGGGGCAGCCGAGCTCGCGGAAGAAATCCGCCCAGGTGGTCCAGCTCCAGTCCATGCCTTCGACGGAAAGCAGTTGCAGCTGGGCCAGGTCGTCCAGCGTTTCGACGGCATGCTCGCGCGCAAACGCCGGACTGGCGACGGCGAAGATACGGTCGCCATACAGCCTGGCCGACAATTCGTCCGGCCACTCACCGTTGCCGTAACGCAGCCTGAGATCGATATCGGGACGATCGAGGCCGCGCGGATGATCGGAGATGACGTGATCGACGGCGATGTCCTGGTGACTGCCCCAGAAGGCGCTCATGCGCGGCATCAGCCACAGATGCGCCATCGCCATCGTGCAGCCGATGGTGACGCTGGACTGCCCGCCCGACGTCTTGACCTGCCGAAAGGTCGACGAGATCCGCTCGAACCCTTCCTTGAGGGCCGCCGCCATCGTCTCGCCTTCGCGCGTCAGCTCAAGTGCCCGATGCCGGCGCAGGAACAGCGGGTTGCCAAGCTCCTCCTCCAGCATGCGGATCTGCTTCGAAACGGCTCCGACCGTGACGTTGAGCTCCTCGGCCGCCTTCGTGAGACTGAGATGACGCGCCGCCGCCTCGAAGGCAGCGAGCGCGATCAACGAAGGAAGGTTGTAGTAGCGGCGAACCATGACGGGATATTTGGCCCGGATGGAGCGTGTCCTGCAAGACTTGCCCTCCCGATCTCGACATTGACACCGACGATGGGGCACTAAATTCGGCAGAGGCGTGCTAGCCCAGGGAAATCGGCATGAAAACCGCGATCGTCTTTGACTGCGAATTTCTGTGCGCGGAGGGCTCGCAACGCCGGTTCTGGTGTGGCGCCCATGACCCCGACCCGGTCATCGCCCAGATCGGAGCGGTGAAACTCGGCCTGGAAGGCCCGTATCCGATCCTGGACACGCACAGATCCTACGTTCGCCCGATGGACCGCTTTGGCCGGCAATATGACATCGACCAGTTCTTTACCCGGCTGACGGGAATAACGCCGGAAGAGATCGCCGCGCGAGGCGTTCCACTCCCTCAGGCCCTGCAGGACGTCGACGCGTTTTCGGAAGGAGAACAGCTCTGGTCCTGGGGCAAGGACGAACTGAACATGGTCGCCATCAGTTGCTACGTCGAGGGCATCACGCCGACGATCCCGGCTCCGCGCTTCGACAACGCGGTAAAGCTGTTGCTGGCGGCCGGCATGCCGGTCGAAGATCTTGCCAGGACCCCCAGCAATAGGCTGGCGGAATATTACGGCGTCGACCATCCGCCGCTGCAGGGTCACGACGCGCTCGATGATGCCCTGTCGGTCGCCTATACGCTGCAGCACCTGCTGCTGGCCGGAAAATTGAAACCCTCGGCTTTTGGCTGACTGCCTCCGACCGAAACGGTCAGGATGCGGCGCCGGTCACCGAATTGCGGATGCGGACCGATGTCTGGAAATGCGTGGTTGCCGGTGGCTCCGGCCTGACACCGGTCCGATGCAGCAGCAGTTCGGCCGCCGCGCGACCCATCTCCAGCCCCGGCTGCGCCACGGTGGTCAGGGCGGGCTGCAGCAATTCGGCGGCGGCTATGTCGTCGAAACCGGTGATGCTGAGCTCAGCCGGCACGGCGATATCGTGCTCGCGGCAATATCGCATCACGCCGATGGCCATCAGGTCGTTGGCGCACAGGATGGCAGTGGGCCAATGCCCGCGCGGACCCGCCAGGAAGCGCTCTGCGGCCAGATAGCCGGAGCGCTCGCTGTAGTCGCCGGCGACATAGGGCGCCGCGTCGGTATCGATGGCCGCCGCCGCCAGCGACTCGCGAAAGCCAGCCAGCCGCTGCTCGCTGGTCCAGAGCCGGGGCGGTCCGCCGACGATCGCAATGCGCCGGTGTCCTTGGTCGATGACATGCCTGGCGACAGCACGGGCGCCGGCCAGGTTGCTGCTCGACACGAACGGCACGTCGATGCCAGGCAACACCTCGTCGACGAAGACGACCGATCCGGCGCGCGCCAGTTCGAGCAGCGAAGAACTCGGAAGCCCTGTGCCGGTGAGATAGATGACACCGTCCAGCCGCTGCGTGCGCAGGATACGTGCGAAATACTCCTCGCGCTCGGTCTGTGACCAGGTGATGCACAGCATCAGGAGGATATCGTTGTCACCGATGCCGCGCTGCACGCCCTCCGCCACCGCGGCGAAGAAGGGGTTGTCCAGATCAGGCACGACAAAACCGATCGAAGAGATGCGCCGGCTCTTCAGGCTGCGGGCGGTGTTGTTCGGTTCGAAGCCGAGTTCGGCGATGAAGCGCTGCACATGGCGCCGGGTTTCCTCGGCGACCTGACCGCGCTCGTTGATGACGGCGCTGACCGTACCGATCGAAACACCCGCCTCCCGGGCCACATCGCGAATGGTTGGCCGGCCGTTGCCCGAAGATCTCGATCCACTCATGCCTGCTGCGGGCCTCAAACCATGTCGCGGCGCAGGAACGCGCCGGCTACGTCAACTACGCGTTTTTGAAGGAGATTTCCAAGGGCGAGTGAATATGCGGCTGCTTTGTTGACCATCCGCTTTCC
The DNA here is from genome assembly GCF_042701485.1 of Mesorhizobium sp. UC74_2. NCBI lineage: Bacteria > Pseudomonadati > Pseudomonadota > Alphaproteobacteria > Hyphomicrobiales > Phyllobacteriaceae > Mesorhizobium > Mesorhizobium sp. UC74_2. The sequence goes on along the minus strand of NZ_CP170562.1, from coordinate 5,805,296 downwards.
GCTCTTCACATTACCCGGAGTATTGAACCGGTTCATTGAGTTTTGTCAATCTAAGAAAAATTTGAAACTCAACCATTGCAAAGCCGAGATTGTTGCGGCAGTCTACAAACCTGAAACGGTTCAGGCATTTCATCAAAGCATGCCTACCGCACCACTTCGCCGCCGAATGGGCGAATGGAGTTGATGGGAGATCGAAGCCTTGTCCAATACCAAGAAGAAAGTGCTGCTTGTCGGCGAGACCTGGTTGAGTTCAGCCACCCATTTCAAGGGCTTCGATCAGTTCGGCAGCGTCACCTTTCATTCCGGCGCCGAGCCCCTGATCAAGGCGCTTGAGGGCAGCGCCTTCGACCTCACCCACATGCCGGCGCACGAGGCCGTCGAGAAGCTGCCTTTCGACCTCGACGGGCTGAATGCCTATGACGCAATCCTGCTTTCCGACATCGGTGCCTCGTCCCTGCTGCTGCACCCTGATGTCTGGCTGCATGGCAAGACGGTACCCAACCGGCTCAAGCTGCTGAAGGATTGGACGGCGCAAGGCGGTGGCCTGGCGATGATCGGCGGCTATTTCTCCTTCCAGGGCATCGACGGCCGCGCACGCTGGCGCCGTACGCCGGTCGAAGATGTATTGCCGGTGGAATGCCTGCCCTACGATGACCGCCTCGAGATACCCGAAGGTTTCAGCGCTGTCGTCGACGCCAAAAGCAACCATCCGATCCTGAACGGCCTGGACGGCGAATGGCCACCGTTGCTCGGCGCCAACGAGGTGCGTCTGAAGCCGGAAGCCGGCATCGAGGTCCTGGCAAGCCTGCCCGAAGACCAGGGCGGCCATCCGCTGCTGGTCACCGGGACGTTTGGAAACGGCCGCACGCTAGCCTGGATGTCCGACGTCAGCCCGCACTGGCTTCCGGCATCCTTTTCGAACTGGCCGGGTTACACCACCTTATGGCGCAATGCGCTCGGCTGGCTGACCCGGCTCTGACAGGGCAATCGGGACGTGGCTGGGGAGGAGAAAGACATGTCCGAAGCATTCCTGGTTGCCAAAGGCATCGCCAAGCGGTTCGGCGGCCTGACGGCGCTTTCCAATGTCGATCTCGAAATCCGCGCCGGAGAGGTTCTCGCCCTGCTGGGTGACAATGGGGCCGGCAAATCCACCTTCATAAAGGTTCTGGCCGGAGCGCACCCTCCAAGCGAAGGCCAGATCCTCGTCGCGGGGCAGCCGGTGTCCTTCGCCTCCCCGAAGGACGCGGCTGCCTCCGGCATCGCCACGATTTTCCAAGAGCTGGCGCTCTCGGAAAACCTGTCGATCTCGGAGAACGTCTATCTCGGCCGCGAACTGAGGCATTCGGTGCTCGGCGTTCCTTTCCTGCGGCGCAAGGAAATGAAGCAGCGGGTCGCCGGGCTGCTGAAGGAACTCGACGCCCATATCTCCGACCCGGAAGCGCCCGTTGGCAGTCTTTCCGGTGGCCAGCGTCAGTCGGTTGCCATTTGCCGCGCTCTCAACCTGAACGCGAAGCTGGTCATCATGGATGAGCCCACGGCCGCGCTCGCCGTTGCCGAAACCCGCAAGGTGCTCGCTCTGATCCGCAAGCTCGCCGAGCGCGGCTGCGCGGTCGTGTTGATCAGCCATAACATTTCCGACGTCTTCGAGGTCGCCGACCGCATGGTCGTGTTCCGGCGCGGACGCAAGGTCGCGGAACGGCTGCGTGCCGAGACGGAACCGGAGGAAATCGTCGCTCTCATAACAGGCGCTCACCCCGACGTGCGGGCGCTCGAAAAAACACAATAACAGCACGTCCAACCCAGAGAGGAACAAACATGCTGAAACATCTCGCGCGGGCCCTGGCAGCTTCGGCGATACTTGCGATTGCCACCTCAGCGATGGCGCAGGACAAGCCCAAGGTGGCTTTCGTCCCGCAGCTCATCGGCATTCCCTATTTCAACGCGATGGAAGCCGGCGGCAAGAAGGCTGGCGCCGATCTTGGCGTCGACTTCGTCTATACCGGCCCGGTCGATGCGAACCCGATCGACCAGTTGCAGATCGTGCAGAACCTGATCGACCAGGGTGTCAACGCCATCTCGGTCAGCGTGCTCGATGCATCCAGCATCGCACCGGTCGTCCAGGCCGCCGAGACAAAGGGCATCAAGCTGTTCACCAGCGACAGCGATGCCCCCGACAGCGGCCGCGCCGTCTATGTGGCGCAGGCGACCGATGAAGGGCTCGGCTATGCCATCGTCGATGAGCTGGTCAAACGGGTCGGCGAAGACGCCAAGGTCGGCATCGTTTCCGGCGAGGCGACCGCCACCAACCTGAACGCCTGGATCGGCTTCATGAAGAAGCGGGCCGCGGAGAAATACCCCAAGCTCGTCCTGCTCGAACCGCAGTTCGCCGGCGGCACCGCCCAGCGCGCCGCACAGATTTCGAGCGACCTGATTGCCGCCAATCCCGACCTCAAGGCCCTGATCGCTGTGGCTTCCAGCACCTGCCCCGGCGTGGCGCAGGCGATCGAAACGGCCGGCAAGATCGGCAAGGTGGTGGGCACCGGCTATTGCAGCCCCAACACCGCACGCTCCTACATCAAGAGCGGTGCGTTCGGCTTCAGTGTCCTGTGGGACCCCTCACAGCTCGGCTATCTCACCGTATGGGCAGGCAAGCAGCTGATCGACGGAAAGAAGTTCGAGGCATCGAACACCGTACCGGGCTTTGCCGAACCCGTGACCTATGATGCCGAGAAGGGCATCCTGCTGCTCGGTCCGCCGGCGATCTTCACGGCCGAGAATGTCGACAAGTTCGACTTCTGACACGGGAGAACCCATGCGCCGCCTGAACCAGGCCATGTCCATGCTGACAGGCCGCGAGCTTATCCTGCTCGCGGCATGCGTGGTCCTGACCATCGCGTTTGCGTCCGCCTCACCCGTGTTCGCCACGCCGGAGAATGCCGCGACCATCATGCGCAACAGCGTCGAGCTGCTGCTGATCGGCCTTGGCATGACGCTGCTGCTTGCCATGGGCGGCATCGACGTTTCGATCGGTGTCGTCATGGGGCTGTCGGCCATCGCCGTCGGCCGTGCGCTCGGCGCCGGCCTCGATCCGGCTCTTGCCGCGGTGATCGGACCTCTGACCGGTGCTCTGCTCGGCCTTGTGACGGCAGCCGTGGTCGTGCTCGGCCGCATTCCTGCAATTGTCGGCACGCTCGGCCTGCTCGGCATCTACCGCACGGCGATCTTCGTGGTGCTGGGCGGGCAATGGCTTTCCGGCCTGCCAACAGGCCTCACCGAGATGCTCAGCGCCGGTCTGGGCGGCGTGCCGCTCTCTTTCTGGATGATCGCCCTGGCCTATCTTGCCGTATGGCTGGCCTTGCGGCGCACACCCTTCGGCCTGCATCTGCTGGCCATCGGCAACTCCGAGGAAAAGGCGCGGCTCGCCGGCATCTCCGTGACCAGGGTACGCTTTGCCGCCTTTGTCATCAGCGGCATGCTGGCCGGACTTGCGGCAACCTTCTACGTCGCGACCTATAGAAACGTCGAAATGAGCACCGGCAGCACGCTGGCTCTCGATGCGATCGCCGCGGTGGTGCTGGGCGGCACGAGCATTCTCGGCGGGCGCTGCTCCCTGATCGGAACCGTGCTCGGGGTGCTTTTGCTGCGCATCCTGCAGAACGGTCTTCTGCTGGTTGGGGTGCCGTCGCTCTGGCAGACGGTCGTCACCGGCGGCCTGCTGATTGCCGTGCTCAGCTTCGAGGTCCTGGCCGGCCGCATGGCTTTCTCGAAACTGGGATGGGCCAGCAGATGAACCGCTTGCGCAGTCTTCACGGGCCGGCGCTGGTGCTGGCGATCCTCGCCGTCCTGTGGGTGGTGGTTCTTGGCGGTCTTTTCGTGCTCAAGCCGACGGCGCTGAGTGCCGCCACGGTGACCACGGTCCTCCAGTTTTCGACGATCCTGGCGCTCGCCGCCCTTGGCCAGGCGCTGGTCATCCTTGCCGGTGGAGCCGGCATCGATCTTTCGGTCGGCGGCACCGTCTCCCTTTCGGCCATCCTCGCCATGCTTGCGCTCAAGGCAGGAATGCCGCCCTTGTTCCTGCCACTCGCCTGTATCGTCGCGGGGCTTCTGCTCGGCCTTTTCAACGGTCTGCTGGTCACCCGCCTTGCCATCCTGCCGCTGATTGCGACGCTCGGAACCTTCTTTGCCTATTCCGGCCTGGCGCTGGCGCTCACCGGTGGCGCACCGCAGCCGGGTGTGCCGCAATGGCTGCTGCCGTGGGGGCGCGGCACCGTAGGCGGCATTCCGTTGCCTTTCGTCTCGGCGGCGCTGCCGGCCTTCGTGCTTGCCGGCATTGTGCTCGTCTTCACCGCCTGGGGCCGCTGGATCTATGCCATGGGCTTCAACGAACGCTCCGCGCGCCTGGTCGGCATTCCGGTCGATCGCACGCGCCTCCTCCTCTATGGGCTGAGCGGCATGCTAGCCGGCGTGGCAGGACTGGTGTCGCTGGCATGGTTCGGCAGTGGCCGGCCCAATATCGGCCAGAACCTCGAGCTGGAATCGCTGACCGCGGCCATGCTCGGCGGCATCGCCATCTTCGGCGGCCGCGGCGGCGTCGGCGGTGTGCTTGCAGCCGTGGTGCTGCTGGTCACGCTCAAGACCGGGCTGCTGCAGCTCAACGTCAACACGGTCTGGCAGGTCGGCATCGTCGGCGCGCTGCTGATCTTCGTGCTTCTCGCCGACCGCCTTTCACAACGCTGGAGATGATTGATGGCGTCCATTGAAGAGAGAATTGCCGAACAGGTCGAGGCACGTGGCGACCGCATTGTCGAGACGCTGAGTGCGCTGGTTTCCTTCCCGTCGATCGTCATGTCCGACCCGACCAAGGCCGGTCCAGGCGAACGCGACTGCCAGCTCTATCTGCAGGGACGACTGGAAAAACTCGGCTTCACCACCGACCTGTGGGATCCGGACGGCCCGGCGCTTTATGAGAAATACAAGGGAAGGCCCGGCGCCAACAAGGGCCGCACCTTCGAGGGCCGACCCAATCTCGGCGGAACACTGAAGGGTACCGGCGGCGGCAAGTCGATCATGCTGACCGGCCATATCGATGTCGTGCCGCCGGGCGCGCGCGAACACTGGCAGACCGATCCGTTCCAGCCCGTGCTGAAGGACGGTTTCCTGCATGGCCGCGGCACCGTCGACATGAAAGGCGGCGTCGCCTGCATGCTGATGGCCGTCGAGATCCTGAAGGAACTCGGCGTACCGCTATCCGGCGATATCGTCTTCACCACCGTGGTCGATGAGGAGATCGGCGGCATGGGCTCGCTTGCCATGGTCGATCGCGGCTTCCACGCCGACGCCGGCATCATGACCGAGCCGACCGCCAACCGCATCGCGCCACTGTGCCATGGCATCCTTTGGGGGCGCATCATCCTCGACGGCATCGGCGGGCACGCCGAACTCACACCCAATGCGTGGTATTCGAGCGGACCCGTCGATGCGGTTCAATTGTGCCGGCAGATGCTCGATGGCATCGATATCCTCAACCGCCGCTGGATGTGCGATCCCCGCAAGATACATCCGCTGATGGACATGCCGAACCAGATCATGGTGACGCAGATCAATGCCGGCGAGCACCCTTCCTCGACCGCCGGGCGCGCCGAAATCATCATCGACGCCCAGTATCTGCCGCATGAAAAAGACGAGTCCGGCCTGGGCGGTGCGGTCAAGCGCGAGATCGAAGAGCACGTCGCCAATGTCTGCCAGGCAGACCCGTACCTGCGCGCGCATCCGGCACAGGTGGAATGGATCCTCGACGCGGATTGCGCCGAAGTACCGGCCGACCATCCGTTCGTGCAGACCTTTCAGGGCGCGGTCGGTGCCGCCAGGCTGTCGCCGAAACTGTCGGGTTTCGGGGCGCACTCGGATATCGGCCTGCCGACAGGGCTCGGCAACACGCCGACCGTCAATTTCGGCCCGGGCGATCCGGCCCAGTCGCATCAGCCGAACGAACGCGTCTCGGTGCGTGACCTGATCGACTGCACCAAGGCCATCGCCCTGACCATTGAGCGCTGGTGTCGGTAGCAGGGGGCAAAAGACGACCCGCGAGGCAGCGGACGTGAAGAAGCCGCGCCTCATCATTCATGCTGTTACCCAGCGTAGCGAACGCGTGCGCGGTGACGCCGCGCCTTGAACCAGGCGGCAATCGGTTTCTCCAGCAATTCGTGGCAGAGCAGTCCCGCAACGGTGCCGGCGATGATCGACAGCACGAAGGCAGGCAGCGCCGACAGGCCTGCTATTCCGCTCGCCTTGATGACGACCGAGATCGCGATCGTGTGCCAGAGATAGACTGAGTAGGAGGCATCGCCGAGATAGGTCAGAACCCGCATGTGCCGAACACTGCCGGCCTTCTCGAGACACAGCACACCGACCAGAAGCATGCCCGACAGTGGTGCGAGCGCAGCCGGCCCGAACGGAAGATAACCGAAGCCTACCAATGCAAAGCCGGCTACCGACACGACGATCAGCGGAACTCCCAGCGTGGCCGGCGGCATTCGGTCCGCCAGCCACAATTTGCCGATCGCCGCGCCGATGAGGAATTCCGCCATCAGCGGGCTTGTATAGGTGCGCAGCACCGCGCCATCCGGCTGCACGACCAGACCGAAGCCGACCAGTACGCCGAACAGCAATACCAATGCCAGGAAACGCCTCGCTGCAGGCAGGAACAGCACTGCCGCGAACAGGACGTAGAAAAACATCTCGTAGTTCAGCGTCCAGCCCTGCACCAGCACAGGCCACGTCCCGCCATCGCTTGGCGACACATGCGGAATGAAGGTGAACGAGCCGAAGACATGGAAGGCGGTGAGCTTCATCTTCGGGAAGAGGCCAGCCATTCCTCCCGCCACCATCACGGCGGTCGCGATCCAGTAAAGCGGCACGATGCGTTCGATCCGCTCTCTCAGGAAAGCTGTTGGTGAGGGCTGCCGTGTCTCGGCCAGCACCCACATGATGAAGCCCGAGACGACGAAGAACACATCGACGCCCGCGGCGCCAATGGTGAAATGACCGCCATTGCGCTCGGCGGCGTGGAAGACGACCACGCCCAGCGCAGCGACAGCTCGCAGGTACTGGATGCCGTAGAGCTTGTTCATGCCGTGCCCGGCCGCAACAAGCGCGCTGCCGTGGCGATTTGGGGCGCTCGCTGCGGCAACACCAGTTGCCCGGCCGCGTAATAGACCAGGAAGGAGCCGACGACATAAGGATTGATGACGTCCACCTCGACGAAGGAGCGGATCAGGAACATCACCGCGATGCCGAGCAGTGTGAACGAGGCCGGATCCCGGCGCGCATCGATCAGGCGAAGCAGCAGGCCGAAGGGAACACGGACGATCAGCACAGCGATGGCGAGGATACCGGCAAGGCCGAGCTCCACCAGCACTTCGATGTAGGTGTTGTGGAAATGGAAGCCGCTTCGCGAGCCGATATAGAACTCCTGCCAAAGTCGTTCGGCTTCGGAAAATCCCTGCACCCAATAGCCTTGATAGCCGACGCCGAACCAGAAGGACTGCATGGCGGCCTCCCAGCCCTGCTGCCAGAGATAGGTGCGGCCCGTCAGGGTCGAATCCTTGCCAAAGGCGCCAAGCACGGCGTCGGCCGCTCCCATGTTGAGCCCGACAAAGATGAGCAGCAAACCTATCGCCATGCCGGCAACCAGCCCGCCCCTGCGGGCGGACGGTGAAAACAGCATCGCCAGCTTCAGGGAGATCAGCATGGCAAGCGTCGCCCCTATAGCGAGCACCGAGGTCGCCGACTGGGCCGCAAGCAAGGTGTAGGCACACAACAAGCCGCAGAAGATCGCCAGCAGGCGCCAGAGGCCATGCTCGTGCTGAACAGCGACCGCCGTGAACGCGAAGTAGATGCCGAGTGACGAGAACAGGCCAAGCTGGTTTTTCGACGAGAAAGCGCCGACAAAACTGTAGGTGCCGTCGATCGGATCCAGATTGTATTGTCCGAAGGCAATGGAAAACAGCACCACCATCAGGATACCGCCCAGCGCACCGATGTTGAGCGTGCGGACCGAAATCGTGCGCGCCGCAATCAACGCGCAGATGACATGCGACAGCAGTTGTATGCCAGCACGCGCCGTCACGCCGGGCGCTGCCGACCAGAACATGGAAAGGCAGGCGAGAACCGCGAATGCGATGATCCAGAAGAAGCGACGGTAGTCGCCCAGCGCCCGCTTGTAGTCGACCAGAACGAGCGGCAGCCAGCAGGCATAATAAGCCAGAATGGAAATCTGACCGAAACGGGTCGAGTAGGCGAACACGAAGATCGATACCGCGACCGCGACGGCGCCGTACCAGAAATTGCGGTCGGGATTCACAAGCAATGCTTTGGCGATCTTCACGACATCGTTCCGCTACACTCGCGTCTGAAGCTCGGCGCAACGCGTTTTTGAAAACCGATCCCGATTTTCACGCTGATGCGCTGGGCGCCGCGCGTCCTTTCAGGCACACGACGCCGGTCCAGCGGCTTCATCATACTCGGCTCTTGCGACGGCTCAGTTGGACGTTACGTTAGGACCGGCGATCTCGATCTTGACCACGTCACCGGGCAGGATCTGAGTGTTCTCGTCGGCTGCGACTTCGCTCGACTTGCCATCCTCGCCCGTCCGCACGATCGCGTAGCGGATGACCGGCTCCGTGCCATTGTTCGCCGTGCGCGCGGCATCCGGCGCCCGTGTCATCGCCTCGGTCATGAGACCTGAATACATGCCGACCTTGAAGCCCATCTCCTCAAGGTCGGCCTCGGTCTGTTGCCGGCTCTGGGCGACCTCGGTATCGCGATCGTTCTGCAGCTTGGTCGCGTCCTGCGTTGCCTTGGAGATGTCCTGCTTGGCGCGCAGGCTGGCGGTCTCCAGATCCAGCACCTTGCCCTCGAGTTCGGCACTTGTCCGTTCAAGGCTCATGATACGCTGGTTGACCACGAGGCCCTTTTCGGCAAGACCGCTGATGCTCTTCAGTTCGTCCTTCGACAACTCGACCTGACGGTTCTGCGTGACGATCTTTTTCGAGAGCGATTCGATCTCCGACTGCAGCAGCTTCTTCAGGTCATCCAGCGCCGTGAGTTGCAGGCGCAGGCGCTTTTCGCGCGCTTCCTTCAGCGCGGTCTCGTCCGCCATAAGCTTGCGGCCGACATCGGTCTTGTTGAGCTCCGGCGGAAAATCGATCTGATCCTTGTTTTCGGCCTCGGCGATCAAGCGCGCGCGGCGTGCAAGCAGGCCATTCCGCTGCGCGATCAGGACATCGTAATTGCCTTGCGCCTGGATGAAGTCGCGCACACCGCCCTGCCCGCTGTCGGCGCGGCGCAGGCCGCCGGCGAGGCTCATCGCCTTCAGCACGGTCAACCCCGGCGCATAGGGGTATTTGCCGGGTGTCTGAACATCGCCGGCGAGGAAGACGGGACGAAATTCGGCGATTTCGACTGATGCCTCGGGCCGGTCGGGCAGACCGAGCTTCTGCTGCAGGCCGGCGGCAATGGCTGCCGCCACTTCGGTCGTGGTTTTGCCCTTGACGTCGAGTTCGCCGACGAAAGGCAGCGAAACCTCTCCGGCGGGGTTGACGCTGTAATCACCGCTGATGGTTGCCCAGTCGCGCACAGCGCCCTCGGCACTCTGCCATTCGGCAACCCGGATGCGCAGCTTGTCCATCGCATCGAGACGATAACCATCGGCGGCCATGGAGGCGGATGTCGCCATCAACATGAAACCGACACACAGGCCGTGGATAAACAGCCGTACAGACAAAGCTGCTCGAATATATCTCAAAGAATGCCGTCCTTCTTCTTGGACCTCCCGGAGGGAAGGTCCGATGAAAACCCGCCCGGCTGTCGCAAAAATCAATAACTACCGCGCGACGAGAACACCGCTGGGACCGTGCGGACGAGAATCTTCAAATCGAAGACAAACGACCAGTTCTCGACGTAGTGCTGATCGAAGGCGACGCGGGCGCCATAAGACACGTCGTTGCGGCCGCTGACCTGCCACAGGCCGGTCAGGCCTGGACGCGACTTCAAGTAGAATTCAGCCGCATTGCCATAGAGTTCGAGTTCGTCCTTCACCACGGGACGTGGACCGACAAAACTCATTTCGCCGCGCAGGATGTTGATGATCTGCGGCAGCTCATCAAGCGAGAGTTTGCGCAGTACGGCTCCGACACGTGTCACACGGGGGTCGTTCTGCAGCTTGCGGGTGGCATTCCATTCTTCGCGATCTTGCGGGTTGCTGGCCAGATGTGCGGTCAACACCTCATCGCCGTTCTTCACCATCGTCCGGAATTTCCAACATCGGAACACCGTCCCGTTGCGTCCGATTCGTCGGTGGCCGTACAGGATGCTGCCGCCTCCATCCGTGGTTTTGACGAGCGCCGCCAGCATCAGCAGCAAGGGGCTGAGCAGGGCAATGCCTGCCAATGCGCCCAGAATGTCGAATCCGCGCTTGATCGCACCGCCTATCGCGGGAGGAGCCCCTTCGTCGGGCTGGCATGACAATCCGTTGGCCAATCTGGCGGCGTCTCTCATTTTGTTGCTCCGCAAAAAATGGTCAGGTCAACGATGCTGCACCGCAGCATGCGAACAATAGAGGGCTGGATATGTCACCTCTATGATGAAAATCGGTCGCAACGAGGAGACGGCAGTCATATTTTGTAACGATTCGAAACATTGCGGGTTCTCCTATGTTCGAACGCCGCATGAAATCTCACTTTTGTGTTTGATTTCCTTTATGTTTTCAATATTAAACTACAAAAATCACGCCAAGTTTCGGTATTTATCAAATTGTATTTTATTTCACCATGAAGATGTCGCGAAGCTAACCAATAGTGCTAAAATAACAAGGAGAGCATCACTTCAGCTTTTGCAAGCGCAACCGGCTACGCGGACGTGTTGCAATAATATCTCCAGAGAACCCAAGGTAAACCATGACCATGGATGTGATCCCGCAGCGTGTTGCCTAGTGTTGCCGAAATTCCTATATTTGACGGCGTGCGGGCAAATGGGAAATCTGGGCTTCAAGCTTTGAAGAAAGCGAGTCTTGATTTCACCGGCTGAGGTGTAAGACCGGCGCCCGTCATGGCGGGAGACAGGTTTTGCCCAAGCGTTTCAACACGACGCGAAATCAGAATATCAGGAAGGGATAATATGTCCTTTCTGTTATTCCTTCGTGGTTTCATCGCAGTGTTGGTTGCATTCGCCGTAGCAAGCTATGCGATTACTCAATCGGCCTGGACAACTTTCATCCAGACGCTGATTTGTGCCGTTATCATTCAAGTCGGATATTTCATCGGCATTCTGGTCATGGTCTGGCGCTCGGGCGAGACCGGGAAACGCGGAGAACCGCTTGCGCACGGCGAGAATGTCGCCGCTTCCACCACCGATATCCAGCCAAAGGGCGAAACCGCGCAGTTGCCTGGCGTGGGACGTTCCCCGCTGCCCTGATCGTTCAGGTGCTCGCACAGGCCTGCCACCCCTCAGACACGAATTGTCATCAAATCGCCTTGCGTTTCTGCGAACAGGCAGTCATGGCGCAGGATCGTGGCTGCTAGCCACAAATCGGGCATGGGGATGCATCGGCTGCAAGCAAGCGGCCGCAACTGGAGTGTCGAGATGGCTTCATCCGCCACCGTCTGCGTCATCATCGCAGCCAAGAACGCTGAAACGACGATCGGACGTGCGGTCGCCTCGGCACTACGCGAAAAGCGGGTTTCCGAGGTCGTCGTGGTCGATGATGGCTCGGAGGATGCAACAGCCCAGGTCAGCCTGGAGGCCGATGATGCTACGGGACGGCTGCATATCCTTCGTCTCGACCGCAATCATGGACCGGCCCATGCCCGCAACCGGGCGATCGAACATTCCAAGGCCCCGCTGATCGCCATACTGGATGCCGACGACTTTTTCCTGGAAGGACGTTTCGATGCCCTGGTCGACGGTGAAGACTGGGACTTTGTTGCTGACAACATCGTTTTTATCGACAGCCGTGGCGCGCATGGCACCGAACCGCACGTCCCATATTTCGAACCAGCCCCTCGCTTCCTGGACCTCGAAGGTTTCGTCGAGGGCAACATATCGAAGCGCGGCGCTTCGCGTGGCGAGATCGGGTTCCTCAAGCCCATCATGCGCCGCGCCTTCCTGGACACCAATGGCCTGCGCTACGACGAGCGCCTGCGGCTGGGCGAAGACTATGACCTCTATGCGCGCGCATTGCTGAAAGGCGCACGCTACAAGGTCGTTCACGGCTGCGGCTACGGTGCCGTCGTGCGCCCCGATTCGCTCAGCGGCAAACACCGGACCGATGACCTCAAGCGGCTCTACGAAGCCGATCTGGCCATGCTGTCCGGCCCATTGCCGGCAACGGCAAGGACCATGCTGAGCCGCCATGAACGTCATGTCCGTGGCCGCTATGAGTTGCGCCATTTCCTCGACGTCAAGGCTTCTCGGGGCCTTGCGGGAGCCGGTATCCATGCCTTGCTGCGTCCCGCCGCGCTGCCGGCGATCGTTGGCGGCATAGTCGGCGACAAACTGGACGCCCGGCGGGCACGGCAACGGCCTGTCAGCGACGAGCCGGCACCGCCGCGCTATCTGCTGCCAGCCCGTATCGGCGCTCAGAGATAGTCCCGCCGCACGTCCGCAAGCACTTCACGGAAGCGGTCCTTCTTTTCCGACAGCATCGCATCGCTGCTCAGCTGTGGCCGCGCCTTGCGCGCCTGCCACAATGCCAGCGTCGACGGCGCCGCCAACACCTGCTTTGCCACGGAGCGCAGCATCGACGGTGGCGGGTCGTTGCGCATTATCACCAAAGCATTTCCGCTTTTGCGCTCCAGGACTTCGGTATGATCGGGTCGGCCTGTATCGTGTACCATCGCTGCCGGCGTCTCGAAATCGAAGCCCCAGAATCGTGCTCCCTTGGTGACCGCCTCTGCCCGCGACGAGATCGGGATCTGTCGGGGTCTGTAGTCCACACCCAGCGACGTCGCCCAGTCGCGCCACTTGAACGAATTGATGGAGCGGGACGTCGTCACCGCCACCCACGGCACCCGGAAAGCGTCGGCCAGGATCGCGGCGTGCATTGATTCGGCCACCACCAGATCCGCCTGGGCGATCGCCCGGATCACCGACCTGGCTTCCCCGCATGGGTCGACATAGCCCAGTCCGGCCGCCTGGCAGACCAACGGCCAGATGCCGCCGACCGTCGATTCCCAATGCGGAACGAAGATCGCACCGCCAGTCCTTGGCAGATCGCGGAACTCCGGCATCTCGGCCACCATCACGGCAGGGTCGATGATGCCCAGTTCCGGCGCCAATCCAAGCTTCTGCGCCGTGAGCGGCCCGCGCACCGCGCGGGTATCCCATTCTTCCCTGTCGGACAGATCCGGCAGCGAGCCATAGCCAAAACCGCTACCGACGACGAGCTTCTTCACGCCGGCCGGCAGCAATGCCTGATTGAGCACGGTGCCGACCCCAACCAGAAGCACGTCGGGATGGACGTTGCGGAAGCCTGGCAAGAGGAAATCCCAGAGCCACAGGTTGAGATCGTCGCCAAAATTGCCGTGTGCGGATTCCCAGTAGAAAGGTTGCATCACAGGGTCCTATTTCGCGATCTTGGAAACGGCGAGATTGACGGCGCTGCGCAGGAGTTTCGGATCGCGCCAGGCCCACGCAGCCAGTTGCTTGAATTGCGGTGCCTTGCGAGCCTTCACCAGCCGCGCCTGTCCCCACAGCGCCTGATTGCGTGCCGTCTGCTTGTAGTTCTCGATCGACGCACGGTCTTCGGCAACATGCTGAAACCGGCTTTCCAGCTGGTCGAGCGCCACCCAGGTGTTGAACTGCTGTTTCAGGAACTGCGGCGAATCACTGTCCAGCCCATGGAAGATGTTGATGCCTTCGCCGCGTACGGCGCCGAAGCTCTCGGAAAGCACCGTGCGACGGGAGCTTCTCACGCAGTCGTAGAAGAAGAGCACGTCTTCGGCTGCCAACCGCAACGAGGCATCGAAGCGAACCTTGCGGAACAGGGCCTCGCCGATAACCATGCATGACAGGTGCATGAAGCTCCAGTTCTTCAGCATGGTTGCGCCGAGCGCCGGGACCTCGACCAGAGGCGGCTGCTCGGAAAGACGGACCACCTGTGTCACAGCGGCCAGGTCGGCCACCCCGAAGTGGTAATAGAAGGCATCGCCACCCTTGATCGAGGCCCAGTAACAATCCGCCTCAAAAAGTGATAGGCCTGCCACGGCATTCTTCAGGTGGTCGGGGGTCCACTCGTCGTCGGAATCGAGGAAGGCGGCATAGTCAGTGTCGGCGCCGATATGATCCAGACCGGTGTTGCGTGCACCGCCCGGTCCTGCATTCGGTTGTTTTACAACGGTTATTCGCGCCCGCTCGGCGGGGCTGAGGTTTTCGAGATCGCCTTCGGCCGGCAGCGGAGAAGCATCGTCGACGACAATCACATCAAAATCCGGATGCGTTTGCGCGAACACGGATCTCAGTGCGCGGGCCAGGATTCCCGGCTCTCGCTGGTAGTAAGGAATGATGACAGTGCATTTCGTCATTTTTTCGCGCCTTCAGGAGTTTAGGAACCCGCGCAAGTGGTTCCGATGATTCCGGTCGGTGCCCCCCGTCCAGAGCTCGCTGACGCACGGCCCGCTCGTTCAAACAAACGGTGCTCGTCACATGCCGGCTGCTTTTAACCTGAAAAGCGTGACAAAACATGTCGGCCGGAGCGAGCCTCCCAAGACCAGTACATTCGGGCTGAAATTTGTCGCCTCTCCGGCGATGTCCCGCGAACCCATCGCAGCAATCGAAAAGGATTGATCCCCGTGACCAATATTCTCGTCGTCGGCGGCGCCGGATACATCGGATCCCACACCTGCCTGGACCTGGCCGGGAGAGGTTTCACACCGGTGGTCTATGACAATCTGAGCAACGGTCACGCTGAATTCGTGAAATGGGGACCGCTGGAGCGCGGCGATATCCGCGACCGCGAGAAGCTTGCCGCAGTGATCGAGGCGTATCGACCGGCTGCAATCGTGCATTTCGCCGCTCTCATCGAAGTCGGCGAATCGGTGAAGGCGCCGGCTGCCTTTTATGACAACAATGTCGCGGGCACCCTCTCCCTGATCCTTGCCGCCCAGCAGGCCGGCATCGACAAGCTGGTCTTCTCGTCGACCTGTGCCACATACGGCTTGCCGGTCGATGTCCCCATGCGGGAGACGCATCCGCAGAACCCGATCAACCCTTATGGCCGCTCCAAGCTGATCGTCGAGCAGATGCTGTCCGATCTGGATCGTCATCAGGACTTCCGCTCTGTGGTCCTGCGCTATTTCAATGCCGCGGGAGCCGATCCCGAGGGGCGGATCGGCGAACGGCATTCCCCAGAAACGCATGCCGTTCCGCTGGCCATCGACGCAGCGCTTGGCCGTCGCGACGGCTTCAACGTCTTTGGCACCGACTATGACACGCGCGACGGCACCTGCGTGCGCGACTTCATCCACGTCTCCGATCTCGCCGACGCGCATGGGCGCGCCGTCGAATATCTGCTTGGTGGTGGCGAAAGCGTTGCCCTCAATCTTGGCACCGGCACCGGAACCACGGTGCAGGAATTGCTGACGGCGATTGCGACGGAAGCGGGCAAGCCGTTCCCGATTCGCCGCGAAGGACGCCGCGAGGGTGACGCTCCCGTTCTGGTCGCCGACAACGCCAAGGCAAGGTCAGTGCTGGGCTGGAGGCCCAGGCATGATCTCGGTTCCATCGTCCGCACCGCCTGGCAATGGCATGCCTCGACGGGGCTGGCTGCGGCAGAGTAAGATCGTCGCGGTGGGCGGGTAGGGTTGCGAACGGCAGGAGAAGGGACCGGCCATGGCCTTATTCAAATTCAACGCACGCAAGCCGTTCCGCGTCCGGAGCCTGCGGCGGGACCGTGAGACCGACGCAACCCGCGCCGCCCGACTGCTTGGGCTGGTCGAAGGGTTGCGCAAGGAGATCGAGCGTGAAAGGGACGGCCTGCGTGATCGTCACGAAAGCATCTCGGCTCAGGCTGCCTTCTCGCAGCAGGCACTCGAAGACGGCCAGGACACATCGATGTCGCCGGTCATCAACGATCTCACCGATGTGATGATCCGCTACTCGGCACGGATCGCTGCCCTCGAGAAACAGATCGATTTTGTTACCGGTCTGCGAGCACAGGCCGAGCTGTTTCCCTATGAAAATGAAGAGATCGCGACGCCCGCCCCAGCCCCTCGTCGGCGGCTGGCTTAACCGACGATCACAAAAAGTTACCGCATCGACGGCAGGAATGTGGGTTGGCGTCACATTGTGATCCGCTAATCTATTCTATGTGCATTGCAACATTCGCCCGAAATTGACGCGGGTCCGCCGCCCTGGTGAGAACCCAAAACGAAAGTAGCAAGCGGTATGGCTGCAAGTATGAGAATACCGGCGCGAGCCGGCCTGAACTGTTGTCTGGTGGTGGCGTCGGTATTGTCCGCGTCCATGGCTGGTATCGTTCCAGGCCGTGCTGAAGATCAAAAAGAACCTAAGGCGACGGGCAAGTCTTTCGTCGAGAACTTCGACAAGCTCGACAAGAAGCGCTGGTATGTTTCCGATGGCTGGTCGAACGGCGACCACCAGAATTGCACCTGGTCGGCCAAACAGGTGAATGTCTCCGATGGAATCCTGAAGCTTGGCTTCCAGGCTGAACCCAGCAAGGGCCGCAGCAATGTCTGTGGCGAGGTGCAGACCAACAAGCGCTTCAGCTACGGCACTTTCGAGGTCCGCATGAAGGCTGCGGCGGGGTCCGGCCTCAACACCGGCTTCTTCTCCTTCATCGGTCCGGTCCACAAACAACCGCATGACGAGATCGACTTCGAAGTGCTGGGCAAAGACCCTTCGAAGGTCCAGGTCAACCAGTATGTCAACGGCAAGAGCGTCGGCTCGGCCAGGCTGGTCGATGTACCTGGGGGTGCCGACAAGGAATTCCACGACTACGCCTTCGTGTGGCAGCAGGATCGCATCGCCTGGTATGTCGATGGCAAGCTGGTCGAGGAAGCCACCGACCCGGCCAAGTTGCCCAGCCATCCTGCCAAGATCTATCTCAGCCTGTGGGGCAGCGACACGCTGAAATCCTGGATGGGCACCTTCTCCAGCCCTCCGCAGCAGATCATCGCCGAGGTGGATCGTGTCGCCTACACAGCCCCCGGCGACGCCTGCCAGTTTCCGGAATCGATCGTCTGCAAGCTGAACAAGAGCACGCAGTGAGCGCGGTCTTTCATCCGCGCCCCGTGGCGCTGCGACACCCGGGACGATTTCAAGGAATTGTTGCATCTGCCGATGGAGGCCAACCACCCGTTAGGCGCGACCTTTGCTTCAAAATCGCCGCAACAATTCTTCGAAATCGCCCAAGCTGACGGTCCGGCCATGCTGAATATCCTCTACCTGGTCCACGATCTTTGCGACCCGGCGGTACGCCGGCGCGTGACGATGCTCCAGACCGGCGGTGCCGCCGTGACGCTCGCGGGTTTCCGCCGCGCCGAGACGGTGCCGGATTTCGAAGACCTGTCGCCAATCGATCTTGGCGTCACTGCCGATCGCGCTTTCGCCCAACGCGTTGCGGCCGTCGCCAAGGCGGCCTTCTCGCTCGGCGCCAGGCTTGGCACCATCCCGAAACCCGACATCATCATCGGTCGTAACCTCGAGATGCTGGCCCTGGCCAACCGGGCGCGCAGCATTTTCGGTGGATCCGCACCGATCGTCTACGAGTGCCTGGACATCCATCGTTTCCTTCTCGACACAGGCGCCGTTGGAAGAACGCTGCGTGGCGCCGAACGGCTCTTCAGCCGCGATGCGCAGTTGTTGCTGACCAGCTCTCCCGCCTTCGTTCGTGACTATTTCGAGGCTTTCGGCCAGACCCGGGCGCCAGCTGTGCTGCTGCAGAACAAGATGCTCGACCTGAGCGGCAAACCGGCCCAGCCGGCGAAGCTGCCGGCCCCGCCCGCGAACGGCCAACCCTGGAGGATTGGCTGGTTCGGCGCATTGCGCTGTGCCAAATCGCTGAAACTGCTGGCAGATTTCACGCGCCGCATGCAGGGGCGTTTCGAGGTCCTGTTGCGCGGCCGACCGGCCCGCGTCGAGTTCGACGATTTCGACGGCTTCGTGCGTGCCGAACCCCACCTTTCGTTCCAGGGTGCCTATCGCAACCCGGACGATCTCGCTGCCATCTACGGCGAGGTGCATTTCTGTTGGGCCATCGACTTCTTCGAGGAGGGCCTGAATTCGAGCTGGCTGCTGCCGAACAGACTTTATGAAGGCTGCCGCTTCGGGGCGGTGCCTATCGCGATGAAGGGAACCGAGACGGCACGTTTCCTTGCCGACCGCCACATCGGCCTGCTGCTTGACGAGCCGTCCGTCGAGAACCTCTCTGCACTGGTGGGCGACATCGACACCGACACTTATCTCGAGCGCCGAGGCAAGATAACCGCTCAGGATCTCGGCACCTGGATCTGTGTGCCGGATGACTGCCGTTCGCTGGTGACGCGACTGGGTCGCCTTGCCGGCAAGGAACAGCAGGACATCTTGCTGGGGGTCGCGGCATGACGGCCCTCGACACGAAGATGGCTGCCGTCCCCGCAAGCGAGGAGGCACAAGTCGCAAACGGAGCGGCCGCTCGGTGCATGGTGGTGATTCCTTGCCTGAACGAGGCCCGGCATATCGGCGCCCTGCTGACCGAACTTTCCGAACCTGCCGAGCGGAACGATCTGCGCATTGTCGTCGCCGATGGCGGCAGCACCGATGGCACCCGCGACATCGTTCGCGAGATCGCTGATCAAAACCCCCGCGTCGTCCTGCTCGACAATCCACGACGCCTGCAGAGCGCCGCCGTCAATCAGGCGGTCGCCGCCTATGGCGGCGAAGTCGATTTCTTCATCCGTATCGATGCCCATGGCGGTTACCCGGCAAACTATTGCGACCGTCTGATCGAGGAGGCTTCGGCCACCGGCGCTGACTCGATCGTCGTCTCGATGGCGACAAAGGGATTCGGGCTGTTCCAAAAGGCGACCGCGGTCGCGCAGAATTCGAAACTGGGCAATGGCGGCTCACCGCATCGCGAGGGCGCGCCAGGCCACTGGACCGATCACGGCCACCATGCGCTGATGCGCGTCGAGGCCTTCCGCGCCGTCGGCGGTTATGACGAGAGCTTCAGCCACAACGAGGATGCCGAGCTGGATTACCGGCTTCGTGCCGCCGGCTATCGCATATGGATGACTGACAAGACCTTCATGACCTACTATCCGCGTGCCTCGGCATCCGCGCTGTTTCGCCAGTATCTCGGCTACGGCCGCGGCCGGGCTCGCAACATCCTGAAGCACCGCACCTGGCCGAAACTGAGACAGGCGATTCCGCTTCTGGTCTTTCCGGTTGTCGTCGGTGCTTCGCTGGCCTTCCTCAGCCTGTCGGCCCTCGTTCCCGCCGGCCTTTGGATCGCAGCCTGTCTCGGCTACGGCGCCTGGATGGCGATCGGACAGCGCAATCCCTACGCCCTGCTGGCCAGCTTCTGCGCCATGATCATGCACCTCGCCTGGTCGATGGGTTTCTGGCTGCAGCTTCTCGGTTCGTGGAAACGCGGAGAGGCGGCGTCGTGACCCAGAATGGCTTGCCCCCGTCACCGAAGATCCAGGTCGACGTCTGCGTTTGCACCTACCGCAGGCCCTATCTGGCGGAAACCCTGCGCTCGCTCAGCGCGCTTGAACGGCCGTCCAATGTCCAGGCGCGCATCATCGTTGCCGACAACGATACAGCGCCCAGCGCGCAGGAGTTGACGGCATCGCTCGCGCCGATCCTGCCCTTCGAGCTGACCTATATCCATTGCCCGGCGTCCAACATCTCGCTGGCGCGCAACGCTTGCCTCGATGCCGCCGACGGCGACTTCGTCGCCTTTGTCGATGACGATTCCACGGTGACGGCCGGCTGGATGGCCGCACTGATGCAAATTGCCGGGACCACCGGTGCCGATGCCGTGCTTGGCCCGGTAAGATCGATCTATGCCGCAACCGCCCCCGGCTGGATGCGTCGCGGCGATTTCCATTCGACCAATCCGGTTTGGGTCGATGGGCAGATCCGCACCGGCTACAGCGGCAATGTGCTTCTACGCCGCGCGTCTCCCCATGTCGAAGGACGACGTTTCAATCTTTCGCTCGGCAGGACCGGCGGCGAGGACACTGAGTATTTTTCGCAGCTTCATGCGGACGGCGGACGCATCGCCTATGCTGAAGATGCGCTGGTGCTCGAACCCGTTCCCGAGGAACGCGCCCGGCTGCAATGGCTGGTCAAGCGCCGCTTCCGCTCGGGCCAGACCCATGGCAGGCTGCTCGCCAGCCAGCAGACGGGCAGAAGGCCGCTGCAGATCGGACTGGCGGCAGCCAAGGCCGCTTATTGTTTTGCGAGTGTCGGCGCTTTTGTTGCTGTTGCGCACAGACGCAACCGCCAGGCACTTCGCGGCATCATGCATGTCGGGGCGATCAGTGGGCTGCTCGGGGTCCGTGAAATCAGCCTCTATGGTGACCAGCCAGCGAGAGGGCGCACCCATGCAGCCTGACGTCAGCTTCGTCATCGCGGCCTACAACGCCGGGAACTCGGTTGCACGCGCCATCGAGAGCGCGCTCGATCAGCGCGACGTGTCGGTTGAAGTCGTGGTCGTGGACGATCGCTCAAGCGATCGCACGGTCGAGATCGCCCGCGCTTTTCCGCCGGAGCTGGTCAAGGTGATCGCGCTGGACCAGAACCGTGGCCCCGGCGGCGCGCGCAACGCCGGCCTGGAAGCCGCCCGCGGTCGCTGGATCGCAGTGCTTGATTCCGATGACACCGTGCATCCGCAACGCCTGCGGCGCATGATCGCGAAAGCCGAGGCACAAGGTGCCCAGATCGCTGTCGACAATCTCGAAGTGGTGCGCGACGGCGAAGGCACCCGCGAAGCGATGTTCGAAACCAAGCTTCTCGAGGCCCATTCCGAACTCGCGCTCGCCGATTTCATCGCCGCCAACATCATGTTCGAAAGCACCTTCTCCTTCGGCTACATGAAACCGATCTTCGAACGAAGCTTCCTGGAACGACACCAGCTGCGCTACGACGAGACCCTGCGGATCGGTGAGGACTATATCTTCCTGGCTTCGGCCATGGCCAAAGGCGGCCGCTGCGTCGTCGAACCAGGCGTTGGTTATGCCTATCACATCCGCGAAGGCTCGATCTCGCGCGTACTGGAACTACGGCATGTCGAGGCGATGCTGAGGGCGGATGCTACCTTCCTCGAACAGCACAGGCTGGATCCGCGTGCCGCCGCCGCGCAGACACGCCGCACCCGCAGCCTCAGACAGGCAGCATCCTTCCTCAAGCTGGTGCAGCATCTGAAGGCGCGCGCGCCGATCCTTGCCGCAGCCACGGCGCTGCGCGATCCGGCCGCACTTCGGCATCTGGGCATGCCGATCGCGGCGCGATTGCGCCGGCTGGCGGCAACCTTGCAACCTGGCCGGACATCATCGGAAGCCGGCTGAACAAACCACTTTTGAAATTGGGCGGAGGGGCTCGATTTGCAAACAGGGATGACGTGATGAAAAAGGTGAGAAAAGCGGTGATACCGGTTGCCGGTTTGGGCACGCGGTTCCTGCCGGCCACGAAGGCCATGCCGAAGGAGATGCTGACGGTGGTGGACCGCCCCGTCGTGCAGTATGCGGTGGACGAGGCGCTGGAAGCCGGCATCGAACACATCGTCTTCGTCACCGGCCGCAACAAGCATGTGATCGAGGACTATTTCGACATCCAGCCCGAGCTGGTGGAGACACTGACGCGCTCCGGCAAGAACGAACAGCTGGCGTCGCTGACCCGCATGCAGCCGCAGCCGGGTACGATTTCCTTCACCCGCCAGCAGGCGCCGCACGGCCTGGGCCACGCGGTGTGGTGCGCCAGGGATATCGTCGGCGACGAACCCTTCGCGCTTCTGTTGCCCGACATGGTCTCGTTCGGCGATCGTGGCTGCCTTGCCGGCGCCATGGACCTCTATCTTGAAACCGGCGGCAATGTCGTCGCGGTCGAACAGTGCGATCCGCTCGAAACCGGCAGCTACGGCATCGTCGGCAAGGGTGCCGGTGTAGGCGCGGGCTTTACCATCACCGAAATGGTGGAAAAGCCGGCGCCTGAGGCCGCCCCCTCCAATCACTACATCAACGGCCGCTACGTGCTGCAGCCCGAGATCTTCGACATTCTTGGCACGCAGGAACGTGGCGCTGGCAATGAAATCCAGCTTACCGACGCCATGGTACGGCTGTCGGAGAGCCAGAAATTCTATGCCTCTCCGTTCGAAGGCCGCATGTTCGATTGCGGTTCGAAGGACGGTTTCATCCAGGCCAACGTCGCCTTCGCGCTCGCGCGCAAGGACATTTGCGACCTGGTGTTCGAACCGATCGAGGAGATGATCGCTTCGCAGGCACGTCGCAGCCGCGCCGCCTGACGCGCATCGGCCCAAAAATCGGAATCGATTTTCGGAAAGCACGATGCGTGGATTCAAACTCCACGACGCGCCACGGCCATCTGGCCGTGGCCGATTTTTTCATTTCGCGACGGAGCACCGGAGCAGCCATGAACCAGGGAAGTTATCCGTTGAAGCCCATGTCCTCGGAAGATTCATCGGACTTCATTGATCTCGACGCCTTGCTGGCGGCAGCACGCCGGCAGGCTCGGCTGGTCGGCCTGTTCGGGCTGATCGGCCTGGTTCTCGGGGTCGTCTATCTCGTGGCGACACCGCCGCAATACACTTCGGGAACGCGGATCCTCCTCGATGACAGTCTGACCCGTTTTGCCGAAGACAAGCCAGCCCCGCCCGCCGGTCCGCAGGCCGACGCGATGGTGTCATCCGAGGTCGAAATCCTCAAATCCAGCCGTCTCGCCCGCGCCGTCGTGCTGGCGGAGAAACTTCAGGACAACGAAGCTTTCCTCGACCCGCCACGCTCGCCGCTCAGCGCGCTGAAAGCCACGATCAAAAGCGTGGCAGGCTTCTTCTCGTCGCGCTCCGAAGAAGAACCCGGTTCAATACAGGACGCCAAGATCGGTCGCGCCATCGGCATCCTCCAGGACGGGGTCCACGCCGAACGCGTCGGCCGCAGCTTCGTCATTGATCTCTCCTTCACCGCGCCGGATCCCAAGCTGGCCGGCACGATCGCGCGCGCCTATGCCAACGCCTATCTGTCCGATCATCTCGACGCCAATTTCGACGCCACCCAGCGCGCCACGGTATGGCTGCAGGGCCGTCTCGACGAACTGCGCGAAAATTCGCAGAAGGCAGCGCTCGAGGTCGAGCAATTCCGTGCGGCCAACGGGCTGACGGCCGCGCGTGGCGAACTGATGTCGGAACAGCAATTGTCCGATCTCAACAAGCAGGTCATCCTGGCTCAGGCCGATACCGCCAATGCGCTGGCCCGCTACAACCAGTTCAAGGCGATCGTGGACAGCGGACCCGAGAACGCGGTCAAGAACGCCACCATCCCGCAGGAAAAAGGCGCCAGCGGCAGCAACAGCGCCGCCATCAACGAGATGAAGGCGCGCTATCTCAACGTCAGCAAGCGCGAACAGGACATCTCCAGCCGTTTCGGACAGGACCACGCGCAGGCGGTGGCGCTGCGCGCCGAGCAGGCCAACCTGACCAACCAGATCTATGCCGAGTTGCAACGGCTCACCGAAAGCTACCGCAACGAATACCAGGTCGCGAAATCGCGCGAGGATTCGCTGCGCGGCAATGTCGGCGATTTGGCCGGCCAGAATTCTCAGACCGGCCAGGCGCAGGTGAAGCTGCGCGATCTTGAGCAGAAGTCGCAGGCCCTCAACACACTCTACCAGGCCTTCCTTGCCCGCTACGAGCAAGCCGCGCAGCAGCGCTCCTTCCCGATCGCCGAGGCCCGTGTCATCTCGACCGCCGGCAACCCGACCTCGGCATCCAGCCCGCGCAAGACCATGGTGCTCGGCCTGTCCTTGGTACTCGGCCTGTTCGCCGGCGCGGCAGCAGGTGCCGTCCAGGAATTCCGCGAGCGTTTCTTCCGTACCGGCGACGACGTACGGGACGCACTCGACCTGAATTTCCTCGGCTATCTGCCGGCGATCGGCGGCCGTTTCGCCGACGCCCGGCCGCGAACGCAACCGACCGATGCGCAGGTCGCGAATTCCTCCGGACCGGAAACCGTCACCCCTCGCATCCTGAGGGTGGCGATCAACCAACCGGCCTCTTCCTTCGCGGAGACCTTGCGCAACGTCAAACTGGCCAGCGACGTGGTCCTTCACCGGACCAACGGCAAGGTGATCGGCTTTGTCTCGGTGCTGCCGCGCGAAGGCAAGACGACCACCGCCGCCAATTTCGCCGGGCTGCTCGCTGCCAATGGCGCCCGCACTCTTTTGATCGATGCCGACTTGCGCAATCCAGGCCTTAGCCGCGGCCTGTCGCTGACCCCCGACAAGGGCCTCGTCGAGGCATTGGTCGGTGAGCAGCGCTGGCAGAGCGCCTGCCTGGTCGACCGCAAGACCAAGCTCGTCATCCTTCCCGCCGTGGTACGCCGGCGCCTGTCGCACACCAGCGAACTCATCTCGGGTCCGGCCATGGCGGCACTGCTGGAAGAGGCACGCAAGTCCTTCGACTATGTCGTTGTCGATTTGCCGCCACTCGGGCCCGTGGTCGATGCCAAGGCTTTTGCGCCGCTCGCCGACGGCTTCGTGCTGGTGGCCGAGTGGGGCGCCACGCCGCGCCTTCTGGTGCGCTCCGCCTTGCAGGCCGACCGCCAGATCGCGGCAAAGACCCTCGGCGTCGTCTTGAACCGCACCGACATGAAGAAACTGGCGAGTTACGGCATGTTCGGCGCGGCCGAGCAGTATCTCGACCGTTATGCGTCCTACTATGTCGAGCAGACGGTGACGGAGCCCGAGCCAAACCGCACGGAGCCCGCTTGATCGGGTGACGGAAGGCGCCGCATATCCGGCCGGCCGGTCGCGTTCAGTCTTCCTGGGTCAAGTTGCTGAGGTAGCGCCCCTTGTCCTGCCAGATGCGCAGGGCTGTCAGCCGGCCGCTGAAGAAGGCGCCGGTGTCGAGATTGACACGCATGCCTTCGCGGCCGGCTTGCTCGACCGGCGTATGCCCGTGCACCACATAACGCGAAAGCAGGTGCGCGCGCTCGAAGAAGGCCGAGCGGATGAAGACGAGATCCTCGTCCGTCTGCCTGTCCAGCGGAACGTCAGGCCGTACGCCGGCATGAACAAAGATGTACCGCGCGGTTTCGACCAGAACCGGCATCGAGCGCAGCAGCGCAAAATGAGCCGGCGAAATCGATCTGCGGATCGCATCGTCGACCTGTTGCTGATCGCGAAAGATCTCGACCAGCCGTCGATGATCGATGCCGTACGACTGCAGCGTGCTTTCCGCGCCCATGCGCAGCCAGGCGGCAAGACTGGACCGCCCCTCGAGATAATCGAGCATGGCAAGCTCATGATTGCCGGCCAAACAGATGCGCTCCAGACCCTCCGGCGGATGCGCCGCGAGATGGTCGAGCACCTGCGCCGACGCAGGACCACGATCAACATAATCCCCCAGCATGATGATGAGCTTGCGGCCAGGCAGCGTCGCCGCGTCGCGAACAATGGCGTCTTCCAGCGCCAGAAGCTCGTCCAGGCAGCCATGCACGTCGCCGATCGCATAGACGACAGTGTCCGCCATATCGAGACGCAGGCGCGCCAGGCGCGCCCGGGCGCCAGCCGCTCTCAGGCCGAGAATGCGTCCGACATGCTTGATCATCTGGCGTTTTTCATGATCGCCCGGGTCCTGGCAATGGACCGGCACAGTCGCCGGCACACCCTGTTACCCCGGGTAGTACTTTGTGAAGCCGTCAAACGGTCCGAATCCCCTAACCTAGTCTTCGGGCCTCACACATCGCCCGTTCATCGCTGCGTCTCTGTGCTCCGCCTCCTGAGAGACCGCACCGCTCGCCGCTCCGTCAATCGGAGCCGACCTTGTCGAGGAGACGAATCTTGAAAAACAATGTGTCCCGCCCCTCGCCCGTCCCGGCTGTTCCGCCGTTAGTGTCCGACCGTGTCAGAATTGCGCGCGTCCTGTGCATCTTTTTCATGATGTTCGTCCACGTGCAGCCGGGCATCATGCAAAACATCGAGGATCGCGATACCGCCATCTTCGATTTTGTCTATTTCGCCTTCACGCGCCTTCTCGGTTTGAGCTCTGTTTCGCTGCTCAGCGTGGTTTCAGGTTATTTCATCGTCGCCAGTCTGCTCAAGACCGATCCGCTTGCGCTGG
This sequence comes from Mesorhizobium sp. UC74_2, assembly GCF_042701485.1. NCBI lineage: Bacteria > Pseudomonadati > Pseudomonadota > Alphaproteobacteria > Hyphomicrobiales > Phyllobacteriaceae > Mesorhizobium > Mesorhizobium sp. UC74_2. Next base: position 5,778,943 of record NZ_CP170562.1, on the reverse strand, counting down.
CGCGATCGAAGTTCAAGACGCTGATCGTACCGCTCGTGGCCTGGAACCTCGTCATGCTGGCGCTGCTGGTCGCCTACGGTTTGATGACCGACAGGTGGCAGGATATGCCGGACCCGACGCTGCTCAGCTGGGCGAACGCGCTGTTTGCCGTCACCGCCTGGCCGGCCGACGTGCCTTTGTGGTTTTTGCGCGACCTGTTCATCTGCTGCCTCCTGGCGCCCGTGCTCTATCAAGGGCTGAAACACTTCGCACTGGCCACCATGGGGCTGCTCGTCATCTACGCGCTGTTCGGCGAAGACCTGTATGTGATGCAGCGGCCGCAACTTCTGTTGTTCTTTTCCCTCGGCATGTGGCTGCGCATTGCAGGAACCGGCGCGGCAACCATCGACAGGCTGTCCTTGTTTCTGGCGGCCGGGCTCGCCGCGATGACTGCGATCTTCATTGCCATTCGCGTCCAGAACATTCTGATCAGCGAGATGAACGATCAGCTGCGCATCACCCTCGACACCCTGTTGCGCATCACCATGGCTGGCGGTTTCTGGGTGCTGACCGGCCTGATCCGGCATTCCGGGTTCGCAGCAACCTTCATACGGCTCGAGCCGTATTCCTTCGTGCTGTTCTGCAGCCACGCCATCCTGTTCAATTTCGCCGGCATCGTCTTCCGGCGTTTCTTCGGCGACTACGGCTCCAGCCTGTTCCCGATCACCTTCTTCACATTACCGCTTCTCGCGGTCCTGTGCGCTGTCATCGGCCTACAAATGATCCGCCGTTCGCCGACATTGCTGTTCCTGCTCAATGCCGGCCACAACGTGCCGCCATGGCGAAAAGTCGTGGTGATCGAAGAGGGCAACAAGGATGCGGACCGCCGACGCGCGCGCGCCTGACGCCCAGCTCCCTCGCTCTCTCCATCCTGCGGCAAAGAGCGAGGTCTTCATGATGTCATGCCTCAGCCGTCCGCCCGGAACGTCTGGCGCTGGCTGCCGAGCCCTTCGATGCCGAGTTCGACGACGTCGCCATGCTTCAGGTAACGCGGCGGCTTCATGCCCATGCCGACGCCGGGTGGCGTGCCGGTGGAGATAATGTCGCCGGGATGCAGGCTCATGAACTGTGACAGGTACGAGACCAGAAAGGCGACGCCATAGACCATCGTCCTGGTGGAGCCGTTCTGCATCGTCTCGCCATTGACGGTGAGCCACATCTTGAGGTCCTGCGGGTCCTTGATCTCGTCCTTGGTCACCAGCCATGGCCCGGTCGGGCCGAAGGTGTCGCAGCTCTTGCCTTTGGTCCACTGTCCGGAACGCTCGGTCTGGAAAGACCGCTCCGACACGTCATGGGCGACGCAATAGCCGGCGACATAATCCAGCGCCTCGGCTTCGGAGACATATTTGGCGGTCTTGCCGATGACGACGCCGAGTTCGACTTCCCAGTCGGTCTTCTGCGACCCGCGCGGAATCAGCACGTCGTCATCCGGTCCGACGATGGCCGAAGTGGCCTTCATGAACACCACCGGCTCCGGTGGCACCTGCAGACCGGATTCGGCGGCATGGTCGGCATAGTTGAGCCCGATGCAGATGAATTTACCCGTACCGGACACACAGGCGCCAAAGCGCGGCTTGCCGGAGACTGCCGGCAGTGTTTTCGCATCGAGCCTGGCGAGGGCGGCGAGCGATGCCGGATCCAGTGCCTTGCCCCCGATGTCGGCGACATAGCCGGACAGATCACGGATGGTGCCGTCCGCATCGATGAGACCGGGCTTTTCGGCGCCGGCGGCGCCATAGCGAACAAGTTTCATACAGTCCTCCAGTTCAAATTCGGCTGTTACGGCAATTCCAGCAAAAGCGCGCAGCGTTTCGCATTCGGAATTGCGCGAAAACAAAGAGTTAGACCGTCCAGCCACCATCGATGGCGTATGCCTGACCGGTGGTGTACGTGGCACCGGCGAGATGCACCGCGAGCGCTGCGATCTCTTCCGGCGTTCCGAGCCGGCCTGTGGGTTGGCGGGCAAGAAAAGCCGCGCGCGCAGCTTCGTAATTGCCCTGCGCACGCATGCGCCCCTCCAGTGAGGGGCTGTCGACGGTACCGGGGCAGATGGCGTTGCAGCGGATGCCCTTGGTGATGAAGTCCGCCGCGACAGCCTTGGTGAGTCCGATCACCGCCGCCTTGGTCAGGCCGTAGACGAAGCGATTGGGGACGCCCTTGATGCTCGAAGCCACCGACGACATGTTGATGATGACACCATCGCCGCGCTCGATCATCCCTGGCAGCACGGCCTGTATGGTGCGCACCATCGCCTTGACGTTGAGGTCGAAGGCGAAGTCGAGATCGCCGTCCTTCATCTCCAGCACCGATCCGGAATGGACGAAGCCCGCGCAATTGAACAGCACGTCGACGCGGCCGATCTTTGCGAAGACCTGCTTGACCGCCGCATCGTCGAGGACGTCCAGCTTGCGGACCTGGATACCCTTTGTCCTGCCCAGTTCGACGAGCAAAGGTTCGTTGATGTCGGTGGCCACGACACTCGCTCCCGCTTCGGCGAAAGCGATTGCGCTTGCTCGCCCGATGCCTTGCGCGGCTGCGGTCACGACCACGGTCTTGCCGTCGAGTGAACCCATCGTCTTCCTCCTCGATGCCGGCGCGGCCTGGCTTTGAGTTGCCTTCGCGCCGGGACCGCACCTTAGAGCAATTCCGGGAAAAGTGCGCAGCGGTTTTCCGTTCGAAATTGCGTAAAAACAAAGAACTAGAGCGTTTCAGCGTTTCCGTTGATAACGGAAACGTTCTGGAAAAGGGCGGTTGCCTTGACCACGGCGTCTTGCCGCCGGTGCAGCAAAAAAGCTTCCCGCCAAGAAGCATTTCCTTCCCGGTGGAATGATGCTCTCATGGCCGAAGCAGGGCGTGCCTTCGCCGCCGCATCAAGGAAGCGCGCCATGATCTTCGACACCCATCTGCACCTGATCGACAGGCAGGCGCTGCATTACCCCTGGCTCGGCAACGTTCCGGCGCTCAACCGGGACTTCCTGCATGAACAATACGCGCTCGAGGCCCGCCGTGCAGGCATTGAAGGCGCGTTCCACATGGAGGTGGATGTCCACCCGGACGACATCGAAGCGGAAACCGCCCACATGAAGGCCTTGGCGGCCAACACGGACAGCCTGCTGCGTGGCGCCATCGCTTCTTGTCGCCCCGAAGAGAGCGGCTTTCCGGCCTATCTTGAGCGCGTCCGCAGCGATCCATTCGTCAAGGGCTTCCGCCGCGTGCTGCATGTCGTCCCGGATGAGGTCTCCGAGGGCACCTTGTTTCGCGATAACATCAGACGGATCGGCAGCGGTCTCACATTCGATCTCTGCGTGTTGCCGCACCAGATCCCCAAGGCCATCGCGCTGATCGACCTCGCGCCCGACACGACATTCGTGCTCGACCATTGCGGCGTACCGGACATCAAGGGCGCAATCGAACATCCCTGGCGCGAGCACATCATCGAGATTTCCCGCCGGCCGAACGTGGTGGCAAAGATCTCGGGCATCGTCGCCTATGCAAATCCGGATGAATGGTCCGTCGAGACGCTGCGGCCCTATGCAGAACATGTGATAGCGAGCTTCGGCTGGGATCGCGTGATCTGGGGTAGCGACTGGCCGGTCTGCACGCTGGGCGGAGGGCTCTCAACATGGATCGCTGCCACGCACGCTTTGCTCGCCGGCACGAGCAGCGACGAACGAACGAAATTGCTGTCGGCCAACGCCAAACGCATCTGGAGCGTCTAGATACGCGGCAAAATCAGGACCACTGAGGAACTCAGCCATTTCCAACAATAAAAAAGCCGGGTTGAAGCCCGGCTTTTTTGAACTCTGTGCAAGCAACCCGTCAGGCAGGCAGGATCGCGCCTTCCAGCGTGGTGAGCTGGTGCAGGAACTGCTCCGCCTTGGTGCGGGACGCATCGTCCTTGGCGTCGGCGATATCCTCGCGCGCCTCCTGATGCGACGGGCGATGTCTGCCCGGTCGATGTCCCCGACAGCGACCGCGGATTCTGCAAGCAGCGTGCAGCCCGAAGGCAGGATGTCGGCGAAACCGCCGAACACCACGAAGCGCTGGACATTGCCGGAAGCCGGCTTCACCGTGACGACGCCCGGCTTGATGGTGGTCATGACCGGAGCATGCTCCGCCATGACGGTCATCTCGCCTTCCGCACCCGGAATGACGACGGACTCGACCTCTTCCGAGACAAGCAGACGCTCGGGCGAGACCAGTTCGAATTTGAAAGCTTTAGCCATGTCGTCTCACTAACGCTCGGAACGAAACGCGCGGACGACATCGCCCGCGCGATTGCTTTTTGCGATCAGGCCGCTTCTGCAGCCAGACGCTGGGCCTTCTCGACCGCCTCGTCGATGTTGCCGACCATGTAGAAGGCGGCTTCCGGCAGGTGATCGTAGTCGCCATCGCAAAGGCCCTTGAAGCCCTTGATGGTGTCGGCGAGGTCGACCAGCTTGCCAGGTGCACCGGTGAACACTTCCGCGACGAAGAACGGCTGCGACAGGAAGCGCTCGATCTTGCGGGCGCGGGCAACCGTCTGCTTGTCCTCTTCCGACAGTTCGTCCATGCCCAGGATGGCGATGATGTCCTGCAGCGACTTGTAGCGCTGAAGGATCGACTGCACCTGGCGGGCGACCTGATAGTGCTCGTCACCGACGATCAGTGGATCGAGCATGCGCGAGGTCGAATCCAGCGGATCGACGGCCGGATAGATGCCCTTTTCCGAGATGGCGCGGTTCAACACGGTCGTCGCATCCAGGTGCGCGAACGAGGTTGCCGGCGCCGGGTCGGTCAAGTCGTCGGCAGGCACGTAGATGGCCTGCACCGAGGTGATCGAACCCTTGGTGGTGGTGGTGATGCGTTCCTGCAGCGCGCCCATGTCGGTGGCGAGCGTCGGCTGATAACCCACGGCCGAAGGAATACGGCCGAGCAGAGCCGACACTTCCGAACCCGCCTGGGTGAAGCGGAAGATGTTGTCGACGAAGAACAGCACGTCCTGGCCCTGGTCACGGAAGTACTCGGCAACCGTCAGGCCGGTCAGAGCGACGCGGGCGCGGGCTCCCGGCGGCTCGTTCATCTGGCCGTACACGAGTGCTGCCTTCGAGCCTTCACCGCCGCCCTTCTTGTTGACGCCCGATTCGATGAACTCGTGATAGAGGTCGTTGCCTTCGCGAGTGCGCTCGCCGACACCGGCGAACACCGAATAGCCGCCGTGCGCCTTGGCGACGTTGTTGATCAGTTCCTGGATGAGAACGGTCTTGCCGACGCCGGCGCCGCCGAACAGGCCGATCTTGCCGCCGCGGGCATAGGGAGCGAGCAGGTCGAGAACCTTGATGCCGGTGACGAGGATCTGTGCCTCCGTCGACTGGTCGACATAGGCCGGTGCCGGCTGGTGGATGGCGCGAATCTCGACGCCCTTCACAGGACCGGCTTCGTCAACCGGCTCGCCGATGACGTTGATGATGCGGCCGAGCATGCCCGGGCCGACCGGAACCGAGATCGGAGCGCCGGTGTCATAGACCAGCTGGCCACGCACCAGACCTTCGGTGGAGTCCATGGCGATGCAGCGCACGGTGTTTTCACCGAGGTGCTGGGCGACTTCGAGAACCAGGCGGTTGCCGACGTTCTCGGTTTCCAGCGCGTTCAGAATCGCCGGCAGATGGTTGTCGAACTGCACGTCGACAACGGCGCCGATGACCTGGCGAACCCTGCCGGCGGCACCGGTGGCCTTGACCGCAGCGGTCTTGGCCGGAGCCTTCGTTGCCGCAGCCGCCTTTGCCGGAGCCGCTGCCTTGGCAGGAGCAGCCGTCTTCGCTGGTGCCGCAGCCTTGGCCGGAGCGGCCGCCGCCTTCTTTGCCGGAGCGGCCTTTGCCTCCGCCGGCGCCTTGGAAGCAGCCGCGGCCTTCGCCGGTGCCTCCTTCTTCGGGGTCGCTGCTTTCGCCATCGTGTTTACCCTTTTCCGTCCGTTTGGTTACCGCGTGCTCCGAGCGAAGGCCGCCTGCCTTCGCGGTTCACGCTTAGAGCGCCTCGGCGCCCGAAATGATTTCGATCAGTTCCTTGGTGATCTGCGCCTGGCGCTGGCGGTTGTACGTGATCGACAGTCTGTTGATCATGTCGCCCGCGTTGCGCGTCGCATTGTCCATCGCGCTCATCTTGGCGCCCATCTCACCGGCTGCGTTTTCCAGCAACGCCCGGAAGATCTGCACCGCGATGTTGCGCGGGATGAGGTCGGAGAGGATTTCGCCCGGCTCCGGCTCGTATTCGTAGACAGCGGCACCGTTGGCGGCTTCGCCCGAGGTTTCTGCTGCCGCAGGAATGATCTGCTGCGCGGTCGGAATCTGGCTGATCACCGACTTGAAGTTCGAATAGAACAGCGTGCAGACGTCGAACTGACCGTCATTGAACAGGCCGATCACCTTCTTGGCGATGGCGTCTGCGTTCACGAAGCTCAGCGTACGCACTTCGCGCAGGTCGACGCGATCGATGATCAGCGAAGCATAGTCGCGACGCAGGATGTCGAAGCCTTTCTTGCCGACGCAGATGATCTTCACCTGCTTGCCGGCCGAGAGAAGTTTGCGGACATGGTCGCGAGCCAGACGCGCGATCTGCGAATTGAAGCCGCCGCACAGGCCGCGCTCGGCCGTGCAGACGACGAGCAGATGCACGTCGTCCTTGCCCGTGCCGGTCATCAGCGCAGGAGCGTCACCGCCGCCGCCGACAGCCTGGGTGATGTTGGCCAGCACCGCGCCCATCCGCTCGGAATAGGGACGCGCCGCTTCCGCGGCCTCCTGGGCACGACGCAGCTTCGCCGCGGCGACCATCTGCATCGCCTTGGTGATCTTCTGCGTCGCCTTGACGGAGGCGATGCGGTTACGAAGGTCTTTTAGTGAAGGCATGCTTCAAACCCGGTCCCGTCTTCCGTCGCCTTACGCGAAGGTCTTGGCGAAATTGTCGATCTCGGCCTTGAGCTTGCCGCGCAGATCGTCCGACAGCGCCTTCTCCTTGCGAATCGCATCGAGAACCGCCTTGCCGGTGGTGCGCATATGCGAAAGCAGACCCTGCTCGAACTTGCCGACCTGGTTGACTGCCAGCTTGTCCAGATAGCCGTTCACACCAGCGAAGATCACCGCGACTTCTTCTTCCGTCTTCAGCGGCGAGAACTGCGGCTGCTTGAGCAGCTCGGTCAGGCGTGCACCACGGTTCAGCAAGCGCTGCGTGGCGGCATCGAGATCGGAGCCGAACTGCGCGAAGGCCGCCATTTCGCGGTACTGCGCGAGTTCGCCCTTGATGGAGCCGGCGACCTGCTTCATCGCCTTGATCTGCGCCGACGAGCCGACGCGCGACACCGACAGACCGACGTTCACGGCCGGACGGATACCCTGGAAGAACAGGCTGGTTTCGAGGAAGATCTGACCATCGGTGATCGAGATCACGTTGGTCGGGATGTAGGCCGACACGTCGTTGGCCTGCGTCTCGATGATCGGCAGCGCGGTCAGCGAACCGTTGCCGTTGTCGTCGTTGAGCTTCGCGGCGCGCTCGAGCAGACGGGAGTGCAGGTAGAAGACGTCGCCCGGATAAGCTTCGCGGCCCGGCGGGCGGCGCAGCAGCAGCGACATCTGACGGTAGGCGACGGCCTGCTTGGACAGATCGTCGTAGGAGATGAGGGCGTGCTTGCCGTTGTCACGGAAGTATTCGCCCATGGTGCAGCCGGTGAACGGCGCCAGGAACTGCATCGGCGCCGGATCCGAAGCGGTGGCGGCGATGATGATGGAGTAGTCGAGCGCGCCGCGCTCTTCCAGCACCTTCACGAACTGCGCGACGGTCGAGCGCTTCTGGCCGATGGCGACGTAGACGCAGAACAGCTTTTCCGCCTCGGGGCCGGTTTCGTGCACCGACTTCTGGTTCAGCATGGTGTCCAGGATGATGGCGGTCTTGCCGGTCTGACGGTCGCCGATGACCAGTTCGCGCTGACCGCGACCAATCGGGATCAAAGCGTCGATCGCCTTGAGGCCGGTCGACATCGGCTCATGCACCGACTTGCGGGGAATGATGCCGGGAGCCTTCACGTCGACGCGGCGACGTTCGACAGCCTTGATCGGACCCTTGCCGTCGATCGGGTTGCCGAGAGCGTCAACGACGCGGCCGAGCAAACCCGGGCCGACCGGAACGTCGACGATGGCGCCGGTACGCTTGACGGTGTCGCCTTCCTTGATGTCGCGGTCGGCACCGAAGATAACCACGCCGACATTGTCGGCTTCGAGGTTCAGCGCCATGCCACGGATGCCGCCCGGGAACTCGACCATCTCACCGGCTTGGACGTTGTCGAGACCGTAGACGCGGGCGATACCGTCCCCCACCGACAGAACCTGACCAACTTCGGAGACTTCGGCTTCCTTGCCGAAGTTCTTGATCTGGTCTTTCAGAATTGCGGAAATTTCCGCGGCGCGGATGTCCATCAGCCGACCTCTTTCAGTGCAAGCTTGAGCGAATTGAGTTTGGTTTTAAGCGACGTGTCGATCTGGCGCGAGCCCATCTTCACGATCATGCCGCCGAGCAGCGAAGGATCAACCGTAACGGTGATCGCGACGTCCTTGCCGGCGACGGCTTTCAGTGCGGTCTTCAGTTCTGCTTCCTGAGCCGAAGTCAATGCATGCGCCGACGTCACCTCGGCAGCAGTCTCGCCGCGATGCTCGGCAGCGATGCGGCGGAACGCCTTGATCATGCCGGGCACGGCGAACAGACGACGATTGCCGGCCACCACGCGCAGGAAGTTCCCGGCGAGACCTGCGATCTTGGCCTTGTCGACAATGGCGGAAATGGCGCGAACCTGCTCCTCGGTGGTGAACACCGGGCTTTCGATCAGGCGCTTCAGATCGGCGCTGTTGGCGAGCAGAGCGTCGAAGCTGTTGAGATCGGCTTCGACCTTGGCGACGGATTTCGCCTCGAGCGCCAGCTCGAAAAGCGATGACGCATAGCGTTCTGCGACAGCGGAGATTGGCGAGGACGTTTGGGCCACGGACCGTCTTTTCTCTTGTCTGAGAGGCCGCAGATCGTTGGCGCGAGCGAAAACTCTGGCTAAATCTTTGACCTTACTGCATTTTTTCAAGCCAAGGGACGCGGCTTCCGCTGTCCCCCGGTCGAAAGTCGGTTGCCGTCTAGCACAGGCTTTTCAGGACCGCAATGCGTCCACGGACATGCTTTCAAGGCACTTTTGTCGCATCCGGCGGCCGAGTTCAATGGCTGGCAGCGGATTCACCACGATTCAGGGCAAAAAGCCAAAGGCGAACGCGAGCGGCAACACCGCCAGCACGAGCTCCACGACGACCGCACCCCAGTTGTAAGGTGTATTGGCGCCATCGGACATCATCGCGAGGACCCGCCCGAACGCGGTGAACAGCCAAGAGAAGCCGAGCGCCATATAGAGCAGCGGCTGGGCCAGCAGAATCGCGCAGAGCCCGACGCCGAGATAAAAACCAGCCATCCGCGCTCGCCCTTCGGCAATGGCTTCCGGCTTTTCCGGCTTGGGCTGCAGGCGCAGCAACTTGAAACAGAGACCCGGCGCAAAGAACAGGGCCAGACCGAGCAGCAGCGTGACCGCTGCGCTCGACCACGCGAGCCACTCCCCCTGGGTGGTCGGCCAAGGAAATGAAAATTCCATTTTGGTCCCCTCGAAACGAGACCGCATTGAAGATCATCGCCTTGGGAAGTCAAGCGCGCAGACGCGTGCCCGGCAACTGCCCAAATTCGTCTGCTTGACCATATATAAGAATACTGATATCAGAACACTGATACATGGAGGAGATCGAATGGGCACGAGGATTTTTCTCGCGGGAGCCAGCGGAGCGGTTGGGCGACGCCTCACGCCGATGCTTGTCGAAAAGGGGCACCTGGTATGGGGCACCACCCGCTCGGCCTCGAAAGCCGTGGAACTGAAGGCGGCAGGCGCCGCTGCCGTGCTCGTGGACGTATTCGATGCCGACGCGCTGTCGGCGGCCATGCTTGAAACCAGGCCTGACGTCGTCGTCCACCAGTTGACCGACCTGCCGAAGGATCTCGACCCGGCGCGGATGAGCGAAGCGATCGTGCGCAACGCCCGCATCCGCGACGAAGGCACCCGCAATCTGGTCGAGGCTGCAAAACGGGCCGGTGCCAGGCGATTGATCGTGCAGAGCATCGCCGCGGCCTATGCGCCCGGTCCGCTGCCGCATGGCGAGCAGGACCCGCTCGATACCGGCGCGGAAGGGCCGCGTGCCATCAGCATCAACGGCGTCGTCGCCCTCGAACGCCAGGCTCTCGAGGCGCCGATGGCGGCCGTCATCCTGCGCTACGGCCAGTTCTATGGTCCAGGTACGGGATTTGAAGCGCCGAAACCGGGCGCTTCCGTGCATATCGACGCCGCCTCCTACGCAGCGTTGCTCGCCGTCGAACACGGCGCCGGCATCTACAACATCGCAGAACCGAACGACCAGGTTTCGACCGAAAGAGCCACCGCGGACCTTGGTTGGCACGCCGATTTCAGGAGAACCACACCATGAGCAGCCAAATCTTCGACGACAAGACCCCGCAAGGCCTGTCGAAGCGGCGGCACCTCGTCGCATTGGCCGCCGTGGCTGTAGCCGGCGCAGTTTCGGCAGGGTTGTACGTGACGACAATGGCACCGCCACCTGGGGCCATGCACATGGCAGAAAATGGCACGTCTGCTGCGGCCTCGGGTCGCCCGGCGACCGAAATCAAACCGATTTCCTGCACGCCACTGCCGGACATTCCCGGCAAGGCGGTGACAGTGGCGATTGTCGACTTCCCTCCGGATGCCTACACGCCGCGCCATCACCATCCCGGCAACGTGACCGCGTTCGTCCTGAAGGGCACATTGAAATCGCAGCTCGCCGGCGAGCCGCCGATGACCTACACCCAGGGACAGAGCTGGTTCGAGCCGAAAGGCGCAATCCATCTGTTCGCGGAGAATGCCAGCAAGACCGAACCGGCTTCCTTGCTTGCCATGTTCGTCGCTGACGAAAACTGCGGCCCCTTGACGGTGCTTCTGCCCGAAGACCACGATGGCCATTCAGGTGAGAGGAGAGATATCATAGCAGGACCGGATTCCACACAGCCGATACCGCGTGTCGGCGAGGGCAGGCGCGGCGAGGACGGCTACTTCGGTTATCTGCTGCGCCAGGCGGCAGGCGCCTATCGCTATCGCATGGAGGCGACACTCGTGGATCTTGGCATCACCCAGCCGCAGTTCGCGGTGATGGCGATGCTGAGTGCCTATCCCGGCCTGTCCAATGCCGATCTGGCGCGCGCGGCATTGCTGACACCGCAGACGCTGAGCGTTATCGTCGCCAACCTGGAAAAGGCCGGCACGATCGTGAAACGCCGCCACGCCGGCAACGAGCGCATCCGGCAGCTGGAACTGAGCGAAAAGGGCAAGGCGGTTTATGCCGAGGCGCGCGGCCGCGTCCGCCTGCTCGAAGCCGATCTCGCCGCCGGATATTCGGAAGACGAACAGAAGATTGTCCGCCGCTGGCTGGCCGCCGTCACCGCCGGCACGCCCGAAGACTAGAGTTTCCGGTTTCACAGGAACGTGGAGACACTCTGAAGCTCTCTGAACGGAAACGCCGGACACTGAACTTGCTCCAGGCTGTTTGGCCGTTTCGTTCAAGATCGCGGTGAGATGCCGGAGCATGGTGCGATACGTTCACACCGTGCGAGGCCTTACCATGAACCTGCCCCTTCAGCATTTTGGCTTCATCCTGCTCGGCGGCGTCTTCGTCTGGGCCGGGCTGGAGCACTTCCTGCGCTTCCGTGCCCTCGCCGGCCAGCTTGGCGAGCACGGCTTCCCGGCACCCGGGCCGTTGCTTGCGGCCGGCTCACTGCTTGAAGTCACAGCAGGCCTGTGTGTGATCCTCGGCTTCCACAGGTCTTATGCCGCTGCCGCCCTGATCGTCTTCACCGTCGCCGCAAGTGCGCTTGCGCTCAATTTCTGGCGCTATTCAGGCCCGCAAAGACAAGGCCTTCGCTCCGCTTTCATCATCAATTTTGCCGTTGTCGGCGGCCTGCTCCTGGCGATGGCCTGTTAAATAGTCGCGCGAATGCCGGAGCGATTTTTGCGCAGGAAGATGGCGATCCAAAGCGACAAACTCTGATATATCATTTGATATATCATTGTAGATGCAACGACTTAATGAATATCAGCGCTTTCCATCGCGATGATGTCCGCGAGCAGGTCCATCCCTTCGCCCGTACCGGCAATGCGCAATTGCATCGAGCCGGCATCGCCGAGCCAGGCGATCTGTTCGGTGAAGACCATGCGCGTGCGGGCCGCCTCGGCAAAGAACTCGACCGTCGCCAGTGAGGCCGAGAGCCGCTCGCCGGCAAAGCCCATGTCGAAGGCATAGATGATGCGCCGTGCCGGCACGATATCGAGATAGCGGGCAAGGAAGGTCTGCTCCTGCCCCCCATCGGTACGCCAGCGTTTGGCCTCGACACCACCGACGCGGAAATCGAACTCCTCCTCCAGCACCGCCCAGTCCGGATGACAGGAGGTCCAGCGCTCTTTCAGCGCAGGCTCCGAAAAGAACCGAAAAGCATGTTTCGGGCTGGCTGCCAGTTCGCGCTCGACGACAAAGGTTTTGTGTTCGACAGTCATGGTCATTCCTCTTCCGGCATGTCGGCGATCGCCTGGGCGAGGCGATCGAATGCAGCATTGAGTGCTGTTTCCCGTGCACCCACCCAATCGTTCACCGGTGCGAACGCATCGCGTCGCATGGCATAGGTGCGGGTACGGCCGGCCTTGCGCGAAACGACGATACCGCCGTCTTCGAGCACCTTGAGATGCTTCACCGCCGACGGCAGCCGCATATTGGCCGGACTTGCCAGTTCTTTCACCGTCGCCGGGCCGCGCGCCAGCTGCTCGATCATGCCGCGCCGGCCGGGGTCGGCGAGCGCCAGGAAGATACGGTCGAGAGGCTGGGTTTGCTGCATGGATTACCCTCGGACAAAGGCGGCGCCGCTTGCGAAGCGCTCCGGCATGGCGTCGCGATAGGGGAACATTGAGAAGAACGGCCGGGCTTCTGCAAGTGTTCTCTTCACCGTCGGCCGGGCCAGCAGGCGTTCGAGATAGGCGCAAAGATTGTCCTGATCGGCACCGAACGGGTGCACGATCGAGGAAAAGAAAAGGCAGGGTGCTGCAGCGCAGTCGGCAATGGTGAAGTCGTCGCCGATCGCCCATTCCCTGCCCGCCAGCTGGCCGTTGATCATGGCGTAGGCCGTATCCAGCGTGTTGCGGGCATGGGAGACGCCGACCGGGTCGTTGCCGCCCTGCGGCCGCAGCCGGTCGGTAACGATCTTCTGCATCGGCTCGCTGACATAGAGATCGAAAAAGCGCTCCCACAAACGGGCATCGAGCCGGGCTTCCGGTTCGTGCGGCAACATCGGCAATGGGCCGGGGTAATGTTGCTGCACATATTCGATGATGATGCTGGTTTCCGGAACCACTCGGTCACGGACTGCATCGTGCAGCACCGGGATCTTGCCGACCGGCCATCGTGCGAGATGGCTGGCCGCCGAACCGGGGTCCAGAAGGTCCACGGTTTCGGAGCGAAAATCGAGGTCGTTCTCGTAGAACGCGATCAGCACCTTGTGGCAGAACGCCGCGAGCGGATGGAGATACAGGGTCAGCGACATGAAAGATCCTTGATAGTTTCCAGTGACGGAAACTATTCGCACGAGGCTGACAAGGCAATAGAAAGTTTCCGTCGAAGGAAACCTTTCGTAACCATCCGGCAACCCTTGCCACCGCCTCGGTCTGTCGCTCAGATTGCCGTCCCGCTGTTGGATTGCTCGCTGGAGATGAAAGTTCCCGAACGACTTGCCTGGACGATCGACCGGCTCGGCCTCGTAGGTCACGAAACGATGCTCGAGATCGGCGGCGGACGCGGCATCGCTGCAGCACTCGTGCTGTCGAAACTGACGACCGGCAGGCTGGTAGGCATCGACCGCTCCGACACGGCGATCGAAGCTGCGCATGTACTCAACGAGGTTGATGAGCGCGTTGGCAGGCTAAGGCTGGTTCACACCTCGATCGAAAACTTCGGTGCCGGCGCCGACCGTTTCGACATCGCCTTCGCCATCAATGTCAATCTGTTCTGGATCGACGCGAATGCAGCATTGAAAACCATCCGCGGCCTGCTCAAGCCGGGCGGCAGGCTTGTCCTTGCTTACGAACCACCATCGGCAGGCCCGATCGAAGCGATTATCGCCAGGCTCCGTGACAATCTCGAAACCGCACGATGGCAGATCCAGCGGACCGAGGCCGCGGAACATGCGCCGCTGCTGCTGATGGTCGCCATCCCGCTTTAACGGACTTCGCCTATAGCGGCCTGATCAGTCGATGCAGCACATGTCGCTTCGAACCTATGTCTCGCGGTTCAAACGTCTTCTCCAGCACAAAACCCTCGCGCTCCCAGAAGCTGCGGCCGCGCGTGTTGACGTCGAGAACAGCAACCAGCATCCGCCGGCACCGCCGCACCTGCGCCTCGCGAACAAGATGAAGCACAAAACGCCGGCCGATGCCCTGTGCCCGCATCCCGGGATCGATCAGCAGCAGCCCGATATAGGCATCTGATTTTTCAGGAAAACCGAAGGCCATATCCGCGATGCCGATGATAGCGTCCTGCCCGTCAAAGCACGCCAGCTTGAGAGAACTGGCCGGATCACATCCCGGAGGACAGTCTTCGAAGAAGCTTCGAGCACTTGCCACATCAGGGAGCTGACCGCGCTCCATCAACGCATAGTCGGCAGCGCGGCCGAAAAATTCCAACACTGCCTCGCCGTGTCGCTCTCTGTAGAGGGATTGGAACTCTGCATGCCCTTCGATCAAGCAACCACCCTCACAGGAAGCTCTGCGGATCGATATCGACACTCACCCGCACCGATCCCCTCACTTTCGGTCCCCCTGCCAGCATCTGGCGTACGAAACTCTGCATGTCGGAGCGACGCTCGCCATGCACAAGCAGGCGAAACCGGTGACGGCCACCGACCAGAGCCAACGGCGCTTCCGCAGGCCCCAATACGAAGATGTCCGACGCATCCGGCGCCGCCCGGCGCAAGCCCCGCGCATGCGCTTCCGCGTCGTGGCGCGTCTCGGCGCTGACGATGATGCCGGCGAGCCGTCCGAACGGCGGCAGGGCCGCACGTTCGCGCTCGGCGATTTCGCGCTCATAAAAAGCAGCGACGTCTCCCGAGACGATTGCCCGCATGACCGGATGGTCCGGCTGATAGGTCTGCAGCAGCCCGAGGCTCTTCTTGCCGGTGCGGCCGGCACGGCCCGTCACCTGAGACAGAAGCTGGAAAGTTCGCTCGGCCGCGCGCGGGTCACCGTTGGCGAGACCAAGGTCGGCGTCGACGATGCCAACCAGCGTCATGTTCGGGAAATTATGGCCCTTGGCGACGAGTTGGGTGCCGATGACGATATCCGCCTCGCCTTTCGCGATTGCTTCCAGTTCCAGCCTGAGTCGACGCACCCCGCCGACGAGGTCGGAGGACAGCACGATGGTGCGTGCATCCGGGAAAGTAGCGACCACCTCCTCGGCGATGCGTTCCACGCCCGGACCGCATGCCACCAGATGATCGATGGTGCCACATTCCGGGCAGGCGTCCGGACGCCTCTCGTTGTGGCCGCAATGGTGGCAGACGAGTTGCCCGCGAAAGCGATGCTCGACCAGCCACGCCGAACAGACCGGACAGCCGAAACGATGGCCGCAGGATCGGCACAGCGTCAGCGGCGCGTAGCCGCGCCGGTTGAGGAACAGCAGCGACTGCTCTTCCCTCGCAAGAGTCCTGGTCATCGCCTCGACAAGCAGCGGCGACAGGAAGTTGCCACGCGCCGGTGGTGCACGGCGCATATCGATCGAGCGCAGGGTCGGCAGGGCAGCTTCGGCGAAACGCGCGGGCAGGTCGACACGGGCATAACGGCCCTGATTGGCATTCACCTGGCTCTCAACCGAAGGCGTGGCCGACGCGAGCACGATCGGGAACGAGCCGATATGGCCGCGCACCACCGCCATGTCGCGGGCATTGTAGAAGACCCGATCTTCCTGCTTGTAGGCAGGGTCATGCTCTTCGTCGACGACGATCAGGCCGAGTTCCTTGAACGGCAGGAACAGCGCTGAACGCGCGCCGGCGACCACCCGCACGGTGCCTTCCGCAACCTGCCGCCACACGCGCTCCCGCATTTTCGGGGCAAGGTCGGAGTGCCATTCCGCCGGCTTGGCGCCGAAGCGCGTCTGGAAGCGTTCGAGGAAAGCGTGGGTGAGCGCGATTTCCGGCAGCAGGATCAGCACCTGCTTGCCCTGGTCGAGCGCTGTCGCGACGGCTTCGAAATAGACTTCCGTCTTGCCGGATCCGGTGACGCCGTCCAGCAGCGTCACGCCAAAGGTCCCCGCGGCGGCCCCGGCGCGCAGGGCCTCGGCCGCAGCCGCCTGATCGGGCGTCAATTCAGGCCGCGCATAGGTCGGGTCGGGTGCCGCCACCACCGGACGCGGCGGAATCATCACCGTCTCGAATACGCCCTGCGCCCTCAGGCCGTCGATGACGGTCGAGGAAACACCTGCTGCATGCGCGAGGCCCGAGCGCGTCCACGCCAGGCCGCCATCGGCGGTTTCCAGCACGCGCGACCTGGCGGCGGTGATCCGGTCTGGGAGCGCGGCGGTACGCTGCAGGCCTTCGATCCATGGTTCTGGATCAAAGGCCTCGGGCGCCCGCAGCAGCATGCGCGCGACGAGGCCGGGCGGGGTCAGCGTGTATTGCGCGATCCAGTCGACGAAACGGCGCATGTCGTGATCGATCGGCGGACAATCGAAGACATGGTCGATGGGCCTCAGCTTCCTGGCGTCGACCTGTTCGACCGTGCCATCCCAGACAACGCCCGCCACCAGCCTGGGGCCGAGGGGCACACGCACGATGGAACCCGGCACCACACGCATGCGTTCCGGCACCGCGTAGGTGTAGGCGCGTTCGGCAGGCATCGGCACCAGCACGGGTGCGGCCGTCGTGAAGGGCGAATCTTCTTTCATGACGCGTGACCTTGCCCCGACTTTGGTCTAGAGCAAAGGGCAACGCCAAGCCTGCGGCGCAGTGCCTTATCCCTCCCAAGGAGAACACCATGAAATTCTTCGTCGACACCGCTGATGTGAAGGAAATCCAGGAGCTCAACGCGCTGGGCCTGCTCGATGGCGTCACCACCAACCCGTCGCTGATCCTGAAGTCCGGCGGCAAGATCGATGAGGTCACCAAACAGATCTGCGACATCGTCGAGGGTCCGGTCTCGGCCGAAGTCACCGCCACCGATTTCGACGGCATGATGAAGGAAGCCAAGGTGCTGGCGAAGATCGCCGACAATGTCTGCATCAAGGTGCCGCTCACCCTCGACGGCCTCAAGGCCTGCCGGGCCATCCGTGCCGAGGGCCGCATGGTCAACGTCACGCTCTGCTTCTCGGCCAACCAGGCGCTGCTTGCCGCCAAGGCCGGCGCCACCTTCATCTCGCCCTTCATCGGCCGTCTCGACGACATGGGCTTCGACGGCATGGAAGTGATCGCCGAGATCCGCCAGGTCTATGACAATTACGGCTTCGACACCGAGATCCTGGCCGCCTCGATCCGCACGCCGGACCATGTCAAGCGCGCCGCGCTGATCGGTGCCGACGTCGCCACCATCCCGCCGGCCACGCTGAAGGCTCTGGTCAAGCATCCGCTCACCGACAAGGGGCTCGAGCAGTTCCTCGCCGACTGGGCAAAGACCGGCCAGAAGATCGGCTGACACCGACTTTCTATTGAACAGAAACGGCGCCGTCACGGCGCCGTTTCTTTTTTGTCCGGCATGGTTCAAGCAAACGGCGGCAGCCGGCGCTTCACCGGCTGTGCCTTGACGATGGCGCTGCTGGTCTCGGCCTTGTCGGTGATCCTGTCGAGGATGCGGTCGAGATCGCTGATCGAGCGGATGTGCAGCCGCCCGATGAAGCAGTCATCACCGGTCACCTTGTCGCATTCGGTGAATTCCGGGATTTCCTCGACGAGCTTCTGCACCTGATGCAACCTGCCCGGCAGCGGCTTGATGCGCACGATCGCCTGCAGCGTGTAGCCGAGCGCGGCGGGATCGACATCGACAGTGAAAGCGCGGATGACGCCGCGCTCCTCCAGCCGCCGCAATCGCTCCGACGCGCTCGGCGACGACAGGTTCACGCGAGCCGCCAGTTCCTTCAGCGAGATACGCGCGTCGTCGACCAGGATTTCGACAATACGCCGGTCTAAATCGTCCAGCATTACTCATCCTTAGGGTTTCCACACATCACACCTTACAGAATTAGGATGTTCTCCGCAAATACCTTTCCGAATGCATGTATTCCTGACCTTCGAGCGCGTACAAAACGGTCACGAACGAAGGAAAGGTCGCATCATGTCGGACAACACACGTGGAACGGTCGAGATGACCGCTGCAATGGTGATCTCTGGAACGATCGGCGTGTTTGTCGTGCTGTCCGGGCAGCCGGTGATGGACGTGGTGTTCTGGCGCTGTGCCTTCGGCGCCGTCACGCTGCTGATCGTCTGCGGCGCTCTCGGCCTGTTCAGGCGCGACGTGATCTCGCGCCGGCAGATCGCCTATGCGATCATCGGCGGCATTGCCATCGTCTCCAACTGGCTGCTGCTGTTCGCCGCCTTCCCGCGCGCCTCGATCTCGATTGCCACGGCCGTCTACAACACGCAGCCCTTCATGCTGGTGGCGCTGGGCGCGCTGCTGTTCAGCGAGCGCCTGACGCTGACCAAACTGACCTGGCTTGCGGTCGCTTTCGTTGGCATGCTGCTGATCGTGCAGGCCAAGCCGAACGCCGCCCACACCGGGTCGAACTATCTGGTCGGCATCCTGCTGGCGCTCGGCGCGGCATTCTTCTACGCCATAGCCGCGATCGTCGCGAAGAAGCTCAAGGGCGTACCGCCACACTTGATCGCGCTCATCCAGGTTACTGTCGGCATCCTGATGCTGGTCCCGTTCGCGAATCTCACGAACCTGCCGACAGACGCCCGTACCTGGGCCTTGCTTGCCGCAGTCGGTGTCGTCCACACCGGCCTGATGTACATCCTGCTCTACGGCGCGATCCAGAAACTGCCCACCAATCTCGTCGGCGCGCTGTCCTTCATCTATCCCGTCGTAGCCATTGTCGCGGACTTCGTGGTCTTCGGGCAGCGCCTGCATCCGCTGCAACTGGTCGGCGCCGTCGCCATCCTGATTGCCGCCGCCGGCATGACACTGGGCTGGAGCCTGATCAAGCCACGTACCAGTCTGCCCGTGGCCCGCTAGAGCATTTTGTAGCCAAGTGGAATCACTTGGCTACAAAAATATAGTAAAAACAAACGATTAGAGCATTTCCGCGTTTCCGTTAAAAACGGAAACGCTCTAGTCATCATCAGACATCTGGCCCGTTAGCCTCAGGCCCTCAATCGTCGTCGCCCCGTCCAGCCGCACCACGGTTAGCGCTCTCGCGCCGGTGCGGTCGGCGATCAGATCCGCCAGTTCGCGCGAATGCGTGACCACCCAGAGTTGGGTCCGTTCCGCGGCCTTGGCGATCATGTCGGCCAATGCAGGCAACATGCGCGGGTGCAGGCTGGCTTCCGGCTCGTTCAGTGCGATCAGCCCCGGCAGACGATACGACATCAGTGCGCCGGCGAGCGCCAGGAAGCGGATCTGCCCATCCGAAAGTTCCTGCGGCCGGAACAGCCGCTGCGGGAAATCCGGGAGACGCAAGCCGAATGTGGCGGTTTCGCCCGGCTCCGGCACTTCCAGCTTTGCTCCCAGGGCATTGGCCAGCGCGCGATCAAGATCGACGGTATCCTGCCTGATATGGGCAAGCGTTGCGAACACCGCGGCAAGGTTGCCGCCGTCCTCGTCCAGAAGCGTCGAGGTGACCGCCAGCGACGGTTTCCGCGCGGGCGAATCGGCGTCGGTGCGAAAACCGTGATAGAAGCGCCAGCCCGAAACCGCGGCCCGCAGATCCCCTGTTTCCGGATAGCGGCCGGATGCGCCGAGCACTGCCAGCGCCGTTTCCGAATTGAGCAGCTTTGCGGGGTGTTCGGTACGCCTGCCCTCGCTGTCACGCCCGTAGGCTGCAGGACCCTTGCGGCTCATCATCTCCACCGGTCGTCGCCCGGTTTCGACCGTCAGGGTCTCTTCCTTGACGTGAGGTTCGAAAGCAAATCCCGCCGAAACGGGTGGCGGCAGCCCGATCTCCACCCGATAGGAGAAACGCGCCGCGGTCTCGTCATCCTCGACATCCGCCTGCAGGATGACGCGCACGGGTCGGCCCAGACGACGTGCGCCGGACCAAAGGGCCGACTGCATGCCGCCTTCGCCGGCGATCGAGCGGGCAAGCGTGCCTTCGCCGGCGGCCTTGATCAGTTGCAGGGCGCGGTAGAGATTGGATTTTCCAACACCGTTCTCGCCAACGAACAAACCGACCTGGCCAAGCTCGAGCCGGATCGATTTGAGCGACCGGTAACCTTCAGCAACCAGCCCCGTCAGGCGCATGGTTTCGCTGCTCGCCTGCGCGCCGCTTACCTGGCGCCGGGCTTGGCGAGGTCCTGAGCCAGCGCCAGATGCAACAGCTCAGCGAGTTCGCGCGCGGCGCGGTTTTCGGCATCGATCTGTGCGCGATAGGACGCGAATTCCTGGCCCGGCTTGTCGAAGGACGAAGAGATCGAACGTTGACCGTTGGCCACAGCCTTGCCGGTCTTGGTATCGGTCAGCGTATAAGCCGCTGTCATGATCACCGTACCGGCGGTCGGCTGGTCCTGATCCTTGGCAACCTGGATGCTCGCCGTGGAGATCACCGATTCGGTGACATTGAGCGCCAGCGAATAGGCGGGCGCGTTGGGACGCTCGCCTCCTCCGGTCAGCGCAAAGATCAGATTGTTGCGGACCTGCTGGGCGTAACGCGACGAGACCGGCTTCACGGCGATCGAAGCCAGTTCCTCGCGCGCGCTCACTGTCGAACCAGTCGACAGCGGCTGGTTCGAATAGAGCGGCCGCACCTGGCATGCCGAAACCAGCGCAACGCCGGCGAGCAGGCCGAAGAGCGCCGCGCGGCGCGCGAACGAAGCCGCTGTCTTACGAGTGTCAGGCAACGACATTGACGATCCTCTGGGGCACGACGATCACCTTGCGCGGCGCCTTGCCCTCGAGCGCCTTCTGTACGAAGTCCAGGGCCATGACGGCCTGTTCGACCTGAGCTTGGTCTGCGTCGCGGGCGATTGTCAAATCACCACGCTTCTTGCCATTGATCTGTATCGGATAGACGACGTCGTTGTCGACCACCAGTGCAGGATCGAAGCGCGGCCAGGGCTGATTCGCGACAAAACCCTCGCCACCCAGTGCCGACCAGCATTCCTCCGCCAGATGCGGCATCATTGGCGCGATCATGACGACAAGCGCCTCGACTGCCTCGCGCAGCGCTGCAGCGGTTGCCTGATCGCCCTTGCCGTCGACGAGTGCAGTCGCCACGGGCTGGATCGTGTTGAGCAGTTCATAGAGACGGGCAACCGCCTTGTTGAAGGACAGACGTTCGATGTCTTCGCCGACAGCCTTCACCGTCTTGTGAACAGCTTTCGAAACCGCGGCGGCGGAACCATCACGTGCAGCCGAGGCTTCAACGCCTGCCAGCGCAGGCGCTGTCTCGGACACCAGCCGCCAGATCCGCTGCACGAAACGGTGCGCGCCTTCGACGCCAGCCTCGGTCCAGATAACATCGCGTTCCGGCGGCGAATCCGACAGCATGAACCAGCGTGCCGTGTCCGCACCGTAGCTCGCCAGAATGTCGTCCGGATCGACGACATTCTTCTTCGACTTCGACATCTTCTCGATCGCGCCGATCTCGACAGGGCTGCCATCCGCGATCAGCGTGGCGCTGCGCTTGCCGTCGACGTCCACGATATTCACGTCGACGGGCTGCACCCAATACGCATTCGCGCCGGTGCCGGCGCGATAGGTCTCGTGCACCACCATGCCCTGCGTGAACATGCCCTCGAACGGCTCCTTCACCTCATTGAGATGGCCGGTGACCTGCATGGCGCGCGTGAAGAAGCGCGAATAGAGCAGATGCAGGATCGCGTGCTCGATGCCGCCGATATACTGCCTGACCGGCAGCCAGCCGTTCTTGCCGTCGACATACTCGAGCGTCGTCGGCGCCTTGTCGTTCCACGGATCGGTGAAGCGGGCGAAATACCAGGACGAATCGACGAAGGTGTCCATCGTGTCGGTGTCGCGCCGGGCCGGCTTGCCGCATTGCGGGCATCCGACATGCTTCCAGGTCGGATGATGGTCGAGCGGATTGCCCGGCTTGTCGAAGGTGACATCGGTCGGCAACTCGACCGGCAGGTCTTTAGCCGGTACCGGCACGGCGCCACAGCTTTCACAATGGATGACCGGTATCGGGCAACCCCAATAGCGCTGGCGCGAAATCAGCCAGTCGCGCAGCCGGAACTGTACCTTGCGCTCGGCCTGCGGCCGATTGCCGATCGTCACGCCGGACAATCTGGTCGCCACCTCGTCAAAGGCTTCCTTGAAGCGCATGCCATCGAGGAAGCGCGAATTGATCATCGCGCCATCATCGACAAAGGCCTCTTCCGTGATGTGGAAGCCGGTGGCATCGACGCCGTCCGGCAACACCACCGGGGTGACCGGCAGGCCATATTTGTTGGCGAAATCGAGATCGCGCTGGTCATGGCCCGGGCAACCGAAGATCGCGCCGGTCCCGTAGTCCATCAGCACGAAATTCGCGACATAGACCGGCAGCGTCCAGTTCTCGTCGAACGGATGGACGACGCGCAGGCCGGTGTCGAAACCCCTCTTCTCGGCTGTTTCGAGCGCAGCCGCCGAGGTGCCCATGTGGCGCACGTCCTCGATGAAGGCGGCGAGTTCCGGATTGCCTGCCGCGACCTTCCTGGCCAGCGGATGGTCGGCGGCGATGGCCATGAACGAAGCGCCGAAAATCGTGTCCGGTCGTGTGGTGTAGACTTCGAGCTCGCTTTCGCCGGCAGGCGGATTGGCCAGTGCCCAGCGGACCAGCAGGCCTTCGGAACGGCCGATCCAGTTGGCCTGCATGACGCGGACCTTTTCAGGCCACTTGTCCAGCGTGTCCAGGCTGTCGAGCAGGTCCTGGCTCATCGAGGTGATCTTGAAGAACCACTGCGTCAGGTCGCGCTGCTCCACAGGCGCGCCGGAACGCCAGCCGCGTCCGTCGATGACCTGTTCGTTGGCCAGCACGGTCATGTCGACCGGATCCCAGTTGACCTTTGCCGACTTGCGCTCGACCAGGCCCGATTTCCAGAAATCCAGGAAGATCTTCTGCTGGTGCTTGTAGTAGCTGGGGTCGCAGGTGGCAATTTCACGCGCCCAGTCCAGCGACAGGCCCATGGTCTTCAACTGGCCCTTCATCGTCTCGATGTTCTTGTAGGTCCAGTCGCGCGGATTGACCTTGTTGTCGCGAGCGGCGTTTTCCGCCGGCAGGCCGAAGGCGTCCCAGCCCATCGGATGCAGCACGTTGTAGCCCATGGCACGGCGCCAGCGCGCCACGACGTCGCCCATCGTATAATTGCGCACATGGCCCATATGGATGCGCCCCGAAGGATAGGGGAACATCTCGAGCACGTAATATTTCGGCCGTGGATCGTCGTTCTTCGTCTCGAAGAGCTTGGCCTCGTCCCATGCCTTCTGCCACCTGGGCTCTGCTGCGCGAGGATTGTATCGTTCGGTTGCCATGGCCGGTTTTTCACTTACAAAGCATGCGGGAAACCGCCGGTTGGTCCGGCAGTTCAAGGACATGGTCGGGGTCTTCACCATGCTTTCGGGGACCCGTCAACCATATGGGTCTCGAGGCCCGGCAAAAACAGCAGGATCAGGACAGGTTGGCACATGAGTGACGCGGTTCAGCAACTCGAAACGGTCAGGGCAAGAATCGTGGCCGCCGAAGGCGAGGCAAACCGGCCGGCAGGGGCCGTGACCCTGGTCGCAGTTTCCAAGACCTTCGACGCCGACGCCATCCGGCCTGTGCTGGCCGCCGGCCAGCGTGTCTTCGGCGAAAATCGTGTGCAGGAAGCGCAGGGCAAGTGGCCCGCGCTGCGCGAGGAATTTCCCGGGATCGAACTGCACCTGATCGGACCGCTGCAATCCAACAAGGCAAAGGAAGCCGTCGCGCTGTTCGACGTCATCGAGACGGTTGACCGCGAAAAGATCGCATCCGAACTGGCGAAGGAAATCGCAAGGCAAGGCAAGGCGCCAAAGCTCTATGTACAGGTCAACACCGGCTCGGAGCCCCAGAAAGCCGGCATCGAACCGAAAGATGCCGTCGCCTTCGTCGCCCGCTGTCGCAGCGAGCACGGCCTGACCATCGAGGGGCTGATGTGCATTCCGCCGGCGGAAGAGAATCCGGGACCCCACTTTGCCCTGCTTGAAAAACTCGCACGCGAGGCCGGCGTCGAGAAGCTTTCGATGGGCATGTCTGGCGACTACGAGCTGGCCGTGGCCTTCGGTGCCAGCTCGGCGCGGGTCGGTTCGGCCATTTTTGGTCACCGATAGGGGCCGCGCTCACGCCAACGCATAAAAAAGAAAGGCCGGGAAATTCCCGGCCTTTCTTCTTTAACGGTACGGCTGCCTTACTCGGCCGCGACGATCTTGCCGTCTTCCCACTTGAACAGCGAGAAGCTCGGGCTGGTCAGGTCGCCGGTCTCGCCATAGGTCAGCTTGCCGATGGCGGTCGGAATGGCTTCACCACCCTTGAGCGCGGTGCCGACGGCTGCCGGATCATCCTTGCCGGCCTTTTCGATGCCCGCCTTCAGAACCTGGACGGCGGCATAGGCGTTGAGCGTGAAGGCCTCGGCCGGGATGCCCTTGGCCTTGAGTGCTTCGACGGCCTGAGCCGAGTCAGGGTTCTTCAGTGCGTCGGTCGCGTTGGTGAACAGCGTGCCGGCGGCGGCTTGGTTGCCGATCGCCCAGTATTCGGTGTTGGACAGGCCCTCGCCGCCGATGATCAGTGCCTTGACGCCGGCATCAGCGAGCTGGCGGGCAAGCAGGCCACCTTCAGGATGATAGCCGCCGAAATAGATCACTTCGGCGCCATCCGACTTCAGGCGTGTGACCAGGGCCGACAGATCCTTTTCACCCGGGGTCAGCGAGTTGTGGCTGACTTCCTTGACGCCGCCGGCATTGATCGCCTTCTTGAAGGAGTCGGCCAGACCCTTGCCATAGGTGCCCTTGTCATCGACGATGGCAACCTTCTTGTCCTTCAGGTTCTTCACCACATAGGCAGCCGCCACTTCCGCCTGCTGATCGTCACGACCGCAGGTGCGCAGGACGTTGGTGAGACCGCGGTTGGTCAGGTCCGGCGAGGTTGCGGTCGGCGTCACCATCAGCACGCCGTTCTCGGCGAACACATCGGACGCCGCCATGGCGACACCCGAGGTCACCGGACCGACGACGAACTTCACGCCTTCGCCGACCAGCTGGTTGGCGGCGGAAACGCCCTGTTTCGGATCGCCGGCGTCGTCGGCGAGCTTCAGCACGACCTTCTCACCCTTGATGCCGCCATCCTTGTTGATGACTTCAACGGCGGCTTCGGCACCGTTCTTGACCTGATCGCCATAGGCGGCGACAGGACCGGTCAGCGGCGCGACAAGGCCGATGACGATGTCGGCGCGGGCAGCCGTGGCAGCAACCAGCACGGAAGCGGCGAATGCAACGCCAGTCAGCAGTTTCTTCGTATTCACGGGAATCCTCCTCAAGCGAACCTCTAAGAGCGTAAGTGCAGCTTCGGGTTCGACCGAAAGCCTGGTCCGCGCTTAGCCGCGCGCAGTGGCTTTTGCAATCAGCCAGAGGCGATAAGGAGATGAGCTTTTGGGCCAGAAATGAACGTCGACTTGCCTTTCCGCCGATCCATCGGACGAGGCAAAAAGTCGCTTCCGTCAGGGGGCGGTCGAACTCCCGCCGCTGATCTTGATGGCTGCCCTTCGTTGTCCTGCCGCAGTTGCCGCAGCAGGACAGTCTCACGATTCGATCAATGCAGCAGAATCTCGCCGTCGACCTTGCGCCATTCATTCGCCGAAATCAGCTTCTGGTGCGTGAAGCAGACCGAGTGCAATGGCCCTTCGAGCTTCTCGCGCCAGAAGCTGATGAAGGCACCCAGTATCGGGAATTTCGGGGCGATGTCGTAGTCCTGCCAGATGTAGGTCTGCAGCAGGTGCGGATGGTCGGGATAATGATACAGGATGCGGGCTGTCGTCAGCCCGTAGCCCTTGAGCAGAAGTTCCAGTTCGGAATGGTCGCGCATGGCAGCCCTCGCAAGTTGATCTCGGATGTGCCTCGACACACCCCTTGCCGGTCCTCCCGGAAAAACTCTGCGCCTCGAACGTTAACCATGTCTTTAAACGTTCAATCCGCCCCCTTGGTTCGACCTAAGCGTGTGCGGCTTCACGCAATTTTCTGTTACGGGCGGGCAAACCCAATGTCTAATATTGCCGTAACGTCCGAACTGATAATAATGCCGGCGATTTCGCGGCCCGCGGGCCGCAACACCGCCAACCGGCGGCCGATCTCAGGAGGAAGACCAAGACATGACCGAGGCTAAGGTCCACCGCGTACAGCCGGCGTGGAAGAAGCATGCGCTGATCGACAACGAAACGTATGTGAAGTGGTACGCGGAAAGCGTGAAGAACCCGGACAAATTCTGGGGCAAGCACGGCAAGCGCCTCGACTGGTTCAAGCCCTACACCAAGGTCAAGAACACCTCCTTCGACGGCAAGGTATCGATCAAGTGGTTCGAGGACGGACAGTTGAACGTCTCGCACAACTGCATCGACCGCCACCTGAAGAAGCGCGGCGACCAGGTCGCGATCATCTGGGAAGGCGACAATCCCTATGACGACAGGAAGATCACCTACAACGAGCTGCACGAGCATGTCTGCCGGCTCGCCAATGTGATGAAGAAGCACGGCGTCAAGAAGGGCGACCGCGTTACCATCTACATGCCGATGATCCCGGAGGCGGCCTATGCGATGCTGGCCTGCACCCGCATCGGCGCGGTCCATTCGGTGGTGTTCGGCGGCTTCTCGCCGGATGCGCTGGCCGGCCGCATCGTCGACGCCGCCTCGACCTTCGTCATCACGGCCGACGAGGGCCTGCGCGGCGGCAAGAGCATTCCGCTGAAGGAAAACACCGACAAGGCGATCGAGATCGCCGCCAGGCAGAAGACCGCGGTGAAGTCGGTTGTCGTGGTGCGCCGCACCGGCGGCAAGATCGGCTGGGTTGAAGGACGTGACCTCTGGTATCACGATGAGGTCAAGACGGTTAAGGCCGAATGCAAGCCGGAGAAGATGAAAGCGGAGGATCCGCTGTTCATCCTCTACACCTCAGGCTCGACCGGCAAGCCGAAGGGCGTGTTGCACACCACCGGCGGCTATCTCGTCTATGCTTCGATGACGCACCAGTATGTGTTCGATTACCACGATGGCGACATCTACTGGTGCACGGCCGATGTCGGCTGGGTGACGGGCCACAGCTACATCCTCTACGGCCCGCTCGCCAACGGCGCCACCACACTGATGTTCGAAGGCGTGCCGAACTATCCGTCGGTATCGCGCTTCTGGGAAGTGGTCGACAAGCACAAGGTCAACATCTTCTACACCGCTCCGACCGCCATCCGCGCGCTGATGGGTGCCGGCGAAACGCCGGTGAAGAAAACGTCACGCAAGAGCCTGCGTGTCCTGGGTTCGGTCGGCGAGCCGATCAATCCGGAAGCCTGGGAATGGTATTTCAACGTCGTCGGCGACAAGAAGGTGCCGATCGTCGACACCTGGTGGCAGACCGAGACCGGCGGTATCCTGATCACGCCGCTGCCTGGCGCCACCGACCTCAAGGCCGGTTCGGCGACGCGGCCGTTCTTCGGCGTCAAACCGCAGCTGGTCGACAATGACGGCAAGGTGCTGGAGGGTGCTGCCGACGGCAATCTGTGCATCACCGATTCCTGGCCGGGTCAGATGCGCACCGTCTATGGCGACCATGAGCGCTTCGTGCAGACCTACTTCTCCACCTACAAGGGCAAGTATTTCACCGGCGATGGCTGCCGCCGCGACGAAGACGGATATTACTGGATCACCGGCCGCGTCGACGACGTCATCAATGTGTCGGGCCATCGCATGGGCACGGCCGAGGTGGAATCCGCACTCGTTGCCCATGACAAGGTGTCGGAAGCGGCCGTCGTCGGCTATCCGCACGACATCAAGGGCCAGGGCATCTACTCCTACGTCACCTTGATGGCAGGCGTGGAGCCGACCGAGGACCTGCGCAAGGAACTGATCGCGCATGTGCGCAAGGAGATCGGTGCGATCGCTTCGCCAGACAAGATTCAGTTCGCGCCGGGCCTGCCCAAGACGCGCTCCGGCAAGATCATGCGGCGCATCCTGCGCAAGATCGCCGAGGACGATTTCGGCGCGCTTGGCGACACCTCGACGCTGGCCGACCCCGCCGTCGTCGACGACCTCGTCAGCAACAGGCAGAACAAGAAGGGCTGAGCGGCTACGATCTCGCCGCCGCGCTCCGGAAAGCGGCGGCGAGAACCTTGAGCACCTCGCGCGCATCGCGGCGGCCGGGACGTGACATCAGCACGATGTCCTGCCCCGGCAAGGGCGGCAGCCCAAGATCTGCACCGACATCGATGGCGCCTGCCGGCGCCACCCTCTGGGCCAGCGCCGCCACGGCCAGACCGGCACTCACCGCCGCGCCCAACGCCATGACACCCCCGCCGACGAACGCTTCCCTCCATGGCAGACCCGCCTCATCCAGCGCATCTATGGCAAGCGCCCGGATGCCACAGGGCGCGGCCAGCGCCGCCAGCCTGAGCGGTTCGCCCGAGCGATGCTGGAACGACGGTGATGCGAACCAGCGGAACGGCTCGCGAAACAGGATCTCGCCGTCGGCATTGTCGTCGCCGCGTCGCGCGATCACCGCATCCAGTTCGCCGTGGCCGTAACGGGCCACGACATCACGCGAAGAGGCAATCCGGACCTCCACCACCAGTGACGGGTCGTAGGCGTTGAGCCTCGCAAGCAGCAACGGCAGTTCCGGCCCGGCGACATGATCGCTTATGCCGAGCGTGAGCCGACTGGGCACGGCTGCCTGGATGCCGGAAAGCGCACGCTCATGCGCCTCGAGCAGGTTGCGCGCCGCCGGCAGGAAGCGTTCGCCCTGCGCGGTCAGCCGAACATGACGCGGAGTGCGCTCCAGCAGGCGGGCATCGAGGCGGGCTTCAAGCCGTTTCAGCTTGAGGCTGACCGTTGCCTGCGACGTGTCGAGCACCTCCGCGGCCCGCGTGAAGGAGGCAAGATCCGCGACCAGCGCGAAGGCCTGGACCGTGTCGATATCGAGCGTTCGCGCCGGATCATTCATGTTCAAATCTTATGGCTGATATATTTATTGATATGTTTTCATAATGAAGCAGCGATGGCAAGCTGCATCGAAATCAAGGAGCCCAGCCATGTTGATGATGCAGTACATCCACCGTCTTCCTGCCGACCATGATATGGAGAAGATTGCCCGCAGGGCGGCCAGTCTGGGCCCCGATTGGGACGAGACGCCCGGCCTCGGCTTCAAGGCCTTCGTCGCGCAGCGGCGTGGCGAGAACGGCGCCATCAACAATGCCTATTCGTCGCTTTATCTCTGGCTGGACGACGAAGCCGCCAGCGATTTCATCACCGGCGAGCGCTTCCAGAAAGTGATCGATGGCTTTGGTCGCCCCGCGATCGAAAACCTGGCTGCCGCTCGATGTGCATCTGGGATCGGCGACAGGCGCACGCTCCGTCTATCGCGAAGACGTCCTGATCGATCCGGCCGCGAATTTCGCGGCGCTGAAACGCAGTGAGAACGAACACAACACCGCGCTCGTCAAACAGGCGGGCATCTATGCCGCGGTAACGGCGATCGACCTGGCCAACTGGCGTCTCTCGCGTTTCCGGCTTTCCGCGGAGGCAGCGACCACACCCGAACATGGTTCCGCCTACGACATCCTGCATCTGGCAAAGCCCGGAATTCCAGCGCTTTTCGCGGCAGCATGAAACTGTTGCGGTCCTGCACTTGCGCTCGGGCGGAAAACACCCCACCTTGTGGGCGTGTTCAACGAACTGAAAGGAGGTGATCCGATGTCGAGTGATTTCGTTTTCCAGAGCGTGATCCCGGCGGATCGCCTTCACGGAGAGCAGCCTCTCCGCTGAAGCGCGAGACGCGCGGTGCACGGTCCGAAGGGATCGTGACCACGGGCCGCGCCTGGACGAAAGCCACGGAAGGCCGCCCATCACAAGATGTGGCGGCCTTTTCCGTTTCCAGTTGAGTCGTTTGACAGACCGGTTACTTCGTCAGAGCCAGTCTGTTCAAGTTCCTGGCGATCTTGTCGAAGGCTGCCTTCAGTTCCGGTCCGGTGGAGGCGTCAAAGAAATGCTTTCCACCGCTGTCGGGGCTGGCGCATTTCTGCAACAGATCAATCGCCTTGGCCCGGGAATCAGCGGTGATATCGCGGTTATAAAGATCGAACCCGATGGTGTAGATTTCGATGCCCTTGGCACGCATGCTTTCGCAAAGCTTGATGGCCGCGTCACGTGGCGGAGCCTTGCCATCCTTGTACACACCTCTGTCGGTGGAAGCGTCGAAATAGGAAAGATTGAACAGGCCGTCCGTCATCAGGATCGCGTATTTGCCTATCTTGGTATTGTCATAGTCCATTGGACGTTGCGCCTCGGGGAGCGCTCCCGCCCAGTTCGGCGAGAGCAGGTACCAGCTCCATTGCACGCCGATATGGCCGGCCGTACCGCCCTCAAACTCAAATGCATCGATCCGGGACTTAAGCGCCTGAGCATCCGACGTGAGCGGCATTATTTCCGCTTTAGGGCACATGACAGTAGCAGAGAAGCCGGCAGATCCGTCCGAGAAAGTCGTTATGAATAGATCCCGATTGACCATGCTGCTTTCGGGGCCATCGTCGGTATACTGGTAGTCACCCTTACGCTCGGTGGCACAGTTGTATTTGTTGTTCGTGCCGTTGCTCGAATTCGACGGCAGTCGAGGCGTGGTGTTGCCCGGTGCCTGCTTGCGTTCACTATCCTTGGTTTCAATGAAAACGGAGCTTGCGGCCAGGCTGCTGCCGACATTCACCGCATTTGCATAAGGTATAAGCGCCACTCGCACCCTGGGGCGGCTAGGGCTTTGATCCTTGAAAATAGTGTCGACCGCATCTTTTGCGGCATTCTTGAGATCCTGGACCTTTGTCCCGCTTTTCATCGACCCAGTCAGGTCGAGCATCATCGCAATCTCAAGCTGGCGGAACGAATAGACGGCAGCTCCCGTTTGCGACACTCGCCGCGTCTTTTCCGTACCGAACAACGGAAAGAAGAGCGGTACGTCGACATAGGCCGAAACCTGAAGCGTGTATTGCGTGCGGTCCAGCGTTACCTTGTCGATCACGATCTGGTTGGCGCTCAAAATGCCGCCGCTGCTATTGGCGTCCAGGTAGACCTTGATGATCTTGGTCGCCTCAGCCTCGGTGGCAGTCCCGGTAGTCAGATCGCGTGCCGTCGAGGTCACCGCTGCATCGATGGCGTTGCCGAGCGCCGAACGGGCATTCATCATCTGGCCGATATCCACCGCAAAGCCCACGGCCAGCGCCAGCACACCCAGCACGACGCCGGCCATCACTATGAAATTGCCGCCGCGGTCCCTGCCGAACCTGCCGACCAGCTGCCGAAGCCTGCCGAAAAACATCATCGCCCTTCCCCGCCCGCGGAACCCGTATTTTCGAATGCGGGTTTCCTGCCGGATGGGGCGGCATCTGGACCAATATTGGTGAGTGCTTGGTAAAGGCCCGGCTTTCCGGCCCCCAAAACCCTAACGAAGGTAAACGCAGGGTAAAGTTACAGGTGCTTTGAGAATCAAGGTTACAGAATGCTAATTTAGCGTCGGCGATTGTATCGATGCCGCCAGCGGGTCAGCGTCGGGAAAGACCGTGCGGCGATCGACCCCGGCCCGAACCCGCATCAGAAATCGCTGGTCAGGCCCTTCACTTCCCAGTCGCCATAACGATTAGGGTCGTTGCCGCCACGCCCGCCGATTTCCCTGGGCAGGGCTGCCTCGGCCCGGCGATAGGCCTGCCGGCGGATTTCGGCTTCAGCCAGTGCCCGTTCCGCGGCCGGCGACAGCGCCTTATCTTGGCCTGCTTCGCCCGGCATCTCGTGCGGCTTGCGGTTTTCGTCCGGCATGCTTTTCTTCCAGTGGATTGAAACGGCTTGGGCTTCTTACCATCATATAGCGGAACCAGGGCGAGGGATCGACCCTTGCCAGGCGATGGAGAAACATTTGAGCACGATGCGCACAGCCATGCTTCTGGCCGCCATGACGGCGCTGTTCATGGGTGTCGGCTACCTGATCGGCGGCTCCGGCGGCATGATGATTGCGTTGGTCATCGCAATCGCCACCAATTTTTTCAGCTACTGGAACGCCGACAAGATGGTGTTGTCGATGAACCACGCCGTCGAGGTCGACGAGCGCAGCGCACCGGAATTCCATGCCATCGTGAAGAGCCTTGCCGCCAATGCCGGTCTGCCGATGCCGCGTGTCTATCTGATCGACACCGACCAGCCCAACGCCTTCGCCACTGGCCGCAACCCCGAGAACGCCGCCGTTGCTGCCTCGACCGGGCTGCTGCAGCGCCTGTCGCATGAGGAAGTCGCTGCCGTGATGGCGCACGAGCTTGCCCATGTGCAGCACCGCGACACGCTCACCATGACCATCGTGGCGACCCTTGCCGGCGCCATTTCCATGCTCGGCAATTTCGCCTTCTTCTTCGGCGGCAACCGCGAGAACAACAATCCGCTCGGCTTCATCGGCGTGCTGGTGGCGATGATCGTTGCTCCTTTCGCGGCCATGATCGTGCAGATGGCGGTGAGCCGCACCCGCGAGTATGAGGCGGACAGGCGCGGTGCGGAAATCTGCGGCCATCCGCTCTGGCTGGCTTCCGCCCTTGACAAGATCGCGCGCAGCGCCGAACGCATCCGCAACGACGATGCCGAACGCAATCCCGCCACCGCGCATCTTTTCATCATCAACCCGCTTTCCGGCGAGCGCATGGACAACCTCTTCTCCACCCACCCGAATACGGAAAACCGCATCGCCGCCTTGCAGGCGCTTGCCGTGCAAATGGGCCAGGCCCGCGAGGCCGGCGAAGCGACGCGTCCCGAAGCGGCACCTTCGCCGCGCCACGGCCAGATCGATTCGGCCGGCCCCTGGGGCAGCTCGGAGCCTCCCTCAGGCGAAAGCGAGCAACCGGAAGCGCCGAAATCCAATCCCTGGGGTCGCAACCCGTCCGGCCCGAAAGGCCCATGGCAGTGAAGCAAGCTGGCAGGGCCGCCCGCAAGCCGACGCCTCATCGTTCCGATAGTGCGCCGCAGGCACCCGGCCTTGCCGCGCGCCAGGCGGCAGCGCGACTGCTGGCTGCGGTCATCGATGCCCGCACGCCCCTGGATGGACTGACCGACAACGAGCACGGCCACCCGCAATATCGTGCGCTCGACGGGCGTGACCGTGCACTGGTGCGCGCCATTCTGGTCACCGCGCTCCGCTATCGCATGACCATTGCCGGCCTGCTCTCCCGCCGGCTGGAAAAGCCGCTGCCGGCCAATGCCACCACGCTTTCGCATATCCTGCATGTCGCGGCCGCGCAGATATTGTTCCTGGACGTGCCCGACAGTGCTGCCGTCGACCTTGCTGTGACTCATGCCAAAGCCGATCCGCGCACCGCACGCTTTTCCGGTCTCGTCAACGGTGTCCTGCGCGCCCTGGTCCGCGCCAAGGATGTCGAGCTGCCGCCGGCGCTGGATGCGACCAATGATGCGCCGGCATGGTTCGAGCAACGGTTGCGCGACGCTTATGGCCAGGAAACGACCGATGCGATCCTCGCCGTGCATCGGCTGGAGGCACCGGTCGACTTCACGGTGAAAGCCGACCCGGCACTGTGGGCACAACGATTCGGTGGCATCGTCCTGCCGACGGGCACGGTTCGTGTGGAGAAGCTGCCCGCCCCTGTCACTGAGCTGTCAGGCTTCGCGGAAGGTGCCTGGTGGGTGCAGGATGCAGCAGCCGCCCTCCCGGCAAGGCTTTTCGGCGACATCACCGGCAAACGTGTTGCCGACCTTTGTGCGGCCCCTGGTGGCAAGACGGCACAGCTCATCCTCGGCGGCGCGAAGGTGACGGCGGTCGACACCTCGAAAAGCCGACTGGCGCGGCTGAGGCAGAACCTCGAACGGCTGGGCATGAACGCCGAGGTCATCCAGTCCGACCTTTTCGACTACAACCCCGCCGAGCTTTTCGATGCTGTTCTGCTGGATGCGCCCTGCTCTTCCACCGGCACGGTACGCCGACACCCCGACGTACCCTGGACCAAGACGCTCGCCGACATCGACAAGCTTGCGAACCTGCAGCGCCGATTGCTGGAGAAAGCCGTCACGCTGCTGAAGCCTGGCGGTCGCGTTGTCTTTTCCAACTGCTCGCTCGATCCGCTCGAAGGAGAGGAACTCCACGAAGCCTTCCTGTCCGAGGCGAAGGGTATTGTCGACGATCCGATCCGGCCGGACGAAATCCCCGGCATCGCGTCTTTCGTGACGCCGAAGGGAACGCTGCGCACCACACCCGCCGGCTTCGGCGTGGACAATCCGATGTTGTCCGGCCTCGACGGCTTCTTTGCTGCCCGCCTGCGCAGAACGGATTGACATCCCGCACTCGGCAAATCGTGTCGCGGCAAAATACCCCAAAAAGGTCTGGCTTAACCCTGATCTGTGGGCTTCCCGCCGAATTCGCTTTCAAGAATATAGTTGAATCCTATAATTCACGCGGGCGGACGGGACAAATCGAGGTGGTTTTTGGCACTCGCTGCCGATGATACGACGCGTCTGTGGACGCTCGTCGCAAAGGAATTTTGGCGCAAGACGCGCCGGCGCCTGCGCGCCGGGCCTGTCTATCGCTGGCGCTATTCCGGTCGCACCCCCGAACGTGTGCTGATTGCGCCGCCCGATCTCAGGCTGGCCGATCCGCAGATCGCGCATGAAATCTACTATGGCCGTTTTCCGCTCTCCGGCCATCTGGTCGAGACCGGTGGCCTGTCGCCGTTCCAGCTTGACGTCGCCCATGATGGCTGGGTGCGCTCACTGCATGGGTTCCGCTGGCTTCGCCACATGCGCGCCGCCGGAACCGACCTTGCTGCCGCCAACGCCCGTGCGCTGGTCTCCGACTGGATCGCCCAGCACGGCAATCGCATCGCGGGCCCGGCCTGGGAACCGGCCACCACCGCCAAGCGCATCATCGCCTGGCAGCAGCATTCCTCCATCGTCCTGCAGGGCGCGGAGTTTCCATTCTACCGCGCCTTCCTGAAAACGCTTGCGGTGCAGATCCGCTACCTGCGTTCGCTGGCGCGCGAAATGCCCGATGGCAAGGACAGGCTGCGCGCCCGCGTCGCTCTCGCCTTTGCGGCATTGTCGCTGCCCGCGCCGGCCTCGGCACTGCGCTCGGCCACCCGCAATCTCGGCGAGGAGCTCGACCGACAGATCCTTCCCGACGGCGGTCATGTCTCGCGCAATCCGCTGACTGTACTGGAGATCCTGGCCGACCTCCTGCCGCTGCGCCAGACCTATGCCAATCAGGCCGAGACACCACCGGCGGCGTTGATCAATGCCATCGACCGAATGCTGCCGGCGCTGCGTTTCTTTCGCCACCATGACGGCAGCCTCGCCCGATTCAACGGCATGGGCGCCACGATTCAGGACCGAATCGCCGCGATCCTGCGCCATGACGACACCGCCGGCGCGCCGTTGCTGCATGCGCCCTATTCCGGCTACGAGCGGCTGGCCATGGGCGACGTGACGGTGATTGCCGACACAGGCGCGCCGCCGCCTATCGATGTTTCCAATTCCGCCCATGCCGGCTGTCTGTCGTTCGAGCTGTCGTCGGGCCGCCAGCACTACATCGTCAATGCCGGCGTGGACACCTATGGCGCCGCCGAATTCCGCCCGTTGGCGCGCGCCACTGCCGCGCATTCCACTGCGACGCTCAACGATACGTCATCCGCGCGTTTCGCTCTGTCGATGCGGCTCGGCGGCCTGCCGGGTTCGCCCTTGCTCGGAGGTCCGCGCAAGGTCTCGAGCGAACGGCTTGACGACAGCGGGCGTCAGGGCTTCATCGCCCGGCATGATGGTTATGCGCAACGCTTCGGCATCCTGCATGAACGCGAAGTGGTGCTGTCGACGAATGGCAATGTTCTGACCGGCCGCGACCGTTTCCTGCAAGCCGGAAACGGTGCGATCCGCAATTATGGTCGCGACACCGTCGCCGTGCGCTTTCACATCCACCCCGACGCCAGTCTGTTCCGTGACGAGCACGACCGGCTCGTGCTTGCCGCCGAAGGCGGCGACATCTGGGTGTTCACCTCGCCGCAGGTACAGCCCGAGGTCGAGGAATCGATTTTCTTCGCCGGTATCGTCGGACCGCGCCGCAGCCGGCAGATCGTGCTGCATTTCCAGGCATCGACCTTGGCGGAAGTGCATTGGCAGTTCGTGCGCACCGGCACCGCGGGTTTTGCCCCAAGGCCTTGACCTTGGCGCGCTCCGATTTCAGGTGTCCGGCACGTAACCTGCAAGCCTCCGGGCGTGCGCCCTGATGTCCGTCGGCCAGTTCGCCATTTCGCGCGTGAACGCCTCGGGATCCTCGGCAAACAAGGCTCGGGACGCCTCCTCGAAGCCGGGCAGGTTTCCAGCCATGGCCGAAAGGAAACGATAGGCGGCCTCTCGTCGGTTACGCCGGACGCTCCCATCGCCATCCGCACGGCGTGCCGTATCGACCAGCCGGCGCAACGTCTGCGAGGCACCGCCAGGCTGCGCCGCCAGCCACTCCCATTGCCGCGGCAACAACGTGACCTCGCGTGCGATCACCCCAAGCTTTGGCCGGCCCCGACCGCGCGCTGCGGTATCCGGCCCTTCCGCTATCGGTTGGTCCTCAGCAGCGGCCTTGGCGGAGGGAATCGATGGAAAACGCCCGGCGAGCCGCGAAATGATCTCCGCTTCCGAACCACGCAGGTCGAGATCGATGACAGCACCCGTAGCGTCGTCGAAGACCAATAAGGGCGCGTCCGCGGCGCTTTCTCGCGCTTTCACGGCGAGCGCCACTTCGGCCAGCGAGCCGCCGGCGAGGCGGCGATCGCCCTCGAACGCGGTGCTGGCGGCGGTCAGAGACAAAGGCATCAAGAATTCTCCCTGGTTCGGCCTTCATACCGTGTTCTCCGGCAATGTCAAATATTACCCGGGTATAATTGACATTGCCGAACGCTGCCGCTACATGGCGGCCGAAAGGTTTCCATCATGAGCAGTCTCGACAGGAAGGCCGCCGTAGCGGCCTATAAGAAACGTGATGTCCCGGCGGGGATTTATGGGCTGTTCTGCGCCGAAACGGATCAGCGCTGGGTCGGGCATTCGCCGGATCTCGACGCAATGCCGAACCGGTTGTGGTTCACGCTTCGGCTGGGCAGCCATCGCGCAGCCCAGCTGCAAGCGGCATATGACCGACATGGCCAGGACGCCATCGCCATCGAGGTGCTCGAGCGTTTCGAGGACGATTCCCAACCCGAAGGCGCTGCGCTGAAGGAACGCCTGTCCTTCTGGCGTGACAAGATGGACGCGCTCCCCGCCTGAGTTTGTGCCCGGCACGCTTTCCGGCGCTGACCCTGCTTGATTTTGAGCCTCCGTGTGCTACGGCGCGGGCCATCTTCTTCAGCCCGCAGAAAGGCCGCCAGCCATGGCCGTTGCCGCCAAGAACATTCCCGCGCCGGATCTCGTTCCCGTTCGTCGCGCGCTGCTTTCCGTGTCCGACAAGACTGGCCTCATCGATTTCGCGGCGGCACTCGCCAAGGCTGGCGTCGAACTGGTGTCGACCGGCGGCACCGCCAAGTCGATCGCTGCTGCCGGCATCGCCGTGCGCGACGTGTCTGAACTGACCGGCTTCCCCGAGATCATGGACGGCCGTGTCAAGACGCTGCATCCTTCGGTGCATGGCGCCTTGCTCGGCGTGCGCGACGATCCGGAACATGCCGCCGCCATGCGCGACCACGGCATCCAGCCGATCGATCTGGTCGTGGTCAATCTTTACCCGTTCGAACAGGTACGCGCCTCCGGCGCCGGCTACGCCGCCATCGTGGAGAACATCGACATCGGCGGTCCGGCCATGGTACGCGCCTCGGCCAAGAACCACGCCTATGTCGCCATCGTCACCGAACCCGAGGACTATAGCGCGGTGCTTGAAGCGCTTGCCGCCAATGGCGGCGCGCTTCCGCTGGATTTCCGCAAGCAGCTTGCAGCAAAGGCCTTTGCCCGCACGGCCGCCTATGATGCGGCGATTTCCGGCTGGTTCGCCGAAGAACTGAAGATCGAGCAGCCGACATGGCGCGCCTTCGGCGGACGGCTGGAAAGCGTCATGCGGTACGGCGAAAACCCGCACCAGTCGGCCGGCTTCTACGTGAATGGCGACAGGCGTCCCGGCGTTGCAACGGCACGCCAGCTGCAGGGCAAGCAACTGTCCTACAACAACATCAACGACACCGACGCCGCTTTCGAGCTGGCCGGTGAATTCGACCCGGCCCGCAGCGCCGCGGTCGCGATCATCAAGCATGCCAACCCTTGCGGCGTTGCTGAAGGCGCCACGCTCAGGGAAGCGTATCTCAAGGCTCTGTCCTGCGACCCGGTCTCGGCCTTCGGCGGCATCGTCGCGCTGAACCGGCTGCTGGATGCCGAGGCTGCCGAGGAAATCGTCAAGACCTTCACCGAGGTGATCATTGCGCCCGACGTGTCCGAAGAGGCCGCAGCGATCGTCGCCGCCAAGAAGAACCTGCGCCTGCTGGTCACCGACGGGCTTCCCAATCCGCGCCAGGCCGGCACGATCGTGAAATCAGTGGCCGGCGGACTCCTGGTGCAGAACCGCGACAATGCCGTGGTCGACGATCTCGACCTCAAGGTCGTCACCAGGCGCCCGCCGAGCGAAGCTGAAATGGCGGACCTGAAATTTGCCTTCCGCATCGCCAAACATGTGAAGTCCAATGCCATCGTCTATGCCAGGGACCATGCCACGGTCGGCATCGGCGCCGGCCAGATGAGCCGTGTCGACTCCTCGCGCATTGCGGCGCGCAAGGCGCTGGATGCTGCGGAAGCCGCCGGCCACGCTGAGCCGCTGACCAAGGGTTCGGTCGTCGCTTCCGACGCCTTCTTCCCCTTTGCTGACGGGTTGCTTGCCGCCGTCGAAGCGGGCGCCACGGCAGTCATCCAGCCCGGCGGCTCGATGCGCGACGACGACGTCATCAAGGCAGCCGACGACCACGGCATCGCCATGGTCTTCACCGGGATCAGGCATTTCCGCCATTGACCTTTCCTTCTCCCCCCGTTCGCGGGGAGAAGGTGTCACGAAGTGACGGATGATGGGCGACGCCAAATCTCGCAGGGTTTCGCTCAGCCTTCGCCCGCAGTTTTCGCCAAAAGGCCCGCCCTCAATCTTCCGTCTTGTCGGCCGGATAGGGCGTGCCGGCGAGGATTATCATGCCAGCGAGCAGGAACAGGATGATCATCGCCATGCCGAGGCGAGGCGAACCGGTCGTCGCCGTGACGGTGGCGATCAGGAATGGCGCCAGAAAACTGGTCGCCCGGCCCGCCAGCGCATAGATGCCGAAGTAGCGGCCGGACTCCTCTGCCGTGACACTGCGCGCCATGTAGGAGCGCGACGACGCCTGCACCGGCCCGAACGCCACGCCGATCAGCAGTCCGTAGACGATATAGGCCTTCTCGGCCGGCGTGCCGAACAGACCGCCGCTGTCGACGCCGGGAAGCTGCAGCCAGCCGAACAGCGTATAGCCCGGCCCGGTCGAGATGATGCCGACGGTGGCGATGGTCAGCAGCACCAGCGAGATCATCACCACGACCTTCGACCCGAGCCCGGTATCCAGCCGCGCCGCAACCCAGCAGCCGAGAATGGCGACGACATTGAGGATGATGCCGAACACGCCGATCTCGGTGATCGACCAGCCGAACATCGCCGCGGCGAAGGCACCGCCGAGCGAAAGCAGTGCGTTGACGCCGTCCTGGTAGATCATGCGCGCGACGAGGAAACGGAAGATGCCGACACGCTTGCGCACTTCCGCGAGCGTCGACTTCAGCTCCGCCAGACCCTGCCTGACCGCCGGCCCGACCGGAATGCCTTTGACTGCATCCGGCGTGAAAAAGAACATCGGCAGGATGAAGACGAAGTACCACAGCGCAGAGAGCGGCCCGGTGGCGCGGGCATCCTCGCCGAGCTTGGGGTCGAGACCGAAGATCGGGTCGAGGCCGACGATCGTCTTGCCGGTCTCCGGCGAGCCCGCCATCAATGCCACGACGAAGATCAGCGCCACCATGCCGCCGAGATAGCCGAGCCCCCAGGCGATGTTGGAGATCTTGCCGATCTCCGCCTTGGGCACCAGGCGCGGCATCATCGAATCGTTGAAGACCGTCGAGAATTCCGCCGCCACCGAGGCCAGCGAGAAGAACAGCACGATCAGGAAAAGGTTCGATCCCGGTGCAGCGAACCACAGCAGCATGAGGCTGACGATCTTGATCGTGGCGAAGAAGGCGATCCATGGCTTGCGTGGCCCTGTCTGGTCGGCGATCGAACCGAGGATCGGCGAGAGCACCGCGATCACCAGTCCCGCCGCAGCCAGCCCATAACCCCAGACCGCCTGGCCCATCGCAGGATCCGCCGACAGGCGCGAGACGAAATAGGGGCCGAAGATGAAGGTTGTGACCACCGTGAAGAAGGGCTGCGCCGCCCAGTCGAAGAACATCCAGCCCCAGATGCCGCGCCCGGAAGCGCGCTGCATGGTCACGTCGCTCATCTGTCCTCCACCGCTTTGTCCCGTTCGCGGTGGCCCATGTCTGCACGTTTTTCGCGGTTCTGCAAAGACCCGCGGGGAGTTGGCCGCCGTGACCTTGCGCGAGGTTTGCGGCCTGGGCCGCAAACACGATCTTTTGATGTTCAAATTCCGCGCCACTGACGCCGGACTGCCCGATCCGGCTACCGGTCATGCATCGCGCGACTTTGCCGTGCGCGCTTCAATGGCGCGCAGGACAGCGGCCATGTCGGATTGACCAAGCCCCATCGCTTCGGTCTCACCGTAGAGCACGTGACAGACATCGAGCAAAGGCGAGGCGACTTTTGCATCGCGCGCTGCCTCGGCGATCAAGCGGTTGTTCTTGAAGACATCGGTAATCGCCGCCTGCACGGAAAAGTCCCCGGCAACCAGCTTCGCCAGCTTGATGCGCGAGACATCGCTGGCCATGGGGCCAGCATCAAGCACGGCAGCAAGTTGGGTGAGATTCAAATTGTAGCGCTCGGCGAAATGCACGGACTCGG
The DNA here is from genome assembly GCF_042701485.1 of Mesorhizobium sp. UC74_2. Lineage (NCBI taxonomy): Bacteria > Pseudomonadati > Pseudomonadota > Alphaproteobacteria > Hyphomicrobiales > Phyllobacteriaceae > Mesorhizobium > Mesorhizobium sp. UC74_2. The sequence continues at coordinate 5,737,374 of NZ_CP170562.1, read as the reverse complement.
CCAGGCCCGTCACCATGGTGATCAGGAAGATGTTGACTGCGAGCTTCATCAAGAGAGCATTCGGCACCGCGCCGCAAACAACCGTATCTCGGCACATCGCCGAGAGCAGAGGCCGCACCACCTCCACTGCTTCCGGTTCGCCAGCCAGCATCGCCACGAGCTGTCCCGCTTCTGCAGGCTTGCGCGAACCCGAAACCGGCGCCTCGACATAGTGGCCGCCGGCTGCGCGGATGTCGGCCTGCAAGTCGCGCGAATAACCCGGAGAGGTTGTTCCCATATGCACGATGATATGCCCCGAGACATAGGTGGCGAAATCCGCCGTGCCCCGCGCCAGCATGGCATCGATCGCCTGCTCCGTGGCGAGCATCAGTATGACGATCTCCGTTCCGGCAAAAACCTCGCCGGGACTTGCAGCCACTTTTGCACCCGCTTCGCGCAACGGTTCGCAAAGACCCGGCGATCGGTTCCAGACCAAAAGCGGTGTTCCCGCCCGTGCCATGTTCAACGCCATCGGCTGTCCCATCACGCCGAGGCCGATGAAACCAATCTCCTTGTCTGCTCGAACAGCCATCGTCATCAGAACCACACCTGTACGATCGAAAGGGCGAGCAGGACGGCGAGCGCTATGTTGAGCCCCCGCCATTGCGCATCGGTGCGGATAAGCCGCGCCATCAGCGCGCCGAAGGTACACCAGACCGACACCGAGATGGCGGCCGCCAGGCCAAAGGCGACTGCCAGCACGATGCCGAGCCGGGCTGGACCGCTGGCCAGCGTGGCGAAAGACGCGGCTGCGCCCAAAGTCATCGCCCAGGCTTTGGGGTTGAGCCACAGCAGCCAAACTCCGTTGGCAAAACCGGTTGGCCGCGCCAGCGCAGTGTCGAGACTTGGCGGCCCCGCCCGTCCAACCTTCCAGGCGAGCCACAACAGATAGGCCGAACCTCCCGCTTTCAGGACGATCTGCAGCGAAGGCATCGCAATCAGGACGCCGGCCAAGCCGAGTGCCGCAGCGGCCGCCATGCTGGCAAGCCCTGCGGCGATGCCGGCCATCAACGGGATTGACCGACGGAAGCCGAAATTCGCGCCCGAAGCAGCGGACATGGTGGTTGCTCCGCCCGGCGTGATGGATGAGACGAGCGCAAAGATGAACAACGGCAGGACGGCTTCGAGCGACATGCGTTTCTCCGGAGGATACGGCGGCGTCCTAGCTAGCGCCGGATACATCATTAGAGAAACGCATGTTGATTATAGCCAGCATTAGCAATCATAATGGCGCTATGACCCGCAACCTCGACCTTGCCCTGATCCGAACCTTCCTCGCCGTTGCCGAGCGCGGCAACATGACCGCTGCGGGCAATGCCCTGCACCTCACGCAAAGTGCCGTCAGCCAGCAGATAGCCCGGCTGGAACAGGCCTTTGGCCATGAGTTGTTTTCGCGTGAGCGACGTGGGCTGCGGCTCACAAGCGCTGGAGAGCGCCTGCAAGGCAAGGCGCGACCGCTGCTGGGCCTCAACGATGAAATCTGGGCAGACATGACGACACGCCGTGTCGAAGGGCCCGTCCGGCTCGGTGTGCCCTTCGATCTCGCCGGTCCGCTCATCGCGCCTGTTCTGAAGGGTTTCGCGGACGCCTTTCCGCAGGTCGAGATTTCGTTGTTCTGCGCATCATCGCCCGATCTCACGCAAGCACTGGCCAGGGGTGAGATCGATCTGGCTTTGGTCGAGACGCCACTCGGCGCCTCCGAAGGCGAGTGCCTCGCCGTCGACCGTCTGGTCTGGGTCGGCGCCAAGGGCGGTGTCGCGCATCTGAAGACACCGCTGCCGGTTTCGATGGTCGCCGAAACCTGTGCTTTCAGGCCCGCGGTCCTGGCAGCCTTGCACAGTCAGGATCGCGAATGGCGTACGGTGTTCGAGAATGGCAGCATCGATGCCACCACCGCCACGGTGACGACGGATCTCGCGGTAACGGCATGGCTTGCTTTTACCGTGCCGTCACATCTCGACATCCTGCCGGCGGAGGCCGGCCTGCCGCCACTGCCGTCTTTCGCGATCAACCTGCATCTGCCGACGCGCGATGCGGCCCCCGCGACGCTCGAACTTGCCCGCCACATTCGCGAGGGCCTGTCGAGAACCCGGCTGGCAGCCTAGAGGCTCGAAGCTTCCAGGCTGCGGATCGGGTCGGACTAGGGATCGGAATCGGGGCATCAAGCCCCGATCAGGTCGCTCATCAGGCCGGAGGCGACCGACAGACGCGACACTGTGATGTCACCGCCTTCCGTCAGGGCCTGCAGCCGTTCGCGCACGCGGGCGATGCGCTCACCGCCAGCCTCCAGCCAGGCCGCGACCGGATCGGCTGCCTTGCCGTGCTGCGTGAGTGCCGCCACCGCGATGCCGCGCCGTGCGGCACCGATTGTGTCGGTGGCGCGCGACAGCGCCAACTGATCGTAGTAGTCGGGCGGTGTCACCGATCGCGCGGCTTCCTCGATGCGCGGAATGCGGAAGGCTTCGCTCACGGCAAAGAAGGCTTTCGCCGCCGCGACGATATCCGAACCGGCAAGGCGCGATGTCAGGGCGATATCCGGGATCAGCTCGGCGACGTCGGCCAGAGCCAGCCGTTCCGCCAGTCTGTCGGGCGTGCCGACCTTGAACAGGCCGTGCCGCTTCTCCTCCAGCCGCTCTCGCGAGAAATCCGATAGCAGCGATACCAGCTTCGGCTCAAGCGCCTTGCGGGCCTCCTGCAGTTCGGCAATGCGCTGACCGAGCGGTGCGGTGCCGGCATCGTTCTTCAGATACCAGCCGGCGGTCACAAAGATAAGCCGGCTTACGATCTGATAGAGATCGATCTGCACCTGACCGTCTATCTTGTTGTCGAGCGCGTTGATCTCGTTGTAGAGCGCCGGCAGGCCGAAGCCGTCGCGGATCACCGCGAAGGTGCGCACCACATCGGCCGCGCTGCGTCCGGTCGCTTCCATCAGCCGGTTGGTGAAGGATGGTCCGCCGCGGTTGACCAGGTCATTGGCGACAACACGGGCGATGATCTCGCGCCGCAGCCGGTGACCATGGATCTCCTCATTGAACTTCTTGACCATCCGTTCCGGAAAGTACCCGGTCAGGTCGGTGTTGAAATGTCCGTCGTCCGGCACATCCGAGGCGACGATGTCCGAGAACAGCACGATCTTGGCATAGGCGAGCAGGACGCCGAGTTCCGCCCGGGTCAACGGTTCACCTCTCGCTTCGCGCTCGGCAAGGGCAGCCGGCGACGGCAGCGTCTCGACGGCGCGATCAAGCAGGCCACGCGCTTCGAGCGCAGCCATGAAGCGGCCCTGATGCGCGATGTCGGCCAGCCCGCGCTTGCGGGCGAGCGACAGTGCCAGTGTCTGCTCGTAGTTGTTGGAGAGCACCAGATTGCCGACCTCATCGGTCATCTCTGCCAGCAGCTTGTTGCGTGCAGGCCGCGCCAGCGAGCCCTTCCGCATGGCCGATGCCAGCGCGATCTTGATGTTTACCTCGACGTCGGAACAGTTGACGCCGCCGGAATTGTCGATGGCGTCCGAATTGTTGCGCCCGCCGGCCAGTCCGAATTCGATGCGGCCCCGCTGGGTGACGCCGAGATTGGCGCCCTCCCCGATCACCTTGGCGCGCAGGTCCACGGCGTTGACACGGATCGGATCGTTGGCGCGGTCGCCGACATCCTGGTTGGTCTCCGAAACCGCCTTCACATAGGTGCCGATGCCGCCGAACCACAGAAGATCGACCGGAGCCTTCAGGATGGCGGTCATGATCTCGGCCGGCGTCGCTGTCGTCTTGGCAAGGCCGATCGCTGCCGCGGCTTCCGCAGGCAGCGTGATCGACTTCTGGTTGCGCGAGACGATGACGCCGTTCCTGGACAGTTTCGTCTTGTCGTAGTCCTGCCAGCTCGAACGCGGCAGGTCGAACATGCGTTTGCGCTCGGCAAAGGAGGCCACCACGTCCGGCTCGGGATCGATGAAGATGTCGCGATGGTCGAAGGCCGCGATCAGCTTGGTCTGTTCCGACAGAAGCATGCCGTTGCCGAACACGTCGCCCGACATGTCGCCGACGCCGACCACCGTGAAGGGCGAGGTCTGGATGTCGCGGTTCATTTCACGGAAATGCCGCTTCACCGCTTCCCAGGCACCCTTGGCGGTGATGCCCATCTTCTTGTGGTCGTAGCCTGCAGAGCCGCCCGAAGCGAAAGCGTCATCCAGCCAGAAGCCGTGCTTTTCCGAAATCGCATTGGCAGTGTCTGAGAAGGTTGCCGTGCCCTTGTCGGCCGCGACGACGAAATACGGATCGTCGGCATCATGGCGCACCACACCGGCCGGCGGCACGACATGGTCGATGCCGATGTTGTCGGTGATCGACAGCAGGCTGGAAACGAAATTGATGTAAGCCTGACGGCCTGCCTCGAACCACAGGTCGCGCTGACTGGCCGGCGGCAGGCGCTTCGGATAGAAGCCCCCCTTGGCGCCGACCGGTACGATCACCGCATTCTTGACCTGCTGCGCCTTCACGAGGCCCAGCACCTCGGTGCGATAGTCCTGGGCGCGGTCCGACCAGCGCAGACCGCCGCGCGCCACCGCGCCGAAGCGCAGGTGCACGCCTTCCACCTCGGAGCCGTACACGAAAATCTCGCGCCATGGCCTGGGTTCCGGCAATCCGTCGACGGCGCGCGAATCGAGCTTGATCGCCAGCGACTGGCCGCGCTCCTTCTTGCCATCCACGAAATGGTTGGTCCGCAGCGTCGCCTCGATCAGGTTGAGGTAGCGACGGATGATGGTGTCGTCGTCGATGCTGGGCACATCCTCCAGCGCATCCTTGATCTTCGCCTTGAGGTGCTTGGCCGTGGTCACGCCTTCGCCCGCCGCGTCCGCGCCATGCCGCGCGACGAAGAGCGCATGGAGGCCCCGGGCGATATCCGGATAGCGGTTCAGCGTCGCCGCGATGAAGTCCTGGCTCTGCGGAATGCCGGCCTGCTGCAGATAGCGGCCATAGGCACGCAGCACCAGGATCTCGGTTGCTTTCAGCCCGGCTGTCTGGGCAAGGCTGTTGTAGCCGTCATTGTCGACGTCGCCGCGCCACACTGCCAGGAACACATCCTCGAACAGCGCGCCCTCGTCGGCGAGATCGATCGGCTGGCCGTACGCGTTCTCCAGCTCCATGTCGTGGATGAAGACTCGGTTGCCGTCCTCCTTGTCGATCTCGAAGGTACGCTCGCTGATCACCCGGAATCCGGTGTTTTCCAGCAACGGCACGCGCCGGGACAGCGCCACCGGACTGCCGTGGTGATAGATCTTCAGCGAAGCTTGCTCGGGCTTCTGGCCGGCGTCACGATAATAATCGATGTCGATCGGGCTCTCGGCCGAAATCCTCGCGATGCGTTCGGCATCGACCAGCGCCACCGCCGACGAGAAGGAATCACGATAGCTTTCCGGGAAACGCGCGGCGATCGCCTTCAGCGCCGCATCGTGGCCGCCGGCCTCGGCGGCCTCCGCCAGCGCATCTTCCCAGGTGCGGACGATATCGCGGATCGCCGCCTCGATCGTTTCCTGCTCGACCTTGGGCGTCTTGCCGCCGGAGCGGCCGATGATGAAATGCACGCGGGCGAGGCCGCCCTCCGGGAAAGCCGGATAATAAGCCGACAAACGACCATCGAAAACTGTCTTGAGATACGCACCCATCTTTTCACGCACGACGCTGTCGTAGCGGTCGCGCGGCACGAAAACGAGGATGGAGACAAAGCGGTCGAACTGGTCTGCGCGCACCAGCGCACGCACGCGTGGGCGTTCGATCAGGCCGAGAATGGCCTCGGCATGTTTACGCAGGGTGGGTATCGGCACCTGGAACAGCTCGTCGCGCGGATAGCTCTCCAGAACATTGATCAGCGCCTTGCCGGAATGGTCGTCCGGATTGAAGCCGGACTTGGCGATCACCGTCTCGGCCTTGGAGCGCAGATAGGGGATCTTCATCACAGAGCGCGTGTAGGCGGTCGAAGTGAACAGGCCGACGATGCGCAGCTCGCCTGCCAGCTTGCCGTTCTTGTCGTAGGTCTTGATGCCGATGTAGTCGAGATAGATGCGCCGGTGTACGACCGACTTGGCATTGGCCTTGGTGACGATCAGCGGTTCCGGGCCGTGCAGGAAGGCGCGGATCTCGGGTGTCGTGGTGACTGCCTCGGTGCCGCGCCGCAGCACCAGCACGTCTGGATCGGAGAGAATGCCCAGCCCCGGCTTGTCGGCGCGCTCAAGGCTGCCGCTCTTCTCACCGCCCGAATATTTGAACTCGCGCATGCCGAGGAAGGTGAAGTTGTCGTCGCGCAGCCATTCAAGGAAAGCGATGGCCTCGGCGACATGTTTCTTGTCCAGCGGCACCGGCGCGTAGCGGAATTCCGAAATCGCCTGGTCGAGACGCGCCAGCATCGGCTTCCAGTCGACGACGGCTGCGCGTACCTGCGCCAGCGTCTTGGTGAGCCGCGCGCCAAGCGCCGCGGCCGCTTCTTCCGAAAGCCGGCCGATATGGACATGCACCACGCTGACCTTGTCGAGGCCTGCGTCTTCCTTGGCGAGGCCACCGTCTCCGACGATCTCGGCCACACCGGCCTTCGAATGCCTGACCGCGATGACAGGATGGGTGACCAGTGTCGGCTCGCCCGCAGCTTCGGTGATCTCGCCGAGGATCGAATCGAACAGGAAAGGCATGTTGTCGTTGACGACGGTGATCACCGTGACCGGCCGCCCCTGGCGCGACACGCCGGATGCCGTCTCGATGGCGACGATGCTTTCGCCCTTCTTATGGCGGGAAACCGCATTCTCGGCCAGTTCGGCAGCGCGGGCGAGATCGGCCGGGTCATAGACGGCAACGTCTTCGGATGGTGCTCTCGCCAGCAGATGGTCCGCCAGCCGTCCTGGCCTTTGACCTTCTTTTCCGCCTCCCTTCACCACAGGTTTCTTTGGTTTGGTTGCGGACTTCAGGCTGGCCATGATGCGATTTACCTCTGCCTTAGGCTGTATTGCGACTATCGTAGCAGATGATCGCCTTTTGGCGACAAAGGTTTGACGGCTGCCTAAGAAAAATGCTGGCTGCATAGAAAATTTGCAGATGCCGGCGAAAGGACACCACGATGAGCGAGAAAATCACCGCACTGGACTTGCCCCAGGGGGAACTGAGCGACGCCACCAGGGCCTATTTCGCAAAGTGTGAGGAAAAGCTCGGCCTCGTGCCCAACGTGCTCAGGGCCTACGCTTTCGACGAAAAGAAACTGCGCGCCTTCACCGACACCTACAACGACCTGATGCTCGGTGATTCCGGATTATCCAAGCTCGAACGCGAGATGATCGCGGTCGTCGTTTCTTCCATCAACCATTGCTACTACTGCCTGACCGCGCACGGGGCAGCGGTGCGCCAATTGTCCGGCGATCCGGCATTCGGCGAGATGATGGTGATGAACTTCCGCGCCGCCGACCTCACCGAAAAGCAGCGCGCCATGCTGGAATTCGCGGTCAAGCTGACCGAGCAGCCGGCAAAGATCGTTGAGGCCGATCGCGAGGCCCTGCGCCAGGTCGGGTTCGACGATCGCGACATCTGGGACATCGCCTCGACAGCAGCCTTCTTCAACATGTCGAACCGCGTCGCCGCCGCCATCGACATGCGGCCCAACGCCGAATACCACGCAATGGCGCGCTGATCATGACGATCGATACATCCGGCGAATGGTGGGTAGGAGATCGACCAACCGACATCGCGCAATATCTGGAAAGCTACGCCTCTTCCGAGGGTTATGGCATAAGCGAATTCAGGCTCGCACGTTGCCGGTGCGGATCGCAGTCATTTCTCCTTGACGCGGACATCGATGAGGGTGCGGCGCGACGCACATGCACCGCCTGTCGATCCCAGCACTTCATTTGCGATTCTGCGGAGTATTGGGACGACGCTGGAGCGACTGGTTTGAGATGTGTTTGTGAATCGGAGAGCATCAACATTGGGATTGGCTTTTCGATCTATCCTTCACAGGACGGCATTCGCTGGATTTATGTCGGAGTGCGATGCACAGCCTGTGGCGTGCTGGGCTGCTTTGTCGACTGGAAAGTGAGAACTTCCGACATGAGTCTGCTGGACAAAGTTTGAGCTCGTTCAAGACCGCGCAGCGATCGCCGCGGCAGCGCCGGCCATGGTTCCGGCGGAAACCCGGTTGGCGATGCGCATGGCGCGCGGGCTTTTCAACAGCCTTCGCGCCTGCGCCGCCGCCAGGATCCAGGCGAAGTCGATGACGATCAGCACCACGGCCATCGTCGCCGTCAGCTCCATCCAGCCGAGCATGGAGACCGAGGCGAGGTCGATGATGGTCGGCAGCAGCGCCAGATAGAACATCATGATCTTGGGATTGCCGAGAGTAACCGCCATGCCGGCAAGGAAAAGCCTGATCGGCGAATCGTCCTTCGGTAGCGAGCCTTCGTTCGCCTCGACCGGTGCCGTCCACATCTTCCAGGCGAGGTAGGCGAGATAGGTAACGCCGAGCCATTTGATGGCGACGAAGGCGAGATGGAAGGTCTGCGCCACGACCGCCAGCCCGAACACCGCAAAGGACAGCCAGATCGCTTCGCCGATCCACATGGCCATCAGGAACGGCAGCACGTCGCGAAACCCTTTTGAGATCACCCGCGCCACCAGCGCAGCGATCGAAGGACCCGGCGAGCCGGCGGCAACGAACAGTGCACCGGCGAAAATGAGAAGGGACGTGAACGTCATGAAGCGCTCCATCGGGCAAGCGCGGCAGCATAGGCCGAATGTCAAACGATGCAATCGTGAGAGTGGACGGGCTCCTTTGCCGTTCGACGTTCGTGGAGATGTGCCGTGAGAACACGGCTTGATCTCATCGAGGCTGCTCGCTAGAACGCCGCATCGTCATCAGCCCCAGGCTTCCGACTTTGCCATCGTAACCGCCGGTCTCGTCAGCTCTCCCAGAACTCGCATGGCAGCGCGCCGCGTTGCCGCTTTTACAATTGCGTTCGTTCCTGTGGCGGTTCGAGACCGGTTTGGCCAGCGCCTCTGCGCCGGACTCGAAGGCTCTCTCGCCTGATTTCCACACGAACGCCATTCCGCGCCTCAAAGAGAGGCATCTCGTTCATCGCCGCTTGGACGGACTTCCCGACGGGAAGGACCAACCGGCATGTCGTGCACGCTCCGCGTCCGATGGACCCTCATTGCAAACCGTTTCCCCCGCCCCTGGCGCTCCTGTCCACGTTGCGGCACGCAACGCGCCTTCGAATGCAGTGATAAATTCCGGCTCAACGCCAATGGCAGGCGGCTCGATGCCTGGCTCGTCTACAAATGCACCACATGCGACGACACCTGGAACCACACGCTGTTCGAGCGCCGCAACGCCCGCGACCTCGATCCGGATCTGCTTTCGGCCCTGGAGGCCAATGATCCGGCACTGGTCAGGCGTTACGCCTTCGATGTCGCGGCCCTGCGCCGGTTCGCATACAGGGTCGAGGAATTCGCTGGAAACGTCGTCCGCAAGGAAGAACTGGGGTCAGCCGCAACGGACCGACTGGAGATCGTTCTAGCCACACCAGTCCCGGTCGCCATCCGGCTCGACCGTCTGCTCGCGATGGAACTTGGCCTGCCCCGCGCCCGGATCGGCGCCATGGCGGATGCCGGCCACATCATCACAGCCGCTGGCCTCAACCGGCCGGTTCGGGACGGTTGCCGGGTAGAGATTGACCTTGCCGTGGACGACGCCGAGGTGATCATGCGCAACGCTCGCCCACAATGATCAGTCAAAAAAGGGCGGGGAAATCCCCGCCCTTTAAACCATCAGGCCGCGCTGACCTTCGACTTCTCGAAGCGCTTGCGCTCGTTCGGGTCGAGATAGAGCTTGCGCAGGCGGATCGTCTTCGGCGTGACTTCGACCAGTTCGTCGTCCTGGATCCAGGCGAGCGCGCGTTCCAGCGTCATGCGGATCGGCGGCGTCAGCTTGACCGCTTCATCCTTGCCGGCGGCGCGGATGTTGGTGAGCTTCTTGCCCTTCAGCACGTTCACTTCAAGGTCGTTGTCCCTCGAGTGGATGCCGATGATCATGCCCTGGTAGACCTTGACGCCGGCGTCGATGACCATCGGGCCGCGGTCCTCCAGGTTCCACATGGCGTAGGCAACGGATTCGCCCTGCTCGTTGGAGATGAGCACGCCGTTGGTACGACCGGGCAATTCGCCCTTGTAACCCTGATAGGAATGGAACAGACGGTTCATCACCGCGGTGCCGCGCGTGTCGGTCAACAGTTCCGACTGATAGCCGATCAGGCCGCGCGTCGGCGCGTGGAACACCAGGCGCTGGCGATTGCCGCCCGAAGGACGCAGCTCGACCATCTCGGCCTTGCGCTCAGACATCTTCTGCACGACGACGCCGGCGTGTTCCTCATCGACGTCGATGACGACTTCTTCGATCGGCTCGAGCAACTGGCCGTCCTCGTCCTTCTGCATGACGACGCGCGGGCGCGACACGGCAAGCTCGAAGCCTTCGCGGCGCATCGTCTCTATCAGGACGGCAAGCTGCAGTTCACCACGGCCCGACACGAAGAACGAGTCCTTGTCGGCTGATTCCTCGATCCGGAGCGCGACGTTGCCTTCGGCTTCCTTCATCAGGCGGTCGCGGATGACACGGCTGGTGACCTTGTCGCCTTCGGTGCCGGCGAGCGGCGAATCATTGACGATGAAGGACATGGTGACGGTCGGCGGATCGATCGGCTGCGCATGCAGCGGCTCGGTGACGGCCGGGTCGCAGAACGTGTCGGCAACGGTGCCTTTCGACAGGCCGGCGATGGCGACGATGTCGCCTGCCTGCGCTTCTTCGATCGGCTGGCGCTCGAGACCGCGGAACGCCAGGATCTTCGATACGCGGCCGTTTTCCAGCAGGGAGCCGTCATGGTGCAGGACCTTGACCGCCTGGTTCGGCTTCAACGTGCCGGAATGGATGCGGCCGGTGATGATGCGCCCGAGGAACGGATTGGCCTCCAGGATGGTGCCGATCATCCGGAACGGGCCGGGATGGACCGTCGGTTCCGGAACATGCTTGAGCACCAGGTCAAACAGCGGTGCCAGACCCTGGTCCTTCGGACCTTCCGGGTTCTCGGATACCCAGCCATCGCGGCCCGAACCATAGAGGATCGGGAAATCGAGCTGCTCGTCGGTGGCATCGAGGGCTGCGAACAGATCGAACACCTCGTTGATGACTTCCTGGTGGCGGCCGTCCGGGCGGTCGATCTTGTTGATCACGACGATCGGCTTCAGGCCTACCTTAAGCGCCTTGCCGACCACGAACTTGGTCTGCGGCATCGGGCCTTCTGCGGCGTCAACCAGAACGATGGCGCTGTCGACCATCGACAGGATGCGCTCGACTTCACCACCGAAGTCGGCGTGGCCGGGGGTGTCGACGATGTTGATGCGGGTATCCTTCCAGTCGACCGAAGTCGCCTTGGCCAGGATGGTGATGCCACGTTCCTTTTCGAGGTCGTTCGAATCCATCGCGCGTTCGGCGACACGCTGGTTCTCGCGGAACGAGCCGGACTGCTTGAGGAGCTGGTCGACCAGAGTGGTCTTGCCATGGTCGACGTGCGCGATGATCGCGATATTGCGGATGTTCATGCTGGGTCTCGGAGGTTGTTCAGGCAGCACGCCCGGATAGTCAAATCGAGACGCCGCCTTTTTCAGTTGCGCGGCTCATACAGGGTTTTTCGCATTTGCGAAAGGGGGCGGCGTGCCGGCAGTTGGTTGGTCACCTTTTGTTAAGTGGCAGCAGCGTAGAATTTCATTAACCAAACGCGGAACCTTTTCCGCTGTGGAGCATTCGGGCGTCCATGATACGCAGTCTGAACCGGTTCGTGATGATCTCCCTCTCGGCCACGCTCGTCGCCTTGCTGGCGCTGGGTGGCGCATGGTCGGCAGCAACGCCCGCCGACAAGCCGATGGCCGTGGTGACGACGCAGGCGGAAAAGCTCTTTGCGGACGCTCCGGACGGGGTCGACCCGATCGTTACCGGCCCGGTTAGCGCCGCCTTCAAGCAGCGCCAGGCCGATATCGGTTGTGAGAAGGCGACCTGGCCAAACGTGCCCGCCGCCTGCTTCGAGCACTGATCCCAGATCACGCAGCCCGAACCGGATCGAGCGTCGTCTTGTAGAGCTCGTTGTCGTCGCGATCCATCAGCCTGACGGTCAGCTGCCCGGTAATACCGTCGATGTCGACAAGGCCGAAGAACTGAAAGCCTGCGGAAGGCGGCAGGTTCTGGCCTTGCTCGGCGCTCGGCGCCTTCACATACTTCACTTCCGGCCCGAAGGTCATGTCGAGATCGTTGGGACCGAAGGTACCGGAGTGTATCGGCCCGGAGACGAATTCCCAGAACGGCTCGAAATCCTGGAACTGCGCGCGATCCGGGCTGTAGTGATGGGCTGCGGTGTAGTGTACGTCCGCCGTCAGCCAGACCGTGTTGGTGATGCCGGCATTCTTGATGAAGCGCAGCAGGTCGGCGAATTCGAGCTCGCGCCCCTTGGCCGGGCCGTTGTCGCCATTGGCGACCGCTTCCGAGCCTTTCTTGTTGGCGGCGTCGTCCCACACCACCAGGCCGATCGGCATGTCGGCGGCAATCACCTTCCAGGTGGCCTTGGAATTGGCGAGCTCGCGCTTGAGCCAGCGGGTCTGCTGCTCGCCCAGCATGCGCGAGCCCGCGTTGAGTTCGGTCTGCAGGTTCGGGCCGTTGGCGCCGCGATAGGAGCGCATGTCGAGGAAGAAGACGTCGACCAGCGGACCATACGCGATCTTGCGATAGACCCGACCGGGCTCGGCCGGCGTGAAGCGGATCGGCGTCATCTCATGGAAGGCTCGGCCGGCACGTGCCGCCAGCACGGCAATCGATTTTTCCTTGTAGCGGTCGTCGGCGGTCAGATCTTTCGAGCTCGACCAGTTGTTGACCACCTCATGGTCGTCCCATTGGAAGAAAGTCGGCAGTGCCGCGTTCATGGCAAGCAGGTTCTTGTCGAGCAGGTTGTATTTCCACTGCCCGCGATATTCGTCGAGCGTCTCGGCAACCTTGCGCTTCTCGTCGATGAGCACGACGTTCTTCCACTTTGTGCCGTCCTTGAGATCGACCTCGTCCTTCATGGCGCCATCGGCATAGATCGTGTCGCCCGAATGCAGGAAGAAATCGGGCGTGTGCCTGGCGATCGAGGCATAGGTCTTCATGCCGACCTCATCGATGCCCCAGCCCTGGCCGGCGGTATCGCCCGACCATGCGAAGCGTACGGAGCGGCGCGAGGTCGGTGCGGTGCGGAAACGGCCGACGATCGGCTCGGACACCGCATTGACGTCATTCAGGTCGGCAAGCGTCATCCGATAGAAGATGTCCTGGTCCGACGCCAGGTCAGTGAGCAGGCGTTTCACCGCATAGTCGCTGTCAGGCAGCGCATTGAGCGGCGCCAGGCGTTCGGCATTGGCGAAACTTTCCGTGGTCGCCACTTCGAACTGCACGCGCGATGGCCTGTCGGCGCGCGTCCAGATCATGCCTGATATCGCGTCGATGTCGCCTGACTGGACACCGTGGGTAAAGGCCGGCCGCGTGTTCGCACGCGAATAATAAGGCATGGCCAAACCCGACAATCCGACCAGGCCAGCTGCCCCTGTCGAGACGATGAAGGCACGGCGGTTGATGCTGGTTGGCTTGCTCATGGCTGGCTCCTTGGCGGCGAATGGGTGCCGCCAAGGTCCTTGGCCATTGTTTCAGCCGCATTTCGGAGACGTGAAACTTTCTTGACGGTCCACAGTTTGCCGCCGCTGGGATAATTCCAGCAAAAGAAGACAGAGCGTTTCCGTGAAAAACGGAAACGCTCTGGAATCAGGCCGGCTGCTCTTTCGGCTCCAGCATTGGGCGGTTGGTGTTGATCAGCAGCGACAGGCAGGCGGCGATGATACCGGTCATGCCGGCAATGACAAAGGCAAGCTCATAGCTGCCCTGGAACTCCCGCATAGCTCCGCCGAAGAACGCGGCCGTAGCCGCGCCGACCTGATGGCCGGCAACAATCCATCCAAACACCAGCGGTCCCTTGGCATCACCGAAGGCTTCGTTGGACAAACGCAACGTCGGCGGCACGGTGGCGATCCAGTCCAGCCCGTAGAACACCGCGAAAACGATGAGCGCGGTCGCCGAGAAACCGGAATAAGGCAGATACATCAGCGAGAGGCCACGAATGGCATAATAGACGCCGAGCAGCTTGCGCGGATCGAAACGGTCGGTAAGCCAGCCCGACAGGGTCGTGCCGATGAGGTCGAAGATACCCATCAGCGACAACAGACCGGCAGCCTGGATCTCGTTGATGCCATTGTCGGCACAGAACGCGATCAGATGCGTGCCGACAAGACCGTTGGTCGTGAAGCCGCAGATGAAGAAAGTGGCAAAGAGGTACCAGAACACGCGTGTCCTGGCTGCTTCGCGCAGTGTGCTCAGCGTATGGGAGATGAAGTTGCCGGCTGCCGCTGGCGGCGTCGGCGGCACATCGTCGGGCTCGGCGCCGAAACGCACCTGGCCGATCGACGCCGGCCGCTCCGGCACCAGCAGCCAGACCAACGGCACCAGAGCTGCGGTGGCGATGGCAATGACGAGCGCCACCGGCTTCCAGCCGCCCGACTGTGCAAGCCAGGCCGGAAAGGCAGGAAGATCAGCAAGCCGGTCGCGCTGGACGCCGACATCAGGCCCATGACCAGGCCGCGGTTGGTCTTGAACCAGCGGTTGACGATGGTGGCGCCGAGCACGGTGGCGACAGCGCCCGAACCGACGCCGGAGAATACACCCCAGGTGGCGATGAGTTGCCAGGACTGCGTCATGAACAGCGAAAGCCCGGTCGATGCCGACATCACCACCAGCGAACCGATCACCGTCTTGCGCAGGCCGATGCGTTCCATCAGCGCGGCGGCGAAAGGACCGGTCATGCCATAAAGGAAAATGCCGATGGCGGCTGCCAGCGACACCACGTCGCGGCGCCAGCCGAAGTCATTCTCCAGGGGCAGCATCATCACGGAGGGCGCGGAACGCAGGCCCGCAGCGATGAGCAGGGAGAGGAAGATGACCGCAACGACGACGAAGGCGTAGCGCTGGCCAAACGGGCGGGGCTGGACTATCATGTTACTGACCGGTACGTTGCAGTTGCCGAATGTGTACGTACCGGTTAGTAACATGTCAATTGGAACACCTCATGCCCACTGACAAAAATATTGAACCCAGCGTTTCGCGAGACGCAGCCTTGCCGCCGGCGGCCGAGAAAATCCTCGGCGTCGCGCATGAGCTCTTCTACCGCGAAGGCATCCGGGCGATCGGCGTCGACGAGATCGTGAAAAAGGCGGGCGTCACCAAGCCAAGCCTCTATCGCTCGTTTTCATCGAAGGACGAGCTCGCGGCATCCTATCTGCGTAAATACGACATCGAGTTCTGGGAGCGTTTCGACGAAGCAGTGGCTGCGCATCAGGGCGATGCGCGGGCTCAGATCATCGCGTTCCTGACGCGCGTCGGCAAACGCTCGCAGAAACAGGGCTACCGCGGCTGCGGCATGACCAATGCAGCGGTCGAATACCCCGAACCCGGTCACCCCGCGCGCGTGGTCAGCGAAGAGAACAAGCGCGAACTGCGCCGTCGTCTGCGCGCCATGGCCAAGGAGATGGGGGCGGCCGACCCCGGCACGCTGGGCGACGGCCTGCTGCTTCTCATCGAAGGCGCCTACATCTCAAGCCAGATCTTCGGCCCGGGCGGTCCCTCGCAGTCGGTTGCCAAACAGGCCGACCTTCTGATCGGCGCCAGCCTGAAAGGCTAGCGCCGCGCTAGCGCGTTAGCAGGCCCTCCAGCGCCTCATCCACCGGACAGGCATGAGGAACAGGATCAGGTCAGCCCGCGCTTCACCATCATGGCATCCGCGGTCGGCATCTTGCCGCGGAAGGCGGTATAGAGCTCTTCCGGATCCTTCGAGCCGCCGGCCGCGTAGATGTTTTCCCGCAGCTTTTTCGCCAGAGCCGGATTGAACGGATCGCCGGTTTCCTCGAAGGCCGAGAAGGCATCGGCATCGAGCACCTCCGACCACATGTAGGAATAGTAGCCGGCTGAATAGCCGTCACCGGCGAAGACATGGCTGAAATGCGGAGTACGATGGCGCATGGCGATCGTGTCCGGCATGGCGAGTTTCTCAAGCGTCTCCGTCTCGAAGGCCAGCGGTTCGGCCGGTGCATCCGAACGCGCATGATAGGCCATGTCGACCAGCGCCGAGGCGGTGAACTCGACCGTGGCGAAGCCGGCGCCGAACGTGCGCGCCGCCAGCATCTTGTCGAGCAGTTCCTTTGGCATCGGCTTGCCGGTCTTCACATGCAGTGCGTGTTTTTCCAGCACTGCCGGCACCGTCAGCCAATGTTCGTAGAGCTGCGAAGGCAGCTCGACAAAGTCGCGGCTGACCGATGTGCCCGAAACCGACGGCCAGGTGACGTCGGTCAGCATGCCGTGCAGCGCATGGCCGAATTCATGGAACAGGGTCTTGGCCTCGTCCACTGACAGCAAGGCGGCCTCGCCGACGGGCGGCTTGGCGAAATTCATGATGTTGTAGATGATCGGCTTCGCACCCTTGCCCAGCTTGTAGCCCGACTGCAGCGCACTCATCCAGGCGCCGGACCGCTTGGACGATCTGGCGAAATAGTCCGCCAGGAACAGCGCGCGCTCCGATCCGTCGGGGTTCCTGACCACGAACACACGCGCATCCGGATGCCAGCCGGCAATGCCCTTCTTCTCTTCGAAGGTGAGGCCAAACAGCTTCGTCGCCACGTCGAAGCAGGCAGCGATGACGTGGTCGAGCTGCAGATAGGGCTTGAGTTCGGCCTCGTCGAAAGCGAACTTTTCGGCGCGCAGTTTCTCCTGGTAGAATCGCCAGTCCCAGGCAGCGAACTGTTCGTTGCTGCCGGCAGCAACCGCCAGCCGCTGCAGTTCCTTCTGGTCGGCCGCAGCCTTCTCCAGCGCCTTCTCCCAGACCGGGTCGAGCAGGTCGTGCACGGCCTTCGGTGTCTTGGCCATGGTGTCGTCGAGCTTCAGCGCGGCAAAGGAATCATAACCCAGCAGCTTCGCCTTCTCGGCACGCAGCCTGAGCATGTCGCGCACCACCGCGGTGTTGTCGCTGGCGCCGCCGTTCTGGCCACGCCGGGTGAAGGCGCGCCATGCGCCTTCACGCAGGTCGCGACGCTCGGAGAAGGTGGTGAAGGGTTCGTAGATCGACCGCGACAACGTCACCGCATAGCGGCCCTTCTGGCCGCGCGTCTCGGCGGCCTCCGCCATCGCGCTTCTCAGGAAATCGGGGAGGCCGGCAAGGTCGGCCTCATCCAGAAACAGTGCCCATTCCCGCTCATCGGCCAGCACGTTCTGGCCGAAGGTGGTGCCAAGCGAAGACAGGTGTTCGTTGATCGCCGCAAGCCGCTTCTTGCCTTCGGCGTCAAGCTTGGCACCGGAGCGGACGAACCCTTTCCAGGTCCGTTCCAGGACACGCAACGTCTCGCCATCGAGCTTCAGGCCATCGCGCCGCTGATAGAGATCGTCGATGCGGGCAAACAGCTTCTCGTTCATCGAGATTGCCGAGAAATGCCGCGACATCTTCGGCGCGACCTCGCGCTCCATGGCCTGGAT
The DNA here is from genome assembly GCF_042701485.1 of Mesorhizobium sp. UC74_2. Taxonomy (NCBI): domain Bacteria; kingdom Pseudomonadati; phylum Pseudomonadota; class Alphaproteobacteria; order Hyphomicrobiales; family Phyllobacteriaceae; genus Mesorhizobium; species Mesorhizobium sp. UC74_2. The sequence continues at coordinate 5,719,674 of NZ_CP170562.1, read as the reverse complement.
GGCGTCGTTGGTATGGGCACCGGCCCGGCACCAGAAGATCGAGGAGACGCGGTCGAGCGCTTCACCGGCAAGCTCCAGTGCCTGCAGTGTATTTTCGACGGTAGCCGGTTCGGTGTTGGCGGTTATGGCATCGATTTCCGCCTCATGCGCCTTCAGCGCCGCCTCGAACACCGGCCCAAAGTCTTCATCGCCGATCTTCGTGAAATCGGGAAGACCGAGCGGCCCCTGCCAGTTGGTCAAAGCATGGGCGGCGAGATCGGATACGGACATGGGGGGACTTTCGCTGAACGTGAGGAAGGCGGAACGACAATATCTTTCCGATGTAGGCCGATGGGACCGCCGGTGCAACGACAAGCCCCGCCGGCCCGCGTCGGATAGCCAGCGACGAAGGGCCTGGCGCAGGTTTCTCAGAAGCCGTCGCAATTTTCCGCAATGGTCGCTTGCGAGGATGCGGTGATGCGTTCGTCGCTCAGTGCGAACACCTCTCTTGTCAGAAGATCATTACCGGGAAAGTCGTAGCAGACGACGACAGTGACCAGACCGTTGTCGGCGCTTTCGATGCGATGCCGAATGTTTGCGCCTGATACCGCGCCCTGCCATTCGTCCATCGAAGCAAGGAACTGCTGCTTGTTCTGTTCGGTATCGACATCCTGCAATCGGATGCGGGCATCATCGGTCAGCATGTCCGCGAGCTGGCCGCGGTCCGCAACCAGCAGTGCTGAATACCAGCGGCCTATCACGGCGTTGTCGTCAGCCCGCGCTGAACCCAGCATCAGGACGTAAAGGACGACCAGACAGAGTTTCGACGAGCCGGCAACTGGCACTGGACGACACCTCCTCCATGCAACCTAGGCCTGTATGGATGAGAAGTGAAGCGCGCGCGGCCGGCAGTGCCGCCCGTGGTTGTCTTCAGCTGATATCGGGCCGTTCGAAATCGCCGGTTTCGTTGTTCATCGCCCACAACTCGCCGGTTGAAATATCGAACCATGCGCCGTGCAGGGTGAGCTTGCCCTTGCCTTCCAGAATCTTCACGCAGGGAAAGGTGCGCAGGTTGGCGATGGAGTAGCGGATGGAGATGCGCTCCAGCGCCGTCTGCCGTTCGCCGGTCGTCATCATGGTCGAGGCTGAAACAGCTTCGGCGGCCGGCGCGATCAGGCTCATCCACTTGCCGATGAAATCGCCCGGCGACAGCGGAGCGGATGTTGTATCGAGCGCGGCGCGAATGCCACCGCATCGGCCGTGCCCCATGACGACGATGTTCTTGACCTTCAGGCTCTGCACCGCGAACTCGAGCGCGGCAGAGGTTGAATGGTACTCGCCATCAGGTGCATAGGGCGGCACCAGATTGGCGACATTGCGCAGCACGAACAGTTCGCCTGGGCCGGCATTGAAGATCACCTCCGGCGCGGCGCGCGAATCGCAGCAGGCCACGATCATCGTCTCCGGCGCCTGGCCTTCGCGTGCAAGCGACCTGTAGTGATCGGCCTCGGCCACATAGCGGCCGTTGATGAAGTTGCGATAACCGGCAATGAGATGTTCTGGGAGATGCGGCATCTGGACCTTTCCAGGCTGGACGGCGACGGCTCGTTTCCACTGCGAATGGCACTAACGGCAAATTGGCCAGGCAATCAATGCAAAATTGTCATAGCTCTCCCGCGAGAACCATGCATGGCGCATAGCTCGCTATGCCAAAACGTTCAAACATGGATAGCGACAGGGATTCCTCTGTCATCGCCCCCCGGCGGATTCGGATAGGAGGTGGCTTCGCCCCGCGCGATCCGGCCTGCAACCAGCAACATGGCAGCGGCGTCGAGAAAATCGTCCGCCGCGGCACCTTTCGGCGGCGCCTGATCAAGAAAGGCGCGCTCATAGCCGTGACGGGCGAGCAAAGCCCGCCGCTCTTCCATGCCGGCTGGATTGACCGTGCCCTTGATCTTCTTGGGCAGGGTCATCGCACGACCGTCATTGAGCCGCCAGAATGCCACCTCGGGATGAGACTCGAAAACGCGCGCTCGTAGATCCGGCCGCGCCGTCAAAAGCCTGTCGATCTCGCGGATCTTGCCGAAGATGCCAAAGGCCTGGATGGAAACGCCGCGCGGCGGATTGGACGTCGCCGCCGCGACGGCGCTGGCGCGCCGATGCGCCTCATACCAGGCATCGACTGTGCTGAAGCTGGCTGTATCGGCATAGACTGCTGCCCGCGATGGAATGGCGAAGACGCTGGATTGTCGTTGGCCAAGCAAGGGGCGCACCAGTGCTTCGGGCCCGCGCCCGCCTTTGCCCGAAACCTCGGGCAGACCGATCGGCATGTCGACAGCCACGATCGCATCAGACGGTAGGGCCGTCAGGAGATCGTCGAAGCCAGGATAGACACCGACGATCGGTGATCCGCCAGGATCCTGCCGCATCGCAATCCAGCCAGCCTTGCAGCCATCGACCCCAGCCACGGTTACGTTGGCCGGGTTTCCGGTCACGCCGTGCGACCTCGACCCGGATGCGTGAGATGGCGCATCTGCACCATCGCCATGGGTTGCGACAGGCTTTGCGCATCGGTTTCCAGCTGCAGCTCGTCGCCACCGCGTTTGGCCGTACGTGCCAGGATCTCGTAGACGGCGGCCGTCGTTGATTGCAGCGCCTTGGCGGGTGGCTGACCGGACAGGGTGCGGGCCAGAAAGACCGCGCCGGTGAGATCGCCGAGGCCATTCGGCGGCCGGTCGATCAGACGATGCTCGGCGAGCAGCACCTGGCTGGAATCGAGCAGGAGATTGCCGGTGCTGCCCGACATCATCGCCGGCGCCGACGTCACCAGCATGGTTGCCGGACCAGCATCCAGCGCCGCCGCAGTAGTCGATTTCAGGTCCGGCAGGTCGGCTCCCGCCATCCAGGCGAGTTCGTAGCGGTTCGGCGTGGCGATATCGGCCAAGGGCATCAGCCGGTCGCGCAGGGCCTTGGCGGTTGCTTCGGGGACATAAAGCCCGCCGGAATCGCCCATCACCGGATCGCAGACGTAGAGAGCGCCTGGATTCCTGGCCTTTACCGCGTCGACCAGGTCGGCAATGGCATCGGCCTGGCTTGCCTCGCCGAGATAGCCGGAAAGGACGGCGCCGACCTCGCCGAGCCAGGGCGCGCGCGCCAGGTCGGCCATCAGCGCCGCAAATTGTTCCGCAGGCGGAACAATCCTTGTCGCCCGGCCGTGACCGGGATGCCAGGGCAGTATCACGGTTGGGACCGCCCATACAGGGAAACCCAGTGTCTCCAGCGCGAAGACAGCAGCGCGATTGCCCACGGACCCGCGCGCAACATGGCTGGACACGACGATGACGGCGCGGGGCGCCTCGGCCTGACTGGTGTTCATGATGGTCCTATAGATGGCGGGCGATGTAATAACCGACAGCGATCAGCATCGCGATCGCCAGGATGACGCCTAGCACACGGCCGATGCGGGTGCCCCAATATTCAATTGGATCGAAATCACCCTGGTCGGCTGCATGCCGGTCGGATGGCAGGCCGCCGGGCTCGGTCTCGCGTGCAATGCGGTCCAGGATGCGGCGCGAACTCGTGCTCGCTGTCCCTGTCGGCATGACCTGCCATGGATGCTCCTCTTTTCGCTGATCCTAGCCCGATCGCGCTCAAGGTTACAGGGCCTCGTTGCCGACGAGGCTGCGCCACCGGCATTGGCGGCGGTCATGCAAAGGCGTTTTATCCTGCGATCTTTATGGTATTGCTTGCCTATTCGAGCAAACGAGGGACCGCTCATGTACGCACAGCGCCTGTCTTCGCTTCCCCGCAACCTCCCGGCTTTCCTTTTGATGGCGCTCTTGCTGCCGCTGCTGTCGGCCTGCGGCTACAACACCATTCCCACGGCGGAAGAAAACGCCAAGGCAGCCTGGAGCGAAGTGCTGAACCAGTATCAGCGCCGCGCCGACCTGATTCCGAACCTCGTGGAGACGGTGAAAGGCTACGCCGCTCACGAAAAGGACACCCTGGATGCCGTGGTCGAGGCCCGAGCCAAGGCCACGCAGGTCACGGTGACACCCGAAACCCTCAAGGATCCCGAAGCCTTCAAGAAATTCCAGGACAGCCAGTCGGGCCTGACCAGCGCACTGTCACGCCTGCTCGCCATTACCGAAAACTATCCCGACCTCAAGGCCAACCAGAATTTCATCGCGCTTCAGGCACAGCTTGAAGGCACCGAAAACCGCATTGCCGTGGCACGCCGCGATTACATCCAGGCGGTCAAGGACTACAATCTGACGCTGAAGACCTTCCCGTCCGTGCTGTGGGCGACGTTCTGGTTCCGCTCCAACGAGCCTTTCCAGAATTTCACCATCAGCGAGGACAAGATGCAGACGCCGAAGGTCGACTTCGGCACCAGCAAACCCGCGGGTCAGGGTGGCTGAACGCCACCCCTTCCCTGACCCGGACCGGCTGAACCTTGCGTTCCTCCCTGCCATCTCGCCGTTTGCCCGCGCATGAGACCCACGCAGTGTCGTGGGCTGTTGCGCTCAAGCTGCTGCTGGCAATGGTCTTCGCCATGTTGCTTGCTGGCATGGCGCTGGCCGACGATCTGCCAGCCTTGACCGGGCGTATCGTCGACAATGCCGGCATGCTTGACCCGGCAGCGAAGGCAGCCCTCGAACAAAAACTCGCCGACTTCGAAAAGAAGGGCTCCGACCAGATCGTCGTCGCCACCATCGACAGCCTCGGCGGCGAGGAGATCGAGCCCTATGCCAACCGGTTGTTCCGCGCCTGGAAGCTCGGTCAGGCCAGCGACAACAACGGCGTCCTGCTGCTGGTAGCCAAGAACGACCGCAAGATGCGCATCGAGGTCGGTTACGGCCTGGAAGGCACGCTGACCGACCTGCATACCAAGCTGATCATCGAAAACGACATGGTGCCGGCTTTTCGTGGCGGCGACTTTGCCGGCGGCATCACCAAGGCCGTCGACGACATGATCATGGTGCTGGAGGGCAATCCGGAAGAACTCGAGGCGCGCGGCAAGCGCCACCAGCAGGACAGCTTCAGCGAATACGACGCCGAACAGGTGATGTTTGCGCTGTTCATCACCATATGGGCGGTCCTGTTCTTCGGCGGCCTTGCCATCGCGATCCTGCCGCCGATTTTCGGCACCAAGATTGGCCCTGGTCGCTACCGTTGGCTGGGAATGACCTTCGACACCAACAGACGTTCGTCCAACAACAGCGGTGGTGGCTGGTCGTCCGGCGGCGGTGGATGGTCAGGCGGTGGCGGTGGGTGGTCTTCCGGTGGCGGTGGTGGTGGTTTTTCGGGCGGCGGCGGCTCTTCCGGCGGCGGCGGATCTTCGGGAAGCTGGTGACGATGGCGACACGTTCACTCACCCATGCCGACCATGAGCGCATCGCGCAGGCGATCCGTGCGGCGGAGCAAACCACAAGCGGCGAAATCTACTGCGTGGTGGCGCGCTCGAGCGACGGATATTTCTTCCAGGCGGCCTTCACCGCAACGCTTGCCCTGTTCGCCGTCAGCATCGCTTTCGGTTACGTGCTGGAGGCATTGTGGCTGAGCGTACGCCTGCCGCATTTTCTCATCGTTCAGGCAGTGGCCGCCATCAGCCTGTTTGTCCTTCTGTGGCTGGTGCCAGGCCTGCGCATCCATTTCGTGCCGCGCCGGCAACGCTACAAGGCCGCGCATGCCAATGCGGTCAAGCAGTTCCTGGCGCGCAACGTGCATCGCACCGCTGCACGGACCGGTGTGTTGATCTTCGTCTCGATCGCCGAACGTTATGCCGAAGTTGTCGCCGACAGCGGCATTGACGCCAAGGTCGGCCAGCATGTCTGGGACGGTGTGGTGCGCAACCTGACCGCCCATGCCGGCGATGATCGCCTGGCCGACGGTTTCGTGAGTGCCATCGGCGCGGTCGGTTCCGTGCTGGCGGAGCATTTCCCGGTCGGCCTCGGCGACGTCAACGAACTCGACGACCATCTGGTCGAGATCTAGGCCACCTTTTTTTGGCCCAGTATTTTCGCTTGTGCGAAAGCAAGCCGGACTCTTTGCAAGTTTGCCGACCGGGTCTATGGTTAACAAACCATGAACACGTTGACCATCGACATCCGCAGGGCCGAGCCGCAAGACGCGGCGGCGATTGCCGACGTGCATCTCGAGGCCTGGCGAGGCGCCTATAGCGGTATCATCCCGCACAAGACGCTGACGGCGATGATCAATCGCCGCGGCTCCGATTGGTGGTCGAATGCCATCCGCCGGGCTGCCACCGTGCTGGTGGTTGAAATCGGCGGAACGATCGCCGGCTACGCGACCGTCGGTCGCAATCGTGCCCGCGAATTGCGCCAGCAGGGCGAGATCTACGAGCTTTACCTGCGTCCCGAATACCAGGGCATCGGCCTTGGCCGCAGGCTGTTTTCGGCAGCGCGCCGCAAGCTTGCCGATCATGGCTTGAGCGGCCTCGTCGTCTGGGCGCTGGAAGAGAACCAGAATGCGCTCGCCTTCTATGCCGGCGAAGGTGGCCGCGATGTCGCCGAAGGTGTCGAGATCTTCGAGCAGAAGGCGCTGAAGAAGGTCGCTTTCGTCTGGGATTGACCAGGTCGGCGCCGCCTTCTCCTTCCGCACGCATTGCCGCATTGCACAAAGCCGTTTCGCCCGTTATTCGGTGCGCGGTTGCCTGCCCCCACGCAAGTCAAGATGCGTATGGGGCGCGGCAAGCCATTTCATCCTGCGCATGACCTGACGACAGATCCCGATCAGGACAGCGCCAAAGCGAGGGTTACCCATGCGTATCGAGGCGATATCCATCGGCAAGAATCCGCCGGAAGACGTCAACGTCATCATCGAAGTCGCTGTCGGCGGCGAGCCGATCAAATACGAGATGGATAAGGAAGCCGGCACTCTGTTCGTCGACCGTTTCCTCTACACGCCGATGCGCTATCCAGGCAATTACGGCTTCGTGCCGCACACCTTGTCCGGCGACGGCGATCCGATCGACGTGCTGGTCTGCAACACGCGTGAACTGGTGCCTGGCTGCGTCATCAACGTACGCCCGATCGGCGTCCTGATCATGGAAGACAATGCCGGCCAGGACGAGAAGGTGATCGCGGTGCCGTCGTCGCACATCACCAAGCGCTACGAGAAGGTGTTTGACTACACCGACATGCCGGAGATCACCCTCAAGCAGATCGAGCACTTCTTCGAGCACTACAAGGATCTCGAACCCGGCAAATGGGTAAAGATCGGCGGCTGGCACGATGCGGCCTACGCCAAGAAGATGATCGTCGAAGCCATCGAACGCGCCAAGGCAGCCAAGAAGTAGGCCGTCTCCAGCTTCTGTTTACGCAATTCCGGACGGACGACTGCCGCACACTTTTTCTGGAATGCTTTGGACGCCGGTGCCCCTTGGGTCGCCGGCGTCTTCAGTTGTCGACCCGGCCGAAGGCCGGAACGTCGCCGACGGTGATGCGCGTATCTTTTCCGCACGCAAAGGAACGCGCTTTCTCGTCGGCTATCTTGCGCGCTTCTTCATTGGCATTGGGACTTCCGGCTGCGACCAGCGCGATCGTGCAGCCTTGACGGCCTTCCATCTGGGCAACCTTCGCCACCACCAGGACGTCGGTCTTTTTCGTGCCGTCATCGCCGCTGCTGACGGAACGGCGGTGGATGGCCGCAAACGGAACCGAGACATCCCCCGTCGTCTCCACGCGCCACTCCACCTTCGGTCCGGCGCTGTTGAAGCCGACGAAACTCTCCCAGCTCGACGTCATGTCCGCGGGTGGAAAACCGTAGAAAACAGACTCGCGCGCGTCATCATAGGCGAGCAGAACCGGATAGCCGCGATAGCCCGAGCAGGAAAGATCGGCCCAGTCGCCGTCGCTCTCGCCGGCCTTCGCATAGGTCAGGCAATCCTTTTCGGTGACAAGGTCCGTATAGACGCTCGTGATCTGGCCCGCTGACGCGGATTGGCAGAAGCCGGCAAGAACGAGAAAGATCAGGATGCTGCGCATGGCGTTCTCCGGCTGACGGACGTCTGCACCATATCGCCAAAATCGCGTCCGTGCCACGCCGGGGCCAGGGCGTTTCCGTTTTCACGGAAACGCTCCAACTATTTTTTTCTAAGCAATTCCGGATGGAAAACCGTTGCAGGCTTTTCCTGGAATTGCTCCAGACACCCGCCGCGCGAGCTCGGCCGGATCGCCGCTGACACGCAGCGTCTTCAAACGCGCCGTGCCGCCGGCCACCACGGCCACGGATGACAGCGGCACAGCGAGAGCTCTGGCGACAAGCTTCTCCAGCGCAAGATTGGCGGCACCCTTTTCCGGAACGGCGCGCACGCGTGCCTTGAGATGGCTACGGCCATCGGCAGCGGTCTCAGCACCATCCAGCGCATCGGACGCCGCCTTCGGCGTCAACCGAACGAACAGATCGATGCCGTCGGGGCGCAGGCGAAGGATTTCGCCCATCACTGGCGTCAGACGAGCGCCGGGTAGATGGTTGTGAGGATGAACTGGCGCAGGAAAAACAGGATCAGCAGGAGGATGATCGGCGAAATGTCGATACCTCCCAGATCCGGCAGGATACGGCGGATGGGGCGCAGTGCCGGTTCGGTCAGCCGGTAGAGCGCATTACCGATCGTGTTGACCACCTGGTTACGCGGGTTGACGACGTTGAAGGCGAAGAGCCAGGAAAAGATGGCCGAGGCGATGATGATCCACCAATAGAGGTCAAGCGCCAGAATGACGGTTTGAATGAGGGCGGTCATGCAGGTCTCCGAGTGTTGCCGACATTTAGCGATTGCGCACGGATGCGGCAAGAGCCGGGCACGCTTGCGGTGGTTTCCCGGAATTTTTAGGCCGCACAGGAGGGCGGTCGCAGCCTTCGATCGAAACCATTGCATTGAAGATCGGGCATCGCCAAGCACACGGCAACGACGGGCAGGCGTCCAAAAGCTCGCTTGACAGTGAAGCGCGGCGCCTCATAAATGCGCCATCCGCTGGACGGGGCTGTAGCTCAGCTGGGAGAGCGCGTCGTTCGCAATGACGAGGTCAGGGGTTCGATCCCCCTCAGCTCCACCAACGGAACTCCTGGCTCCCTGACTGTCCGAATTTCCCCTCGATTTCGGCTATCCGTGTCGACGGCAGCCGCGCCGGCCTTCAAATCAGCCCCGACGACTTGGCTTTCGACACCGCTGCTGTCCGGGATGACACGCCAAGGGTCTTGAGCAAGGCCGAAACATGGGCACGGACAGTATAAGGCGAAATGTGAAGAGCCTGCCCGATCTCCTTGTTGGTTCGGCCGGCGGAGAGCAGGCGTAGCACTTCGCGTTGCCGGAATGTCAGCGCCGAAAGATCATCCTTCAGCTCCGGCAGGTCCCTGGCGTCGGGCTCGATGAGTATGATCCTCTCGCCGTCGCGTACCGCCGCGATGCCAGCCATGATCTGCTGCGGTCTCAGGCTCTTGCAGATAAATCCATCCGCGCCCTTGCCCATGATGCGTTCCGCGATGACACGATCCTGCACCATCGAGACAAAGATGATCGAAGACCGCGGGAACTCCCGCCGCAGCTCGGGAAGGTCCGGCTCGACGCTCTGCCCCGCGAAGATAAGGTCGATGATGAAGGTGCTCGGCGGCTCCCCCCTGCGAGCAAGATGAAGCATCTGAACGAGATCATCCGCTTCGATGATTTCAACTTGCGGCGCCACTCTTTGCAGCAGCCGGCGTATGCCCTCTCGAAAGAGAGGATGATCATCAGCGAGTATGATGCGATCGCCCCGCAAAAGTCCCTCCAAATATTTGACTATTCGGTCAAATAGCAGCGGCACGCTTACTATGAAACATTTCTAGTCCAGATGTATTATTATTAGTTCTATCTAATACTGATCGGCGGGTACGATCCGCGGACTTATTTCCCCAGTTGCATGGTTCTTTCGAGGGCGTTGTTGAAGCCCTTGAGGGAGATGGAGAAGGCGACGTCCTTTTCGGTGTCGGAAGCGAAGGCACCGAGCTTCAGCGCTGTGCCGATGCTGAGCGCCTTGGTGGTTGCCGGCGTGAAGGTGAGCCGCACGACGCAGCCACCCGGCAGGCAGGTGCGGAAGCGCGACGGCTTGCCCGGCGGTGTGTCGTCGACGGAGAAGGTCACGCCCTTGTCGAGGTTGAGCCCGAACGGCATCACCAGCAGGCCCTTCAAGCCGCCATCGTCGGCAGGCGTCAGCTCGATGGTGAGCACACGCTGGCCGTTCTGGCTGACCTGGCCCTGCGAGAAGGCGCACTGCTTCTTGTTCTCGGGCGCCGCCACGCAGGCGACGCGCCAGTCCTCATAGGTCTCCGACAGCGACGACGGTCCGCCTGCGGCAGCGGCCGGGCCGGCGGCGGGTTGCTGTTCCTGCCCGGAAGCGGCAGACGCGGCAGCCAGGAAGGCCGCCGCGCCGATCAACGATCTGATAGCTGGCATCAGAAGCGGATGCCGAGCCTTGCGTCGACGCCGTTGGTCGACGATCCGGAGCCGAACTCGCCATTGTAGGAGATGCCGAGCGTGGCATTGTCGGTCACCTTCATGTCGAGACCGGTCTGCAGCACGAAGGTATTCTTGGCGATCGGCACACCGGCCACCGTGAACAGGCTGGAACCGGCAAAGCCGACCTTGGTGAACGGCGTGGTGTCGCCGAAGGCATGCTTCCAGCCGACCGTGCCGTTGGCCGAGGCTGCGACCGAGCCCAGCATGAAGTCGGTCGAGGCACGCAGGCCGAGCGTCGAGAAGGTGGTGTTGGTGGTCTGCGCCTCGGCACTGAGGGCAGCAGCACCGCCCTTTTCGGTGAAGCCGTCGGTGCGCAGGCTGACATGGGCGAGGTTGACGAACGGCTCGAAGGCGGCTCCCGCCGCATCGAGGCGATAGCCCAGCTCACCGAAGGCCTGGAAGGCGCCGGCATCATAGTCGGCCGACAGGCCGTCATTGAAGCCGCGGAAGGAGACGGTGCGGCCGGTCTCGATGTTGCTCCAGGTGTAGGAGAGCCCGGTGCGCAGGGCCAGCGCACCCCAGCGCGTGCCGCCATAGAGGCCGAGATGGTAGTTGTCGCTGTCGCCCGACGAGGTGCGATCCTTGGCATCGAAGGAGGTGCGGCTGTAGCCGGCGAGCACGCCGACGCGCCAGGCTTCGGCAAGCTCGGTGTCGATGCCGGTGACGAAGCCACCGGTCGACTGCTTCATGCGGGAGGCATTGCCGTCGCCGTCGATGCTGCTCCAGGCACCGAAGACCTGGCCCAGGCGGCAGTCCTTGCGGTGGTTGCGGCTTCGATGTCCTTGCCGTCGGGGCCATAGGCCATGACCGGCATGGCGGCTGCGGCGACATCGCCGAAGGCGGCACGGACGCGATCGTTGGCGGCGTTGCGCACATATTGCGACGAATTGATCAGCGCGGTCGTACCGGAGGCATGCACCTCGCCAGACAGCTGTTCGAAAGCGGCGCGACCGTCGGCGGCATTCAACAACAGCAGCGTGTTGTAGAGCGCCAGTGACGTTCCGCTTTGCGGCAACGAGTTCAGGGCCACCGCCGTCTCATACTGGTTGTGCGTCTCGGTCACGTCATCGAACGGACCGCTGACATCCGGGCCGGGACGTGAAGGCGTGCCGGCATTATCTGGGTTACCCGGATTTCCGGGGTTGCCCGGTTCACCGGGGTTTCCTGATTGCCCGGCTCGCCCGGATTGCCGGGTTCGCCTGGGTTGCCAGGTTCTCCGGGATTTCCAGGTTCCCCGGGGTTGCCGGAGTCCTTCACCTGGATCTTCAGGTCGACCTGATTGGCCGTCTGGTTCAGCGACACATCCAGGAAGGCCGATTGCGAAACGGCTTGTGCAAATTCACCATCTATTCCGCCGGCCGCAGTCAGGATCGTATAGGTCTGCCCAGACAGATAGCTCGCAGCTGGGTCCAATGCAGTTACACGAACACTGACATCGCTACCGATATAGACTGTTCCCAGACCATCAATGGTCTTCGGGTTCCCATTGTCGTCGAAGCCGGATGCCTGCTTCAGTGTCTCCACGACGAGTTTGTCGCTGGTACCATTGCTTGCGATATCCACGTCGTACAAGGAACCCGTGGCGAACTGAACCTGCCCTTTGACAACAATCGTGCCGATCCGGCTCTCGGATGTTCCCGGCGACACAATCGCGTTTTTGTCCACGGTGAGGCTGCCGATCGTGCCCCAACCCTCAAGCCTTCCGACCGCAGCAGGCATGTTGCGAGCCGTATTGATGCCCTCGCCCCACACCTCCACCCGGCTCGTATAGGTCTCCGAGCCGAGGAAATTGGTCACGATCCGGCCCGTCTGTCCGCCAAGGACCAAGGTACCGTCCCTGACCTGCATTCGGCTGACATATGGCGAGAGTTTGTTGGAATCGATCCCCGCCACAGCCGTGCCAAGGTCCGTTTTGAGGACCAGCTTGGCATCCTTGCCGTCGACGACGATACCACCGTAGCTGTTGGTCGCGTAAAATCGCGTGAGATCGCCGGTCAGAACCGTCTCGCCATTCAGGGCCGCAATCACGCCGTTGCCAACCAGCGCATTCGAGAAGTCGTAACCCGTTTCCGTATGATTGAAGACGAGACGTCCTCCTTCATTGTCTCCCGATCCAAAGGTGATGACCGCCTCTTTGTTGATGTGGCCCGCCGCCTGTGGATTCAGAGCCTTCGGTTCGTCGGTGAAGCTTCCCATGTCGATCCTGCCACCGATCGTCACGTAGCCATTGTCCTCGGACAGATCGATCCCGCCAGCGACATTCAAATTGGCTCCGTTGGCGACCGAGACGTTGCCCGGCCCCATGCGAAGAACGCCTGAGACATTCACCGAAGACTTGTCACCGGTAATGTAGAGTGTGTTCTCGCCAATGGAGCTGTTTCCCACCTTGAGAGTGGAGGTGCTCAGGAGGCCGCCGTCTTCGACGGTCATGTCTCCCCCCAGCTCGAAAGTGCCGGTATTGATCCACTTCGAGCCCTCTCCGGTGACAACCACCTTCGAGCCGAGAGCGTCGGCGAAATCACCGCCGGTCGAGACATAGTTGGTGGTGATGGAACCACCATCGCTAATCGTTACGGTGCTGCCCTTGGCATTGTCGATCCATGTCCTGACATAGAACTCGTCGGTGTTGAGAATTGACCCTTGGCCGGTAACGGTGAGGTCTCCCCTGCTCTTCTGGCCATCGCCGATACGGGTCCATTTCGCATCGACCTTGCCGCCCTTCTCGACGATCAACGCGCCATCGCCGCCATAAACGCACATGACTGAATAGCCATTGCAACCGCCACCGACATGGAGCGTGTTGCCGAGTATGTCGGTTGTGCGAACGACATTCAGCTCGCTCCCAGGGCCACTCACGGTAAGGATTGCCTGCGATCCTTCCATGCCGGCAATGATGGCTCGGTTCTCGACATAGATCTTCGCGCCATCCCGCACGGTGGCCGCGATGCCCTTGTTCTCGAGACCGATGATCAGGTCATCCTGGAATGTTTGATCCGTCGACCAGGAATAGGAACCCGGCGCGTCGATGACCATGTCATTGGGGTCGAGCGCGAATGCCGGGCTGATGCCGCCTGTCGCCGACATCGCAATGGACAACGCAACCGCAGACGCAGTGCCGGCACCGCCGTTGCCCAGGATTGTGGAAGCCAGAAGAATTTTGGTCCAGCGCGCTGCGCCGGATTTTCCGATCGTATTTCCGATCAAGACACGTCCCTCGTTCGATGCAAAATCTGCTCTGCAACAAAACGCGACCGTCCAAGCCTGCCGCCTGACGATCACGATCAACCGCAACGTTCAAATTTTGCCTGTGGTGCAACCGGGGAACAATTGCGACAGGTGTCCTAGTCGCGTGACCGTGAGAACGGGTTTGGCACCCGCAATGGCAGCATCCGCGCCCTGCCGCGTTGCTAAACTGCGCCAGATCTGGTTCCTATAAGAATCTCAACTGGTTCTCACCCCGCACGAAGGAGCGAGACTAGGACCAGCCAACAAGAACAAAAATCATCTCAGAAAGAGAAGCCGGGACGAAGAGGCATGGCAGGTTGCCCGTAGAGCGCGACCTGTTCGGAGGCAGGGCGACGTTGGCGCCTTGCTGACCTCAGCCTCCAGCGAGCCTGGTCGGAGTGCGGAGCTTCGAGCGTCCCGACGCGCAACCAGACTGATGGTGGTGCGATGCCCATAGGTACTTCGAAGAAATACCCCCAGCCGTGGTGTTCGAGCCCCCCGGACATCGACACAGTTCACGCCAGCGGCCCCATGGCGTTTATTAAAGCAGTCTGTCTGCCGGCTCATATGTCCGCCGCTCACGATCCGCACGAACAGCGAGGAATACCGATGACAATGACGGTAACGGACACCTCAGCTGTTGGCCTCACCATATTTGGCAGGTTGCGGGACCAGTTCCGATGGCTGGTCGGGCACGGCGTCGAGAACATGGACGCCGAGCGCGGGCAAGCCGTGATGCGGGTTGTTACCGTCCCGCCGATCGACGCCTACGTGCTGACCACGCTGCTCGTGACCAGCGCGTATATGAACTGGGTCGTCACTGTGATGGTTATCTACACTCTGCTTTATATACCGGGATCCTGGGCGCTTCTTTATCACATAGGCAAATATCCAGGATACAACTTCAAGAGAAGAGTATTCACGATATTCAACGACTACCTTGCCATGACATTTGCGATGGCGGTTGGCGGGGCGGTCACCATCCCCGTCTTTGCCATGCTGTTATGGGTAACCGTCGGAAACGGCCTGCGCTATGGTTCGCATTATCTCATTGGCGCCACCTTCTGCGCACTGGCGTCGATATTGGTAGCGCTTCTGTTCAACGAATACATGCAGGCGAACCCCTTTGTGGTTCTGACGCTGCTGCTGACCACCATCCTTGTCCCGGCCTATATCTACGGCCTTCAGAAACGGTTGCAGACGGCTTATGCGCAGGCGCTGGAGGCCAATCTGGCCAAGTCCCGCTTCCTGGCACAGGCAAGCCATGATCTGCGCCAACCCATCCATGCCATCAGCCTCTACACAGCCTGGCTTTCCGACGCCGGGCTGAAGCGGGAAGCGCGCAAGATGGTCGAAAACATCGACCGCTCCCTGCACAGCGTTTCCAGCCTGTTTCGATCGCTCCTGGATATCTCGACGCTGGACAGCGGCAGCGTCACGCCGGAGAGACGGCCCGTTGCGGTTGGCGACCTGATCAACGAGGTCGCGCGCCAGAATACCCATGTCGCCGCCTGGTCGAAGGTGACGCTGCGCGTCGTGGCATCAGCCTGCTACGTCGAAGCGGACGAGACCTTGCTCGCCACGATGGTGCAAAACATCGTCAACAACGCCATCAAATATGCCCCCGGGAGGCCCGTTCTGGTCGGTTGCCGCCGGCGCGGCGACACGCTCTCCATAGAGGTCTATGATCAGGGCGACGGCATCGCGGAAGAGCATCTGCCGCGCCTGTTCGAGGAATTCTACCGGGTCAGGGAACGCGGCGACCGTGACGTCGAAGGCGTCGGGCTCGGCCTGCCCATCGTTCAGCGCCTCGGCAGGCTGATGGGCCTTGCAGTCGACATCCGATCCACCAGGCACAAGGGAACCTGCGTCTCCATAACCGGTCTGAAGATCGTACCACAGCCGGCGGAACAGCCGACGCAGGCCGATCCGGTGACGCCGGCACTTCTCGATGGCCTTCGCGTTCTTTTGGTCGAAGACGACAAGGAGGTGCTGCTCGCAACCGCCGCCCTGCTTGAGAAATGGGGTTGCATCCCCCAGGCAGAGCTGGAACCGCCGACCAAGCCCGGGCAATGGGATGTGCTGGTCACCGATTACGATCTGGGCAACAGGCAAACCGGGAGCGATTGCATCGCGCGTGTTCGCGCGCTGAAGAAACGCGCCATACCCGCCATCATCATGACCGGTCACGACGAGGCCAGGGTGCGCGCAGATGTCAATGACATCGACATCCCGATATTGTCGAAACCCGTTCGACCCGCCGAGCTGCGATCGACGCTGACGACGCTGTTGCTGACTCAGGCGATTGAATGAGCCGGCGAGCGACTTCAGCGTTCGCGTGGCACAGTCGGTTGATCTATCATCCCGGCGCCGGGGGCAACCGGACCGGGCTTTCCCGGCCGACCCCGACGCAGGAGAGGCTGTTTATGATCATTCGTTTCTGGCGGGCCGTAGCCGGCTCGGACGAGGTGTTAGCCGCCTATGCAGACCATCTCCGGAGGACCACCTTTGTCGAGATGGCCGAATTGCCGGGCCACCTTGGCGCCAGCTTGGCTCGTAAGGTGAAGGGAACCGAGAACGAACTCGTCGTCATGAGTTTCTGGAGCGACATGACGTCAGCTGCTCATTTCGTAAAGGGTGGCTTCGACGATGCGGTCGTGAAACCAAGCACGCAGAAGCTGCTCAAATCCTTCGACTTGAAGGTCGAATATTTCGAGACAGTTGTTTCCACCGGTGTCGTTGGCAGATACGACATCGCGGTTTGACGCGTATGGCGGTCTCGAAACCTTGAGCGTTGCCACGAACAGTCCGACGGCCGGAGCGAACGTTGATTTCCGGAATTCCAGCTACGCTTCCGCAGCCGTCGCCTTCAGCCAATCCGATGGTCTGAACACGTCCTTGCCCGTCTTCAGGTGCCAGTGGCTCAGACGATCGACGATGCCCGGCAGTCCCTTCTGTCGTGCCCAGAACATCGGACCGCCCTTGCCGAGTGGGAAGCCGTAGCCATTGACCCAGACCAGGTCGACATCGGATTCGCGCGCGGCAATGCCTTCTTCCAGGATGCGCGAGCCTTCGTTGATCAACGGGTAGAGCGTGCGCTCGATGATCTCCTCGGCCGAGATAACACGCGGCGCGATGCCGAGCCGCCTAGCTTCATCGGCGATGTGACTGGCCAGCTCGGGATCGGGTTCCGCTGTGCGGCCATCGGCATAGAGATAGAAACCGCGGCCGGTCTTCTGGCCGAAGCGGCCCTGCTCGCACAGCCAGTCGGCGATCAACGCTGTCTTGCCCAACGCCTTGCGGTTGCGCCAACTGATATCCAGTCCCGCAAGGTCCCACATCTGGAAGGGTCCCATCGGCCAGCCGAAATCGGTGAAGGCCTTGTCGACATCCGTCGGGCTGGCTCCTTCCAGGAGCAGGGCTTCGACATCCGCACCGCGGGCTGTCAGCATGCGGTTGCCGACGAAACCGTGGCAGACGCCGACCACCACCGGCACCTTGCCGATCGAACGGGCAAGCGACAGCAGCGTCACCAGCACATCCGGAGCCGTTTCCCCGCCACGCACGATCTCCAGAAGCTTCATGATGTTGGCCGGTGAAAAGAAGTGCATGCCGGCGAAATCCTGTGGCCTGCTGACGGAGGCGGCCAGGGTGTTGACGTCGAGGTAGGAGGTGTTGGTGGCGATGATCGTACCTGGCTTCACCACCTTGTCGATGGCCGCCAGCACTTCCTTCTTGACCGCCATGTCCTCGAACACCGCTTCGATGACCAGGTCGCAGTCTGCGAGCGCCGCAAAGTCCGTGGCGCCGGAAAGCAGCCCCATGCGTGCCGCTTTGGCGTCCTCGCTCAAGGAGCCGCGGGAAACCGAAATCGCATAGTTCTTCTCGATGCGCTCTAGCCCGCGCTGCAGCGCATCCTGTGCCGCCTCGATCAGCGTGACCGCGATGCCGCCATTGGCGAAGGCCATGGCGATGCCGCCGCCCATGGTACCAGCACCGATGATGCCGACCCGACGAATAGCCCGCGGCTTCACCAACTTGTCGACGCCTTCCACCTTTGCGGCTTCGCGCTCGGCGAAGAACAGATGCCGCTGCGCCTTGGATTGGTCTGACGCCACCAGCTCGACAAACAGCACGCGTTCCGCGGCCAGCGCCTCGTTGAAGGGCAGAACCACGGCGTTTCGCACCGCCTCGCTGCAGGCAACGGGCGCCCGCAGACCCCTGGCCTTGGCGGCGATCGCCTTGATGCGGCTTTCCAGCTGTTCGCGGTCGGCGGCGTCGATCTTGTCGCGCCGGCTCCGCACAGCAACGAAAGGCCCCCCTTCCGCGGCCTTGACCGCTGCAAAGGCGGCAGCATCGGCAACGAGCCCGTCCGTGGCCAGCGTGTCGACGAGACCCGCTTCAAGCGCCTCGCTGGCCGCGATCGGCGTCCCGGACGTGATCATTTCCAGCGCCTTCAGCGGGCCGACCAGGGCAGGCAGGCGAACCGTGCCGCCGGCGCCGGGCAACAGGCCGAGCTTCACTTCCGGCAGACCAAGCTTCGCCGCCTTGTCGGCTACCCGGAAATGACATCCGAGCGCCAATTCCAGCCCGCCGCCCAAGGCTGTACCATGGATGGCGGCGACCGTCGGCTTTTCGATCGTTTCCAGCAGCGCGATCAGCGCGCGCAGGTCCGGATCCTGCATCGGCTTGCCGAATTCGGTGATGTCGGCACCAGCGATGAACGTGCGGCCGGCGCAGGTCAGGACAATGGCAGCCGTGGCCGCGTCGTCGCGAAGCCTGACAAGCGCGTCATGCAGCGGCTTGCGCACCGAAAACGACAACGCGTTCACCGGCGGATTCTCGATCGTGACGATCGCGACGCCGCCGCGATGCTCCACGCTCACCTTGTTTTCGGACGAAGCTGCTTCAGCCATGATCGCACCTCTTCCCCTTGCGCAGGTGGTACCGTTCATATTTACAAACCGGCTGGCCGGTAATAAAACTTGACCCATGCCCCGTCAACAGTCCGATCAGGTCAAGACAGCGAAAGCACCGGTAGGTCGGCCACCCAGCATGCCGGCGCCCCGCGCCACCATCCTGGATGCCGCGGCGAAACTTTTCGCCGCCCATGGTTTCGAAGGCGCCTCGCTCAACGAGGTCGCGCAGTCGGTGGGTGTGACAAAGGCCGCTGTCTACCACTACTTCCCGACCAAGAAGGACATCTTCGACGAGATGATGATCGACCTTCTGGAACGGCAATATGCCGCTGTCAGCGCCCAGGTGAATGCAGCAGCAATCCCGCCTGACAGGCTGAAGGCCTTCATGCGCGCGCAGGCGGAATTCCTCGAGGCCAACCATGCCGCATTCGTCGTCATGCTGCACGGATTCGGCGGCATCGAAAAGAACCACTGGACCGAGCAGCAGCTGGCACTGCGGGATCGCTATGAATCGCTGCTGCGCACCTTGCTCGCCGACGGCAAGGCCAGCGGCGCCTTCGCCATCGACGATGTCGCCACCGTTGCCCGTGCGGTCCTGTCTTTGCTGAACTGGATGGTGCGCTGGTTCCGGCCGGAGGGCAAAACCCGCGCCGTCGACTTCGCCCTGCAATATTACGCGCTGATCGTCTCGGGCCTGCAGCCGAGAAACCAATCCAGGAGCGCTACGGCCGGGATTGTTTCGCACAAGCCTTCTCTCCTAGGCTGACGTCCAACGAATGCTGGAGTGTCCTCGCGCGCTCCAAGGGGATGGAGGTTTGCCGATGAACTACGCGCGCATGGTGATCGAGAAGGAAGCGCCGGAGGAATACGGCTATGACCGTATCCGCTACAACCTCTCCGAGAGCTCCATCGCCGACCAGAAGCTTTCCGATATCGGGCTGAAACTGCCGGACCTCACCCTCTTCTACGGTGAACATCGCGGCGACCGGGCCTTGCGCGAGCTGATCGCCGCCACGGACAAAGGCCTGACATCGGATGATGTGCTGGTCACTGCGGGCGCAGCCGGCGCACTGTTCATCATCGCCACGACGCTCTTGTCGGAACGCGACCACCTTGTCGTCGTGCGGCCGAACTACGCCACCAACATCGAGACTCCCAAAGCGATCGGCTGCGCCATCAGCTACATCGATCTCGCTTTCGAGGATGGTTTCACCATCGATATCCAGCGCATTGCCGCCGCATTGCGACCCGAGACCCGGTACATCAGCGTCACCTGCCCGCACAATCCGACCGGAACGATGATGAGCCGCGCCGATCTCGATCGGCTGATTGCCCTCGCAGAGCAACACGATTGCTATCTCCTGGTCGACGAGACCTATCGCGATCTCAGCTATGGCACCAGGCTGCCGGCAGCAGCGTCGCTCAGCAAACACGCCATCAGCGTCTCCTCGCTGTCCAAGGCCTTCGGCATTCCTGGCATCCGTATTGGCTGGCTGATCACGCGCGATAGCGAACTGCAGGAAAGGTTCCTTGCGGCGAAGGAACAGATCGGCATCTGCGGCAGCGTCATCGACGAGGCGATCGCCCGCACCATGCTGGAACAGCGCGATGCCTTTCTCGCCGGACTGCTGCCCGAGATGGCGGCGCGGCGCGCCATCGTTCAGGACTGGATCGACAACGAGCCGCTGGTCGACTGGGTGCAGCCGTCGGGTGGCGTCGTTGGTTTCCCGCGCATCGACACCGCCCCTGATTTTGATCTCGATGGGTTCTACCTCAGGCTGCTCGAGAAACACGGCACCTATGTCGGCCCAGGCCACTGGTTCGAAATGCCGAAAAGCTTCTTTCGCGTCGGTTTCGGCTGGCCGACCGCTGACGAGCTTCGCGGCGGCCTTGCCGCAATCTCGGCGGCATTGCGCGACTGACAGGACAGACTTTTTATCCCGATCGCATGCACGGCGAAAATTATCCGCGCGCAACGCCGCAAACTGGTTTATAGCTCCCGCACCGGAACAGCGCCCATGGTGGAAGAGCCCGGCCGGCCTGTGTAAACCACCAAGGGCTGAATTCAATGTCTCCCGAATCCCGACCGTCTCCGGATCAGCGTTATGCTGCCTTCCGTCACGCGGCATTTCGCAATTATTGGGCCTCCCGCTTTCTGATCACCTTCGCCACCCAGGTCGTTTCCGTGGCGGTTGGCTGGCAGATCTACGACCTCACCCGCGATCCCTTCGACCTTGGCCTGGTCGGCATCGTGCAATTCCTGCCGTCGCTCCTTCTGGTGCTGGTCACCGGCGTCGTCGCCGATCGTTTCGGCCGTCGCAGGATCATGGCGCTGGCAACGCTGATGGAGGCGGCCTGTGCGCTGGTGCTGCTGCTTCTGACCTGGCATGGGCTGTATTCGCCGTTCCCGGTCTTCGGCGTGCTTCTCCTGTTTGGGGTTGCCCGTGCCTTCTTCGGCCCCGCTTCGGCTTCGCTGGTCGCCAACCTCGTGCCGCCGAAGGATTTCGCCAACGCGATTGCCTGGAATTCGTCCGCCTGGCAGACAGCGACAATCATCGGCCCAGTTGCCGGCGGCCTGCTCTACGGCCTGTCGTCTGAGATCGCCTACGGTACCGCCGCCGTGCTGATGCTGTTCGCACTCCTGCTGATTCTCGGCATTCCGAAACCCGCACAACGCAGCGAAACCCATAAACCCAGCCTGGAGAGCCTGTTTGCGGGTTTCCACTACATCTGGCGTGAGAAAGTCGTGCTGGGTGCGATTTCACTCGACCTGGTGGCCGTGCTGCTTTCCGGTGCGACCGCGCTGCTGCCCGTCTATGCCCGCGACATCCTCGACCTCGGTCCATGGGGTCTTGGGATGCTGCGCTCGGCTCCCGGCATTGGCGCCTTGTGCGTCGCCGTCTGGCTGGCCGGCCATCCGCTGCGCGACCATGCCGGTGCGGTGATGCTGTTCTTCGTTGCGGTGTTCGGCGCCGTCACGGCGCTGTTCGGGCTATCCACCATCACCTGGCTCTCGATCGTTGCGCTCGCACTGCTCGGCGCCACCGATATGGTCAGCGTCTATATCCGCGAGACGCTGATCCAGCTTTGGACCCCGGACGAGGTTCGCGGCCGCGTCAACGCCGTCAACCAGGTCTTTGTCGGCGCTTCGAACGAGGTCGGCGAATTCCGCGCAGGCACCATGGCGGCGCTGATCGGCACCGTGCCGGCAGTGGTCGTCGGTGGCCTCGGTGCCATCGTGGTTGCCGGAATCTGGGCTGCGGTCTTCCCGGACCTGCGCAAGGTACGCCGCCTCGACATTCGGGAATAGGCAGGTCTTCGATCAGCGAGCGGCCGGGCGACCGAAAATCCTTTCCAGGAATTCACCCAGCCAACGCTTCAGGTGCATGTCCCAGATCAACCGACCACCGAGGTGGTCGCGGCCGGGCTGGGCGCCCGGCAGCTCGAAGCGATGCGCCCCATGCACCACCCAGCGCTGCATCATCATGCGGGTGAGCTCGCCATGGAACTGGATACCCCAGGCCTTGTCGCCATAGCGAAAGGCCTGGTTGGGATAATTGTCTGAGGTCGCAAGCAGCGTTGCGTCCCTCGGCAGCGAAAAGCCCTCGCGGTGAAAATGGTAGACCATTTCCGGCCAATGCATCAGCTTCTTGCCTTCCTCGGTGGCGCGCAGCGGATACCAGCCGATCTCGACCAGTCCGTCGCGATGGCCATCGACCTTGCCGCCGAGGTGATTGACCAGCATCTGCGCACCCAGGCAGATGCCAAGGAGAGGTTTGCTCTCCTTGAGCGGCACCGCCAGCCAATCGGTTTCGCGCAGCACGAATTCCTCGTGATGGTCGTTGGCGCTCATCGGTCCGCCGAACACGACGGCACCGGCATGCTGGCTGAGCGTCTGCGGAAGCTGATCGCCAAGCGGCGGACGGCGTATGTCGAGCTCATAGCCCGCTTCGATCAGCATGTGGCCGACGCGCCCGGGGCTGGAGCTTTCCTGATGCAGGACGATCAGGATGCGGGGCCGCTGGTCAGCTTTCACGAATGTCCGGCCCTGCTCATTCGTCGTTCGCGCTGCCCTTGGCTCCCGGAACCTCGGCTGCCGCCTTCCGCCGTGCTGCCACCCGGTCAGCCCGCTCGACGTCGAGCAACTCGGCCACCCGCCAGACGGTGTTGTCTTCGAGCTCGTGCAGTTCGCCGTCCGCATAGACGATTTCCCACATCAACCCGATGAAGGCCTTGCGCTGCTCGGGATCGAGATCACGCTTGAGGACACTGGTGAAGGCATAGAGGTCGATCGCCTCGTTGTCGGCCTTCTCGCCGGCTGCCGCCAAGGCTTCCAGCTCCTGGCCCTCGACGGAATAAGTCTCGGCGAGGATGACCTTGAACCGCTCCCACTCGACATCCTGGCGCACGCCGTCGGCATTCATGACATGATAGAGCAGCGCTGCTGCCGCGACACGTGGTTCGTCCGCCCGGGGACGGCTATGCGCACCGACCGAAGGCAGCTCTTTCAGAAAGGACAGAACACGTTCGAACATAAGGATAATCTGGTCCTTTCCGGAGCGCGATCAAGTCGTGGCTTTTCAAAACAACCGGAAACGGCGCGGCTTTTCAACCTCGTCGTCGGGGCCGACGCCTGGATCGTCGGGCTGGTGCGGCGTCTCGTCAGGGTCGGCCGCCGCGACAGGATGGCTCGTCACTGGCGTGCCGTTTGAAGCAGGAACCGTTTCTGCGTCCACCACGACGACGTCGTCGTCATCGCGCTCGGGTCCGGCCAGGGATGGTGGCGCCACGTTCGGAACCGGCCGGCTTGCCTCGATGAGCCTGCCAGCGCGTTCCACCGGGCCACGCCACTCGAAAGCGTCGAGCCGCCCGGTCACCGGCGAAATCGGCGCCCAGCGCTCCGCGGTGACACCGTCGGCCACCCAGGCAGCGTCATGCGGCGCGCGCACCGCTTGCGAGAGCAGCTGCCGCACCTTGCCCTGATTGCCGCCATCGGCCTCTTCGATATCGGCAAGCAGCAGGTAGGTGCCCTCGCTGGGTTGCATGCGGGCTGCCGCCTCGGCTTCTTCGCGAGCCAGCACAAAATCCTGGGCGTCAAGCGCCGCGCGTGCCACCGCAAGGGAGGATTCAGCGTGGTTCTTCTTCATCTCCTGCAGTTTTCGGGCGCGGCCAAGGCGATCGAGCACGGCATCGGCCGGCCTGGCATGGACATAAAGATCGGCGAGATCCGGATGCGGCTCCGCCCGCCATGCGGTTTCGAGGATCTTCGAACCCTTGCGCAGATCGTTCTGCTTGAAAAGCATCTTGGCGGCAACGATCGCCGCCGGGGTGAATTCCGGCAGCAGCTTGTTCGCCTCGAGCGCGGCTGCCTTGGCGCCAACGACATCGCTGTCCATCAGCGCCTCGGCCTTGGCGGTCAAAAGCACACCACGGCGCCGATTGGCGACATCGCGTTCGACCTGGCGGCTCGACTTTTGCGCATCGGCCAGCTTCAGCGCACCATCCCAGTCGCCGCGAGCCGCGAGCTCTTCCATTGTCGCTTCGGCGGCCCACGCCAATTGCGGCGCCACCGATGCCGCACGGCCTGCATAGTGGCGGGCCGCATTGCGGTCGCCCAGCCGTTCGGCTTCGAGGTAGAGCCCGCGCAGGCCGAGCAGCCGCATTTCAGGATCATCGAGCATCGCCTCGAATTTCTGGCGGGCGCCGTCATGGTCCCCTTCCAGCAGCGAGGCCTGCGCATCAAGCAGATTGATCAGCGGCTCCTGGTCGGACCGGATCAGCTTGACGGCTTCCTTGGCTTTGCGACGTGCCAGCGCGCCGTCACCGGCACCCGCCGCGATCATGCCGGTCGACAGCGCCTGATAGCCGCGGTCGCGGCGGCGCACCCGGAAATGCCGGGCGATCGCGTACGGACTGTTCCAGATCGATTTGAGCAGCCACCAGGTGAGCATCACCGCGGCTACGACCGCCACCACGGCAACCGCAGCCACCATCAGGCTGACCTGGTACTGGTAGCCTGAGAAGGTGACCACCATTTCGCCGGGCCGGTCGGCCAGCCAAGCAAAACCCAATCCAAGCGCGAAGATGATGGCGAGATAGAACAGGATGCGGATCATCTCGTCATCCTTTCATCGCGCCGGACACCAGCTCGTTCACTGCCGCTTCCGCGTCTTGCCGGGCCTTGAGTTTGCCGGCGAAATCGGCACCGGCGGCTTTGGCCGTGTCTGGCAGCGTGTCGAACTCGGAAAGCGCCTTGGCATAGTCGCCCTGGTTCACAGCGACTTCCATGCGCGCCACGGTTTCCGGAGCGCCCTTGCCCTCGACGGCACCGATCGGTCGCACCTTCACCAGCGATTCGGCGCTGGTCAGCAGGCGCTGGAAAATGCTCTCGTCGGGATCGACAGGCGTCGCCGCCGAAACCATCGCATTGGCGGCGTCAGCCATGCCGGCGGCGATATCGATGCGGCTCGGGACGCCTTTTTCGGCATAGGCGCGCAAAGTCGCGATCTGCGGCGCATCCGGCCGGACCGCCGCGAACGTATCGAGTTCTGCGGTGAACGGCGCGCCACGCTCGAGTGAAGCCTTCAGCGCCGATGCGGCGATGGCCAGCGCTATCTTCGGTTGCGAAGCCTGCGCATCCACCTTGCCTGCAAGCTGCGACGCCTGCTGCTCGACCATGCCAAGACGGCCATCGAGCGCAGCAGCAGCCTGCTGCGCAGACTGCATCTGCGCGTCGAGTGTCGTCACCTTGCTGTTCAATGGTCCAAGATCGACGGCCCCACTTTCGTTGCGCAACGCAGTGAGTGCCGCATCAAGCTCGGCAATCTTGTCGGAAAGCGTTTTGACTTGCCCTTCGTCGGCACTCGCGGCCGGCGCCGCCTTCAGTGTGGCGACATCGGTCTTCACCTGATCAAGTGCTGCCGAGAGCTCGACCGACGCATCCGGCTTGGAGCTGGATTTGAGCGCCGCCACCTCGCTTTTGAGCGCTGCAATTTCGCTGTTCGCTGCAGAGGAGCCGAACAGGCCCGCGGCCTGCAGAGCGCCCATCCCGGCGAGGGCGACCACCCCGCCGATCACACCGGCGGCAAGGACACCTGGACCGCCCCGTTTCGGTTCCACGGGCTGATTGTTCACGAAGCCCCCATTCGTCTTGTCGCCGTCTGTGACCTTCGCCGCTTCGGGCGCCGTTCCTTGCTCCGTCGCTTTCGACTGCGTCCGGGCATCGCTTTCGCCAAAGTCGTAGTCGAAACCGCGGGACTCAGAAACTTTATCCTCAGTCGCGGCCGGACTGGCGCCGGAAGCGCTTGCCGGGACCTCTTTGGGCGATTCGGTTTCTGAAATGTCCGCCTGTGCGGCCAGGGCCTCTTCCGGCTGCTTGCCAGTGTCAGGCCGGTCTTTGTCGCCCACCCGCGAAACATCGGCTGGATCGAGATCGATCGTCACCGGTTCGCGACGGCTCCTGGAGTGGCGCGTCTTAGGCGTCTTGACCATGCTTCGGCTCCCCAAATGGTTCGGACCGTCAGGCGGCAGGCTTAAAACGGTCTACCACACCTCCAAGCTGTGAAAAGGGGCGGTATGATGAAGCAGCCTCATTCCGCAGCGCCGAGCAGTGCCAGCAAGGCGTCCTCGTCCGGCCGCGCTGCGACTGCAAGCCGCCCCGGAAAACCAGTACTGACAGCCTGTGCAACACGTGCCGACAGCGCCAGGACACGGGTCTCTTCGAAGTAGCGCGCCAGTTCCGGCCGCTGCACCAATGTCGAATAGGCCCGCGCCGCCTTGGCGGAATAGAGCAGCACCGCGGCCACCGGTTGGCCGGCCAGTTGTGTCGCCGCAACCTTGCCGGGATAGTCGACCGGCAGCGTGTCATAGGTCTCGACTGGCAGCACCTTGACCGCCTCCCCGGCAAGATATGTTTCGAAATCCGCGGAACGGACACGCCCGCACAGGTAGAGGACAGTCTTGCCGGCAAGCCCCGGCGCGATCAGTTCTGCCAGTTGCCTGGCATCGCCGGATCCTGTTTTGACGACGGAAAGCCCGGCCGCGCGTGCAGCCCCGGCCGTCTTGGGTCCGACGACATGGCAAGGCAGATTTGAGAGTTGCGCCAGCAGGTCGGCCGGCGCATGGCGCACGGCATTGGCGCTGGTTACCAGCAGGGCAGAGACGGTTTCGGGCGGAATTTCCAGGACGGCGGGCAACGTGCGCGTTTCCGAAAGCGGCAGCACCACCGGCTCGAAGCCGCGCTCGCGAAGCCGTGCCGCCGTCCGGCCGGCGTCGGGTTCCGGCCGCGTCACCAGCACGCGTTTCATTCAGTGCCGCTCCGCCCCGAAAGCCATCAATTCCAGCCTTCGAAGAAGTGCGCGCCAGCGCGTGCCCGCACATCGGCCCCGGCCTCGGCGCCGATTGCCGCGGCGTCTTCGCCGAGCCCGTTTCGCGCCACCTGGCGGATGTCGCTGCCGTCGGGTGTCAGGATCATGCCTGAAAAGGACAGTTGACCGGCGGCAACCGTCGCATAGCCGGCGATCGGCGTGCGGCACGAACCGTCCAGTGCGGCAAGGAAAGCGCGCTCGCAAGCCAGCGCCTGGCCCGTCGGAACATCGTGGATGGCAGCCAGCATGGCGCCCGTTTCCGCATCGCCGATGCGGCTTTCGATGCAGATCGCACCTTGGCCCGGCGCCGGCGGAAACGCTTCCAGCGACATCACGTCGGTGGCGACATGCTCCAGATCGAGCCGCTTCAGCCCGGCCAGGGCGAGAATGGTGCCGTCGGCGACGCCCTCGTCGAGCTTGCGCAGCCTTGTCTGCACATTGCCCCGGAACAAGACGACATCGAGATCCGGGCGCATCCGGCGAATCAAGGCCTGGCGCCTGAGCGACGAGGAACCCACCTTGGCCCCCGCCGGTAGCTCGACGATGCGAGCTGCTTTCCGGCTGATGAACGCTTCACGGGCATCTTCGCGCGGCAGGAAGGCGGACAATTCCAACCCCTCCGGCAGCGTCGTCGGCATGTCCTTGGACGAGTGCACGGCGATATCGATGCGCCCGTCCAGCAGCGCTTCCTCGATCTCCTTGGTGAAGAGCCCCTTGCCGCCAGCTTCCGACAGCGGCCGATCCTGGATGCGGTCGCCGCTGGTCGAAATGACGACAACTTCGAATGCCTGTTGAGGCAATCCATGCGCCGCCATCAGCCTGTCGCGCGTTTCATGCGCCTGTGCCAGCGCCAGAAGGCTGCCTCGGGTTCCAATCTTCAAGGTTGTTTGCATCAAGCGCGGTCCGTGATAACCCCGGCTCGGAGCCTGAGCTCCGGATATCCAGCCTTCCTCCTAACGGGGAAGTTGCTGATCGGCAATCATCGAGGTTTGCGGCGAATTGATCCGCGTTCTGGGTATAGAGACGAGCTGTGACGAGACGGCGGCCAGTGTCGTGGCGCTGGACGGCGCTTCCGCGCCGAAAATCCTGTCCAACGTCGTACTAAGCCAGATCGCCGAACATGCGGCATTCGGTGGCGTCGTGCCCGAGATCGCCGCGCGCGCTCATGTCGAGGCACTGGACGGCATCGTCGAGGCGGCGCTTGCCGATTCAGGCACCGACCTGCGTGATATCGACGCCGTTGCCGCGACGGCCGGTCCAGGGCTTGTCGGAGGCCTGATCGTCGGCCTGATGACGGCAAAGGCGATCGCCGCCGCCGCCGGAAAGCCGCTGCTCGCCATCAATCATCTCGAAGGCCATGCCTTGACGGCCCGGTTGACCGATGGCCTTGCCTTTCCTTACCTGCTGCTGCTGGTCTCCGGCGGGCATACCCAGATCGTGCGGGTCGCCGGCGTCGGCGATTACCAGCGCTGGGCCACCACCATCGACGATGCGCTGGGCGAGGCTTTCGACAAGACCGCCAAGATGCTGGGCTTGCCTTATCCGGGCGGTCCCAATGTCGAGAAGGCTGCCGTGGCGGGCGATCCGACCCGCTTTGCCTTTCCACGGCCGATGAAGGGTTCGACTCAGCCCGATTTCTCGTTTTCCGGGCTGAAGACCGCTGTGCGCCAGGCGGCGCAGGCGATCGTGCCGCTGACCGAACAGGACGTCGCCGATGTCTGCGCCTCGTTCCAGACAGCCGTTGCCGATGCGCTGGCGGACCGTGTTTCGCGGGCATTGGCCCGTTTCAAGGCGGAATTTCCGCACGAAAAGCAACCCGCCCTCGTCGTTGCCGGCGGCGTTGCGGCCAACCGGATGATCAAGGCAACGCTGGAGACGCTCTGCGACAAGGCGGGCTTCCGCTTTGTCGCGCCGCCGCTCAAACTGTGCACCGACAATGCGGCAATGATTGCCTGGGCAGGCATCGAGCGATTGAACGCACGGCTCGAGGAAGAGGATGCCTTCGACTTCGTGCCGCGTTCGCGATGGCCGCTCGACGCGGTTTCGGCGCCGGTGGTGGGCTCTGGCAGACGAGGAGCCAAGGCATGAGCGAACGGCAAGCAACTGTCCGCCACATAACCGTGCTCGGCGGCGGAGCCTGGGGTACCGCGCTGGCGCAGGCCATGCTGCGCGCCGGCCAAAAGGTGTCCTTGTGGGCCCGCGACGCAGAAATGGTAACCGCCATTCGCCGGGGCGAGAACCCGCACTATCTGCCTGGCATCGCCATCGACCAGGGTATCGAGGCGAGCTCCTCGCTGGCGGAGGCCCTCGGCGGCAGCAATTGCATCCTTGCCGTCACGCCGGCGCAGTCGCTGCGCCAGGTTCTGGCTGAAGCCAGGCCACACATTGCCGCTGCCGTACCGGTAGTCTTGTGCGCCAAGGGCATAGAGCGCGACACAGGCGCGCTGCTTTCGACGATCGCCGGCGAGATCCTGCCCGACAATCCGATCGCGGCCCTGTCAGGACCAAGCTTTGCCACGGACGTTGCCAAGGGCCTGCCGACTGCGGTTGTCGTTGCCGCGCGCGATGAAATCCTGGCGGCGGAGCTTGCGGCGCTGTTTTCCGCGCGCAATCTGCGCTGCTATTCCAGCGACGATCTTGTCGGTGTCGAGATCGGCGGCGCGTTGAAGAATGTTTTCGCGCTCGCGGCCGGCGCCGTGAACGGTGCAGGCCTCGGCGCCAGTGCGCAGGCCGCCATGGTGACCCGAGGCTTTGTCGAACTGCGCCGCATTGGCGCCGCCTTCGGCGCGAAGCCCGAGACACTGATGGGACTTTCCGGCCTCGGCGATCTGATGCTGACCTGTTCATCGGCGCAATCGCGCAATTTTGCTTATGGGCTCGCGCTGGGACGCGGCGAAACGCTAGTCGGCCGGCCGCTGGCCGAGGGGGTACCGACGGCGGCGATCGCAGCCCGCCTTGCCGCCGAGCAAGGCATCGACGCTCCGATCATCTCCGCCGTCGCCGCCATTCTGGAAGGCGCCATCACCATCGGCGAAGCCGTCTCCATGCTGATGACGCGGCCTCTGAAAACGGAAACCGACTAAACCGAACCGATTGAGGAAGCACGATGCTGTTTGCGCTGATCTGCAAGGACAAACCCGGTCACCTCCAGGTGCGCCTCGATGCGCGCCCTGATCACGTCAACTTTCTCAACGGATTGAACGCCGACAGGAAACTCGCCTTTGCCGGCCCCTTCCTCGACGCCGACGGCAAGCCGAACGGCAGCCTTGTCGTCATCGAGGCCGCAGACCTCGCCGCTGCCGAGGCACTGGCTGCAACCGACCCTTACGCTAAGGCAGGGCTTTTCGAGAGCGTCGACGTCAAGCCGTGGAATTGGGTGTTCAACAAACCGGCCGAAGCCTGAAACGGCAACAAGGTATTCCAGGCAGCAGAGGGACCACGATGAACTATTGGCTCTTCAAATCCGAACCGTTCAAATTCTCCTTCGACATGCTGAAGGAGAAGGGCAAGGCCGGCACGCAATGGGACGGCGTGCGCAATTATGCCGCCCGCAACAACATGAAGGCGATGCAGATCGGCGACCTCGGCTTCTTCTACCATTCCAACGAGGGGCTCAACATCGTCGGCATCGCCGAAGTCTGCGCCCTGGCCCACCATGACACGACGACCGACGATCCGCGCTGGGAATGCGTCGATATCCGGGCGGTTCGCGATGTGCCGACACCGCCGACGCTGGCGGACATCAAGAACAATCCGAAGCTGTCGGAAATGGCGCTGGTCAGGCTGGGCCGTCTGTCGGTGCAGCCGGTGACGCCTCAGGAATGGAAGGAAGTCTGTCGCATGGGCGGTCTCGACCCCGCACCGTGAGGCTGACACCGCGAACCGCCGAGCGCTTCATCCTCGACAACACGGCGCCGATGGCGCCGCCGCACGTGCGTGAAATCACGCTGCGCCTTGCCGACGAAGCGCATGATCTATGGCGTCGTACCGAGGAAGAGCTGTCCGAAATCGGCCTGCCGCCGCCGTTCTGGGCGTTTGCCTGGGCCGGCGGACAAGGATTGGCCCGCTATGTGCTCGACCATCCGGAAGTCGTGCGCGGCCGCCGCGTGCTGGATTTTGCTTCGGGCTCGGGCCTCGTCGCCATCGCGGCGATGAAAGCCGGCGCGATATCGGCCCAAGCAGCTGATATCGACCCTTTCTGCGAGGCAGCGATCCGTCTCAACGCCATGGCCAACGGCGTGACGATTGGCTTCACCGGCCAGGATCAGGTCGGCATCGACAGCGGCTGGGACGTGGTGCTCGCCGGCGACGTCTTCTACGAAAAGCCCTTTGCCGACCGACTGCTGCCGTGGTTCTCCGCGCTGAAGACCCGTGGCGCTGATATCCTTATCGGTGATCCCGGCCGCGCCTACCTGCCCAGGACCGGCCTTGAGGGGCTGGCGACCTATGAAGTGCCGGTCACGCGGGCATTGGAAGATGCCGAGGTGAAGCGCACGACCGTCTGGCGTTTCACTTGACGCCGCCAGAGAACGGGCGTTCCATCTCCCCCACGGGGGAGAGGATCATGGATTTCTCTGCAATCAACTGGCTCGCGGTCGCCGTGGCCGCCATTCTCGCATGGCTGTTCGGCGCGGCCTGGTACATGACCTTGAGCAAGCCATGGCTTAAGGCGGCGCAGCTCGACCCGACCAGGATGAACAGATCCGTTTCGCCCTTTGTCATAGGCTTCATCGGCGAGTTTGTCATGGCGATCATCGTCGCGCTGGTCGTTGCCGCGATGACAGGCGGTTCCCCCAGCACCATCGCTGGCGTTGTCCTCGGCTTTGTGCTGTGGCTGGGTTTCATTGCCACGACACTGACGGTCAACCACCGCTATCAGGGTTCCAGCTGGGCTCTTACCGCGATCGACGCCGGGCATTGGTTGGGCGTGATGCTGATCATGGGCGCCGTTGTCGGCTGGTTCGGCGCACCTGGCTCCTGAAACCCGCCCCATTGCCGTTCAGAAATCGTCCCAACTTGACCGGACTGCGTCGACCGGCGGCGCATGCGCTTCGGCCAGAATCCAGTCCTTGAAGGCAATGATCCGCGCATCCTGCGCCGATGCCTCCGGATAGACCAGGAAGTAGGCGAATTCCGGTGGCACCTTGATGCCGAGTTCGAACGGTCGCACCAGGCGACCTTCCGAGAGATCGTTGGCGACCATGGCGAAATCGGCCAGCGCCACGACATTGCCGCCGGCGGCAGCGGCGATGGCATCGGTGGAGGTTGTCATGACCACAGTGCGGCTGTCGTCGAAGTCCTCGATGCCGGCTGCGGCCATCCACATGCGCCAGTTCGGCCAGACGATGCCCTGGCGTACCCACTCGATATGAACCAGTGTGTGCCTGAGCAGGTCGCGCGGTTCGTTGAGCGGCGGCCCCTGGCGCAGCAATTCGGGACTGCACACCGGGATGATGACGTTTTCGAACAGTCTCTCGGCACGAAGCCCTGGATACTTGCCGGTTCCGAAGCGAACGCCGATGTCGACGTCGTCGCGGTCGAAATCGCGAACGTCATAGGTGATGTCGAAACGCAGGTCGACATCGGGATACAGTTTGCGGAAGCCATCGACACGGCGGAGCAACCAACGCGTGGCGAATTCAGCGCTGGCGGTGACCTTCAACTGTGCCGCACCGCGGGAGAGTTTTTTTGCCTTGGTCACCGCACGGTTCAGTGTTTCCAGCGCATCCGCTGACGCATCCACCAGCGCAAGCCCGGCTTCGGTCAGGCGAATGCTGCGGCTGGTGCGCGTGAACAGGATCAGGCCGAGCTGATCCTCGATTTCCTTGATCTGGTAGCTGACCGCCGCCGGCGTCAGCCCGAGTTCGTCGGCAGCGCGGGTGAAATTGAGGTGTCGGCCCGCGGCTTCCAGCGTCCGCAAGGCACGGGTTCCAGGCAGCAGGCGGGACATGGCTATCTTCAAGCGCCCCTTGATGATCTGCCAAGAACTACTCGTTTCCCCCTTGCGTTTCAATGCAGGATACTGGGATCAGTCGAAAATTGCCAAGCGCAGCTTAAGCTTCGCTGCTTTGAAAGAACCTGATCATGTCTGCCATTGTCCTGAAATCCCAGCCGCTGCGGCCGAGCCGCATCCAGCCCGTCCTGGACTGGTTGCGGCAGGCTCGTGTCGCCGCATCGTTGCCGCTGCAGAACGCGGAAGCCCTTTCGGACTCCCACCTGCGTGACGTCGGCCTGCGTCCGGAAGACGTTGCGCGCACGGTCACCGAAGCTCCCCAGCGCCTTGGCCTGCTCGATCTCGGCTGGCAGACGCCACGGCAGCCGAGGCGCCGATAGAGCATGTCCGTTTTTTAACGAAAACGCGGTGCGCTGAACCCAAATCCGATCGCTTAGCGCACTACCTTCATCACGGTCCGGTCCGACAGCAGTGGCAACAACCGCGCCATGGTCCGCGCGGTCACGGCCACACAGCCCTGGGTCGGCATGAAACCAGGTCGCGCCAGATGGAAGAAGATCGCGCTGCCGCGCCCGCGGCGGCGCGGCGCGACATTCCAGTCGAGCACGAGGCAGGCATCGTAGAGCCGGTCGTCCCGCTTCATGCGCTCGTGGCTGGCGCCATAGGGAATCCTGACCGGCCGGTTGTAGTTGCGGTCATCCGGCACCTCGCACCAGCCGAGGTCGGGGCTGATGGCTGCCATCGCAAGCCGCGTACGCCGCCCTCCGGAAAACTGGTCGTTGCGGAAATAGCCGGAGAGAATGCGCATCGCCGCGAGCGGCGTCGCTCCATCACCTTCGCGCTTGTTCGACGAAATCCCGCCCCTGCCAAGGGCGCAGGGAAACACCAGCTTTCCTGCCTGCAGAAGCCCTTTGGTTCCATCACCTGGCCGCGCCCGAACGACCAGTGTTCGAAGACCTGTGGCCAAGGATCGCCCTGCCCCATTGCGCACACGGTTTTTCGGATATGATAGCGTCATGGAACAAATTACCGTGATCAGCTGTTTAAGGCGACAACATCCGCATACACGGATGCCAGTCGACGACACACCTATCATTTTGTAATTTTGAAACAACGGATTGATCCATGACTTCACGCACCATCCTTGTTGTCGACGACGACGAAGACCTCCGCACCACGCTGGCAGAGCAATTGTCGCTTTATGAGGAATTCGACGTCCTGCAGGAAACCAGCGCGGCGAAAGGCGTCGCGACGGCGCGGAACGGTATGATCGACCTCTTGATCATGGACGTCGGCCTGCCGGACATGGACGGTCGCGAGGCGGTGAAAATCCTGCGCAAGGGCGGCTACAAGGCGCCGATCATCATGCTGACCGGGCATGATACGGATTCCGATACGATCCTCGGTCTGGAAGCCGGTGCCAACGACTATGTGACCAAGCCGTTCCGTTTCGCCGTGCTGCTTGCGCGCATCCGCGCACAGCTGCGCCAGCACGAGCAGAGCGAGGATGCCACCTTCACCGTCGGGCCCTATACCTTCAAGCCGAGCCAGAAGCTTCTGATCGACCAGCGCGGCGGCAAGGTGCGGCTCACCGAAAAGGAAGCCTCCATCATCAAGTACCTCTATCGCGCGGAGCAGAAGGTCGTAACGCGCGATGTGCTGCTGGAAGAGGTCTGGGGCTACAATTCCGGCGTCACCACCCACACATTGGAAACCCACGTCTACCGCCTGCGCCAGAAGATCGAACACGATCCGTCGAATGCGGCGATCCTCGTCACCGAAAGCGGCGGCTACAAGCTGGTTCCCTGAACGTTACCTCGCCTTGCCAAAGCAGGGCCGGAGCCGCTGTTTGCCAACGGTCGGGATTGTCCCGGCCGTTTTCTTATGGGCACCCGGCAAGCTGCCTTTTCTCGAACCGCTCCCCTGTCCGAACAGATTCTGTTAAAGGCTCTATATTATTGGTCAATTAAGTGTAGTTGGCCGGATGGCGATTTGGGTGGGGTCGCGCAACGGAGGGAACGACCTGTCGGTCCGGGGACATAACTGATGGCGCTGGATGACGACATCCGCATCCTGTCCGCCGTGAGGCTCTTCGAGGGCTTCACGCCGGAACAGCTGCGCCTGCTCGCCTTCGGCGCCGAGACCACCTCGCTGCCGGCGGACCGGAAGCTCTACCGCGAGGAGGATGAGGCCGACTCCGCCTATGTCGTGATCAGCGGCCGCATCGCCCTCTATCGCGAAGCCGACAGCAATCATGTCGTCATCAGCACCGCGGGACCCGGCGCGATCCTGGGCGAGCTGGCGTTGATCGCCGATACAAAACGCCTGACCAGTGCCTCCGCAGCCATCGATTCGCAGGTTCTGCGTCTCAACCGCAAGATGTTCCGGCGCATTCTCGAGGAGTATCCCGACCTTGCCGTGCAATTGCATCAGCGCATCGTCGAGGAACTGCAGGCACTGATCGAGCGGATCGAAGAACTGGCGCCGCGTTTCGGCGGCTAGGGCACGTCCCCGAACCGAAGCTTGAAAAGCAAGAATCGCCGCCTTTCCGACGAGATCATGTCGCATGGCCAAGAGATAGAGCGGACGACCTGACGGAAACGCCCATGAGCACGACCTTTCATCTCCTCCGCGCAAGCGTCGACAATTTGCCTTTCATCATGACCACCGAACGATTGGACGGCTATGACCGGCTCGTCGGTCGCTGGGATGAGCAGCGGCACCGCGACGCTTTTGTCGACGGCAGTCATGCCTACTTCATCGGTTATGACGGCCCGACACCGATCGGCTTCGTCCTGATGCGCTTCTGGAATGCGCTCGAACGCACCACGCTGGTGCGTCGCGTCGCGGTCGTCAGTCCAGGCGCAGGGCCAGGGGCGGCGCCTTCTTGCCGCCGTTGTCGCGCGTGCGTTCGAGGAGACCGATGTTCATCGCCTCGTCATCGGCCTGTTCCCCGACAATCTGCGCGCCCGACGCATGTATGAGGCGATCGGCTTCCAGGCCGAGGGCATTTCACGCGGCAGCGCCTATTTCGGCGGCGAGTATCGCGACGAACTGGTGATGTCGCTGCTGCGTCCCGAATGGCAAGCGGACAGCATCTGAACAACGTCCTCAGAGATCGAACCGGGCGATCACCGGCACATGGTCGGATGGGCGCTCCCAGCCGCGCGCCGTGCGCAGGATCTCATACCCCGTGAAGGCCGGCACGAGATTGTTGGAGGACCAGATATGGTCCAGCCGGCGGCCGCGATCAGACGCCTGCCAGTCGGCGGCGCGGTAGCTCCACCAGGTGTAGATCTTCTGCTCGAGAGGCACGTTGAGGCGCATCAGGTCGGCCCAGGCCCCTTGCTTGCGCATGGCCTCGAAACTCTCCGTCTCGACCGGTGTATGGCTGACGACGTTGAGCAGCTGCTTGTGCGACCAGACGTCGTGTTCGAGCGGCGCGATGTTGAGATCGCCGACCAGGATCGAGCCTGCGCCGTCACTGTCGTCCGCACGAACACCGTTCATCTCCTGCACGAAATCGAGCTTGTGCCGGAATTTCGGGTTGATCGCCGGATCTGGTTCGTCACCACCCGCCGGCACGTAGAAATTATGCAGCACGATCTTCCTGCCACCAGCCTCGAACCGCACGGAGATATGCCGGCTGTCCTCTATCTCGCAGAAGCGGCGCTTCTCCACGATCTCGATCGGTCGCCGCGCGACGGTGGCGACGCCGTGGTAACCCTTCTGGCCGTGGATCGCGATGTGCTCGTAGCCCAGCTTGCGGAACGCATTCGCCGGAAACAGATCGTCCGGGCATTTGGTTTCCTGCAGGCAGATGACGTCGGGATTGCGCTCGGCGATCAGTTGCTCGACCAGCGGCATGCGCAGCCTGACCGAGTTGATGTTCCAGGTTGCCAGGGTAAAAGCCATGCGTGTTCCGAACCCGTGCCCGTCAAGCCGGCGGGCTCAAGCGAAGGCATCAATGCGATGAATGTGCGCGGAACCTGCCAGCCCGGGCTCGGAAAAACAAGACGACGCATCGGACAACGGCCAGGTGCGTCGAATTTCCACAAAGAGTTGGGAGATGGCGGCAGCCGGAACGAAACTGCCGCTGCCAGTCTTAGCGCAGGCCTTTCTTGGCATTGAGCTCGCGGTTGGCGGTGTAGTCGATCTTGAACGTGTCGGGCGCGAAGGAAACGCCTTCCCTGGTGTTGAAGATCATCACCGTCGTGTCCTTGCCCTGCGCATCGGTGATCGTCCACTGGCGCAGTTCATAGGTCTTCGGATCGAACATCATGGTGATGGTCGAATTGCCGAACACCTGTTTGTCCGACAGCTTGATCGTGGTGAGATCTTCTTCTTCCTTCACGGTCTTCACGCGGTCGCCGGACAGGTCGATTCTGTCTTCGAGCAGAAGCTTCAGCGGCGTCTTGGAAAGCGGATAAAGATCGGACGTCTGCAGCTTCTTGTTGAGCAGGACCACCGATTCGCCGTCCGAGATCACCTTGAAATTGTTGGCGCCGTCGTAGTTGAAGCGGATCTTGCCCGGGCGTTCCATGAAGAACTTGCCGCCGGTCTGCTCGCCCTTCGGACCGAACTGCACGAATTCGCCCGTCATCGACTTCACGGCCGAGAAATGATCGGCGATCTTCTGCGCGGCAGGCGGGACACCGGCCTGGGCAGAAGCCACGGGCATGAACACCGGCACGGCATTGGCCGCGGCGGCACCCGCCACCATCAGGCCAAGCCCGAGCAACCGCCGCCGCGTCAGGGCAAGACCGGCTGTCGCTGCGAAAAGATCGTCTTTCATGCCGCCTACTCTCGTATCGTTGTTCGGGACAGCCAATGGACCCTCAGTTGGGCTTTAGTTTGACCATCCCTCCCGTCAGAACTTGTCTTCTTCCGTCGGCACCAGGATTTCGCGTTTGCCTGCATGGTTGGCAGCGCCGACGATGCCTTCCTGCTCCATCCGCTCGATGATCGAGGCGGCACG
Organism: Mesorhizobium sp. UC74_2; assembly: GCF_042701485.1. Taxonomy (NCBI): domain Bacteria; kingdom Pseudomonadati; phylum Pseudomonadota; class Alphaproteobacteria; order Hyphomicrobiales; family Phyllobacteriaceae; genus Mesorhizobium; species Mesorhizobium sp. UC74_2. Next base: position 5,681,738 of record NZ_CP170562.1, on the reverse strand, counting down.
ATTGTAGCCGATGCCGAGACGGCGCTGGATGTAGCTGGTCGATGCCTTGCCGTCACGCAACACCACGGCGACCGCCTGGTCGTACGGGTCGTCGGAATCGTCGAGATTGCTGTTGCCGCCACCAGAGCCACCACGACCCGACGGCTCATCGTCGCCGTCCTCGTCGTCTTCGGTGATCGCATCGAGATATTCAGGCACACCCTGCAGCTTCAGGTGCTGCACCACCTTCTCGACCTCGTCGTCGGCCACGAATGGACCGTGCACGCGCTGGATGCGGCCGCCGCCGGCCATGTAGAGCATATCGCCCATGCCGAGCAGCTGTTCGGCACCCTGTTCGCCGAGGATGGTGCGGCTGTCGATCTTCGACGTCACCTGGAAGGAGATACGGGTCGGGAAGTTCGCCTTGATCGTGCCGGTGATGACGTCGACGGATGGACGCTGCGTTGCCATGATGACGTGGATGCCGGCGGCGCGCGCCATCTGCGCAAGGCGTTGCACGGCGCCTTCGATGTCCTTGCCGGCCACCATCATCAGGTCGGCCATCTCGTCGATGATGACGACGATGTAGGGCATCGGTTCGAGATCGAGATTCTCCGTCTCATAGATCGCTTCGCCGGTCTGGCGATCGAAGCCGGTCTGGACGGTCCGCGATATCTTTTCGCCCTTCTTGTCTGCCTGCGCGACGCGCTGGTTGAAGCCGTCGATGTTGCGCACGCCGACCTTGGACATCTTGCGGTAGCGATCCTCCATCTCGCGCACCGTCCATTTCAGCGCGACCACGGCCTTCTTCGGATCGGTGACGACAGGGGTGAGCAGGTGTGGAATGCCGTCATAGACGGAGAGTTCCAGCATCTTCGGATCGATCATGATCAGGCGGCATTCTTCCGGTTTCAACCGGTAGAGCAGCGACAGGATCATGGTGTTGATGGCCACCGACTTGCCGGAACCCGTGGTACCGGCCACCAGCACGTGCGGCATCTTGGCGATGTCGACGATGACCGGCTCACCATTGATGGTCTTGCCCAGCGCAAGCGCGAGCTTGGCCTTGCTGTCCTCGAAATCGCGGCTGGCCAGGATCTCGCGCAGATAGACCATCTCGCGCTTGGCATTGGGCAGCTCGATGCCGATGGCGTTGCGGCCGGGCACGACGGCGACACGGGCCGCGATCGCGCTCATCGAACGGGCGATATCGTCGGCCAGACCGATGACACGGCTCGATTTGATGCCGGGCGCCGGCTCGAGTTCGTAGAGCGTGACCACGGGACCGGGCCGGACATGGATGATCTCGCCCTTGACGCCGAAGTCCTCCAGCACGCCTTCCAGCAGGCGCGCATTCTGTTCCAGCGCGTCCTTGGACAGGCTTGGGTCGCGGGCTACGCTTTTTGGCTCTGAGAGGAAATGCAGCGAGGGCATCTCGAAACTGCTGGGGGCGATCAGCGAGGTCTGGGCCTCGCGCTGGACGCGCGCGCCCTGGGTCGGCCGTGGTGCAGGTGCTTCGACCCGCGTTGCGGCATCGGAGCGGAAATTGCGCACCTGGGTAGTAGAGCCGGCCCTCTGCGAGCCCACGGGCTGGTCATAGGCATAATCGTCCTCGTCGCGCTCGACATCGGCTTTACCGAAATCGCCATTGTCGAAATCATCGGTCTCGAACGGGGCGACCGCGGGATCGACTGTTGGATGGCGGTCCTTGACCATCGCCGCGAAGAACTCGGGTTCGACGCGGGCACGACCGCTCGAGCTCATGCGGGCTTCAGCGAGTTCGGCTGATTCCACACGTTCCGCCGCGCGCCGCCAGGCGCTTTCCCGCGACGGCATTTCGGCGAAATCGAACTCGCCCTCCTCTTCGCGCCGACGGGCGGCGGCACGGCGATGCAGCCAGGCGCGGAACGAAAGCCACCAGTGGGTGACGGCGCCAAGCGCCAGCAGGCCGCCATTGTCGTCGTCATCCTCTTCATTCTCGAACAGGATGGCATCGCGGTCTTCTTCCTTCTCGCGACGCTTCGGCTCGGGCTCGTCGATGACGGCAAAGCCGTTGGCGCGGGAAATCAGCGCCGCCCCATAGGCGAACAGCCAGAGTGCGGGAGCGGCCAGCAGGACGGCGATGATGCTGGCGGCGACACCGGTCGGATATCCCCCAGGAATATCCCCGGCACCTTCAACACCATGTCGCCGAAGACACCACCGAGACCACTTGGCAACGGCCAGGTCTTGGGCGGCACAACGCAGCCGGCCATGGCTGCCGCAAGCAGGGCGAAACCGAACCACGAGACGCCACGGCGCGGCATCTTGTCGACGCCGCGGGCGGAGAACAACAGGAAACCCCAGATCACGGCCGGGACCAGCGCGGCGACGGCGGAAAGGCCGAGGAACTGGGTGGCGAGATCGGAGAATACCGCACCCGGATACCCCATGGCATTGGTCACCGGATTGTCGGTGGCATGGGAGAAGGAGGGATCGGCAACGTTCCAGGTCGCCAGCGCGGCCACGCCGAAAGCGACGAAAACGAACAGCGCTCCGCCGACAAGCCGGCCGGCCTGGCGTCGCAGGAACGCCTGGAAACCGTGTCCGGTGCCAGTCATCGCGAGCGGTGCCGATGCCCCTGAACGCATGAATTTCCCCGTCTGTCGTTGCCTGGGCCGGATGCGGGACGCATTCCGGCAGATTCGAAACCCAGACTATCGAGGCGATGGTTAAGGCGGCATTAACTATGCGGGACAAGGTATGATCTTTGACGACAGCCAACCCGCGGCGATGAAAAAAGGGCCCGGATCGCTCCGGGCCCAAGTGACGTGAGCGCGTTCGCAGCGGCCACGACGGGATTTTTCTGTCGGGCGCAGAACGCCCGCGATGCAATGCTTACTGCACCACCTCTCCGTGCTGGGTGACGTCCAGCCCTTCGATCTCTTCCTGCTTGCTTGGACGCAATCCGACCAGTGCCTTGACCAGATAGAGGATCACGAAGGTGGCGACGGCGGCCCAGGCGATGGTGAAGACGATGCCGTAGAGCTGCTTGAGCACCGAGGCGTCCTTGCCGAGCGCGTTTATGGCGGGATCGGCGAAGACACCGGTGAGCAGTGCGCCGACGATGCCGCCGACACCATGCACCCCGAAGGCATCGAGCGAATCATCATAGCCAAGTGCGTGCTTGATCTTCACCGCTGCGAAATAGCAGATGATGCCCGCGGCGATGCCGATGATGAAGGCGCCTGTCGGATTGACGAAACCGGAAGCCGGCGTCACCGCGACGAGGCCGGCAACAACGCCTGAGATGATGCCGAGCACCGACGGCTTCTTGGCAACCAGCCATTCGGTGAACATCCAGGCGAGGCCGGCTGCTGCGGCCGCTACTTGCGTGTTGACCATGGCGGCCCCGGCAAGGCCATCGGCAGCGAGTTCCGAACCGGCATTGAAACCAAACCAGCCTACCCACAGCAGCGCGGCACCGATCACCGCGTAGACGAGGTTATAGGGCGCCATGTTGACCGAGCCGTAGCCCTCGCGCTTGCCAAGCACCAGCGCACAGACGAGGCCGGCGACACCAGCGTTGATGTGCACCACGGTACCACCGGCGAAATCGAGCACGCCGGCCGAACCGAGGAAGCCGCCTCCCCACACCCAATGCGCGACTGGCGCATAGACGACGAGCAGCCAGAGGCCACTGAACAGCAGCAGCGCCGAGAACTTCATGCGTTCGGCAAAAGCGCCGGCGATCAGCGCCGGTGTGATGATGGCGAAGGTCATCTGGAACATGGCGAAGACGAACTCGGGAATGTTGGCCACGCCCGGCGCCCACAGCGACGAAACCGTGATCCCCTGAAACAGGACCTTGGAAAAGCCGCCGACATAGGCGTTGAGCGAGCCGCCATCCGAGAATGCCAGCGAATAGCCGGCCACGAACCACAGCACGGTGACCAGACAGCAGATCGCGAAGCTCTGCATCACGGTGGCGAGCAGGTTCTTCTTGCGCACCATGCCGGCGTAAAACAGGGCGAGCCCTGGGATGGTCATCATCAGCACCAGCGCCGTGGATGTCAGCATCCAGGCGGTGTTGCCGGTGTCGAGCGTGGGAGTGGGAGCGGCGGCGGGTGCTGCTTCCTGCGCATAGGCGACAGTCGCGGCAAGCATGCCGGCCAGGGCGGCCAGCGGCATTGCCACCCTCTTCAGGCTAGGAAGATTGTTCATCGATCTCTCCATAACGATGCGTGACCCGCTCACAGCGCGTCGGTGTCTGTTTCGCCGGTGCGGATGCGCACGGCCTGGTCGATGCCGAAGACAAAGACCTTGCCGTCACCGATCTGGCCGGTCTTGGCGGCGTTGGTGATCGCCTCGACGGCCCTGTCGACGAGGTCGGTCGAGACAGCGACTTCGATCTTGATCTTTGGAAGGAAGGAGACGGCGTACTCCGCTCCGCGATAGATTTCGGTATGCCCCTTCTGACGTCCGTAGCCTTTGACTTCGGTGACGGTCAGACCCTGGATGCCGACGGCGGTGAGCGCTTCGCGCACCTCGTCGAGCTTGAACGGCTTGATGATAGCCATCACGATCTTCATCAGGTTTCGCCCTTTGTTCGTTGCGGTCCCCGCGTTCCACGCGACATCACCGGCCTCGACATGGGCCGGCGAGTGCCCATGGCAATTCAAGCTCCGTGCCAAATGGCGAAACGGATGCTTAAGTCTTTGATTAAAAAAGAAATACATATGCTTCGATCGGAATCGAAGCACCATGGGCACCTACAAAATGCCTATTTAGTGAGCAAAAAAGGTAGATTGCCTATTCTGCAGGCGGTCGTTTCAGACGAATTAGCCCTTCCTGGGCGACGGAGGCGATCAGCGTGCCGTCGCGGGCGAACAGCGAGCCGCGTGTGAAACCCCGCGCGCCCTGCGTCGAGGGGCTGTCCTGCGTGTAGAGGATCCAGTCGTCGATCGGATGGCTGCGGTGGAACCACATCGAATGATCCAGGCTGGCCGCCTGGATATCGCGGTCGAAGATCGCCCGGCCATGCGCAAAGGTTGAGGTATCGAGCAGCGTCATGTCCGACAGGTAGGCCAGCACCGCCGCCTGCAGCGCACGATCATTCGGTACGGGCCCCGTCGTACGGATCCAGATGTTCTGCTCCGGTTCCAGCCGCTCGCGGCTGGTGTAGTGCTTGAGCATGATCGGCCGCATTTCGATCGGGCGTTCGCGCTGCCAGTAGCGCTTGATCCCTTCCGGCACCGCCTCGCCGAATTTCTCCAGCAGGTCGCGCTGCGTCATCAGCGTGTCCGGCTCCGGAACATCGCGGGGCATGGGAATCTGGTGTTCGAGCCCGCCTTCGTCCAGTTGGAAGGAAGCCTCCAGCGAAAAGATGGCCTGGCCGTGCTGCACCGCCACCACACGCCTTGTGGTGAAGGACGAGCCGTCGCGGATGCGGTCGACCTCATAGATGATCGGCAGCTTTGTGTCGCCCGGCCGCATGAAATAGCCGTGCAGCGAATGCACATGCCGATCCGGCTCGACCGTGCGCTGCGCGGCCACCAGCGCCTGCGCGATCGTCTGGCCGCCGAAAACACGCTGCCAGTCGGTCTGGGGGCTGCGACCTCGGAACAGGTTGTCTTCCAGCTTCTCCAGGTCGAGAATGCCAAGAAGTTCGTTCATGGCTTGCGTCATGCGTCCGTTCCTCGCAATTGTCGGCGCGGTTTCGGACAGCCATGGCGGGCAGTCAAGGCATAAAGCGGATATCGGCTGGAGCGGCCAGGTGGGAAAGGTGGCTGGAATGGCGACAGGATCGGGGAAAGACGCACTGGAAAACACGCGGCTCGACGTGCTGGTGGCGGGTGCTGGCTATGTCGGCCTCGCCGCCGCTGTCTCGCTCAAGCAGGCACGTCCCAGCCTGCGCATCGCCGTCGTCGATGCTGCTCCGGCGGGTGTATGGCGGAAGGATGGCCGCGCTTCGGCTATCGCTGCTGCCGCATGCCGCATGCTCGACCAGCTCGGCGTCTGGGCCGAGATTGCTCCTCAGGCGCAGGCCATCACCGATATGATCATCACCGATTCGCGCACCGCGGATCCGGTACGGCCGACCTTCCTGACCTTCGATGGTGAGGTCGCTCCCGGCGAACCCTTCGCGCATATGGTCGCCAACCTTGATCTGAACGGTGCCCTGCGTCGCCAGGCCGAGCGCCTGGGTATCGACCTGATCGAAGGCGTCGCTGTGCAATCCTTCGATACCGGTACCACCGGCCTGACCGTTCATCTGGCCGATGGCGCCACCCTCAATGCGCGCCTGCTGGTCGCGGCCGATGGCGTCAATTCCAGACTGCGCGACATGGCCGGCATCAAGACGGTGCGGTGGGAATACGGCCAGTCCGGCATCGTCTGCACAGTGGCGCACGAACGGCCGCACAACGGCCGCGCCGAGGAACATTTCCTCCCCGCGGGACCTTTCGCCACCTTGCCGCTGAAACCGGATAAGGACGGCACCAATCGCTCTTCCATTGTCTGGGTAGAACGCACCGAGGACGCCGAAAAACTTGTCGGCGGCGACGATCTTGTCTTCGAGATGGAGCTGGAACAGCGTTTCGGACTGAAGCTCGGCGAGATCCGCGCAATGGACAAACCCCGCGCCTGGCCGCTCGGGCTTACGCTTGCCCGCGCCTTCGTGGCGCCGCGCCTGGCACTGGCGGGCGACGCGGCGCACGGCATCCACCCGATCGCCGGACAGGGGCTCAACCTCGGTTTCAAGGATGTTGCTGCCCTTGCCGAAGTCATCGTCGAGGCCGACCGGCTTGGCCAGGACATCGGCGCGCTCGACGTGCTCGAACGCTACCAGCAATGGCGCCGTTTCGACACGATGCAGATGGGTGTCACCACCGACGTGCTGAACCGGTTGTTCTCCAACGACATCGCACCGCTGCGCGCGGTCCGCGACATTGGCCTCGGCCTGGTCGAACGCATGCCCCGGCTGAAGGATTTCTTCATCCGGCAGGCTTCGGGCCTGGCGAATGACACGCCCCGCCTGCTGAAGGGAGAGGCGATCTAGGCATTCTCAGGACCAATGGATATCCGGACTGGCCACCTGAACTGGCGACCAGTCCGGTTGCCTGCCTTGCAGGCGATCCTTATGGTCTGGATATGAGCCTCGAATCCGTCCGCGCCTTCTTCGCTGCCCAAGCCCCGGACATCGACATCATCGTTACCGAAGAAAGCTCGGCGACGGTTGCGCTTGCTGCCGAGGCCCATGGCGTGACACCTGACCAGATCGCCAAGACGATCTGCCTGAGGGTTGGCGACACGGCGATGCTGGTGGTCGCTGCCGGCACAACGCGGCTCGACAACCGCAAGTTCAAGGACCGTTTCGGTGGCAAGGCACGCATGCTCGAAGCCGAGGAGGTTGTGACCCTGACCAGCCACCCGATTGGCGGCGTATGCCCCTTCGGCCTGCCTGCACCGTTGCCGGTCTATTGCGATATCTCGCTGAAGGCGTTCGCCGAGGTTGTGCCCGCGGCCGGCGCCACGAATGCCGCCGTGCGGCTTGATCCAACACGCATGGCGGCGCTCGTCGGCGCCGAGTGGGTCGATGTCTGCCAGGCACCGGCGCCTGCAGTGCAGGATTGACGGCCGCGCGCAATCGCACGCTCCAATGGTCGCCTGGGTGATCGTTGGTATTACGGCTGCGGAATGTCGTAGATAGCTCGCACCTCGATCATGCCCATCTCCGCCAGCGGGATATCGGCGGCTAGCGCGAGCGCCTTTTCAAGATCTTCTGCCTCGACCAGAATGAAGCCGAGCAATTGTTCCTTGGTTTCGGCGAACGGACCGTCGGTCACCAGCACCCTGCCCTTGCGTTTGCGCACCACCTTCGCCGTTTTCACCGGCTGCAACGCCTCCGCCGCGATCAGATGGCCGCTATCGTCCAGCAACTTGTCGTAGGCGAGTGAGTCCGCATCGAGTTTTCTCATGTCTGTGGCGGACAGCGCCCGCAGGGCCGCTTCCTCGTGATAAACCAGGCACAGATATTTCATCGTTCACTTCCCCATATGGTGTGCGCCGATATGGCGCCAGGCCCAGGACGGCCCAGCTTGCGCAAAGCCGACATTCCGGCGCGACGATTCTCAGCGGTCGAGAAGGATGTTGTGGTCTTGTCAGGTTGCGGCGCTATAGTTCCTTCCTCAATCCCTGCAGGAGAAAGACCATGGATCGCACCGCAACAGCCGTCTGGAAAGGCAATCTGAAGGAAGGTGCCGGCACGATCGACACCCAGAGCGGCGCGCTCAAGGGCACGCCCTATTCGTTCAAGATGCGCTTCGAGGACGAAAGCGGCAAGTCCGGCACCAACCCGGAAGAACTGATCGCCGCTGCCCATGCCGGCTGCTACGCCATGCAGCTTTCGCATTTCCTGGCCGAAAACGGCACGCCTGCCGCCAAGCTGGAGGCGACGGCGGCTGTGAAGCTCATCCCCGGCACCGGCATCACCGAGAGCAACATCACGCTGGTTGCCGATGTTCCCGGCATCGATGACGCCAAGTTCCAGGAACTGGCCGCCAAGGCCAAGGCGGAGTGCCCGGTTTCGCGCGCCCTTGGCGCCATCAAGGTCGGCCTGAACGCCAAACTCGCCTGAACCACGGGCCGCGTTGCTTCCGCAAGCTACGCGGCCTTTTGCAAGGCGGGCGATTGCGGCTCATCGGATGGCCTGGTCGGGCCATCCTTGCGGAACATCAGCAGCATCACGACCGCGGCGACAACAGTCAGCACCGTCGAGATCGTGGCGATCAGCTCGAAGCCGCTGCTGAAGGCGTCCCGCGCCACGACCAGCAGCGCATCCGCAAGTCCCTCCGGCAGTTGCGGGGCAATCGCGACCGCTCCGCCAAGCGTATCGCGTGCCGTGTGGGCGGCTTCTTCCGGTACGCCGGCGGGCACACCACCGGCCATGGCACTGCGATAGATCGCCATGCCTATGCTGCCCAGAACCGCGATGCCCAGCACGCCGCCGAATTCCGCGCCGGTTTCCGAGAGCGCGCCAGCCGCTCCGGCGCGCTCAGGCGGCGCGGCACCCACGATCAGATCCGTGGTCAGCGTAAAGACGAGACCCAGGCCCAGTGACATGACGATTGTCGCCGCCACGATCATTCCGAGTGGATGGCCATTGCCGACCTGGGTCAGCAGCAGGAAAGCAAGCGAGGCCAGCGCCAGCCCGCCGGCGATGACACGCGGCGCCGGAATGCGCGCGACGACCCAGGAGGTCATCATCGAGGAGACCACGAAGCCGACGGACGACGGCAATGTCCACAGACCCGCCTTGAGCGGCGTCAGGCCGATGACCAGCTGCAGATATTGCGCGATGAAGACGAAAGGTCCGAAAGCAACGAAGCAGGCGATGACGTTGACGATCAGCGCCGCGCTGAATGGACGCGAACGAAACAGGCTGAGATCGAGCAGGGGATCGGCCAGGCGGCGCTGTCGTGTCACGAAGGCAGCACCGACGGCAACGCCGCCAAGGATCGCCGCGACCGGCAGCCAGGCGACACCGTCCGAGGCGATCTGCTTCAGACCGTAGACCATCGCCAGGACGGCCACCAGGGAAAGCGCCGCGCTGGCGACGTCGAGACGGCCGGCGCCGGGATCGCGATACTCGGGCAGCAGGATCGGCCCGACGATCAGAAGCAGCACCATGACCGGGACAGCCAGCAGGAACACCGAACCCCACCAGAAATACTCGAGCAGCACGCCGCCGAGCAGCGGACCGATGGCGGCACCCAGCGAATAGCTGGTCGCCCAGATCGAGATTGCGAAGGTGCGCTCGCCGGCGTCGTGGAACATGTTGCGGATCAGCGAAAGCGTCGACGGCGCCAGGGTCGCCCCGGCGATGCCGAGAAGCGCCCGCGCCGCGATCAGCATTTCGGCCGAGGTCGAGAATGCGGCGATCACCGAGGCTATGCCGAAGAGAATAGCGCCGGCGAGCAGCACCTTGCGGCGACCGATACGGTCACCCAGCGTGCCCATGGTGATCAGCGAGCCGGCGATCAGGAAGCCGTAGATGTCGACGATCCAGAGCAGTTGCACGGCGCTCGGCTTCAGGTCGGCGACCAGGTGCGGCACCGCGAGATTGAGCACTGTCAGGTCCATCGTGTAGAGCAGGCAGGGCAGCGCGAGTGCCACCAGCCCGATCCATTCGCGGCGTGTCGCCTTCTGGTTCGGCATTTACCCCTCCATTACAACGACGGCGAGGGTGCCGGCGCAGCGTGTATTTGCCAAATCCCTAATAGAGGAAGCGCCGACAGCCGGTTCAAGGGCACGGCAAATCGCTGCTGACACATCTCGCCATCGATGTCCCGCATGGAGAGCCGGGCTGTTCAGATCAAGCCGAGATGGCCGGCCAGCTCGCGGGCCGCCGCGCCGCCGGCGCGATTGGCGCCGATGGTGGAGGCTGAGGGCCCATAACCCACCAGATGGACACGCGGATCCTTTTCGACCCGCGTTGCCAGCCGGCCACCCATGACGATCCCGCCATTGTCCTCGCGCAGCTGCAGCGGCGCGAGATGATCGAGCGAACTGCGGAAACCCGTCGCCCACAGAATGACGTCGGCCCGCTGCTCGGAGCCGTCAGGCCAGCGAACGCCGTCCCTGGTGATCTCGCTGAACATCGGCAGGCGCTTCAGTGCACCACGATCCCGGGCGGCGCGCAGGGCTGGCGTCAGCGAAATGCCGGTAACGGAAACCACCGATCCCGGAACCAGGCCACGCCGCACCCTGTCTTCGACCGCGGCGACCGCAGCGCGGCCATCTTCCGGCGTGAAGGGCTGTTCCCGGAACTGTGGCTCGTAGCGGGTGACCCAGCTTGTGCCGGTCACCCGCGAAATTTCATCGAGATGCTGCAAGGCCGAAATGCCACCGCCGACCACGATGACATGTTTTCCCGCGAACTCGTCGGCGCCGCGATAGTCATGGGTGTGGAGTTGCCGACCCAGGAACAGGTCTGCGCCGGGATAGGCCGGAATGACCGGGTTTTCCCAGGTACCCGTGGCGTTGATGATGCCGCGCGCCGAAAACGTCTCGCGGTTCGTCTCGATCCGCAGCCGCCCGGAGCGATCGCAGACGACTTTGGCCGTGACCGGCCGGTAGACCGGCAGATTGAACTTGCGCTCGTAACTGGCGAAATATTCCGGCACCGCGGCCGACGCCTTGACGGCTCCGTCACCGGTGTCGACAGCCTCCGAGAACTGCATGCCGGGCAGATCGTGTACCCGGTTGACGGTGCTCAGCGTCAGCGAGGGCCAACGATGCTGCCAGGCACCGCCAGGCGTCGGGTTGCTGTCCAGCACGAGGAACTGTCGCCCGACCGCCAGACCCAGCCTGCCGAGGTGATAGGCTGAAGAAAGGCCCGCCTGCCCCGCGCCGATAACGACGATGTCGACCTTGAAACTGACATTCGTCGAGGCGTTGGCCCGCGGCTCGGCCACACTATGCGCCTACGGCATCGAGCCTGGCCTTGAGGGCCGCCACTTCCTCCTCCAGAAGCCGGATCCGCTCTTCGAGCTCCGAAACGGCGGACGGAGCGGTGTCGGCCGCACGGCTTGTCACAACCACCGCACCAACTTCGACATCGCCGGAGAGCAGATGCGCGAAACGGTCTTCGCGCTGACCCGGCGCTCGCCCGATTTCCTTGACCAGGGGCGGCCTGCGGCCGATCAGCATGTCGAGTTCGCCACGCACGGCATCGGCGTCGGCGAAACTGGCCATGCGCTCGGCGCGCGCCTGCAATTCATGGACCGTCTGCGGACCGCGCAGCAGAAGCAGGCCGATCAGCGCGCTCTGGTTGCGGGTCAGCGAGAACCTCTGCGCCATCAGATGTTCGTAGCGTTCGACGCGCGAGGCGAATTGCTGGCGCACCAGGCCCTTGGTCTGCAATGTGCCGAGCGTGCGCATGATCTCGACCATCTCCAACGTCATCACCGGATCGCGCGAGGTCTTCTGGTTGGCTGCGGCCACCAGCGCATTCGATGTCATCGGATAGACGTCGGGGGTAAGCTCTTTCTTCTCGATCAGGCAGCCGAGGACCCGCGCTTCGGCGGGAGTGAGATGAGGGAGATCTTCTGCGGTCATGTCTACTCTCTAACTCGAACGCCAGGCGCTGTCAGCCAAGTCGCTCGATCGTCTGCCGGTAAAAGTCCTCTGCCAACTGATGTCGCAGCGCGAGATCGGCTCCGTCGTTGCGCATATCTGGAATGTTCTTTTCATGGTGAGCGTAGCGTCGCTCCACATAGCTGGCGATGGGGGCCGGGATTGGACCCGTGCCCATCTCCCGGGTCTTGGCCTTGCGATCGATCAGATCACGGATTGCCTGCGTCGTCGCGATGGGCAACTCCGTTTCGAAAAGACAATCGGGCAGGGCCATCGGAGGCAACGCTGCAAAATGACGCTGCTCCATCCAGTCCAGCGCGACAATCGGCCGGATGAGATAGAACAATTTTTTCAGGTTCACGTCGCCGGAAAAATGTCCAAGCCGGGCAACGTGCGAACGCGCCAGACCCAGATAGTGTTGCGCGACCTTGATGGGGTCGACAACCTGGTCCAGGATTTCGACCAGTGACTGCCTGAACCCATGAATCTCTTCATAGACGATCGGCGACTTGACCCACTCCACGACGACGGCATTTCCACCCAGGGCCAGAAGCAGCGCCTTGCGTAAATCCCAGCCCCCGGCATCGATCTCACCTTCGATCGGAAACTCGATCACATCCCGCGGCTGGGTGAGCACCAGATGCCGCCGCATCCCGCACGCATAGACGAACCGGCAGTCATAATCGCTGTCCGGCGAAGGGAAACCCCAGGCGCGACTGCCGCTTTCAATGGCAAAAAGTATCGAGACGTCTTGCTCCCGCGCCAAATCCAGCCGCTGCCGGATTGAAACGACGGCCTCGGGCGAAAAACTTGACGGGAGACGGTCGCTCAGACTCGCCGCTCCACCATCATCTTCTTGATCTCGGCGATCGCCTTGGCCGGGTTGAGACCCTTCGGGCAGGTCTGCGCGCAGTTCATGATGGTGTGGCAGCGATAGAGCCGGAACGGATCCTCGAGGTTGTCCAGGCGCTCACCGGTGGCTTCGTCTCTGGAATCGATCAGCCAGCGGTAGGCCTGCAGCAGCGTGGCCGGACCGAGATAGCGATCGCCGTTCCACCAGTAGCTCGGGCACGATGTCGAGCAGCAGGCGCACAGGATGCATTCGTAGAGGCCATCGAGCTTCTGGCGATCCTCATGGCTCTGCAGCCATTCCTTGGCCGGCTCCGGCGAAACCGTTTTCAGCCAGGGTTCGATCGAACGATGCTGGGCGTAGAAATTGGTAAGATCAGGAACCAGATCCTTCACCACCGGCATATGCGGCAGCGGGTAGACCTTCACCGCGCCGGAAATGTCGTCGCAGCCCTTGGTGCAGGCCAGAGTGTTGGAACCGTCGATGTTCATGGCGCAGGAACCGCAGATGCCTTCGCGGCAGGAACGGCGCAGCGTCAGCGTCGGGTCGATCTTGTTCTTGATGTAGAGCAGCGCGTCGAGAACCATCGGGCCGCAGTCGTCCATGTCGACGAAATAGGTGTCGATGCGCGGGTTCTCGTCATCGTCCGGCGACCAGCGGTAGATGCGATACTCGCGCAGGTTCGTCGCGCCTTCCGGCTTCGGCCAGGTCTTGCCCGGCTTGACCTGCGAATTCTTGGGGAGTGCGAGTTCGACCATTACCTACGGTCCTTTCGGATGACGAGCTTCAGCCCGGACCAGATTTCATCGATTGCCGCGACCTTGATGTCGACCAGATCGAGCTTGAGCGCTTCGGCGCGGATCACGTCCTCGGTCACATCGGTCGGCACTTTGGATGCCTTTTTCGGCCACGACACCCAGATCATGCCGTCGCGCTTGATCGCAGCCTGCAGCTGACTGAGCGAACTCTCGACCTCGTCGCGTTGCTTGGTGAAAGCATGCACCACATCGCAGCTTGCATCGGCCTCGATGTCTGCCCAGGCAGCGAAATGCCTCACCGTGGCAAAGCGGACTGCTTCGCTGAGCCGCGCCAACTGTCCCGGCAAGGCAAGAAAGACAGCATGCATGCCGTCCTTCAGTCCCAGCTTCGCCACAAGCGGCGTACCGGAATAGCCAGCCGTGGCCAGCGCCGCACCCATCCTCAGTACACCCGCGCCTTGGGCGCGATCTTTGCGGGGTCGATGCCCCCCTTGTCCAGCGGCAGCGTGGTTTCGGTGTGCACGCCGCGATAGGTCAGCGTCACCTTGCCATCCTCGCCGACCTTCGCCAGCGTGTGCTTGCGCCAGTTGGCGTCGTCACGCGCCGAGAAGTCCTCGCGGGCATGTGCGCCGCGGCTTTCCTTGCGCGCTTCGGCGCCGTAGACGGTGGCGATGGCGTTGGCCATCAGGTTTTCCAGCTCCAGCGTCTCGACCAGGTCCGAATTCCAGATCATCGAGCGGTCGAAGACCTTGAGATCCTTCAGCTCGCCCCAGATCGCGGAAATGCGCTTGCAGCCTTGCTCGAGCGACTCCTGCGTGCGGAACACCGCAGCATCTTCCTGCATGGCGCGCTGCATCTTGTCGCGCAACACCGCGGTCGGCGTGCTGCCATTGGCGTAGCGCAGCCGGTCGAAGCGATCCATGATCCTTTCGAGCGACTTTGGGTTGGCCGATGGCACGGCGGAGCTGCGGTCCACCACCTGTCCCGCACGGATCGCCGCCGCGCGGCCGAACACCACAAGGTCGATCAGCGAGTTGGAGCCGAGACGGTTGGCGCCATGCACGGAAGCGCAGCCGGCCTCGCCCACCGCCATCAGGCCCGGCGATACGCGGTCCGGGCTCTTTGCGGTCGGGTTCAGCACCTCGCCCCAGTAGTTGGTCGGCACGCCGCCCATGTTGTAGTGCACAGTCGGCAGCACCGGGATCGGCTCGCGCGTCACGTCGACGCCGGCGAAGATCTTCGCCGATTCCGAGATACCCGGCAGGCGTTCGTGCAGAACCGCCGGATCGAGATGGTCGAGATGCAGGAAGATGTGATCCTTCAGCTTGCCGACGCCGCGTCCTTCGCGGATTTCCAGCGTCATGCAACGCGAGACGACGTCGCGCGAGGCAAGGTCCTTGGCGGAAGGTGCGTAACGCTCCATGAAGCGCTCGCCCTCGGAATTGACCAGATAACCGCCTTCGCCGCGCGCACCTTCGGTGATCAGGCAGCCGGCGCCATAGATTCCGGTCGGATGGAATTGCACGAATTCCATGTCCTGCAACGGCAGGCCGGCACGCACGGCCATGCCGCCGCCGTCGCCGGTGCAGGTGTGTGCCGAGGTTGCCGACAGATAGGCGCGGCCGTAGCCGCCGGTCGCCAGCACCACCATCTTGGCCGAGAAGCGGTGGATGGTGCCGTCATCGAGATTCCAGGCGACGACACCGGTGCAGGTGCCGTCATCGTCCATGATCAGGTCGAGTGCGAAATACTCGATGAAGAACTGGGCGTTGTTCTTCAGAGACTGGCCGTAGAGCGTATGCAGGATGGCGTGGCCAGTGCGGTCGGCCGCCGCGCAGGTGCGCTGCACGGGCGGACCGTCGCCGTAGTTCATCATGTGGCCGCCGAACGGGCGCTGGTAGATCTTGCCTTCCTCGGTTCGCGAGAACGGCACGCCGTAGTGCTCGAGCTCGTAGACCGCGGCAGGTGCCTCGCGCACCATGTACTCCATGGCATCGACATCCCCGAGCCAGTCGGAGCCCTTCACGGTGTCATAGAGGTGCCACTGCCAGCTGTCGGGACCCATGTTCTGCAGCGAGGCGGCGATGCCGCCCTGCGCCGCCACGGTGTGCGAACGGGTCGGGAAGACCTTGGTGATGCAGGCCGTGCGCAGTCCCTGCTCGGCCATGCCGAGCGTAGCGCGCAGGCCGGCGCCACCCGCGCCGACGATCACCACGTCGAATTTGTGGTCCACATAGGTATAGGCGGAGCCTGCGCTGCCGCTTTTTGCGTCCTTGGCCAAAGCGTCAGCCTCCGAATGCCAGCTTGAGCAGGGCGAAGATCGAAACCACGCCGACCGCTACCGTGAAGAAAGTATTGAGGATGAGCACTGCGAGCTTTCTGCCCTCGCTGGTAACGTAGTCCTCGATGACGACCTGCATGCCGAGGCGCATGTGAACGAGCCCGGAAACCAGCACCAGGATCATCACCAGCGCAACCAGCGGGTTGGCCAGGGCTGCGCGGACTTCCTCATAGGATGCGCCGTTGGTGGCGATGAGGAAG
Source organism: Mesorhizobium sp. UC74_2 (assembly GCF_042701485.1). Taxonomy (NCBI): domain Bacteria; kingdom Pseudomonadati; phylum Pseudomonadota; class Alphaproteobacteria; order Hyphomicrobiales; family Phyllobacteriaceae; genus Mesorhizobium; species Mesorhizobium sp. UC74_2. The sequence continues at coordinate 5,665,493 of NZ_CP170562.1, read as the reverse complement.
CCGACAAAGAAGAGCAGCAGCGGGACATTGGCGACCGCCGTCAGGCGCTGGCGCCAGAAGTGCATGGTGCCTTCGCGAGCGGAGCCAAGGCCGCGCACCTTCTTGAGCGCAGTGCGCATCTCGGATTTGTTCGCGCTCACGGCTCAGCCTCCCCTGACCATATAGCCGACAACCCAGATCAGGATCGTCAGGATCACCGAGCCGATCAATGTCGCCCAGGCGATCTTCGAGGCGGTGTGCTTTTCGAGCCCGGCACCGGTATCCCACACGAAATGGCGGATGCCGCCCAGCATGTGATGCATCAGTGCCCAGGTGTAGCCAAGCAGCACCAGCTGGCCGAACCAGGAGCCGAAGATGCCGTTGACGAAATCGAAATAGGATTGCGGACCGGCCGCTGCCGTCAGCCACCAGGCGACCAGAAGCGTGCCGACATAAAGCGCGCAACCGGTGATGCGGTGCACGATCGACATCGTCATGGTGATCGTCGGCCGGTAGATGGTGAGATGCGGCGAAAGTGGTCTGTCGCGGGTGGCTGGTGAGTGGCTCATGGCTTCCCCGTTCGGCACCCGTCACGGCAATGCAAACGCGGCATCGACGCTTCGGAATGCGACTATGGAACAGCGGCGTTCTAAAACGCTTTTTGCACCGCGTCAAAGCCAGAAAATCGTTTTGGAAAAGTCATTTAGTCTGATGAATAGTGGCGTCGTCGCCTTTAAACGATTGAACTTCCTCGCGACTGCGAATGCCACCACCCGACTGGCCTATCGGATGCTGCCCGAAAGGATCAGCGCCTGCAGGCCACAGGGGTAGCATTGGCTTTCATGACCAGCGCCTCGCGCCCGTCGATCACGATTGCGTCATGGTCGATACCGAATCGGCTGTTCTGGCCGGCCGGCGCCGCGGGCAGCTCCTCATTGACACCATCAGAGCCCACAACGCGGATCGCCGTGCCAATGTTCTCGACGGTCATGCGGCCGCCGTCGGCGCAGTTGTAGGTCGCCATGCGTGGCTGCGGCGTATCCTTTTCAACCAGCGTCGTTGCGGCTTGCGAAGCCGGTGCGGCAGCGGTGGCGGCTGCAGCCAGCTGCCCCTGTGCGCTGTTGGCTTTCAGGGCGGATTTGCTCGGCTGCGAAACACAGGCTGCAAGCGCCAGAAGCGTGATCAGGATGGGCGTCGCCCGGGAAATTCGGCGTAGCGCCATATGACTCCTCCACCGCGCCAACCTAGTCGCGATCATCCCTGCCGATCAAGCCACGATATTAACCATGTTAAGCGAAGTCACGCATGCCAACGCGCCACCCCCTTAACAAAGGTTAAGAAAAGGTTAATTCTACGATTCGAGGAGGCAGCCCTCGTTCGAATGGAGGAGCGCCATGCATTGGAATTCTACCCGCCATGCCGTCATCGGCATCACGTTTGTGGCCATGACAGTCGGCCAGGCGTTTCCCGCCCTGGCGTGGTCGAGTCAGCACGATCGCGCCTACGCCGACTCTTTCGGCAACCTCGTGATCGACAGTGCGACTGGTTACAAGCGCATCCTGGTCGGCGAAGGCGCCATGGCCAGGAAGATGGCCGACTACACCAGCGCCGGCCAGCCGAAGCTTCTTTATATGGATCGAATGGGCAGCCACGCCGATGAACGCGACTGCTATCGGCCGCCGGCCTTCGTGAAGGGCCGCTCCTATATGTACGGCCTTGCCGACGGCGAAATGCCGGAAATCAGTCCCTGCCGTTGAAGCCGTTGCCCAGCGGCTTGCCGTTGGGTTTGCCGACGAGGGCGATCGGCCCCGAAGCCACGCGGACCTGGTCACGGCCCCCCTTCTTGGCGCCGTAAAGTGCCTCGTCCGCCCTGCGCACCAATTCGGAGAGGGTTTCCCCGGAGCGTAGTTCGGCAACGCCGAAGCTCGCCGTACAGCGATAGGACAGCGGCAACCCCTTGATCGGCAGGGCACCGAAGGCACTGCGCGCGCCTTCAGCGAACAGTCGCGCGGCGGCAAGATTGGTCCCCGGCAGCATCACAGCGAACTCTTCGCCGCCGAGACGTGCGGCGAGATGGCTCCGCCCGGCCGCATCGCGCAGGAAACCCGAGAAGGTTTCGATAACGCGGTCGCCGCAGGCATGGCCGAAATTGTCGTTGACCAGCTTGAAATGGTCGAGATCGGCAATGACGAGCGACACCGGCAGGCCCTGGCGGGCCCCGTCGCGCAATGCCGTTTCGGCATGACGCTCGAACCCGCCGCGATTGAGCAGGCCCGAGAGCGTATCGGTCTCCGATTTCGAAGTGGCTTCGGCGAGCACGTCGCGCACCAGGATGACCAGAAGCAGCAAGGCAATCGCAATGGCAAACACCGTGCCAATCGACTGCGAGACCATCGCATAGTTCGTCTGCAGATAGGCTTGCGGATTGGCACCCCAGCCGCCCAATGCGTGGGCGATCAACGGCTTCGACGCAAACTGCAGCGCGCTCGCCGCGAGAACAGCCATCAGGATGATGTCGAGCTTCTCGCGCCGCTGGCGCGACGACCAAACGATCCACAGTCCGATGAGCTGCGCCGCGGCATAGGGGAATTGATAGGCTGCCATGCGCGGGAAGGAATTCCGAGGCAGATCCTGCACGAAATAGACGATCACTGAAGTAAGCAGCAAAAACGCCACCATGAAACGCCACGGCGGCGTTATGCCGTATTTGTTGGCGAGCCCGACGTTGAAGATGAGGGTTGCTGCAAGAAATACCGCAAACGCCGCCACCACCGGTGGCGTCGCATAGTTGAAAGCAGGGATGGAGAATTCAACGACGAAATAGACCATGCCGACGGCGTAACCGAGCGCCAGCCAACGCGCCGCGACACGTCGCGTGTCGTAGGCGGCAACAGTCATGAAAGCCGCTGCCAGCAGGCCAGCGACGAAAAGGTTGATCGCCAGGATGAAGTTCGCACCGCTCATCGCGACAAATCTATCCGTAGCCTCGGTTCCGGTCGCATCAACTTAATCATTTTAGCAAGTGATGATTGTAGCGCTGCGAAACGAAGAACAGGTTAACCGGGCGGCAGTTCCGTCAACTCGCAGCCGGCAGTTCCACGTATGCGGCCATCGGCTGCCTCTGGAACGATATGCGGACGCTGTCGCGCCCGTTCTGCTTCGCTTTGTAGAGCGCCTCGTCTGCGCGCAACATCAGCGGGGCGAGTTCTTCGCCTCCGAAGCGGCCGGCGACGCCGAAACTGGCGGTCAGCTTGACGCCCTGCGGCACGCCTTCGACTGTTTCCGAGCAGAAGGCCCCCCGCACCGTTTCGGCAAACAGGCGCCCGGCAACCAGATCGGTCGACGGCATCAGCACCGCGAATTCTTCGCCGCCGATCCGCCCGACGACCGCGCGCGAACCCGCCGCCTGCAGCCTCGCGGCGAATTCGACGATGACCTGGTCGCCGACAGCATGTCCGAAACGGTCGTTGACCGACTTGAAATGATCCAGATCGGCCAGCACCAGTGTCACCGGCGCGCCGTTGCGGGCGCTACGCTGCAGAACGGACGCGGCTTTCTGTTCGAAGCCGCGCCGGTTGAGCAGTTTCGACAATGCATCGGTCTCGGACTCGGCCTGCAATTCGTTGATGGTGTCGAGCGCAACGGCAGTCAGCAGGGTGAGCGCGATCAGCAGCGAGAACACCATTACCGAAAGGCTGGTGGTCAGCCAGTAGGGCGAGTGCAGGTATGGCGGACGGCCGGCATCGACGCCGCTCAACAATGCGACCAGCAGCGGGCGAATGAAAAAGTCAGCCGCCCTCAATCCGGCCATCAGGACGATCATCCGGTCGATCACCGAGCGGCGGCTGGACTGGCGCAGCCGCATCACGGCGATGATGCACAGCGCACCCAGGCCGTAGTTCACGGAAAACACCCGCCCGGGAAAGTAAGGTTGCACGAACAGGAACCAGAGCAGGCCGCCCATGCCAGCCGCTATGCAGACCAGCGACGCTACCCAGGGGACGCGCACGCCCTGGCGGGTCGCGACTGCCGCGACAAACAGCAGAAGCGCGCCGAAAAACAGAAAATTGGAAATCACTTTCGACACGGCCAGGCCGGCACCGAGGTCGAACGATTGCAGTGTGAAACCGATCGCCACGGCTAGGTAGCAGATGCACAGTTGCAGCACGTAGCGGTTCTCGCGCCGGAAAGACCACAGCACGAAAAATGCCGTCGACAGAACGATCGACAGCACCGGATTGAGAAGCGATATGAAAAGGTCCTGACTCACCGCCACGCCCGAATGTCCCGCCTGCACACTAGAACCAAGGGACAAACAACGCGTTAAGTAGGGCTGGAACTGTCAGCTCCTGTTTGCCGCCGCCAGGTCCTCGAGCATACGCATCGCATCGTCGGCGCGATCGGCCGGCACGAAAAGATGGTCGTGGTAGAAACCCGAGACCGGATTGACCCCCATGCCTGCGGCGGCAAGGCGCGGCAGGATGGCAGCGAGAAAGCCCACGGCCTCGAGCGACGAGTGGATGGAAAGCGTGATCATGCGGCAGGGGAAGGTGCCAGACAGCCCGGCTCGGCCGGCTGCGTCTTCGCCGACGATGCAGGTCCAGCCCTCTTTTTCACCAAACACCATCAACGGCGGGACACCATCCGGCAGGCTGTGGTCAAGCGGAAGGGTGACAAAGACATATGTCTCCGGTTGCAGTTCCGGCCGCATCGAACCGAGCAACGTCTTCAGCTTGGTCTCACCACTCATTGTTTCCTCGCAGGTTGGTTCAGCGGCAAAAAATCAAGACCCCTGTCGGATTTGCGCCGGCTTATCCGTCCTAGGCGTAACTTCGCAGATGGCCTCGGACAACCCCGGGCCAACGAAGCATTGGAGGGAACAACATGTCCAATCTCAACGCATCGACGGAAACCGTCTCGACCCGAGCCCTGTGGGCTGGCCGCATCATGAGCGGCTTGATCGTCCTTTTCATGATATTCGACGGCGTGATCAAGCTGCCACCACTCGATATCGTCACCCAGACGATGACCGAGATCGGCTGGCCCGCGGATGTCGGCACCGCGCGCCTGCTCGGTGTCATCGGCCTGATCTCCACCGCGCTCTACGCCTGGCCGCGCACCTCTTTCCTGGGAGCCATCCTGCTTACCGCCTATTTCGGCGGCGCGATCGCCACTCACGTCAGGATCGGCAATCCACTGTTCTCGCACACCTTCTTCGGCATCTATCTCGGCCTGCTTCTGTGGGGCGGCCTGTGGCTGCGTGATCCGCGGTTGCGCGCTCTGTTGCCGTTCTCCGGCTAAGGGAGTGATTGTTTGGATCGAATCCAACGCTACGGCGTTGGACACAGGCGGGCGGTATGTCGCTTCGAAAGGAACGATCATGAAGAACGTCTTGATCCTGGCAGCTTTGTTGCTGCCCCTTGCCGCCTGTTCGCAGACGGAAAGGGGCGCTGCAATCGGCGGACTGGGTGGCGCGGCAGTGGGTGCCGCCGTCGCAGGCAATCCAGTCGAGGGTGCCGTCATCGGCGGCGCTGTCGGCACTGTGGCAGGCGCCTTGATCGGCAACGCCAGCGAGCGTGGCAAATGCCGCTACCGCGATCGTTATGGACGGGTCTTCGTCGATCGCTGTCCGGATCGCGGCGGCCGTTACTACAACGACGATCCGGATTATCGCTCTCGCCCCGGATACTGACGAGCAGAAGCAGTACAGCGCATGAAGCGGCGGTCGCGACGCATCCTGTCGCGGCCGTGTGTTGCTAGCCGCCATTTCCCATTCTATGCCCGGCTGTCGAAGGGTGGGCAAGAGTGGGGTTGTCATGATCGTGCGGCCAAAACCGGGGCTCTGGCAGCTCTTCTTCATCATGCGCGGGTCGATCGTACCGCGAATTCTGCCGCAGATCCTCGGTTTTGCCGCTTATGCGGTCGCCGTGGTCGCGCTGGTCAGATATTTCGGCTTAGAGCTGAGCGGTTTCACCATCGCCCCCTTCGGTCTGTTGGGCGTGACATTGTCGATCTATCTCGGCTTCCGCAACAACGCCGCTTATGACCGCTGGTGGGAAGCGCGCAAGCTCTGGGGACAACTTGTCTACGATGTCCGCAACCTTGCCCGTGCCGCGACCGGACTCATTTCATCGCGGGAGGAACAACGTTCGCTGCTGATGGACGTGCTGGCCTTCTGTCACATGTTGCGCGGGCAATTGCGGCGGATCGACAGCACCACCGACGCGCGTCCCTTCATCGGCGAGGCGGCCGACAGCCTCGCGGTCTTCGTCAATCGGCCGGACGAGATGGTGAGACGCATGGGCAAACGAGTGGCAGCCCTGCGTGAAAGCGGCACGATCGACAGTATCGGCTATCGCATCCTCGACGAGCGCCTGTCGGCGATCGCCGCCATGCAGGCTGGTTGCGAACGCATCGCCGGCACACCGCTGCCTTTTGCCTATGCACTGCTGCTGCACAGAACGGCCTACATCGTCTGCCTGCTGTTGCCCTTCGGGCTTGCCGCGACCGCCGGCTGGGTGACGCCGCTTTTCACGGCGCTGATCGCCTACACCTTCTTCGGGCTCGATGCCTTGTCGGAAGAACTGGAAGACCCTTTCGGCACGGAGGCCAACGACCTTGCGCTCGACGCGCTTTGCCGGGTCTGCGAGGTATCCGTGTTCGAAGCACTCGGCGAACCGGCACCGCCGGTGCTGGAGGCAGAAAACTACTTCTATTCGTGACGGATGGCCTCCAAGGCCAGAGCGTTTCCTTTTTCGGAAGCCGAAGCGCTTCAATTTTTGCTTTAGGCAATTCCGGCCGGAAAACCGCTGCACACTTTTCCCGGGATTGCTTTTAGGCGACCTTACTCTCGTCGCTGCGGTAGCTGTCTATGATGCGCAAGGCGCCGACGCTGTCGACCGGGGGGCTGAACAGGAAGCCCTGAATCTCGCCGCAGCGTTCCTGCCGCAGCAGTTCGAGCTGCGCACCCGTCTCGACGCCTTCCGCAGTTGTATCGATGCCGAGATTGGCGCCCAGACCGATGATCGCCCTGACAATCGCCATGGATTCGCGGCTGGAACCAATGTCGCGGATGAAGGAGCGATCGATCTTCAGCCGGCTGAACGGGAAGCGCCTGAGATAACTCATGCTTGAATAACCGGTGCCGAAATCGTCGAGCGCGACACGCACGCCGACATCCTTCAGCCGCTCCAGCAAAGCAAGATTGGCACCCGTGTCGGCCAGCAGCACGGATTCGGTGATTTCGATCTCCAGGCGCGAGGGATCGAGCCCGGACGCCGCGAGCGCCTGGGTGACTGTCTCCGCGAAGCGGCCCTGGCGGAACTGCACCGCCGAAGCGTTGACGGCGATGATGAGATCCTGTGGCCAGGCAGCCGCACGCCGGCAGGCCTCCTCCAGGACCCAACGGCCGATGGCATCGATCATGCCTGTCTCTTCGGCCAAGGGGATGAATTCTGCCGGGGACACCATGCCGCGTCTCGGGTTGCGCCAGCGCACCAGCGCTTCGAAGCCACGCAGGCCGCCGCTGCGCAGCGAGATGATCGGCTGGTAGTGCAACTCCAGTTCGCGGTCGAAATCGGCCGAGCGCAGTTCCAGTTCCAACTCACGGCGCTCCCGCATTTCGGCGTCCATTTCGGGTTCGAAGAAATGGAACGTGCCCTTGCCCTCGCGCTTCGAGCGGTAGAGAGCGAGGTCGGCGCATTTCAGCAGCGTGCCGGCCTCACGTGCATCGACAGGCGCGATGGCGGCGCCCAGGCTGGCGCCGATGGAAAGCTTGTGTCCCTCATAGCCGTGCGGCTGGGCGATCGCGTGGATGATCCGCCCGGCCAGCAACTGGACGTCGTCTCGGCTCAACGCACCACGCAACAGCACGGCGAATTCATCGCCACCGAGACGAGCGACGAGATCCGTACGGCGCAGCAGCCGGCGGATCCTGTCGGCGGTTTCGATCAGCAGGGAATCGCCGGCGGCGTGACCCAGCGTATCGTTGACGGCCTTGAAGTCATCGAGATCGATCAGAACCAGTGCGAATGGCTGGTGGCCGGCAACCGCGGTTGCCACCGCCTCCTCGATTTCCTGTGAAAAGGTCGTACGATTGCCGACCCCGGTCAGCGGATCGTGGTGCGCGAGGAACGAGATCCGCTCTTCCGCCCGCTTGCGCTCGGTGACATCGACGATGGTCGAGAGCGTTGCCGGTTGTCCGCCGACGGTTATGGCACGCGTGTATTCGATGACGTCCAGCTCGGCTCCTGATGCCGTGCGGTGGCGCGCGAAGCGTTCGCCGGAAGAACCAACACGCGCCGCGGAATTCGGTTCGAGATTGCGGATGTCCAGGGCGAGGAAAGCAGCGCGATCATGCCCGTAAAGGTGAAGTGCCGCGGCATTTGCGTTGAGGAACGCGCCGGTCGCGAGATGGCGCACATACATCGGCACCGGGTTGTCGTCGAACAGCGAACGGAACAGCACCTCGCGATTGCGGATCTCACGCACATCGGTCAGCGTCACGGCAAGAAGACCGTCGGTTTCGACGACACCCACCTGCAGGGAGATCGCTTCGCCGGCGAGATCGTATTCGAGTTCGAGCGACGGTACAGCAGTGCCCTGGCTTCGGTTGCGAGAGCGCTGATCAAGCAGACGCGCCAGGCATTCAGCCGCACTCACCTCGGACAACAGGCGCAGGCGCATGTTTTCCGCCGGTGCGCCGAGCATCCTGGCCGCGGCGTTGTTTATGCTGAGCACCTGATAGTCGCGGGGCGCGGTACCGACGCCTTCCAGTGGGCTCAGCGCCAGAATGCCCTCGTCGGTCGAGTTGATGAGCAGACGTGCCAGATCGACCTGGCTTTTGCGCGGTCTTGCGAAAACCAGGAAGTATTCGCCTGGCCAGCGACAGGATAGCGGCAGCGCCAGCACCTCCATGGTTGACACCATGCCGTCGATGATCGACCGGCACAGCGTCAGATAGGGGCGCGCAGCCAGGCGCGCGAGGTCGATGGCGTCATTCACCGCGCGTCGAACCGCAAACGGCAGGACGGAAAGCGAGACCGATGCCTCGGCGATGTCAGCCAGGCTGCAGAAACGGGAGCCCGCGCGCAGGATGAAACCCGCATGGCCTTCCGAAAGCCGAACCACTGCCAGTTCGTCGGCAAAACGACCGACGCTGCCCAGTGCCAGCTCCTCATAAGGGGGGAGAACGCCGTCGATGCATGCCGCCTGCCAGCGACGCAACATCAGTCGAACGTCCTCGAATTCGGTGTCGATACGGAACACGCGGTCGGCCTGGCTCGAAGGACTTGGCTCGGTCGGCTGTTGTTGCCTCGCAAGCCCGTCCAGTTCCTTGACCCGCACCGCAATCGACATCATTCCAGCCCGCCATTGCCGCAACGCTTCCACGGCCCGGCATGCACCAGGCTTCACGGCAGAGTCGCATCGATTTTCAGCACATGCCGGAACAATTCCGGCCCGGCATCACGGCATCATGCCTCGCGCAACATCCTTGGACAGCGCGCCATATCAAGCACGTTAGCGGCCGCTTACTTACTTCTTGCTTAAGCCGAATGTCATATACCCGTCATACTTCGAAAGGGAGGAATCGCCGCCCGCAACGCGCCCATCTTTCGACGTGAGGACAGACATCAGCCCATCAGGATCGGCCTAATGAGATGCAGATGACGGAACGTGAAATCAAAGAAGCTGCTGATGCGCGGCGTCTGGCGCAGATCGGCACGGGTGAGAAGATACCAACCCCGTGCAAGGTCCTGCACCGGGGGAAGAACCTGGACCAGGTCATCCTCCGTGTCTGCAATGGTGGTTGGCAGCGGCGCGATGCCGATACCTGATTTCACGGCATGCAACACGCCAAGCACGCTGTTGTTGCGGGCAGCGATCCTGGCGCCGGGGGCAACGGCAGACAGCCATTTCGCAGCGCGATGGTTGACGAGCATTCCATCGAAGCCAACCAGCGCGTGTCGGCCAAGGTCGTCGACCCGTTCCGGCCGACCATGATGCTGAAGATAACTCTTGCTGGCGTAGACCGCCCATATCGAATCGGCGATCTTGCGGCCGACCAGCGTTTCGTCATCCGGTTCGCCTGAACGCAGCGCCACGTCCGCCTCGCCCTTTCCAAGGTCGAGATAGCGGTCACTCATCACGAATTCGATCGTCAAACCCGGATGCTTCTCGTGGAAGAGGTCGAGATAGGACGACCCTGCGAGGCGGGACACCAGTGGCTCGGGGCAGGTCAGGTGAATGACCCCGACAAGCTCGTCCCCGTGAGCGCGGATCTGGTTCTGAAGAACCAGAATTTCTGCTTCTACGCGCTCGGCTGCCGGAAGCAGCGCCTCGCCCAGGCTCGTTAGCCTGTAGCCCGTTGCATGTCGGGAGACGAGTGCAGAACCGACGCGCCGCTCGAGCTCAACCAGCCGTCGATGGACCGTGGACTGGTTTACTCCCAGCACCCGCGCAGCCGCCAGCGTGCTGCCCTCGCGCGCGACGGCAAGCAGATAGCGCAGGTCGTTCCAGTCGAACATCCCGACGTTATGCGCTTCTGCTCGGCGGCTCTGCAAGCTTGCGGCTGCCGGAAAGAGCGGCCCGGCATTAGCCTTCATTACGAAACGATGGAGGAGACGATGCACGAGACAATGGCAACCAGAGACGCCATCGCCGGCCTGACCGTCGGCATCACCACCTCGGCACAATCTTCGGGTGCCGCGAAGCTATCGGTCGCGTACCGCGCGGCGACCACCGACATGCCGACACAGGAGACACAGGAAATACGGATCCTGCTGGCCAGGCTTGATCCTGGCGATTGCACGCCTCATCACAGCCACCGTCACCCCGTGACGGTCTATATGCTGGAAGGAACGTTCACGCTTGAGCTCGAAGGCCGTGCGCCGATGGAGATAAGGGCGGGTGAGGTCTTTGTCGAACCGGCGCACGTCGCCATGACCGGCCGCAATCTGAGCACCGATACGCCCGCACGGATGGTGATCTTCTACGCCAGCAAACCGGACACTCCATTTGCCGACCCTGTTGCCTGAACGCAAAACGGCGGGCCTTTCGGCCCGCCGTTTCTCCGCCGTAGCGGAACTGTTTACTCGCTGGCTTCAGCCGGGGCGGCAGCGGCAGCCACGGCGGCAGCGGCGTCTTCCTGCGCCTTCTTAAGCAAGGCGGCGCGTTCCTGCGCCTTCTTGCCCGGCTCGGCCTTGGACGGGTTGTTGCGGGCTTCGCGCTTGGCGATACCGGCTTCGTCGAAGAAACGCAGCACGCGGTCGGTCGGCTGCGCGCCGTTGCCCAGCCAATGCTTGGCGCGATCAGCGTCGATCTTGACGCGGTCGCCATCCTTGGGCAGCAGCGGGTTCCAGGCGCCGATCGATTCAATGAAACGGCCGTCGCGCGGCGAGCGCGCGTCGGCGACGACGATGTGGTAGTAAGGACGCTTCTTCGAGCCCGCGCGGGCCAGTCTGATTTTCAGTGCCATTTTGTTTCTCCTAAAGCTCTGATTCTCGTTGATCGGGTTACGGCCGGGTCCAGCCGGTTATGCTTGCGCCGTTTCCGCGGCGATCTGCTCGTGATGGCGGATCACTTCGCGGATGACGAAGTTCAGGAATTTCTCTGCGAAATCGGGATCGAGCTGCGCTTCCTTGGCAAGTCGGCGCAACCGCTCGATCTGCTCGGTCTCGCGCTTCGGGTCGGCTGGCGGCAAGCCATGCGTGGCCTTCAGAACGCCGACCGCCTTGGTGCAGCGGAAACGCTCTGCCAGCATATGCACGAGCGCGGCATCGATGTTGTCGATCGAAGCACGATAGCCTGCGAGCTGGGCGCGGGCGGCTTCCATTTTTTTCTCGTCGCTCATCGCCGCCTCACTTCTTCTTGCCGAGGCCCGGTAAGCCACCCGGACCACCGAGGCCCGGAAGCTTCAGGCCACCAGGCAGGCCCGGCAAACCGCCGCCACCGAGGCCTGGTAGACCGCCGGGCATTCCGCCCGGAAGACCCTTGCCGAGGCCCGCGGCTTCCGCCTGTTTCTGCAAGGCTTCGATCTGCTTGGGGTCCATCTTGGAAAGATCGGGCATGCCACCCATCCCAGGCATCGTGCCGCCAAGGCCCATCTTGTTGGCCAGCCCGCCCATCAGGCCGCGCATCATGCCGCCGCCTTTGCCCTTGCCGCCCATCGCCTTCATCATGTCGGCCATGCCGCGATGCATCTTCAGGAGCTTGTTGATCTCGGCGGCATCGGTCCCGGAACCGGCAGCGATGCGCTTCTTGCGGCTGTGCTTGAGAAGGTCCGGGTTTGCCCGCTCGGCCTTGGTCATCGACGAGATGATGGCAAGCTGGCGGCCGAACATCTTGTCGTCGAGGCCGGCTGCCGCCATCTGGTCCTTCATCTTGCCCATGCCGGGCATCAGGCCCATGATGCCGCCCATGCCGCCCATTTTTTGCATCTGGCCGAGTTGATCGGCGAGGTCGTTCAGGTCGAACTTGCCGGACTGCATCTTCTTGGCCATCGCCGCGGCCTTTTCCGCGTCGATGGTTTCGGCAGCCTTCTCGACCAGCGAAACGATATCGCCCATGCCGAGGATACGGTCGGCGATACGCTTGGGGTGGAATTCCTCCAGCCCGTCCATCTTCTCGCCGGTGCCGATGAGCTTGATCGGCTTTCCGGTGACCGCGCGCATCGACAGCGCCGCGCCGCCGCGGCCGTCACCGTCCATACGGGTCAGCACCAGCCCGGTGATGCCGACGCGGTCGTCGAAATTCTTGGCGAGATTGACGGCATCCTGACCGGTCAGCGAGTCGGCCACCAGCAGGATTTCATGCGGGGTCGAAGCCTTCTTGATGTCGGCCATCTCGACCATCAAAGGCTCGTCGATATGCGTCCGACCGGCGGTGTCGAGGATGACCACGTCATGGCCGCCCAGCTTGGCCGCCTGAACGGCACGCTTGGCGATGTCGACCGGGGTCTGTCCGGCGATGATCGGCAGCGTCGCCACCTTGGTCTGCTCACCGAGCTGCCGCAGCTGCTCCTGCGCCGCCGGGCGGCGCGTGTCGAGCGAGGCCATGAGCACTTTCTTGCCCTGGCGCTCGGTCAGCCGCTTGGCGATCTTGGCGCTGGTCGTCGTTTTGCCGGAGCCCTGCAGACCGACCATCATGACGACGACCGGCGCCGGCGCATTGAGGTCGATGGCGACGCCTTCGGCACCCAGCATCTCGACCAGTTCGTCATGAACGATCTTCACGACCATCTGGCCGGGCTTGATCGCCTTCAGAACCGCCGCGCCGACCGCCTTCTCCCGCACCTTGTCGGTGAACGAACGCACGACTTCCAGTGCGACGTCGGCCTCGAGCAGCGCACGGCGCACTTCGCGCAGCGCGGCCGAGACATCAGCCTCCGACAGCGCGCCGCGGCCGGTAAGGCCGTTCAGAATTGAGCCAAGTCGCTCTTGCAGCGATTCGAACATGCTTCTTCCTTCGATCCCGGATGGTCAGACCCGAGAGGTAATACGTCCGCACCGATCATCCAAGCAAAGCCCAAAACCAAAAAGCACCCCGGGGGCGCACAGCGCTGCCGGGTGTTGGCCTCCGGGATCGCTCGGCAGCGCATCTTGACGCGCTTGCCTCGTCCCGGTCGGCTTTCGCGAAGACGATCGTCGCGGAAGTTGGCGGCCTTTGACAGGAAAAATGGCCGAGAGTCAAGGGAAATGGCTGAAATCGGCGTTTTCGGCCAGTCAACCGAGATCCGGCGCCACCCTGAGCGGCGAGCGCGGATGCAGCAGAAGCAGTGCCGTCAGCAGGCTGGATACGATGCCGATACCCGCGATCAGGACCGCATCGGTGCCAGCCCAGCCAGCGCCCTCCAGCGATCGTGCCTCGAACAGCGCAAAGCTGGAAAGACTGGCCTGGTGCGAAATCAGCAGGAAACCGAACAGGTTGTTGCCGAGATGGGCACCGAAGGCCGCGCCGAGATTCCCTGTCGAATGGACGAGCATCATCAGGACAGCCGCGAAGACACCGATGGAGATCAGTCCGGCAGCGTTCATCGCGGGCGCCGAGCCTCCACTCCAGTGCAGCGCCGTGAAGACCAGCGTTGGCAGCAGCGCCCACACCGCCGGGCTTCGGAAACGTCCGGCCAGCCCGCGCGGCAGGTAGCCGCGAAACAACAGCTCTTCCGCGGAGGTCTGCACGAAACCAAGCAGCGCGACAGGCACCAAAGCCAACAACCAGACACCAAGGCGGATCGAGCCACGCTGGATCACAGGATCGAGCAGAAACAGCAGCACTTCGGAAAAGACCGATGTGAGGATGACGGCAACAAAACCTTTGAGGAAACCGGATCGGGAAATCCTCTGGCTGTTGCCGAAAAGGGCCGAAAGCGGCTCGCGGTGGATCCATCGCATCGCCAGCCACGCACCAGCCCATATGCCGCTGAATGTGACCAGCGCTGTCAGCACACCGATGGGCGAGGTGAGGAAAGCCTCCATGCCATAGCCATCCGGCCGCAACGAGGCGGGCACCAGCGCAACGAAACCCCAGCCGGCCCGCACCGCCGCAAAAGTCGAAAGTGTCCAGACCAGCAAGATGATGATGGTGCCGAAGGTGAGACGCGGGAGCGTCATTTTGCCATTCGGGCTCGAACGGTAACGCTCGAAGGCTGTCGGCTCGGAGATCATGCGGGCTCTTCTCGAATGACCCGCCTGTAACATCGGGCACCGCCATGACTAGGCGATGCCCGGAAACCTCGCAATCACGTCGCAAGGATTAGGTTAAATTTGTCGGATCGCGCCGCCGACAGTCGTTATGATTACTCGCCGACATAGACGATATGCCTGGACGACGGGCTGACGATGACCGGCTCGCCATTCACATAGGCATATCGATAGTCATATCCGGGAACTTCACGCAGCATGACCGTATCGGGCAGTGTCGCGCCGGTCCGAACCTCATCCTGGATGTAGATCGGATCAACCGCGTTCGTCCTGACGTAGCTGCGCACTTCCATCGGCGGCACCGGCATATCCGCATCATCATCCTGGATGATCGATCCGGTCGACAGTTCATCGTCCATGACGGCGCCCGGCGTCTCGATCACGGTCACGCCTGAATCGACGGGCCGTTCTGTCAGCAGCACGCGCCTGCCGGAGAATTCGCTGGTGACATAGTCCGAATTGATCCAGGCACGGTTGTCGGCATTGCCGACGGCGCACCATTTCGAGCCTTGCAGGCAACCATCCAGCACCGCGGTCTGACCCTCAGCCAGGACACCCACCACGGGGTAACGTGAACCAGGCCCGGCGCGCATGTTGAGGTCTCTGTCGGCCGATACGAGCGTATCCGCCCATGCCGCGCCAGACATGGCAACGAGTGTTCCCGCGATCGCAGACAACAGCAATGTCCTCATTGTCTTGCTCCTCTGTCATCGTCCCTCGCACCGCCAACGCCTCCGGCATCCTGACGTTCCCGCTAAAGTTTCGATCGATGCTCACGCTTTGTTCCAGATTGTCGTTGCAGGTGAGCCGCAGGCGCCGCCAGATCGACGCCCGAATCGGCGAAATCGGCAAAAAACGCTTGATTGGAGCAGGGTTCTGGCCTTTAGCCGGAACACGGCGGGCGCCGGGGAAACGTCGGTGACAAGCTCGATGTTCGCTGGCAAATTCGCCTCGCGAGGTGATTCAGGCAACCAGGAGATGAGAATGGCATTGCGTGCCAAGGGAAAGGTTTTCGCAGCCGTGGCGGCGCTTTTGCTGCTGACCGGCGCCACCCAGGCGGCCGAATGCGGCAAGTCGGCCGCGGGGTTCGACCAGTGGAAGGCGGATTTCGCGCAGCAAGCGCAGGCTGAAGGCGTCAAGAGCCGCGGCCTTGCGGCGCTGGAAGGCGCGACATACGCCACGGCGACCATACGCGCCGACCGGGCGGTCAAGAAGGCTTTCAGCGGTTCGGTGGAAGATTTCATGAAGCGCAGGGGCGCCGCGACAATCATTTCGCGCGGCAAGTCCATGAAGAGGGCCAATGCGGCGCTCTTCAACCGGATCGAGAGCACCTATGGCGTAACGCCGGGCGTGCTGCTCGCCATCTGGGGCATGGAAACCGGTTTTGGCGCGGCCATGGGCAAACAGAACACCGTTTCCGCCATCGTGACCCTCGCCTATGACTGCCGCCGCCCCGAGTTCTTCTACCCGCACGCCATCGCCGCGCTCAAGCTCGTCGATCGCGGTGCGCTGACCGCCAGTTCGGTGGGCGCGATGCACGGAGAGATCGGCCACACCCAGTTCCTGCCAGGAAATGTCCTGAAATATGGCGTCGGCGGAGCAAACCTGCGCGACAAGGAAACCGCGCTTGCCTCGACCGCCAACTTCCTCAAGGGCCACGGCTGGCGGCCCGGTGTCGGCGCTGATGGCAATATGGGCGCAATTGCCGGCTGGAATTCGGCGAGCGTCTATCAGCAGGCAATCGCCCGCATCGCCACGGCCATCGACAACGATTGATGGGACCAGGTTCGAGCTCGGGCTCGAACTTTTCTTGCGAGGGTCGCCGGCGCGGCGATCCTCGCCTATTTCCCCTTTATGACCTTCCAGATCTCGGTGGATCGGTTCTCCTGAAGCCGATTGATATCGGACAAGGTAATGCGTCCACTGGCGACAGCCTTGGCGAGGCGCTGACAGAAAAGTCGAGGCGCGCGCTCCTTCGATACCCCCATGAAGGTCCTGATTTCCTCCTTTGCGGAGAGGGGAAAGGAAGGATAGTTTTTCATGCAGCGGGCGAAGCCGGTTTTGACGTCCGGCCTATCAGCCGCCTGGGTGGTTCGACTGCCGGAAAGCACGACGGTCGCAGCAAGTAATACGAAAAGACAATTCTTCATGGAAAGCCCCTCAGCCCGGTAGGTCGCAAACCTAGGCAAAGGTGACAAAACATCAAGCCGCAGAGGTGTAGTTGGTCCTCAATCAGTGATTGACCGATATGTCCTCTGCGATGCCGGACGACACGCTTTTACATGACCTCGACCTTGTAGGAGCAGCCGGCAAGTACCTTGCCTGGATGCGTCTCGACTGTTGAGACATTGAGGCTGATGCGGGTGGCAAAAGTGATGCCTTCGGATGTCTCGCTCCTCTCCGAGACGACCTTTTCGCCGAGGAATTTCTGCGGTGTGGAGATCATCGGCTCAATGCCGAGCTTCTTTGCCAGATCCGGCGCTGTGATGCCATCGAGCACGGCCATCGGGCCGCTCGATGTGAAGACCAGCGTTCTCGTTTCGCTGCCGAAGGCAACCAGCGGCTTTTCCAGCTCATACTGCGACAGGAAAGGATTGCCGCTGTCGACCTTGCGCCAGCCCAGCCTGTCGGCGGCGTCCGGCTCACCCGCCAACCAGAAAGCGAAACCATTATAGGTCGGCACGTCCGCCCGGCATTCGACCAGTGCAGGCAGATCAAGCGCAGCCGGGTCGAAATCCTGTGCGGCAGCCGGCAGAACCGCCGCCAGCGCAAGAAAGCCAGCGACGGAACAACGGGCCTTGTGCACGCTCAACCGCGCTTGTTGCGGGCCGCGAGCGTGCGCAGGCGCAGGGCGTTCAGCTTGATGAAGCCGGCCGCGTCCTTCTGGTCATAGGCGCCCTGGTCGTCCTCGAAGGTGACCAGCTTGTCGGAATAGAGCGACTTAGGCGATTCACGGCCGACAACCATGACGTTGCCCTTGTAGAGCTTCAGCGTCACTTCACCCTCGACGTCCTTCTGGCTGAGGTCGATCGCGGCCTGCAGCATCTGCCGCTCCGGCGAGAACCAGAAGCCGTAGTAGATCAGCTCCGCGTAGCGCGGCATCAACTCGTCCTTGAGGTGGGCTGCACCGCGGTCGAGCGTGATCGACTCGATGGCGCGATGCGCAGCGAGCAGGATCGTGCCCCCCGGCGTTTCGTACACACCGCGCGATTTCATGCCGACGAAGCGGTTCTCCACCAGGTCGAGGCGGCCGATGCCGTTGTCGCGGCCATAGTCGTTGAGCTTGGCAAGCAGCGTCGCCGGCGAAAGGCGTTCGCCATTGATCGAAACCGCGTCGCCCTTTTCGAAGCCGACCGTGATGACGGTTGCCTTGTCGGGAGCGGCTTCCGGTGAAATCGTGCGCATATGCACGTATTCGGGCGCCTCGACCGCCGGATCTTCCAGCACCTTGCCCTCGGAGGAGGAGTGCAGCAGGTTCGCATCGACCGAGAACGGCGCCTCGCCCTTCTTGTCCTTGGCGACCGGGATCTGGTGCTGCTCGGCGAACTCGAGCAGGTGCGTGCGGCTCTTGAATGACCAGTCCCGCCATGGCGCGATGATCTTGATGTCCGGGTTCAGCGCATAGGCCGACAGTTCGAAGCGAACCTGATCGTTGCCCTTGCCGGTCGCACCGTGCGCGATGGCGTCGGCGCCGGTCCTCTCGGCGATCTCGATCAGATGCTTGGAGATCAGCGGGCGGGCGATCGAAGTGCCGAGCAGATAGACCCCCTCGTAGACCGCGTTGGCGCGGAACATCGGGAAGACGAAATCACGCACGAATTCCTCGCGCACGTCCTCGATGAAGATCTCCTTGATGCCGAGCATCTCGGCCTTGCGGCGCGCCGGCTCCAGCTCTTCGCCCTGGCCAAGGTCGGCGGTGAAGGTGACAACCTCCGCACCAAGTTCGGTTTGCAGCCACTTCAGGATGATCGAGGTATCGAGGCCGCCCGAATAGGCGAGCACCACCTTCTTCACGTCTTTGAATTTGGACATCTTGGAGGGCAACCTTCCTGCATTTGGACAGAACCGCTTTTTCGGCGCCACTATTAGTGCGGTTCCGATCCTGGGGGAAGCGGCCAACCGCGCCAAATTGTTTGGCGGCAAGGATGTTGGACCGGACATCCGGCAGGACATTTGGCGTTCCTGATGGAAACACTTCCTTGACCCTACTCTTCGACCGAACGGGGAACTCGCCTCGAATACCGCTGGGTTAAACCCGCATTCACGATTCAACCGCTAGTCGGTCTCGGCTTTCTTGATTGTCCCGCTCCAAAGGTCCGCTGAATCTGATGCGCGTCATCTCCTGCATCGCCATGGAACACAATCTGTGGCTCGTCCTGCTCGCGGCATTCGTTTGCGTCACAGGCTGCTGGGTCACCTCCGGTCTTTTTCAACGCGTCAGAAAAACCGAAGGCGTGCAGGCGAAGGGCTGGCTGGTTCTGACCGCCGTAGCCGCCGGCTCGTCGATATGGTGCACGCATTTCGTCGCCATGCTGGCCTATGATCCAGGCGCGCCCATTTTCTTCGAGCCGCTCCTGACTATGGCGTCGCTGGTCATTGCCATCATCGGCACAGGTATCGGCTTTGCCTGGGCAACAAGCGGCCGCCGCTTGGCGGCAGTGGTCGGCGGCGCTGTTGTCGGCCTTTCGATCTCGGCCATGCATTATGCGGGGATGGCGGCCTATCACGTCGCCGGCATCGTCGAATGGGATGGCATCTATGTCGCAGCATCCGTGCTCATCGCGGTTGTCGCAGCGTCCCTGGCGCTGAGGCAGTGGGTCGATGGGCAGAGTGCCAAGGCATTCCTCATTGGTACCGCGATCCTGGTGCTTGCCATCGTCGGACTGCATTTCACCGGGATGGCCGCGGTCTCGGTGACGCCGATGTCCTTCGTCACAGGCGGTACCAACCCGAGCGTTCTCGAAGCCATGGCCGTCTCGGTAGCGATCGTCGGACTGCTGATCGCCGGCACCGGCGCCGTCAGCCATCTCATCGACGAGCGGACGCGTTTCGAGAACTACGAACGCCTGCAGCATCTTGCCCTCAACGATGCGCTGACCGGCCTGCCGAACCGTACGAGCTTCAACGACCGTCTGGCTCACGAGATCGAGCGGGCAGGCGAGGCCGAGGACGCGAGAGTCGCCGTGATCGGAATCGATCTCGATCGCTTCAAGGAGATCAACGACATGCGCGGACATGCGGCTGGCGACCAGGCGCTGAAGACCGTGGCGCGCCGCATGACCCGCCTGTTGAAGGATAGCGAGTTCGCGGCTCGCCTGGGCGGCGACGAGTTTGCAGCCATCAAGCGGTTTTCGGAACAGAGCGACCTGCTCGATTTTGTTGCCCGGCTTGAAAAGGCGCTGTTCCAGCCGCTGCGGTTCGACGATTTCGAGATCGTCACCGGAGCCAGCATCGGTGTCGCGGTCTATCCGCACGACGGCGAGGACTGCGAGCGCCTGGTGAGCAATGCCGACCTGGCCATGTACCGTGCCAAGGCGGATGTACAGCAAGTTGTCTGCTTCTATGAATCGGCCATGGACGAAGCGGCCCGCGACCGGCGGGCGCTCGCCAACGATCTGCGCCACGCGATCGAACGCGGCGAACTGGCCCTTCACTACCAGCTGCAGGCCTCCGTACTCACCGGCGAAGTGACCGGCTACGAGGCGCTCCTGCGCTGGCGTCACCCCGAGCGTGGCATGATCCCGCCATCCGAATTCATCCCGATCGCGGAGGAAAACGGTTCGATCCAGGCGATCGGCGAGTGGGTCCTGCGCACCGCATGCCGGCATGCGGCGGGTTGGCACAATGAGCACAAGGTTGCCGTCAACCTGTCGCCGAAACAGCTGTCGCACAACAACCTGCCAAAGCTGGTCCATGAGATCCTGCTGGAGACGGGCCTGCCGGCGCGCCGGCTGGAACTCGAGCTGACCGAGTCAGCGATCATCGCCGACAAGGCGCGAACCCTGCACGCACTGCGTCAGATCAAGGCGCTGGGTGTCACCATCGCGATCGACGACTTCGGCACCGGTTATTCCTCGCTCGACACGCTGCGTTCATTCCCCTTCGACAAGATCAAGCTCGATCGTTCCTTCATGGGCGATATCGAACAGAGTCCACAGGCCAAGGCCATCGTGCGTGCCGTACTGGCTTTGGGGCGCAGCTTGGAGATCCCGGTGCTTGCAGAAGGCGTCGAGACAAAAATCCAGCTTTCCATCCTGCAGAAGGAAGGCTGCAACGAGGCGCAGGGCTATCTGCTTGGCAGGCCCCAGCCACTGGGCAGGATCATCGAAGCCAAATTCGGCCCCTACATGCCCGAAGAGACTGCTGAAATCGCCGTCCCGACGCTCCCGGCGCTGAGACGCCTGGGTCGATAGAGACATTCAGCTGCCCCTGGAGCAGGGCGGGCTTATCGGCTATGGCTCGGCCTGCCTGCTGCGGGGAGCCTGCAATGTCGTTTGTTCCAGATACCACCACGCTGATCCAGTTCGCCATCGCCACCTTCATCCTGGCGATCACGCCCGGGCCCGACATGACGCTTTTCGTCAGCCGTACCCTAAGCCAGGGCCGCGCTGCCGGCTTCGCTTCGATGGCGGGGGCGCTGTGCGGCACCCTGATCCATACATCGCTGGTGGTGGTCGGCATTTCCGCGCTGATCGTCGCCTCGCCGATGGCGTTCTTCGTGCTGAAGATATTCGGCGCCGGCTACCTTGTCTTTCTCGCCTGGCAGGCCATCGCCAAGGGCTCGGCTTTTTCCCCGGAGAAGAAGAGCGGACCGAAAATCTCGCTGACCCGCGCCTGGGCGGCCGGACTGGGCGTCAACCTGCTCAATCCCAAGATCATCCTGTTCTTCATGACCTTCTTGCCGCAGTTCGTTTCCGCGCACGATCCTAACGCGCCGGGCAAGCTGTTCTTCCTCGGCGCCATGTTCGTGGTGCTGTCCATCCCGGTCACCGCGCCAATGGTGTTCGCTGCGGAAAAATTCTCGGCAGCGATGAAGGCGAGCCCACGCGTGACGCGAGCCGTGGATTATCTGTTCGCCGGCGTCTTCTCGGCCTTCGCGCTCAAGATCCTGACGGCCCAGGCGAAGTAGGCGGCCTGCTGTCCCGCCACCAGCTTCCGGCCCAACGGCCGGCGCAGAGCCAGTAGAAGATGCCGCCGACCATTCCTGCACCGACGATGCCCAGGATGACGCGCGTGTCCATGACCGCGAAATCCGGGTCGCCCGATCGCCAGGCAACGCCCAGGACTATGCCCGCGACCACGCCACCCCCCAGGGCATAGAACAGCCAGTCGCGCCGAGCCAGCAGCTCCGTCACCAGGATCAGCAGCGCGGAGGGCGCAAACGCGAAATAACCGACGAAGACAGCAAGAAGTGGAATGGTGACCACGAGCGGGCCGCTTGCCAACCAGCGGGTTTCCTCGGCACTGAAGCCGATCGCCCCCAGGAACAGCACATTGATGAAGGCACTCGCCGCCAAAACGGCGACCGCATACCCGAACAGGATGACAAGGCAGCGGATGAAATAGGCCGCGAAGCGGTTCATGCCGTCGTCCTGCCCCAGTTGCCAATTCGACGGACACACACAAGATGGAAAA
This sequence comes from Mesorhizobium sp. UC74_2, assembly GCF_042701485.1. Taxonomy (NCBI): domain Bacteria; kingdom Pseudomonadati; phylum Pseudomonadota; class Alphaproteobacteria; order Hyphomicrobiales; family Phyllobacteriaceae; genus Mesorhizobium; species Mesorhizobium sp. UC74_2. The sequence goes on along the minus strand of NZ_CP170562.1, from coordinate 5,643,180 downwards.
CGAAACCGCCGGCGAGGCCGCCAACGACGCATGGGATCAGCAGGCCCGGCGGCATGACGAACAGTCGGGTCCCGGTGAAGAAATTGAGCACAAGGATGGAGAAGACGCCGTTCAGCCCCCCTGCCAGCGTGTAGCTCAGTGGCTTGACCCAGCGAAGGATTGCCGCGGCGGATATGGCAATCAGGAAACCGGGCAATGCCGATTGCACGGTTATGATCAGGCCTACCAGGAAAGTTTCGGGCAGCTGGCGCAGGTTCTTCAGCAGGCCAGCCATGTTGGCGCCTTCCGCGACGAAACCAGCGGCGAAAAGCGCGATGACCGTGACGGCGGTCGCACCGACGACCGAGGCCAGATAGCCGAGAACGACGAGGCCGAAGCGACCAAGCCAGAGCACCAGAGCGGAACTCTGGCTGCTCACGCCTCGCCGTGTCCCGCTATCATCATCGCCTCAAGCGCCAGGCGCTCGGATTTCTTCAGCCGTTCCGATTCCGACTTCAGCTGGCCGCAGGCCGCGAGAATATCACGGCCGCGCGGCGTACGGATCGGCGAGGCATAGCCTGCATTGTTGATGAAGTCGGCGAACTTCTCGATCGTCTCCCAGTCCGAGCACTGGTAGTTGGTGCCGGGCCACGGGTTGAACGGAATCAGGTTGATCTTGGCCGGAATGCCTTTCAGCAGTTGCACCAGCGCCTTGGCATCTTCCAGGCTGTCGTTGACATCCTTCAGCATCACATATTCGAAGGTGATGCGGCGCGCGTTGGAAAGGCCGGGATATTTTCGGCAGGCGTCGATCAGATCCTTCAGCGGATACTTCTTGTTGATGGGCACCAGAAGATCACGCAGGTCGTCATTCGACGCGTGCAGCGAGATCGCCAGCATCACGCCGATCTCCTCGCCGGTCCGGAAGATTTCGGGCACGACGCCCGAGGTGGAAAGCGTGATACGACGCTTTGACAAGGCCAGCCCGTCGCCATCGGAAGCAATCAGCAGCGCCTGCTTGACCGCCTCGAAATTATAAAGCGGCTCGCCCATGCCCATCATGACGATGTTGGAAACCTTGCGGCCTTCGGCCGGCACGATCGCGCCAGCCGGCGTGTCCCGGTCCGGGAAATCGCCCAGCCGGTCCCGCGCGGTCAGCAGCTGCGCCAGGATCTCTTCCGCCGTCAGGTTGCGCACCAGCTTCTGCGTGCCGGTGTGGCAGAACGAACAGGTCAGCGTACAGCCGACCTGGAAGAGATGCACAGCGTGCCGCGCCCCTCCTCAGGGATATAGACCGTCTCGATCTCCACCGGCCTGCCGGCTCCGCGCGCAGGGAAGCGGAACAGCCACTTGCGCGTGCCGTCCTCGGAGATCTGTTCCTCGACGATTTCCGGACGGGCAATGGCAAAATGCTGGTCGAGCGCGGTGCGCAGATCCTTCGAGATGTTGAACATCTGCGAGAATTCGGAAACGCCGCGCACATAGAGCCAGTGCCAGAGCTGCTGCACCCGCATCCTGGCCTGTCTTTCCGGCACGATGCCGGCAGCAACGAGCGCCTCGGCCATTTCGGCGCGGCTGAGACCGACAAGCGAGGCCTTCTGTGGTGCGGCAGCGCGTGACGCAAGCGCGGCGCGTGTGTTGCTGTCGGTGATGTCGAGCGAAATGGTCATGGCAGATCTGGCTTGAACAGAAACAATCCTGGCTAGATAGGGTTCAGCCGGCACATATCACAGCTGTGGCGTGACGTCACGATGGCGCGTCCTTACCGCCGGAGAGGATCGAGAAAGAGGCGGTATCGCTGCTCCAGCTTGCCGGTGCGCGGATGTGGAAGCGCCTCTCCATGCGGTTGCCAACCTCCGCGTTGGTAGAATTGAACCGCACGCTGGTTGTCGACATAGACCGAGAGCCTGGCCACTGCAAAGCCTCGTTCGAGCAAGGCATCCTGCGTGGCCACCAGCGCCACGGCGCCGTAGCTCCTGCCCCATGAAGGCGGCTCGACACCGAGGTAGTGCAGTTCAGCCATGTCTTCGTCCCCGGGAACGGGTGCCACCGCCGTGAAGGCGACCGGCCGGCCGCCGTCGGCGTCCTCGAAAACCATCAGCAGGAATGAACGCTCCGAGATTTCCAGCACGCGCTTGATGATAGGGCGCGACAATTCGAGCGACGGCACGTCCTTGTCATTGTCGCGCCGGCTGGTCGCCTCGGCCCAGATCCGCGCTGCCGCATCGAGATGTTCACCTGCCTCGTCGACAACGATGCGCATCATCGGGAAGTTTCTCGCGTTTGAAAACAGAAAGGGCCGGATATCGACCCGGCCCGCTGTCGAAATGTCGGGGTATCAGGTCCCTATTTGCACGTCGCGATCGATTGCAGCGCTGCAGAAATGCCTTTCAGCGAGAAGACGTAGGATGTCGGATTGCCGCGACCGGACTTGGCGGTGACCTTCATATCCTTGCCGGTCTTCATCGCCGCGATCAGCACCGGCTCCTCGGCGGCGTTTTCGACCCAGGCCGATTTGCCGCGTGTGAACATCGAGAAAGACTTGTTGTCGATGGTGACAGTGGCCTTCGAGTTCTTCTGGAACTCGTAGCCCGCAATGAACTGCGGCTCGTAGGAGACCTGCTGGCCCGGGCGCTGGCTGACAAAAAAGAACATGTCGCCATGGTCTAGCGTCGGCGGCTGCTTGTCGGTCGGAACGGTCAACACGTAGCACACCTTGCCGGTCTGCGCCTTGTAGCTGTAGGTGCCCCAGGCGTTGTGCTGGCCGATCTTGGTCGCCTGCTGTGCCAGCGCCGGCGAGGCAACGGCAAGCAAGACCAGACTGGTGGCTGTGAGGATCAATCCGCGCATCTTATTCCCTGTATTCCATACGGTGCGGCGCCAGGCGGACCCCCGCCCGCCGGTTCGCTTTAGTTTGATTTAATCTGGGTTACCAAAGGGTGAACTTTCCATCGAAAAGAGCATGACCTTCGGAAACCGCCGCCAATTCCATGCCGTAGCCAACCCTTCAGGCGACGACACGGTGTCCCGGCGTCGACTTGGAGAGCAGGAAAACGGCAAGAATTTGACTGGATTAGCCCGACGGGGACCGCATTGACCACACCATGCGGTGACGCCGCGTCAGTCCTGTTCGGCGATTGCCTTGCGCGCCGCGAGTTTGTGAGCGGGCGTAATATGGGCGCGTACGGCGGTGATCGCCGCCGTCAGCACCGCAACGTCGTCAGTGAAGCCGATGCCCGCGACGATATCGGGGATGGCATCCACCGGCAGCACGAAATAGGCCAGCGCGCCGAGCAGGATCGCCTTGACCTTGTACGGCGTTTCCTTGTCCAGGGCGCAATAGTAGGCCGCTACGACGTCTTCCATGAATGGAACCTGGCGCGCCGCCTTCTTGGCGGTGCGCCAGAACTTCGCGCGCACGTTGTCCTCGCCTATGACCTTGCCATCGGGCCCGAGGAACTCGTAGTTGCTGCCTTGCACCATGGTGGTTTCCCTCGTGAAGCAGCAGATGCTGCCTCGCTTCGCCACGAAATGTGGTGACCTCTGCGATCCATCGCAAGATGCAACCGGCTCAGCTGCCCGCGAAGCGGTCCATCTTCTTGGCCAGTTCGAAGTCGAGCGCCGTCAGTCCGCCGACATCGTGTGTGTTCAACGTGACATCAACGGTCTTGTAGACATTCGACCAGTCGGGATGATGATCCAGTTTTTCCGCTGCCAGCGCCGATCGGGTCATGAAGGCGAAGGCTTCTGAAAAATTCTTGAATTCGAACCTGCGACGGATCGACTTCCCATCGGCGGCAAGGGTCCAGCTCTCGAGCCCGGCCAGAAGCGCCGCTACGGCCTGTCCGTCCAATTTCTCTCTCGCCATGGCTTGCTTCCGTGCTTTCCCGGTTAAGCATGTCGTGCAACAGTGCAAACGATCTTGCGATGACGACATGCGCAAAAAACCCGATGCGCGACATGCATCAGAATTGACAGAGGATACCGTAGCGTCGGATGCGCGTGGAACCCCCAAAATCGATCCTTTTCGTCTGCCTCGGCAACATCTGCCGCTCACCGCTCGCGGAAGGCGTCTTCAGGGATGTCCTGACCACGCGTGAGCTAGGACATCGCTTTCTCCTGGATTCGGCCGGCACGGGCGGGTGGCACGCCGGCTCAGCACCCGATCCGCGCTCGGTCGAAATCGCCGCCCGTCATGGCATTGATATCTCCAGCCAGAAGGCACGCAAGGTCGCTCTCGACGATTTTTCGCGCTTCGATCTGATCTTCGGCATGGACCGGTCGAACGTCGCCGATCTCAAGGCGATGGCACCGCACGACGCACGCGAACGCATCCATCTGTTCCTGGAATACGCCGGTGATCGCGGCCGCGAAGTGCCGGATCCCTATTATGGTGGACCGGAAGGTTTTGCCTCGGTCTACCGCATGATCCGCGACGCGTCGGAGGCCATCGCCACTCGGTTGGACGGGCGCGTGGCGGCATCCGACAGCGGCCATGCCTCCTCGACGATGTAGGGGCCGCCACCAACGGAATCGCGTGAGGACATCAGCACGAAGCGGCCGACCCTGAACGGCAGGGCCGCGAAATTGCCGCGTGCGGAGAGATAACCGGCGACCTCCAGCGGGCTGGAATTGCGTAGCCTTGCCAGTGTCACATGTGGCGTGAACTTGCGCGGATCGGTGGGTACGCCAAGGCGTTTGCAGACACGGTCGATATCGGCCTGCAGCATGTTGAGATCGGGGGACGGAATGACGCCTGCCCATACAGCATGCGGCTTTTTCTGGCCGAAAGCGCCAACACCACAGAGGGTCAGCGAGAAGGACGGGCGTTCGATGCGGTCGAGCGCATTGGCGACTTCATCGGCGACATGACCTTCGACATCACCGATGAAGCGCAACGTCAGATGGTAGTTTTCGACATCGATCCATCGGGCGCCGGGCAAGCCGCCCCTGAGCAGGGAGAGCGAAAGCGCCGCATCACGCGGAATTTCGAGGGCCGTGAAAAGACGTGGCATGGCAAGCCTCCTGTCCTCGAATCGAACTCTCGAATCACAGCGAATCACTGAAAAGCGGCGGGAGCAAGGGGTTTATTTTCCGGACACACTGACGCAGCCCATCGATCGGGCAGCCGGCTCAGGACTTCGCGGGCAACGCCTTGATCGCTTTTTCGACATCCGGAAGGATTCGCTCGACGATCACGTCGATGCCCTTTGCATTGGGATGCATCTTGTCTTCCAGCTGCAAGGCAGGGTTGCCGGCGACTCCGTCCAGGAAGAACGGGTAGAACGGCACCTCGTATTTTTTCGCCAGCCGCGGATAGAGCGTGCCGAAGGCCTCGCCATAGGCGTGGCCGAGATTGGGGGCAGCCACCATGCCGGCGAGCAGGACTGGAATTTTGCGCTCCTTCAGCCGTGCCAGCATTTTGTCCAGATTGTCCTCGACCATCTGCGGATCGATGCCGCGCAGCATGTCGTTTGCGCCGAGTTCGAGGATAACCAGGCTCGTGCCGTCAGGAACCGACCAGTCGAGCCGGGCCAGACCGCCGCTCGAGGTATCACCCGAAACGCCGGCGTTGGCGACGGCGACGTCATAACCCTTGGCGCGCAATGCCACCTGCAGCCGGTCGGTGAAGCCTTCGCCGGGGGCCAGGCCGAAGCCCGCGGTAAGGCTGTCACCGAATCCGACGATCTGGACTTGTTCGGCCCGAACGGGTGAAGTCTGTCCGAATGCAAGGAAAAGCGCGACAAAAGCAGCCAGATGTTTGAAAGCCATGCGGCAGAACCCATATCACCGGGGCAACTCCGCCCACGTTCCCTCCATATAGGACAGTTTTGCTTTGACTGAAGCCGCTATTCAGCTGAAGGACGTTTCCCTGACCCTCGGCGAGGGTGCTTCCTCGGTGAACGTGCTCAAGGGCATCAGTCTCGATGTCGCAGCGGGCGAAACCACCGGCATCGTCGGGCCATCCGGTTCCGGCAAGTCCACGCTGCTGATGGTTCTGGCCGGACTGGAACGTGTTGACGCAGGCGAGGTGCGCATCGCCGGCCAGGTGCTGAATGGAAAGAGCGAAGACCAGATCGCGGCGTTTCGAGGTCGCAATGTCGGCATCGTCTTCCAGTCCTTCCACCTCATCCCCAACATGACCGCGCTTGAAAACGTTGCCGTTCCACTCGAGCTGGCGGGCGCGGCCGATCCTTTTGGGGTTGCCGCGCGGGAACTGGCAGCTGTGGGCCTTGCCGACCGTGTCACCCATTACCCGGGCGAGCTTTCGGGCGGCGAACAGCAACGTGTTGCGATCGCGCGGGCACTGGCCCCCTCGCCGCGCATCCTGATCTGCGATGAACCCACCGGCAATCTCGATCAGGCCACCGGCAAGCAGGTGGCCGATCTGCTTTTCGCCAAGGCTGCCGAGCGCGCCATGACGCTGGTTCTGGTCACCCACGACCCTTCCCTGGCGGCTCGTTGCTCCCGGCAGGTGGCGATGCGCTCCGGCCGCATCGAGATTGACGCCGCTCCAGCCAAGATCGTGGCCTGAGAACTGACGGATGCCAGGCAACGCAGCGACCCAGACGATTTCACCGGCCCGAACCCTGGCCCTGGCCATTCGGTTTTCACTGCGCGAGATGCGTGGCGGCCTGTCCGGCTTTCTCATCTTCCTCGCTTGCATTGCGCTCGGCGTTGCGGCTATCGGCGGGGTCAATTCGGTGGCGCGTTCCATTTCGGATGGCGTCGCGACCCAGGGCCAGGCGCTTCTCGGGGGCGACATCCGCTTCCAGTTGAACCAGCGCGAAGCAAGCCCGGCGGAACGGGCGTTTCTTGATGGACTTGGCGCGGTGTCGGAAAGCTCCGGCATGCGTTCGATGGCACGCCTGCCGGACGGCTCCGACCAGGCACTGGTCGAGGCCAAGGCGGTTGACGACGCCTATCCGCTCTATGGTGCGCTGCAGACCGAACCGCCCCTCGCGCACGCGGCGCTGCTTGGACAGTCTGGCGATGTCTTCGGAGCCGCGGCACCTGACCTGCTGTTTGAACGGCTTCATCTGAAGCTCGGCGACCGCGTCAAACTTGGCAACGCCACGTTCGAATTGCGCGCCAGGCTGATCGGCGAGCCGGACGCCGTCTCCGATGGTTTCGGCTTCGCGCCACGCCTGCTCATCTCCCGCGACGGCCTCCAGGCCTCTGGTCTGGTTCAGCCGGGCAGCCTGGTTGAAAACGCCTACAAGGTGCGCCTGCCCGGGAGTGCCGGCGAAGCCGACATCGAAACCGTTCGCCGGCAGGCGACCGAGCGATTCCCCGAAGCGGGCTGGTCCATCCGCAACCGCACCAATGCGGCACCTGCTCTGTCATCCAACATCGAGCGTTTCTCACAGTTCCTGACCTTGGTTGGCCTGACGGCGCTTGTGGTCGGCGGCGTTGGCGTCGCCAACGCCGTGCGCGCCTATCTCGACGGCAAGCGTGCGGTGATTGCCACCTTCAAGAGCCTGGGTGCTTCCGGCGGCTTCGTCTTCTTCGTCTACCTGGTTCAGATCCTGATGATTTCAGGGCTTGGCATCGTTGCCGGCCTGCTGCTCGGGGCAGCGATGCCCTTTGCCGCGAGCACGGCACTGCAGTCCGTCATTCCGGTGCCTGCGGAAGGTGGTTTTTATCCCGGTTCGCTCGCCCTTGCGGCACTGTTCGGTCTGATGGTGACGCTTGTCTTCGCACTGCTGCCGCTCGGCCGTGCCCGTGACGTGCCAGCAACAGCCCTGTTTCGGGAAATGGGCTTCGAAAGCCGCGGCCTGCCGAGGCTGCCCTACGTCGTGATAGCGCTTGCCATTGCAATCGCATTGGCAACCCTGGCGATCTTCATGGCCAATGATCGCCGCATTGCCGCTATCTTCGTGGGCGCGACGGTATTTTCCTTCCTCGTGCTGCGCGTTGTGAGCACACTCGTCCAGTTCATCGCCAGGAAGAGCCCACGTGTGCGTTCGACGGCGCTGCGGCTTGCGGTCGGCAACATCCATCGGCCGGGCGCGTTGACGCCTTCGGTCGTTCTGTCGCTGGGCCTGGGACTGACCCTCCTGGTGACGCTGGCGCTGATCGACGGCAATCTGCGGCGCCAGATCGGCGGCAACCTGCCCGAGCGCGCGCCCAATTTCTTCTTCGTCGATATCCAGGCAGCCGATGTCGATGCCTTCGCCGCCCTGGTCGGCAAGGAAGCTCCTTCCGGTACGCTGGCCAGGGTGCCGATGTTGCGGGGCCGGCTCATGGCGTTGAACGGTGTCCCCGTCGACAAGGTCAAGGTGCCACCCGAAGCGGCCTGGGTTCTGAGGGGTGACCGAGGCGTCACCTATGCTCCTGCCAAGCCCGAGAACGCCACGCTGATCGAAGGTAGTTGGTGGCCGGCCGATTATCGGGGCGAACCGCTGGTTTCCTTCTCGGCCGACGAGGCCAAGGCGCTTGGACTGAAGCTCGACGACACGGTGACTGTCAATGTGCTCGGCCGCAACATCACGGCCAGGATTTCCAGCTTCCGCCGCGTGCAATGGGAAAGCATGGGCATCAATTTTGTCATGGTGTTCTCGCCCAACACCTTCGCCGGCGCGCCGCATTCCTGGCTGGCCACGCTGTCTGACAAATCGGCAACCGTTACCGATGACGCTCGCCTGCTCAATGCCGTGACCCGCGCCTATCCGACGGTGACGACCGTCCGGGTCAAGGACGCGCTCGACGTCGTCAATCAGCTGGTCGGCCAGATCGGAACCGCGATCCGCGCCGCGGCTGGCGTGGCGCTCATCGCCTCCGTGCTCGTGCTGGCGGGTGCGCTGGCTGCCGGCAACCGGGCGCGCGTGCATGACGCGGTGGTGCTAAAGACCCTGGGCGCGACACGGCGTACGCTGATCGCTGCCTTTTCGCTTGAATACATGCTGATCGGACTTGCCACCGCCATCTTCGCCCTTTTTGCCGGTGGCATCGCGGCCTGGTTCGTCATCTCGAATGTCATGACGCTACCGTGGACTTTCCTGCCCGAAGTAGCGATCGGCACGATCGTGCTCTCGCTGGTCGTCACCGTCGGCATCGGCCTCATCGGCACGTGGCGAATTCTCGGACAGAAGGCAGCTCCCGTATTGCGCAGCCTTTGACGCAAGGGGCCGCCAGCTGGGCGCTTTTGATTAATTTTCGGTAAGAAATGGCCTGTTTTGGTTAAAAACGGCGCGTCCTGGCCGCTCACGAAGCGTTGCAGGCCGTTACGGTCTTGTTCTTGCCGGCAATAACCCTCATATTTCGAGCAGGCATGCTGGAGCCCCGCCAGCGGCGCCTGGGTTTCGTTCGAGGAACCGGACACCCGACGGGGCAGAGCAACAGAGGAATCCATGTCTGACTTCCGCAACTATCAAACGCGTAGCGTGCCGGCTGGAACCCGTGCCGACGCCGGCATCGACGAAGGCCTGCGCGCTTATATGCTCAAGGTTTACAACCTTATGGGCCTTGGCCTGCTGATCACCGGCCTTGCCGCCGTTGGCACCGTGATGCTGGCCACCACGAGCGACCCTGCCTCGGCCGTCGCAACGCTGCCGAGCGGTGACATGCTGACTTCGTTCGGTTACGCCATCTTCGCTTCGCCGCTGCGCTGGGTCGTCATCCTCGCTCCGCTTGCCGCAGTGTTCTTCCTGTCGTTCCGCGTGCAGTCGATGAGCGTTTCGGCCGCGCAGACCACCTTCTGGATCTATGCCGGCCTGGTCGGTCTGTCGCTGTCGTCGATCTTCCTCGTCTACACGACGGCGTCGATCGCTCAGACCTTCTTTGCCACCGCGGCCGCCTTCGGTGCGCTGTCGCTCTACGGCTACACCACCAAGCGTGACCTGACCGCGATGGGCTCGTTCCTGATCATGGGCGTGTTCGGTCTGATCATCGCCTCCGTGATCAACATCTTCCTGCAATCCTCCGCGCTGTCCTTCGCCGTCTCGGCGATCGGCGTGCTGGTGTTCGCCGGCCTCACCGCCTACGATACCCAGAAGATCAAGGAAATGTATTACGAGAACGACGACACCCTCGTCGCTGGCCGCAAGGCCATCATGGGTGCTTTGCAGCTCTATCTCGACTTCATCAACATGTTCATGTTCCTGCTGCAGTTCATGGGTGATCGTCGCTAACCGACGCGCTGGACCAGCGAAATCGAAGGGGCGGCCCAACGGCCGCCCTTTTCTTTTGAACGCGGATTTGCTGTTATTGAAGGCAGTAGATACGAGTGCACAATAAATGAGCAACTTGACGATCCGCGATGCGGAACCAGCCGACCTCGACCGGATAACCGAAATCTATGCAGATGCCGTCGACAATGGCACGGCGTCTTACGAACTTGTCCCCCCGGGCAGGGAGGAGATGGGCGCACGCTACGAATCACTGCGGGCCGGCGGCTTTCCCTATCTGGTTGCGACTGATTCGGACGGGACCATTCTCGGTTACGCCTATGCCGGCGCATTCCGGCCACGTCAGGCCTACCGTTTCATCGTCGAGGATTCCGTCTATGTCGCGCCCGAAGCGAAGGGCCGGGGCGTCGGACGGCGCCTGATGGAACAGCTGATCGAGGCGGCGCGGGCGCTGGGCTTCCGCCAGATTATCGCCGTGATCGGTGACGGCCACCCCGAAAGCGCCTCGGTGAAGCTGCACGAGAGGCTCGGCTTCGGTCACTCCGGACGCCTCGTCGGCTCGGGCTACAAGCACGAGCGCTGGCTGGATACGGTGTTCATGCAGCTCGAACTGAACGGCGGCGCTACGCTGCCGCCGGACCCGGCATCGTTGCCGGAGCGGAAATTCCGGCAAGGCTAAGCTCTGGCAACCGCTTGATAACTCAGGCTTTCAAGCCTTTACCAGCTTGAGCTTGGTGTCGAAGATGCCAAGCACGCGGGCAAGTTCATGGCCACGTTTCAGAATACGGCCGCCCGCAGCGACAACGGCAAAGGCACCCTGGCGCCGCGCGAGATTCGGATCCTTGATGATCTGGAACAAGGGCACTTCCGATGCACGACGATAGACGGAAAAAACCGCCCGGTCGGCAAGATGATCGATGGCATAGTCACGCCATTCATTGGCTGCAACCATGCGCCCGTACAGACGGAGAATGAGATCGAGTTCACGTCGCTCGAAGGCGACCGGCATATCGAGGCGCTCGCGTCGTGCCTCGTGTAGCGGGATCAGTATTGCGGATGCTTCCCCATCCTCCGTCCCGCCACCACGGTCCATCATGCCTTTGTCCTCAGGCTGAATCGTTTGCTGGCAACAGGGTCGCGCTTTCGGATCGCAATTGCAAGGGCGCACACGAATCTGTTCACGACGTCAGCAGCCGTCACCAATGGAGCGCACGTCTACTCACATTTGCGAACGATGTGTTGGAATTGGTGATTCCTTGCCACATTCTCGCCGTCTTTTATCCGCGTTGTCGCCCCAATGTCCGACGAACTTGCGGGTGTTGCCTGAGACGGTTCGGTCCGGCACTGGCTCGTAAACCCCAAGCCCCCCGCCCACGGGTCTGAGTCGGATCGAACCAACCTCGGCTTTCAATCAGGAAAGTCGCAGCGACAATTTGGATGTTTCCAACCGGCGTCGGGCCTGAACTGACGTCGGTTTTTACATTTTAACACCCATTTCGACCGGACCTGCGACAGATATCCTTGGCAAAGCAGGCCGACAATCACGCTACGTTTGCGATGTCGCGGGCTGCCCGACCATCGCAGCGCCTTGACTCGTGACGCTCGCTGTATGTATTTCGTATTTATGCGAAATAACGAAGCGAATGATTTATCCAGGCGCCGTCTTACAGCTTTGAAGGCACTTGCCAGCCCGGTGCGGCTGGCTGTGCTGGGCTACCTCAAGGATCCCGTTGCAAACTTCCCCCCGCAGGAGGATGGCGATCTCGTGCTCGACGGTGTCTGCGCGGACTTTCTGCGCGACAAACTCGAAATCGCCGCGGCAACCGCCTCACGCCATCTGACCCTTTTGACCGACTGTGGCCTGCTGATTGCAACGCGCAGGAAAGGCTGGACCTTTTACCGGCGCAACGAAGAGGAGATCGCTCGCTTCACCAACGATCTCGCCAGCAATCTCTAACGGAGGTTATCCGTGCTGTCCTATCTGCATGTCGACGTGTTCGCACCTCACGCCTACGCCGGCAACAGCCTGCCGGTGTTTCTCGACAGCGCCGGCCTGAACGCCGATCAGATGCAGACGATCACCCGCGAGCTCCGGCATTTCGAAGCCATCTTCCTGGAAGCCGCGGCGGACGCCCGGACCTATTGCGCCCGCGTTTTCGACCTGATCGAGGAACTGCCCTTCGCCGGCCACCCCATCATCGGCGCGGCGGCTGCCCTGCACGAAACAGCGGAGCGCGAGGAAGACCAGCGATGGACATTCAACCTCGCCGACAAGAGCGTCACGGTTGTCACGCAGCGAAATGGCTCGGGTTATTTCGGTTTGCTCGATCAAGGTCCGGCCCAGTTCTTCGGCGAGGTCGCGACGTCTGACGAGATCGCCGCGGCTTTTGGCCTGAGCTTTGCCGATCTCGATCCAACACTGCCACCGGCCGTCATAAGCACCGGCCTGCGCTATCTGATCGTACCTGTGGGTCCGCAAGTGCTGGCCCGAGCCAGGATCAAGGCTGACATCAGCGGGTTCCTCGCCGCACGGGGTGCTCAATTCGCCGTGCTCTTCGACCGGACAGCCTGCGAAATACGCCATTGGAACAATGACGGCATCATCGAGGATATCGCCACGGGAAGCGCAGCGGGAACCATTGGCGCTTATTGCCTTCGTTATTGTGGCGCCCAATCGGGAAAAGCCTTCACGCTGAACCAGGGACGCTTTGCAGGACGACCGAGCGAACTCATCGTCGAGCCGCATGGGGCACCAGACAACGTCACATCCGTAAAGGTGGGTGGCAAGGTAGCAATCGTCGGTCACGGCGTGATGGTCGCACCGTGACACGGTGACATGATCCCAGAAAATTGAGGTCTTTAACCGACCTGGCCGCGATCAGACGGATGGCCTGCGGATGAAGGACGCGCCGATGATCGGGCCGAGTTCCCCATCGCGGCCGACCGACTGCAACAGCACGGCGGAACCGGCCGCCTTGGCGATCTCGCTCGCCGGCAGATCGTAGCGCTGTGCCTTGCCGTACCACATGCCGGCGGTCTGGACATTGGAAACGGCGTTCCAGTAAGTCATCTTGCGGCCGTTGTTTTCGCCGTTGCCGACATTCACCACCTGCGGTGGATTGAAATAGACGATGACGACATGCGCCTTTACCGGAATGCCGGCGGCATCGCTGGGCGCATTACCGGCCTCGATCGAGATGCCGTCACCGGTGTTGGTCACCGTGATGTCGATCCGCATGCCTTCGCCGGTCTTGTTCAGCCTCGTCAGGGCGCCGCTGATGGCTTCGCGGCTGGCGCCGTTGACGTCGGCGCGGCCGTTGATGACCGCTTGCGGTGTATAGACGGAACGACCCTTGAAGGAGCGCATGTAGCCGTATTGACGCTCGGTGTTCTCCTTGCGCGCGAGCGAATCCTGCCAGCCGAGATAGTCCCAATAGTCGACATGGTAGGCGAGCGCGATCACATCACCCTTGGCGGCGATCTCCGCCAGGTAACGATCGGCAGGTGGGCAGGATTTGTTGCCCTGGCTGGTGAACAGCTCCACGACCCCGAGGGGTCGCACCGGCTCCTTCGCCTGAGCCGCGGTTGCGAGCGTCGATACCGCCAGCCCGGCAACAGCCAGCAGCAATGGTTTCCGAGAGGACATATTTCTGGTCCCGCCAGCATGGCCGGCATGTTCGTGTTTTCTGAATTACTGCCAGAAGCGACGCTCAACCGGAAGTCACGTTGCGGTGAAATTCTTTCGTTCACAAAACAACTGTTTCCACAAAACAAGACCGCCGGAACTTTCATTCCGGCGGTCTCTTTTTGGATATGCTTGTCGGATCAGGCTGCGAGGTCGCGCAGCACGTACTGCAGGATGCCACCGTTCTTGTAATAGTCGAGCTCGTCGAGCGTATCGATGCGGCACAGGATCGGGACATTCTTGACGGTGCCGTCAGCGAAAGTGACCTTGGCAACCATCTTCTGGCGCGGCCTGATGGTCTCAAGTCCGTCGATCTCGACCAGTTCGTCGCCTTTCAGGTTGAGCGAGGCCCACGACGTTCCCTCCTCGAAGGTGAAGGGGATGACGCCCATGCCGACCAGGTTCGAACGGTGGATACGCTCGAACGACTGGGCAATGACGGCACGCACGCCGAGCAGGTTGGTGCCCTTGGCCGCCCAATCGCGCGAGGAGCCGTTGCCGTATTCCACGCCGGCAAAGATCACCAGCGGCACGCCTTCCTTGCGGTATTCCATGGCTGCGTCGTAGATCGACATCTCCTCCTTGGACGGATAGTGGATGGTGTAGCCGCCCTCGCGCCCGTTCTCGCCCAGCATGTGGTTGCGGATGCGGATGTTGGCGAAGGTGCCGCGCATCATCACTTCATGGTTGCCACGTCGCGTGCCGTACTGGTTGAAGTCGGCGACGCCGACGCCATTGTCGGTGAGGTACTTTCCGGCCGGAGAGGCCGCCTTGATCGAACCCGCCGGCGAGATGTGGTCGGTGGTGATCTTGTCGCCGAACAGACCCAGCACGCGGGCACCCTTGATGTCGCTGATATGGCCGGGCTTGCTGCCCATGCCGGCGAAATAAGGCGGGTTCTGCACATAGGTCGACTTGTCGTCCCATGCATAGGTCTGGCCGCTCGGAGCCTGCACCTTCTGCCAGTTCTCGTCGCCCTTGAAGACGTCGGCATATTTGCGGGCGAACAGCTCGCGCGTGACGTTCTTCTCGATGAACTCCTGGATTTCGGCCGAGGTGGGCCAGATGTCCTTGAGATAGACCGGCTTGCCGTTCCGGTCTTCGCCGATCGGCTCCTTGGTGAGATCCTTGGTCACAGTGCCGGCAAGCGCATGGGCAACCACCAGCGGCGGCGAGGCGAGATAGTTCGCCTGCACGTCCGGCGACACGCGGCCTTCGAAGTTGCGGTTGCCGGACAAGACCGCGGCAGCAATCAGGCCCTTGTCGTTGATGGTCTTGGAGATCGGGCCAGGCAGCGGGCCGGAATTGCCGATGCAGGTGGTGCAGCCGAAGCCGACGAGGTTGAAGCCGATCTGGTCCAGCTCCTTCTGCAGGCCGGACTTTTCCAGATATTCGGCCACGACCTGCGAGCCGGGCGCCAGCGACGTCTTCACCCAGGGCTTCTGCTTGAGGCCGAGGCGGTTGGCATTGCGGGCCAGCAGGCCGGCGCCGATCAGCACCGAAGGATTGGACGTGTTGGTGCACGAGGTGATGGCGGCAATGACGACATCGCCATGACCGAGGTCATGGTCGGTGCCTTCGACCGCGTAACGCTTGTGCATCTCGGCGGCCTTCTTGTACTCGGTCTCCATCGCCTTGGCGAAACCAGCCGGGATGTCTTCGAGCGCGACGCGGCCTTCGGGCCGCTTCGGGCCGGCCATCGAAGGTACCACCGAGCCGAGGTCGAGTTCGAGCGTGTCGGTGAAGACCGGATCGGCCGAACCATCGTGCCGCCACATGCCCTGCGCCTTGGAATAGGCCTCGACCAGCGCGATACGATCTTCCGGACGGCCGGACATGGTCAGATACCGGATGGTCTCGCCGTCGACCGGGAAGAAACCGCAGGTCGCGCCATATTCGGGCGCCATGTTGCCGATGGTGGCACGATCCGCCAGCGTCATGTTGGACAGGCCAGGGCCGAAGAATTCGACGAACTTGCCGACGACGCCCTTCTTGCGCAGCATCTGCGTGACGGTGAGCACCAGGTCGGTAGCGGTCACGCCTTCCTTCAGCCTGCCGGTGAGCTTGAAGCCGATGACCTCGGGCAGAAGCATGGAGACCGGCTGGCCGAGCATGGCAGCCTCCGCCTCGATGCCGCCGACGCCCCAGCCCAGCACGCCGAGACCATTGATCATGGTGGTGTGCGAGTCGGTGCCGACGCAGGTGTCCGGATAGGCGACGGTTTCGCCATCCTCATTGTTGGTCCAGACCACCTGGCCGAGATATTCGAGATTGACCTGATGGCAGATACCGGTGCCGGGCGGCACGACGCGGAAGTTGCGGAATGCCTGCTGACCCCACTTCAGGAACTTGTAGCGCTCTTCATTGCGCTGATACTCCAGCTCGACATTGCGGGCGAACGCCATCGGCGTGCCGAACTCGTCGACGATGACCGAGTGATCGATGACCAGATCGACCGGCACGAGCGGGTTGATTTTTTCCGGGTCGCCGCCGAGTGCGGCGATGCCGTCGCGCATGGCTGCCAGATCGACCACGGCCGGAACCCCGGTGAAGTCCTGCATCAGCACGCGGGCCGGGCGGTAGGCGATCTCGACGCCGGCGCTGCCCTTGTCGGTCAGCCAGGCCGCGACAGCCTGGATCGCTTCCTTGGTGACGGAGCGGCCGTCTTCATTGCGAAGCAGGTTCTCCAGCAGAACCTTCATCGAATAGGGGAGCTTCGACGCCCCGGCCAGGCCGTTCTTTTCGGCCTCGGTGAGGTCGAAATATACATATTCTCCGCCACCTGCGGTCAGGGTCCGGCGGCAATTGAAACTGTCTAGTGATTTGGACACGAGCGATCCATCCTTGTCTGTTCAGCCTGAAAGGGAACGGACTCCGATGGGCATGCTCATCACGCGCAAAGGTGCGGGTACGGCCATTTCCGCTGTCCGCTCCCAAGCAACCCGAGCCGTTCAAGGCGGCGCGTGCGCTGGTTCGGCGCAAATTCATTTTGCCTTCCCCGACCGCTGGGGTTGGTAAGGGTGCATATAGAGAAAATGATTGAATAGTTCTAGACAGGGAATTGGCATTTTTGTTGCGACGCAATGCACTGCCAGTCAGACTTTCGGCGAAGGGGAAATGATGCGGCTTATCGCCGAAAATCTGAGCGGAGAGCGCAGCGGAGAGCCCGTTTTCGACAGCATCGACTTTTCTATCGCAGGCGGCGAGAGCCTCGTGGTCACTGGACCCAACGGTTCCGGCAAGTCGACGCTGCTGCGCGTCGTCGCCGGTTTCCTGCCTGTGGCCGCCGGCAGCATGCGAATCGCCGAGGGTGGCGAGGCTTTCCCAAGCGTTGCTTCCGCCTGTCACTACCTCGGCCACCAGAACGCGATGAAGACGGCACTCACAGTGACGGAGAACCTCGCCTTCTGGCGGCACTTCTGTGGAGAAGGCCGGCTCGGCATCGCCGAGGCACTTGATGCGGTCGGGCTGGATGGCATCGGCCACCTGCCTTTCGGCTACCTGTCGACCGGGCAGCGCCGCCGCGCCGCCATCGCCAAGCTGCTGGTCTCGCATCGTCCGGCCTGGTTGCTGGATGAGCCGACCGCAGGCCTCGACAAGGCATCGGAACAGCGTTTCACCGGCCTGATCAACGCCCACTGCGCCGCCGGAGGCATCGTTATCGCCGCGACCCACCTGCCGCTGGGTCTGAGAACGGCAAGGACGCTGGAGATGGGAGGGCAATCCTGATGCTTGCCCTCTATGTCAGGGATCTCAAACTGGGCTTCCGTGCCGGCGGTGGTGCGCTGACGGGCGTCATCTTCTTCCTGGCCGTCATCGCCACCATTCCTTTCGGTGTCGGCCCGGATCTAAACCTGCTTGCGCGCATCGGCCCGGCGATCCTGTGGATCGGGGCGCTGCTTGCTTCCCTGCTCGGCCTCGACCGGCTGTTCCAGGCCGAACGCGAGGATGGATCGCTCGACCTGCTGGTGCTCAACCGTGATCGCCACATGCTGGCTCTCACCGTCTTCGTCAAATGCCTGTCCCATTGGACAGTCAGCGTGCTGCCGCTGGTCGTGGCCTCGCCCTTGCTCGGCCTGTTCATGAACATGACCCCGACCGGCATCGGTGCCACCGCGCTGACCTTGCTGGTCGGCACCCCCGCAATCACTTTCATCGGCGCCGCGGGTGCGGCGGTGGCGGTGGCACTGCCGCGTGGCGGACTGCTGATCTCGGTGCTGGTTCTGCCGATCACCATTCCTGTGCTGATCTTCGGCGTCTCGGCCAGCTACGGTGCCGTCAACGATCCCGATCCTTTTTTGCAGCCTTTCCTCATTCTTGCCGCGCTGACGTTGTTTCTGGCAGTCATCGGACCACTGGCCGCCGCCCTGGCATTGCGCCATAGCGGTGACTGATGGCGTTTTGGGGTGCGGCGTGGCGCCGGATTGCGCCCTCAAAAGGCGAGGGCTAAGGGTAGGCATGATCGCAAAGGGCCGGGAAGACAGTCTGCCTGTCGATTGCGCGCGAGGCTACGCATGAGTGCACACGCCCTTTATGTAACTGCCGCCTACGGCATCACTGCCATTGCCCTGGCTGGGTTGATCGGCTGGATCCTGCTCGACCAGCGGGCCCGTAACCGGGAACTGGCGGAGCTGGAATCGGCCGGCGTTCGCCGTCGCTCCGACAAGGCGGCCAGATCATGAAAGCGGTATTTTAAGTGAGCGAACAGACAGAAGCGCCCCGACGCCGTCGTTTCAAGCCGATCCTGCTGTTGCCGCTGGCGATCTTCCTCGGTCTCGCTGGCCTGTTCCTGTCCCAGTTGCTGTCCGGACGCGACATTTCCGCCATCCCTTCGGCTCTCATCGGCCAGGACGCGCCGGAGACCAACCTGCCGCCGCTGGAGGGAAGCAGCCTGCCGGGTCTCGATTCCTCAGAGTTCGAGGGTCAGGTCACCCTGCTCAACGTGTTCGCCTCCTGGTGCGTGCCCTGCCGCGAGGAGCACCCGGTGCTGATGGGACTTGCCCAGGACAAACGCTTCGTGATGGCCGCGCTGAACTACAAGGACAAGCCGGAGAATGCGCGCCGCTTCTTCGGCGAACTCGGCAATCCGTTCAACGTCATCGGCGTCGATGCGAACGGGCGCGCCGCGATCAACTGGGGTGTCTATGGCGTGCCTGAAACCTTCCTGATCGACAAGGACGGCAAGGTCGCCTTCAAGTATGTCGGGCCGCTGACCCCGCAGACCGCCAAGGCACTGCTGCTGCCCGAAATCGAAAAGGCGCTGGCGGCCGACTGAAGCACCGCGTCCTACTCGGCGCAGAGGATGCTTTACCCCTGAGCCTGCACCGTCGATCGACTTGACCCATGGTAAGCCGACTTGGCCGCATGCCTGATAGGCAAGCAAGCGGCTTTTCGATTACCTTTCCCGCAATGGCTGCAAGGGAGGGCGCCACAACGGCGCGCGCAGTCTAAAAGGGGAGAGGACTTCCATGCAGGACAGCTCCGCGCTGACAATCTTTCTGCCGCTCGCGCTCGGCGTCATCATGCTGGGTCTCGGCCTGTCGCTGACGCTCCAGGATTTCCGCGACGTTCTCCAGAAACCGAAGGCTGTGATCGTGGCGCTGATCTGCCAGACGCTGATCCTGCCGCTGGCCTGCCTTGCCCTCATCTACCTGTTCGAACTCGAGCCGGCACTGGCTGTCGGCATGATGCTGCTGGCGGCCAGCCCCGGCGGCACGTCAGCCAATCTCTACAGCCATCTCGCCGGTGGCGACGTGGCACTCAACATCACGCTGACAGCAATCAACTCGGCCCTGTCGATCGCCACGCTGCCCTTGATCGTCAACTGGTCGCTCGCGCATTTCATGACAGGCGACCAGGCTATTCCGCTGCAGTTCGCGAAGGTGGTGCAGGTGTTCGTCATCGTGCTCGGGCCGGTGCTGATCGGCATGTGGCTGCGCAGTCGCTTCCCGGCCTTCGCCGCGCGCATGGCACAGCCGGTGAAGATCCTGTCGATGCTGTTCCTGTTCGCGGTGGTTGTGGTGGCGCTTGTCCAGGAATGGGAGACCGCCATGACCTGGGGCCCGGTGGTCGGCCTTGCCGCGCTCGCCTTCAACCTTGTCAGCCTGGCGGTCGGCTATTGCGTGCCACGTGTGGCGGGTATCGACAGACGCCAGGCGACCGCCATCGGCATGGAAATCGGCATCCACAATGGCACGCTGGCGATCGCCATCGCGCTCAGCCCGCTTCTGCTCAACAATGCGACCATGGCGGTGCCGGCGGCGATCTACGGGGTCATTGCCTTCGTTACCGCTGCGATCTTCGGCTATTGGCTGAAGCGGGCGCAGACAGCATCGGCCGCCGCACAGAGATTGTCCTGATAGCAAAAGAACCCGAAAGCCGGCCGGCTTTCGGGTTCCAGAACTTTCACATCGAGCGCCAGGAATTCGCCGCGCAACATGCGACAAGCAGGCTTAACCGTAGATCTGCTTGCGAACGTTGTAGAGCATCTCGGCGCGGTTGCCGTTGAAGTCGGCGAGGTCGCGGTCGGTCAGGCTCTGGATCTCGTTGACGAGCTGGTTGTAGCGCTTGCGCTTGTTCATGCTGTCACGAGCACGGGACACGAGGTCGAGGATCATGGCGAAATTCCTTCGCGATTGGCCGCATTGGCGCGGCGGTTAGTCCTCCCTTTTCAATTCCACCATGACATAGTTCGTGTGCATTGCAAAACAAGATGCTGCAATGCAGCATTGCGCCCTGCGCATGGCCGGTTAATGCCGAATTAATCGATTGAAGGGCTACTTTTCCGCTTTTTCCTCAACCGAATGCCGCATGATCAACGGCATCTGGCTGAGGGTGAACACCAGCGTGATCGGCATGATGCCCCACACCTTGAAGTAGAGCCAGGTGTTCTCGGAGAAGTTGCGCCACACCACTTCGTTGACCGCGGCCAGGAAGAAGAAGAACAGGCCCCAGCGGAAGGTGAGCTTGCGCCAGCCTTCGGCATCGAGCTTGAAGGCCGTGTCGAACACATAGGCGAGCAGCGACTTGCCGAACAGCAGCCCGCCCAACAGCACCGCGCCGAACAGCGAGTTGATGATGGTCGGCTTCATGAAGGCAAAGGTCTTGTCCTGCAGCCAGATCGCCAGCGCGCCGAACACGAAAACCACCACCGCGGATACCAGCGGCATGATCGGCAGGCTGCGTGTCAAAAGCCAGGAGACGCTCAGTGAAATCGCCGTCGCGGCCATGAAGAAGGCCGTGGCGATCAGGATCGGCTCGCCAAGTTCCGCCAGCACCGGGAACTTCTGCGCCAGCCACTCGCCGCGCAAGGTCACAAAGAAGAAGACGAGGCCAGGCCCAAGCTCCAGCAGGAACTTCAGGCCGGGATTCAACGCCTTCTTGCGTGGATCGGAGGGGTCTTTTTCGAGAATGGGTTCGTTCATCATCTATCCAACGCCGGCAATCGCCCTGGCGAAATCGCTGGCGGAAAAGGGTTCGAGGTCGTCGACCTGTTCGCCGACACCGATAAAATAGACCGGCAGCTTATGTTTGGCGGCGATGGCGACCAGGATACCGCCGCGCGCCGTGCCGTCCAGCTTGGTCATCACCAGCCCGTTGACCCCCGCGATGTTGCGGAAGATCTCGACCTGGTTGAGCGCATTCTGGCCCGTTGTCGCGTCCACCGTCTGCAGCACGGTGTGCGGCGCTTCCGGATCGAGCTTGCCCAGAACGCGCACGATCTTTTCCAGCTCCGCCATCAGCTCGGCCTTGTTCTGCAGGCGGCCGGCCGTGTCGATGATCAGGACGTCGGAGCCGGCTTCCCTTGCCTTTTCAAAGGCGTCATAGGCGAGACCGGCGGCGTCGGCACCGAGCTTGGTGGCGATGACGGGCGATTTGGTGCGTTCACCCCAGATCTTGAGCTGTTCGATGGCGGCAGCGCGGAACGTGTCGCCGGCGGCCAGCATCACCGAAAGCCCGCCGTCGGTGAGCTTGGCGGCAAGCTTGCCGATGGTCGTGGTCTTGCCGGTGCCGTTGACGCCGACGACGAGGATGACATGCGGCTTGTGCGACAGGTCGAGCTCCAGCGGCTTTGCCACCGGTCCCAGCACCTTTTCCACCTCGGCAGCCATGACCGCACGCACTTCCGTATCGGACACATCCTTGCCGTAGCGGCTGGAGGCCAGGGAATCGGTGACGCGCAGGGCTGTCTCGACACCAAGGTCGGCGCGGATCAGCACGTCCTCCAGGTCCTGCAGCGTCTCCTCGTCGAGCTTGCGCTTGGTGAAGACACCGGCAATGTTGCCGCTCAGTTCACGCGACGAGCGGGCGAGCCCCTCGCGCATACGCTGGAACCACGAGCGCTTCGCAACCGGTTCGGGAGCCTTTTCGGGCTCTGTCTTCTGCTCGACTTTCTTGCTGACGGTAACCTTGCCGGCAGTTGCACGGGCAGCGGCCGCTTCCGCAACAGGAGTGGGAGGCACAGTCGCTTCGACCTGAGGCGCTTCCACCGGCTCGAGCGCAACTGGTTCAGGTTCCGACTCGGGTACGACTATTTCCGACGCGGTTTCGGTTTCCGCTTGCGGCACTTCCTCGACGACAATTGTCGGCTCGACTGCCATCGCAGGCTCTTCTTCGGCCTGCGGTGTCTCGGGCTGACTTTCCAGCTCGGAGTGTTCAACCTCCGGCTCCGGCATAGCGGGAGGCGATTCGGCGGCTGTATCCGCTTCCGGTGCCGGCGTTGCCTCGACTTCGGCGACGGGCTTTGGTTCTACCGGTTCGACAACGGGCGCTACCGGCTCCGACTCGACAACTGCCTCTGCCTGCTCGACATCGATTTGCGCGACAGGAGCCTCTTCAGGTTCTTCTGTAACCGGCTCGGGCGCGGTCTCGACAAACGCCGGCTGTTCGACCTGAGCTGTCAGCGCCTCCGGTTCTGCGGCAGTCTCGATCAATTCCTGGTCGGGTGCCTCGGCTTCAGGCCCCGCCGGTTCGACCTTTTCGGGTTCAGGCGTGACCGGTCCCGAAGCCGGTACCGTTTCGGCCTGCTCTTCGCGCTTCAGGAAATCAGGGACTTCCTGCTCGGCGATCTCGATCGGTTCTTCGTCAGCCGCCTTGGCTTCCGGCGCCGCTGGTTCGATCTTTTCTGGCGCGGCCGGTTCCGGAGCCGGTATCGCTTCGGCCTGCTCTTCGCGTTTCAGGAAATCGGGGACTTCCTGTTCGGCGGCGGGCCTGAGCGCTTCCAACGCGTCGAAATTGAGCGGCGGCAGCGGGGCGGTCTCGTCGACCTTCTCCTCCACCACTTCCTTCTTGCCGAAGGAAAAGACCTTTTTGATGAACCCGAATGCCATGCGTCCCGCTCGTTTCAGGCTGCGCGTGCGGTCAGCGGCGCGGCTTCGAGCCGGGCGCCGTCATGGCCGGTCACCACCGCCTCGATGATTTCCCCGGGCTGGCCGGCCGCGATCGCCGCCAGCGTGAAGCCCTCGGTGCGGCCAAGACCCGCACGTTCGATGAGGATAGACTGCGTCGTGCCGCCAAGGGATGCCAGGTGCCTGGCGTAGGCGGCATCGCCTGCCGCGCGCAATCGGGCTGCGCGGCTTTTCACCAAATCGCGCCGCACCTGCGGCATGCGCGCAGCCGGCGTGCCTTCACGCGGACTGAACGGAAACACATGGAGATGGGTGAGGCCACATTCCTCGACGATTGCGACCGAATTGTCGAACATGGCGTCCGTTTCGGTCGGAAAGCCGGCGATGATGTCGGCGCCGAAGACGATGCCGGGCCGCAGCTTCCGCACATCCTCGCAGAATCGGATGGACTGGTCGCGCAGATGCCGCCGCTTCATGCGCTTGAGGATCATGTCGTCGCCCGACTGCAGCGACAGATGCAGATGCGGCATCAGCCGGCTCTCGGTGGCGATCGCTTCGAGCAGGTCGTCATCGGCCTCGATCGAATCGATCGACGACAGGCGCAGCCGCCTCACCTCCGGCACCTGGCGCAGAATGGTCTTCACCAGCCTGCCCAGTCGCGGCGCGCCAGGCAGGTCGGCGCCATAGCTTGTCATGTCGACACCGGAAAGCACGATCTCGGCGTAACCATTGCCGGCCAGCCGCTTGATCTGCTCGACCACGGCCCCCATGGGCACCGAGCGCGAATTGCCACGACCATAAGGGATGATGCAGAAGGTGCAGCGGTGGTCGCAGCCATTCTGCACCTGCACGAAGGCACGCGCGCGCCCCTCTATGGCATCGACCATATGCGATGCCGTTTCCTTCACCGACATGATGTCGTTGACGCGGGCCTTTTCGAAATCATTGACGCCGAAGTCGGGCAGCGCGCGGTAGTTGTGCGCCTTGAGCTTTTCCTCGTTGCCGAGCACGAGGTCGACTTCGCCCATGGCGGAGAAATCCTCTGGCTTGGTCTGGGCCGCGCAGCCGGTCACGATGATGCGGGCTTCCGGGTTCTCGCGTCGCGCCTTGCGGATCGACTGCTTGGCCTGGCGCACCGCTTCACCTGTCACGGCACAGGTGTTGAAGATGATCGCGCCGCCCTTCAGAGCGCCTAGGCCAGCACTTTCGGCCTCCCTGCGCATCACTTCGGATTCATAGGTGTTGAGCCGGCAACCGAAGGTGACGACCTCGATCCCCTTGGCAGGCGCTTCCGGCATCAGGCGGCGCTCTCGGTATCGCGCGTCCAGGCGCCGTTGGCCGGATCAAAGGTGCCGGAAAATTCCCATGCGGCCGGGCCGGTCAGGACAACGTTGTCGTCCCCGCGCCATTCGACATGCAACTGTCCGCCCGGCGCGGTGAGGTTGACGCTGCGTCCGGTGCGCTTGGTACGCGCGCCGGCCACCGCTGCCGCGCAGGCAGCAGAGCCGCAGGCCTTGGTGAGACCCGCACCACGCTCCCATGTACGGATGACCATGCTGTCGGGCGAGGTCACCTGGGCGATGCTGATGTTGGCGCGTTCCGGGAACATCGGATGGTTTTCCAGCATCGGGCCAAAACGTTCGAGCTCATAGCTCCAGACGTCGTTGTCGACCCAGAAGATCGCATGCGGATTGCCCATCGAGACGGCCGAGGGCGAATGCAGCACCGGCGCATCGATCGGCCCGATCTGCAGCTCGATCATGCGGGTATCGCGAAATTCCTCGGCCAGCGGGATTTCCTGCCAGCCGAAACGCGGCTTGCCCATGTCCACCGAGATCAGCCCGTCGGCGTGCTGCCTGGCGTTGAGGATACCGGCGACGGTTTCGAAGGTGAACATCGTCTGCCCGGTTTCGGCGGCCAGGGCCTGCACCACGCAACGCATGCCATTGCCGCAGGCCTGTGCCGACGATCCATCCGAGTTCAGGATCTCGACGAAATAGGCGGTACCGGGCGTTTTCGCGTCATAGATCGCCATGATCTGGTCGAAGCGCGTGGCGGGATCGGCATTGAGCGCGATCGCCGCCGCCGCCGTGACCTTGTCGGCACGACCACGCATGTCGGCAACGATGATCTCGTTGCCGATGCCATTCATTTTGGCGAAGGGGGCTGCGCCAGCCATAATGGTCCCGAAATTCCACGTCTGTTTGGCGCTATATGGCGGAAACGGCCGGAAATTACCAGTCCGGCCGAGAAGTGGAGCAAATCAGGTGATGGCGAAGACGCCGAGGAGCAGCAGCAGGAACAGCACCAGAACTATGGCGATCAGAATGCGCGCACCGGTCGCTGCAGCGCCGGCCAGTGCCGGCATGCCGAGCAGGCTTGCCGCAGCAGCGACAATGAGCAGGATGAGAATCCACTTGAGCATTTATATACCCGCAATCGATAGACTGACGACGCTCAAACGCTGTTTCGAATGCTGGGTTCCGAAAAGATGAAGGGACATCCGCGACGTCCGAACTGCGGTAACGGCACCGCTCCCGGTTGCGATAAAAATGCAACAGACGCCAGCGCAAACCCTATTTTAACCATATCGGGTTGAAATTCTGCCGCCTTCGCCCTTTTGGTGGAAGGCGCATTTTCTTTGGACGGCGCCCGTTTCGGGCCGCGGAGGTTGCCATGATCCTTTCGAGATCCGGTCTTGTTGCCGTATCGCTAGCCGCACTCGTCGCCAGCGGCTGTACCAGCACGCGCTTTGGCTCGGAGGACTCGCAGCCCGCTCCGCTCGAGCCGCAGCCTTCCGGCACCGTTTCCTCGAGCCAGCTGCCGCCGCCGGCCGCTCCGGCTCCGACCGATGCCTCCAAGTTTCCGACCGCACCGGGCGCCGGCACCCAGGTGGCTTCGCTGCCGGCGGGCGGTGGCGCCACGCCGCCAGCCAACGCACCGGACCTCACGGCGTCGGCGATTGCCGGTGTGTGGAGCGCTTCGGTCGCCGGCCAGGGCTGCAAGGTGGCGACCCCGCAGACCAAATTCGGCCAGGGCTATCGCGCCGGCCCGCTGCGCTGCCCCCCGCCGATCGACAACGTCAAGTCGTGGAACGTCGCCGGCAAGCAGCTGACCCTCTACGATCAGGACGGCGGCACTCTGGCCAGGCTCTATTCCTCGAGCCCGACCAAATTCGACGGCCAGACCTCGAACGGCCAGCCGATCTCGCTTTCCAGATAAGACCAGTCGGGATAGGTATTCCCTATCCCCATCCGGTGACCATACATCATGCATGTGCGTGACGGCCTCCAGACCCACGCGACCGTCAGGCAGCGCTACGACCATCTCGTCGAGACCGGCGCGGTCACGCGCGACGCCGCACAGGAGCGTATCGTAGGGCGGCTCGACCGCCTCATCGACGAAATCGCCGACAAGCGCCTGGCGCATAAGTCCAGCGCGCTGGGCTGGCTGTTCGCCAGGCGACCCCGAACCCCTGCCGTCGTCAAGGGCCTTTATGTCTACGGCGGCGTCGGCCGCGGCAAGACAATGCTGATGGATATTTTCTTCGAGCTCGTGCCGGTCAGGCGCAAGCGACGCGTCCATTTCAACGACTTCATGGCCGACGTGCAGGACCGCATCCAGAAGCACCGGCAGGCCCGCAAGGAAGGTACCGTCAAGGAGGACGATCCTATCCCGCCGGTCGCCAAGGCGCTGGCCGAAGAATCATGGGTGCTGTGCTTCGACGAGTTCACTGTCACCGATATCGCCGACGCGATGATCCTGTCGCGGCTGTTTTCAGCGCTGTTCGCCAGCGGTGTCGTGCTGGTGGCCACCTCCAATGTGGCGCCGCACGATCTCTATCGCGACGGCCTCAACCGGCAACTCTTCCTGCCTTTCATCGCGATACTGGAACGCCATGCAGACGTGGTGACGCTGGACTCCGACACCGACTATCGACTGGAGAAGCTCAACCGGCTGCCGGTCTATATGACCCCGCTGGGCGAAGAGACCGGCCGCAGGATGGACGAGGCCTGGCATGCCGTGACCCACGGCCACGCCTCGACGGTGGTCGAGATCCCGCTCAAGGGCCGGCATGTGTCGGTTCCCCGTGCCGTCGGCGCCAATGCGCGCTTTTCCTTCGCGGAATTGTGTGACGCACCGCTTGGTGCGCGCGACTACCTGGCGATCGCCGAGCGTTTCGACACGATCTTCATCGACAACGTGCCGGTGCTCGACCAGACGCGCCGCAATCCCGCCAAGCGTTTCATCCTGCTGGTGGATACGCTCTACGACACTAGGAAGCGCGTCGTCGTGAGTGCCGAAGCAACGGCCGACGGGCTTTATGCCGGTCGCGCCGGTACGACCGAAGCGTTCGAATTCGACCGCACCGTATCCCGCCTCATCGAAATGCAGAGCAAGGACTGGCTCGAAGGCTGGTCCGAAAGACAGGCCAAGCCGGCCCTGGCCGGTTAGAACGTGCGCCACCGCCCGCAGTCTCGACGGGCTCGCGGGGCACCTTCCCAGCCTCACCGCAGAGCAATGCGTCATCACTCGGCAACAATCTTCTGATCTCTATGGTCATCTTGCCAGAACCGGCTCTACAAGCACGTTCGAATTTTGACGTTTACGTAAATCCAAAGTAATCTAACCGATTGAAATATTTAGCCTCAAAATAATCGTTTGAATTTTTTCCACAACGGGACTATTGGGTGCGGCGAAATCTCGCGGGTTTCCCGATCCTACCGGCCTCTCCTCCGACGCCGCAATGGCGCCGTCTTTTGACAAGGGAATTGATCCTCACATGGCACGCAACAAGATAGCGCTCATCGGCTCCGGCATGATTGGCGGCACGCTCGCTCACATGATCGGCCTGAAGGAACTCGGCGACGTCGTGCTGTTCGACATCGCGGAAGGCATTCCTCAGGGCAAGGGACTGGATATCGCGGAATCCTCGCCGGTGGACGGCTTCGACACGCGTTACGTCGGCGTCAACGATTATGCCGGCATCGAGGGTGCGGATGTGTGCATCGTCACCGCCGGCGTGCCGCGCAAGCCCGGCATGAGCCGCGACGACCTGCTCGGCATCAACCTCAAGGTGATGGAACAGGTCGGTGCCGGCATCAAGAAATATGCCCCGAACGCTTTCGTCATCTGCATCACCAACCCGCTCGATGCGATGGTCTGGGCGCTGCAGAAGTTCTCCGGCCTGCCAAAGAGCCATGTCGTCGGCATGGCCGGCGTGCTCGACTCCGCCCGCTTCCGCTATTTCCTGGCCGAGGAATTCAAGGTTTCGGTCGAGGACGTCAGCGCCATGACGCTTGGTGGCCACGGCGACGACATGGTGCCGATGACCCGCTACTCCACCGTCGCCGGCATTCCGTTGCCGGACCTCGTCAAGATGGGCTGGACCAGCCAGGAGAAGCTTGACGCCATCGTCGAGCGCACCCGCAAGGGTGGCGGCGAGATCGTCGGCCTGCTCAAGACCGGCTCGGCTTACTACGCCCCGGCCGCCTCGGCGATCGCCATGGCCGAGAGCTACCTGAAGGACAAGAAGCGCGTCCTGCCTTGCGCCGCGCACCTCAACGGCCAGTACGGCCTCAAGGATACCTATGTCGGCGTGCCGGTGGTGATCGGTGCCGGTGGCGTCGAGCGCATCATCGAGCTCGACTTCAACAAGACCGAGGAAAAGATGTTCGAGAAGTCGGTCGAAGCCGTGAAGGGCCTTTGCGAGGCCTGTGTGGCGATCGCGCCGCAGCTCGGTCAAAAGTAAACGGGGACCGCTCCAGATGAACATCCACGAATATCAGGCAAAGCAGGTTCTCAAGGGTTTCGGCGCTCCGGTCGCGGAAGGCGTGCCGGTGTTCCAGGCTGGTGACGCGGAAGCCGCCGCCAAGCGGCTGCCCGGACCACTCTATGTCGTGAAGAGCCAGATTCACGCCGGCGGCCGCGGCAAGGGCAAGTTCAAGGAACTGTCCGCCGATGCCAAGGGCGGCGTGCGGCTGGCCAAGTCGATCGCCGAGGTGGTCGCCAACGTCAACGAGATGCTCGGCCACACGCTGGTGACCAAGCAGACCGGCCCTGCCGGCAAGCAGGTCAACCGCCTCTACATCGAGGACGGCGCCGACATCGACCGTGAGCTCTATCTGTCGATCCTGGTCGACCGCTCGGTCGGCCGCGTTGCCTTCGTCGTTTCGACGGAAGGCGGCATGGACATCGAGACCGTCGCGCACGACACGCCGGAAAAGATCGTCACGCTGGCGATCGATCCTGCCAAGGGCGTGACCGGCGACGACATCGCCGGGCTGAATGCCGCACTGAAGCTTTCGGGCGATGCAGCCAAGGACGGCGAAACGCTGTTCCCGCTGCTCTACAAGGCTTTCACCGAGAAGGACATGAGCTTGCTCGAGGTGAACCCGCTCATCGTCATGAAGAACGGCCGCCTGCGCGTGCTCGACGCCAAGGTGTCGTTCGACAACAACGCGCTGTTCCGCCATGCCGACATGATGGAACTGCGCGACGAGACCGAAGAGGACGAGAAGGAAATCGAGGCGTCGAAATACGACCTCGCCTATGTCGCGCTCGACGGCAACATCGGCTGCATGGTCAATGGCGCCGGCCTTGCCATGGCGACCATGGACATCATCAAGCTCTACGGCGCCGAACCCGCCAACTTCCTCGACGTCGGCGGCGGCGCTTCGAAGGAGAAGGTGACGGCCGCCTTCAAGATCATCACCAAGGATCCCGCGGTCGAAGGCATCCTCGTCAACATCTTCGGCGGCATCATGAAATGCGATGTCATCGCCGAGGGCGTTGTCGCGGCCGTCAAGGAAGTCGGCCTGAAAGTGCCGCTGGTCGTGCGCCTCGAAGGCACCAATGTCGAGCTTGGCAAGAAGATCATCCGCGAAAGCGGCTTGAACGTCACGCCGGCCGACGATCTCGACGACGCTGCCAAGAAGATCGTGGCGGCGGTCAAGGGCTGAACGGTTTCTGGCTGAAACGGCTTCGACCATGAGCACGGCATCTTCACCCGCTCTGTCACCCGACCACCAGCGCCTGCAGGCGCTGGTTGGCGCGTGGCATGGCGAGGAGGAGATTTCGGCCACGCAATGGGCACCGGCCGGCAAGGCCACCGCCGAGATCGTGGCCGAACCCGAGTTCGACGGTCTGTTTGTGGTGCAGCGCTATCGGCAGAGCCGCGACGGCAAGGCGTCCTTCGCTTCGCACAACGTCTTTGGTTTCGACCTGCCGAACGGTGCCTGCACCATGCATCAGTTCGACACCATGGGTTTCGTGCCGGCGGCGCCGGCTTCCGGCGCCTGGATCGGCAACGAGCTGGCACTGGTGAAGACCTCGCCGCGCGGTGCCGCGCGCGTGACCTACAATTTCGATACCGCCGACAGCTACCGCATGCGCCTCGAGTTCAAGGCGGCCGGCAGCGACGTCTGGCAAGACATGGTGAGCGGCGTCTACCGGCGCGTCTCACCTTCCTCAATCACCCTCTCGTAAAAAGGTTGGGCATGTCCATTCTCGTCGACAAGAACACCAAAATCCTGGTTCAGGGCCTGACCGGCAAGACCGGCACCTTCCACACCGAACAGGCGCTGGCCTATTACGGCACGCAGATGGTCGGCGGCATCCACCCGAAGAAGGGCGGCGAGACCTGGACCGGCGCCAAGGGCGAGACGCTGCCGATCTTCTCGTCGGTGGCCGAAGGCAAGGAGAGGACCGGTGCTACCGCCTCCGTCGTCTATGTGCCGCCGGCAGGCGCCGCCGAGGCGATCATCGAGGCGATCGACGCCGAGGTTCCTTTCATCGTCTGCATCACCGAGGGCATCCCGGTGCTGGACATGGTGCGGGTCAAGGCCCGGCTGGAAAACTCCAAGTCGCGGCTGCTTGGCCCCAACTGCCCCGGCGTGCTGACGCCGGAACAGTGCAAGATCGGCATCATGCCCGGCAACATCTTCAAGAAAGGCTCGGTGGGCGTTGTTTCGCGCTCGGGAACGCTTACCTATGAAGCTGTGTTCCAGACCTCCAATGTCGGCCTCGGCCAGACCACTGCAGTCGGCATCGGCGGCGATCCCGTCAAGGGCACGGAGTTCATCGACGTGCTGGAGATGTTCCTGGCCGACGACGAAACCAAATCGATCATCATGATCGGCGAGATCGGCGGTTCTGCCGAAGAAGACGCCGCGCAGTTCCTCAAGGACGAAGCCAAGCGTGGCCGCAAGAAGCCGATGGCCGGTTTCATTGCCGGCCGCACGGCTCCGGCCGGCCGCACCATGGGTCACGCCGGCGCGGTGATCTCGGGCGGCAAGGGCGGCGCGGAAGACAAGATCGCAGCGATGGAATCGGCGGGCATTCGCGTGTCGCCGTCGCCGGCGCGCCTCGGCACGACGCTGGTCGAAGCGATCAAGGGTTAAGGGAATAAGGGATTGGGGCAGTAAGGCATCGGGACCGGAACATTCCCCTACTGCCTTGTTGCCTTACTCCCCTTCACAAAGGAGACGGAGCGAGCGCTCCGAGACAAAGATGGCACGACAAGATCAGGCCAACGACCAATTTTCCCTCACTTCGTTCCTCTATGGCGGCAACGCCGACTACATCGATGCGCTTTATGCCGCCTATGAGGACAATCCGGCGTCGGTCGATCCGGAATGGCAGGATTTCTTCGCCGCGCTGAAGGATGACGCTGCCGATGTGAAGAAGAACGCCAAGGGCGCATCCTGGGCGCGTCCTTCCTGGC
This sequence comes from Mesorhizobium sp. UC74_2, assembly GCF_042701485.1. Taxonomy (NCBI): domain Bacteria; kingdom Pseudomonadati; phylum Pseudomonadota; class Alphaproteobacteria; order Hyphomicrobiales; family Phyllobacteriaceae; genus Mesorhizobium; species Mesorhizobium sp. UC74_2. The sequence continues at coordinate 5,611,314 of NZ_CP170562.1, read as the reverse complement.
CGCTGGTCGCCAACGGCGAGCTGGTTTCCGCGCTCGACGGCAATTGGGGCCTGGTCGAAAAGACCATCGAGAAGAAGGTCAAGGAAAAGGCCGCCAGCAATGGCGTCGCCGTCTCCGAGGCCGATGTCCATCAGCAGACGCGCGATTCCGTGCGCGCCATCATGATGATCCGCGCCTTCCGCATGCGCGGCCACCTGCACGCCAATCTCGACCCGCTCGGTATTGCCAATCCGCTCGAGGACTATAACGAGCTGTCGCCGGCCAACTACGGCTTCACCGAGGCCGACTACGACCGGCCGATCTTCCTCGACAACGTGCTGGGCCTCGAGTTCGGCACTATCCGGCAGATGCTGGAGATCCTGACGCGCACCTACTGCTCGACGCTGGGTGTCGAGTTCATGCATATCTCGGACCCCGAGGAAAAGGCCTGGATCCAGGCCCGCATCGAAGGCGCCGACAAGGAGATCTCCTTCACCGCCGAGGGCAAGAAGGCGATCCTGCAGAAGCTGATCGAGGCCGAAGGCTTCGAGCAGTTCCTCGACGTCAGGTACAAGGGCACAAAGCGCTTCGGCCTTGATGGTGGCGAATCGCTGATCCCGGCGCTGGAGCAGATCCTCAAGCGCGGCGGCCAGCTCGGCCTCAAGGAGGTCGTGCTCGGCATGGCCCATCGCGGCCGCCTCAACGTGCTTTCGCAGGTGATGGCGAAGCCGCATCGAGCCATCTTCCACGAATTCAAGGGCGGCTCCTATGCCCCCGACGATGTCGAGGGTTCGGGCGACGTGAAGTATCACCTCGGCGCCTCCTCGGACCGCGAGTTCGACGGCAACAAGGTGCACCTGTCGCTGACCGCCAATCCGTCGCATCTGGAAATCGTCGATCCGGTGGTGATGGGCAAGGCCCGCGCCAAGCAGGACCAGCTCGTCGGTCGCGAGCGCGGCGAGATCGTGCCCTTGGCCGAACGGGCCAAGGTCATGCCGCTGCTGCTGCATGGTGACGCCGCCTTCGCCGGCCAGGGCGTGATCGCCGAAATCCTCGGCCTCTCCGGCCTGCGCGGCCATCGCGTCGCCGGCACGCTGCACTTCATCATCAACAACCAGATCGGCTTCACCACGAATCCACGCTTCTCGCGCTCTTCGCCCTATCCGTCGGATGTGGCCAAGATGATCGAGGCGCCGATTTTCCACGTCAACGGCGACGATCCGGAAGCCGTGGTGTTCGCCGCCAAGGTGGCGACCGAATTCCGCATGAAGTTCCACAAGCCGGTGGTTGTGGACATGTTCTGCTATCGCCGCTTCGGCCACAATGAGGGCGACGAGCCGGCCTTCACCCAGCCGATCATGTACCGCAAGATCCGCACGCAGAAGACCGCCGTGCAGCTCTATGCTGATCGCCTCATCGCCGAAGGCCACCTTGCCCAGGCCGATTTCGACAAGATGAAGGCGGACTGGCGCGCGCATCTGGAAAGCGAGTGGGAAGTCGGCCAGGCCTACAAGCCGAACAAGGCCGACTGGCTCGACGGCGCCTGGTCCGGACTGCGCTCGGCCGACCAGCAGGACGAGCTGCGCCGTGGCAAGACCGCCGTGCCGGTCAAGACACTGAAGGAAATCGGCAAGAAGCTGACCGAGGTGCCGAAGGATTTCGAAGCGCACAAGACCATCGCGCGCTTCCTCGACAACCGCCGCCAGGCCATCGAAACCGGCGAGGGCATCGACTGGTCGACCGCCGAGGCGCTCGCCTTCGGCGCCATCCTGCTCGACGGCAATCCGATCCGTCTGTCCGGCCAGGATTCGGAACGCGGCACCTTCTCGCAGCGCCACTCCGTGCTCTACGACCAGCGCGACGAAACCCGCTACATCCCGCTCAACAACCTGTCGCCGGCGCAGGCAGGCTACGAGGTCATCAATTCGATGCTCTCGGAAGAGGCCGTGCTCGGTTTCGAGTATGGCTACTCGCTGGCCGATCCGAAGGCGTTGACCTTGTGGGAAGCCCAGTTCGGCGACTTCGCCAACGGCGCGCAGGTGGTGTTCGACCAGTTCATCTCGTCGGGCGAGCGCAAATGGCTGCGCATGTCAGGCCTCGTCTGCCTACTGCCGCACGGCTATGAGGGTCAGGGTCCGGAACACTCGTCGGCCCGCCTCGAGCGCTTCCTGCAGCTCTGCGCCGAAGACAACATGCAAGTCGCCAACTGTACGACGCCGGCCAACTACTTCCACATCCTGCGCCGGCAGCTGAAGCGCGACTTCCGCAAGCCGCTGATCCTGATGACGCCGAAGTCGCTGCTGCGCCACAAGCGCGCGGTGTCGACCATCGCCGAGCTGTCGGGCGAGAGCTCGTTCCACCGCCTCCTGTGGGATGATGCCCAGCTGTTGCCGAACCAGGCGATCAAGCTGGTCAAGGATTCGAAGATCCGTCGCGTCGTGCTGTGCACCGGCAAGGTCTATTACGACCTCTACGAGGAACGCGAGAAGCGTGGCATCGACGACATCTACCTGTTGCGTGTCGAGCAGCTCTATCCGTTCCCGGCCAAGGCGCTGATCACCGAACTGTCGCGCTTCCGCAACGCGGAGATGGTCTGGTGCCAGGAAGAACCCAAGAACATGGGTGCCTGGTCATTCATCGACCCGTATCTGGAGTGGGTGCTCGCCCATATCGACGCCAAGCATCAGCGCGTGCGCTACACCGGCCGCCCGGCAGCCGCTTCGCCGGCCACCGGCCTGATGTCGAAGCATCTGGCGCAGCTGGCCGCCCTTCTCGAAGACGCGCTCGGCGGTTAAGCCGGGCACACCGAACCCAACCGACAACAACGGACAGGCACATGGCTACCGAAATCAAAGTCCCGACACTCGGCGAGTCGGTCACCGAAGCAACCATCGGCAAGTGGTTCAAGAAGGTCGGCGACGCCATTGCCGCCGACGAACCGCTGGTCGAGCTGGAAACCGACAAGGTGACGGTGGAAGTGCCTGCACCTGCTGCCGGCACGCTGGTGGAAATCACCGTGAAGGAAGGCGAGACGGTCGGCGTCGGCGCTCTGCTCGGCACGATCGGTGCCGGTGCGGGCGCGCCAGCCACCAAGCCGGAGGCGGTTGCCCAGGCTTCGGCGCCAACCGCTGCCTCGACCGTCAAGGAAGCCGCCGCCCAGAGCAACCAGGTTGCCGGTGAAGGCCCGATCGAGGCGCGCACCATGCCGCCGGCGCCGAGCGCCGCCAAGCTGCTCGCCGAGAGCAACATCGCGGTCGACCAGGTTTCCGGTTCCGGCAAGCGCGGTCAGGTGCTGAAGGGTGATGTGCTCGACGCCATCTCCAAGGGCGCGCCGTCCCAGCCCGTTGAAACGCCAAAGGTCCCTGCGGCGCCGCGCGCCCCGTCGGCCGAAGGTGATGCGGTGCGCGAGGAACGCGTGCGCATGACCAAGCTGCGCCAGACCATCGCGCGCCGCCTCAAGGATGCGCAGTCGACCGCTGCCATGCTCACCACCTTCAACGAGGTGGACATGAAGGCGGTGATGGACCTGCGCGCCAGATATAAGGACATCTTCGAGAAGAAGCATGGCGTGAAGCTCGGCTTCATGGGCTTCTTCACCAAGGCCGTGACCCATGCGTTGAAGGAAATCCCGGCCGTCAACGCCGAGATCGACGGTACCGACATCATCTACAAGAACTATGCGCACATCGGCGTGGCCGTCGGCACCGACAAGGGCCTCGTGGTGCCGGTGGTGCGTGACGCGGACGCCATGTCGATCGCCGAGATCGAGAAGGAAATCGGCCGCCTTGGCATTGCCGCGCGTGACGGCAAGCTCTCGGTCGCCGACATGCAGGGCGGCACCTTCACGATCTCCAACGGCGGCGTCTACGGATCGCTGATGTCGACGCCGATCCTGAATGCGCCGCAGTCGGGCATTCTCGGCATGCACAAGATCCAGGAGCGGCCGATGGTGGTCGGCGGGCAGATCGTCATCCGCCCGATGATGTATCTGGCGCTCTCCTACGATCACCGCATCGTCGACGGCAAGGAAGCCGTGACCTTCCTGGTCCGCGTCAAGGAAAGCCTGGAAGATCCGGAACGCCTCGTTCTGGACCTGTAAGGGCGTTCTCCATTGCCGTGGAAGATTTTCGTCGTGGCCGGTCGAAATGACCGGCCGGCAAACGACTTTCGCTTGTAACTGAACGTAGCGGGGCGCGATGCGCCTCTCGACAAAAGGGGACAAGGAATATGGAAGCTGTTGCGGCATCGACGGAGGTCCAGGTTCTTGGCTGGAGCGCGGCGCTCCTGATCATTCAGGTCGTCGCCCAGGCCTCGACCATCGGAGATCTCGGCCCGAAATATCTGTTCAGCGCGCGCGACGAGGCCCGTGTTTCGAAAAGTGTGCTGGCCGGACGCCTGCTGCGTGCCCTGCACAACCTGCTTGAAACCTACCCGGCCTTCGTCGCTCTGGTTCTGGCGCTTGCACTTACCGGCAAAACCGGCGGCATTGCCGCGACCGGTGCGGTGTTGTGGATCGTTGCCCGCGTGCTTTATGTCGTTTTCTATGCGGCCGGGGTGCCGGTGGTGCGCACCATCGTCTGGACCGCCTCCATTGTCGGTCTGGTGATGATGCTGGTCCGACTGATCGCCTCATAGGACACGAAGAACAGGAGGAATGATGGAAGCCGCAGCAGCGTCGAGCGAAATCTGGGTGTTCGGCTGGAGCGTTGTTTTCCTCCTGGTTCATATTCTGGTTCAGGCCCTGTCGCTCGACCTGTCGAGTGATCTTGGCCTGAGATATCTGCTTGGCCCGCGCGATCAGCCGAAGGAACCGGGAAATGTTCTACCCGGTCGGCTGAAGCGTGCGCTCGGCAACTTTCTGGAAACCTATCCGGCCTTCATCGGCCTGGCCCTGGCGCTGACGGTCACCGGCAAGACCGGCGACCTCGGCGCGACCGGTGCATGGCTCTGGTTTGTTGCGCGCATCGTGTATGTATTCCTCTACGCGGCCGGCGTTCCGGTTCTGCGCACACTGGTCTGGTTCGTCTCCATCCTCGGCCTGGCGCTGATGGTGGTCAGGCTGATGGCCTAGACCGGCCACAACAAGGGCTCCGATCGATGCACTATGTCTATGAGTTTCTCGGCCTGATGGCGGTCTTTTCGGTGCTGGTGGTCTCGCCTGGCGCCGATTTCCTGCTCGTGGTGCGCCAGAGCCTGGTGCATGGCCGCCGTGCGGCCATCGTCACCAGTTTCGGCATCGGCGCCTCGCTGCTGTTCCACATCGGCTACACCATCCTCGGCATCGGCATCATCGTCGCGCAGTCGCTGTTCCTGTTCGGCCTGCTGAAATGGGCGGGTGCTGCCTATCTGCTCTATCTCGGCTGGAAGTCACTGCGTGCCGACGCCTTCGAGATGCCGGACGAAAAGACGGAATCGCAAACCGCGGCCGCCGCACCACCTTCGACATTGCGCCTGTTCCTGCTCGGCTTCGCCACCAATGCGCTGAACCCCAAGCCGGTTCTGTTCTTCCTGTCGCTGTTCACCGCGCTGGTCAGCCATGACACGCCAGCCCCGGTCCAGGCCATCTACGGCCTGCTGATGGCGGCGACCCTGATCCTCTGGTTCGTTGGTGTCTCGACCTTCTTCACGGTCGCCTCGGTGCGCGAACGCTTCGTCGCCTGGGGCCGCTGGTTCAATCGTATCACCGGCATGATCTTCATCGGGTTGGGCATACGCCTGGCAACGCAGCAGGCAAGCTGAGCACACTATGCGACTGCCTGCCATGATCTCTTCCCTGGAGCGTTTCCGTTTCTCACGGAAACGCGGAAACGCAATTCCCGACGGAAAACCGCTACGCACTTTTCCTGGAATTGCTCTGGCTTTGTTCGGCGTTTCGCCAGCTCTGGCGGCTTGTCCGATCGAGCTTGCCGTCTATGGCGAACGCGAGCAGGTGGCGGAGATCGACTTCCGTCCGACCATGGGCTCGGCCACCACCACCAACAGCTTCAAGATGCTGCTGGGCAACGATCTCGTCCTCGACGGTGTGGTGCTGTGGAGCAGCGATGCCGCGCGCCCGCATGGCACCCTCATGCATCAGTGCCCGGAAGGCGATGTCACCGGCGAGGAGCTCGCGGCCTGTACCGTCTGGGAAGGCGTGATCTACACGACGGATGGCGCCGGCGCGGTCGATCTTCTGCCCAATGAGCATAAGGACGCGCCCGGAAAACTGATCTTCCCGGATCTCGGCGGACAGCTCAGCCGCTCCGCCATCAAGGACAAGCTGCCCAAGCAGCCCTGGGATGTCTTTGCGTTGAAGGGATGCCAGGAATGACCGCTGCCGCAAAGACACTGCTTGTCACCGGCGGCAGCCGCGGCATCGGCGCGGCCGTGTGCCGGCTTGCGGCCAAGGCTGGCTATCGCGTGGCAATCAACTATGCCTCGAACGAGGCAGCCGCCGCCGCGCTGGTGGCTGAAATCCAGGCCGGTGGTGGCGAGGCTTTTGCCGTCAAGGGTGATGTCGGCAACGAAGCCGATGTGGTCGCGATGTTTACAGCCGTGGACAGGACCTTCGGCGGGCTCGATGCCTTCGTCAACAATGCCGGCGTGGTCGACCGCAAGGCGCGCGTCGACGAAATGAGCGTCGAACGGCTGGAGCGCATGATGCGCATCAACGTCGTCGGCTCGATCCTCTGCGCCCGCGAGGCCGTCAGGCGCATGTCGAAGCTGCGCGGCGGCAGGGGCGGCTCGATCGTCAACCTCTCCTCGGCCGCGGCAACGCTCGGCTCGCCCGGCGAATATGTCGATTACGCCGCGTCCAAGGGTGCCATCGATACCTTCACCATCGGGCTTGCCCGCGAAGTCGCCAACGAAGGTGTGCGCGTCAATGCCGTGCGCCCAGGCATCATCGACACCGAAATCCATGCCTCCGGCGGTCAGCCGGGACGGGTCGCTGCCATCCGCGATACCGTGCCGATGAAACGCGAAGGCAAGGCCGAAGAAGTCGCCCACGCCGTGCTCTGGCTTTTGTCGGACGCGGCATCATATACGACGGGCTCCATTGTGAACGTAAGCGGCGGCCGTTGACCGCCAGGCAGGAAGGACAAGATCATGGCTTATGACGTCGTCGTTATCGGATCCGGCCCCGGCGGCTATGTGTGCGCCATCAAGGCCGCGCAGCTTGGCCTGAAGACGGCAGTGATCGAAAAGCGCGAGACCTTTGGCGGCACCTGCCTCAACATCGGCTGCATCCCGTCCAAGGCGCTGCTGCATGCGTCCGAAATGCTGGCCGAAGCACAGCACTCCTTCGACACGCTCGGCGTCGAGGTGGGCACGCCGAAGCTCAATCTGAAGAAGATGCTGGCGCACAAGGACGCGACCGTCGCCGCCAACGTCAACGGCGTCGCCTTCCTGTTCAAGAAGAACAAGATCGATGCCTTCCGCGGCACCGGCAAGGTGGCGTCGGCCGGCAAGGTCTCCGTCACCGGCGAAGACGGCAAGGTGCAGGAGATCGAGGCGAAGAACATCGTCATCGCCACCGGTTCGGACGTTGCCGGCATCCCCGGCGTGAAGGTCGACATCGACGAGAAGGTCATTGTCTCCTCCACTGGCGCCCTGTCGCTGGAGAAGGTGCCGGGCCACCTCATCGTGGTTGGCGGCGGCGTCATCGGGCTGGAGCTTGGTTCGGTCTGGGCACGCCTTGGCGCCAAGGTCACGGTCGTCGAATATCTCGACACCATTCTCGGCGGCATGGATGGCGAAGTGTCCAAGCAGTTCCAGCGCATGCTGGCCAAGCAAGGTCTCGACTTCAAGCTCGGTGCCAAGGTGACGGCCGTCGCCAAGGTCAAGAAGGGCGCGACCGTGACCTTCGAGCCGGTCAAGGGTGGTGCCGCAGAGACCATCGAAGCCGATGCGGTGCTGATCGCCACCGGTCGCCGACCCTACACCGACGCGCTCGGTCTCAAGGAGGCCGGCGTCGACGTGGACGAACGCGGTCGCGTCAAGACAGACGCGCATCTGCGCACCAATGTGCCGGGCATCTACGCGATCGGCGACGTCGTGGCTGGTCCGATGCTGGCGCACAAGGCAGAGGACGAGGGCGTCGCCGTGGCCGAGACCATTGCCGGCCAGGCCGGCCATGTGAACTACGACGTCATTCCGAGCGTCGTCTACACCAGCCCTGAGGTGGCTTCTGTCGGCAAGACCGAAGAGGAGCTGAAGAAAGCAGGCGTCGACTACAAAGTCGGCAAGTTCCCGTTCACGGCCAACGGCCGCGCACGCGCCATGCTGCACACCGACGGCTTCGTGAAGATCCTGGCCGACAAGGCCACAGACCGCGTGCTCGGCGTGCACATTCTCGGTTTCGGTGCCGGCGAGATGATCCACGAGGCGACGGTGCTGATGGAATTCGGCGGCTCGTCGGAAGATCTCGCTCGCACCTGCCATGCGCACCCGACCATGTCGGAGGCGGTAAAGGAAGCGGCGCTCGCCACCTTTTTCAAGCCGATCCATCTCTAGAGGCAGGCGGCCCGGCAGGATCGCCATCGCGCCGCTCTCGCCCGATCAAACGAAAACGGCCCGCCGAAAGGCGGGCCGTTCCATTTCATGACGCTGCTGGTTATTGGGCCGGGGCAGCCGGTGCCGGGTTTGCCGGTGCCGGAGCAGGCTCTGCCGGCTTCGCGGGTTCGGCAGGCTTGGCCGGTTCGGCCGCGGGTGCCGCCGGAGCCGGGGCAGGTGTGCTGGCCGCCGGAGCTTCGGCAGGCGCCGGATGCTCACCACCGCTGCGGCCGAAGACGAAATACGCGACGACGGCCAGAACGACGATAACGAGTGCGATCAGCCAGCCGCTGCCGCCACCACCAGAGCTTGGAGAGCTGTTGGATGAATCCGCCATGGAAGTCCTCCTGGGAGAAAGTTATCAATCAATGCCAATCGACGCGCAACGCGTGATTGTGTGCTGAATCTAGAAGCCGCAAGGCGTCAAAACAACGACAGTGGCGCTAAAATCAGCAAATCGCCCAGCTTTTTTGCTTTCGGGCAGGGTAAAATCGAGACCTCGAAATCTATAGCCGGCTTTTTACTGATGAAAATTGTACTACGGGCACCAATCGTGGTTCCACGGCAGCGACATTTGGTCAGCTGATTCTAGGGCTGCGATAGCGCTAGAGTAGAAGTTGCTCCGTTGGAATCTCGGCGCAACAGGAGATGGCTGACATGCACGATCTCTCCGGACATCAAAGCATTCTGCCCGCGGCGCAATTCTGCGATCGGTATTCGATCGAGATAGACGGCCAGAACCTTGATGCGCGCACCGCAGCGGAACGTGTCATGCTGCGTCGGCCCGCCTGGATCCGCTGGCTGATGGCACTCCGCAACCTCGTGGTCCTGCCATTCGGTCTGAAGACAGGCCCCACCGACATCCCGGCCGGTCAGGAACAGATCGGTTTCTTTCCCTTGCTCGACGAAAGCCCGTCAACCGTGGTTCTCGGCCTGGATGACCGGCATCTCGATTTTCGACTGCTGGTGGAAGTGGGCGAACTCGGCGGCGGCCGCCAGTCGATCAGCGCCACGACTTTCGTCGCAACGCACAATCTGCTCGGCCGGGCCTATCTGTCGATCGTCATGCCGTTCCACCGCATCATCGTGCCGGCAATGCTGTCGCGGGTCGCCTGAACGCCGTCAGTGGACGGCGGTGACGGTGTAGCCCGCCTTGCGGAACTGCTCGACCAGCCCGTCCGCCCCGGGCAGATGCAGCGCACCGACTGCCATGAAGGTATTTCCCTTGGCCAGGATCGGCAGCGCGCGTTCGGCCATCGTCTTGTTGCGGTTGGTGATCATGGCCTGTTCGAAGGCCGCATACCCTTCCGCGTCTTCTGTCGCCTCCGGCAGTGCGACCCGAAACAGCGGCCAGATCATGCCGATGTCGCCGCGCTGGTAGAGCACGATCATCGTTTCCGAAACGTCATTGATCCTGTCGCCCAGCTTGAGCGTCTCGAGCAACCCCTTGACGTGCTGTTCCATCGGCAGCGAGGCCATGGCACGCAATTGATCCGCGGCGGTCTCCAGCCCCTGCAGGTCCTTGCCCGCCGCCTTGGCCTGTTCGGCCAGATTGACGTCGAGCACCGGCTTTCCTTCATTCTTGCGGGCCATCTCGCAGGCCGGCAGTGAAACCATCGCCGACAGCATCCAGGGTTTCATCTTGGCAACCGAAGCAGCGGGGATGCCCCGTGCATCCAGGCCTTTGTCCAGCGCCTTGACGTCGTCCGGCGACAGGAACGTGCTGAGGCTCTTGCCATCGGTAAACATCATCAGCTCCGGCTCCTTGGCCAGCGCCGCCATCATCTTGCCCTGGTCGAGCACATCGGTGGTTTCGATAATCACCGTATCGGCGCCGTCGAAGGCCTTCTGCGCGGCCGGTGGCAAGGTCACCACACGCGGGTCGGTCATATGCATGGTGCCGAACAGCCAGGACGGCTTTTCGCCGGCCTTCTCGAGCTTCCACAGCAAGCCCTTGCCGTTGGGTACGGCCGCCGCTTCCGTTTCGATTGCGGCATAGGCAGCCGGATCGCTCTTCTGCAGACCGGCAAGCATGTCGGCGCCGCTGCAGGTCACCGCCTCGGCATGCGCACGGCTGGAGGCGAGCAGCGCCACCGCCACGAAGGACAGGAACAAAAGCACGTTGATCGCCGCAAGCAGCTTCAACGACAGCTGCGCGATACGGTCGGCTTTTGTCGGAGCAAGTATCATGGCGATTGTTCTAGGCGCCAAAGGCGGCAAAACGGTTAACCGGGCGATGAAAATTGTCATCGCCTCCGACAGGCTCACGCGCGAGGGTGCGCCGCCTCGTAGATATCGAGCAATCTCGCGGTATCGACACCGGTATAGATCTGGGTCGTCGACAGGCTGGCATGACCAAGCAATTCCTGGATGGTTCTAAGATCGCCACCGCGTCCCAGCAGATGCGTGGCGAAGGAATGGCGCAGCGCATGCGGCGTCGCGGTCTCGGGCAGGTTCAGTGCCGAGCGCAGTTTCACCATCTCGCGCTGGATGATCGCCGCATTGAGCTGCCCGCCGCGAGCACCACGAAACAACGGGCCATCCGCGCCGAGATGGTAAGGACAGAGCCTGCGGTATTCGGCTATCGCCTGGAACGCCACCGGCAGGACGGGCACAAGCCTGACCTTGCCACCCTTGCCGGTGACGCGCAGCACCGTCTCCGACGCATGCGCGAGATCGGCACCGGTCAGGGCAAGCGCCTCGGAAATGCGCAGGCCCGAGCCATAGAGCAAAGTGAGGACGGCCGCATTGCGCGCCGCGATCCACGGCTCCTCCGCCATCTGCTCGCCGGTCGAGACGACCCGCCGCGCATCCGCCGCCGTCAGCGGCTTTGGCAGTGACTTCGGCTGTTTCGGCGCGCGCAACGCTGCAGCGCCCGCCGCGTTCGCCAGCCCTCGCCGCTCCAGGAAGCGCAGCAGTGATCGCACCCCGGCGAGCCCACGCCCCAACGTGCGGGCACCGGCCCCTTCGTTGCGGCGCTGGGCGAGAAAACCGCGCAGGTCTGCGGGGCGCAGCGCGGCGATGTCGGCAATGCCGGCAGGACCACCGACATGGCCGGTCAGGAACTGCAGGAACTGGCGCGTGTCGCGTTCATAGGCTTCCACTGTCAGCGCCGACAGCCGACGCTCGCCGGCCAGCCCCTTCAGCCAGCTTTCGCGGGCGGCCTGGAGGTCCGGCTTGGCGGCGATGAGGAATTCCTGCATTGGCAGAGCGGGCCCTGTTGACTAGAACACCTGACAGACTTTCATCGGAAGGCGGTGCTCCAGACCAGCATTTGCCTTTCAGGTTACCAAGCGATGAAGCCCGGCCAATGACCAAACCAAAAAATCCTGTCCAGATGGCCGTGATCGGCGCTCCTCATGGTATCAAGGGCGAGCTGCGCGTGAAAACCTTCACCGGCGACCCGCTGGCGCTCGCCGACTATGGTCCGCTTTATTCGAAGGACGGTCGCGCCTTCGCGATCAACGACATCCGCCCCGCCGGCAATGTCGTCGTGGTGCGTTTCAAGGGTGTCAATGACCGCGCTGCCGCCGAAGCACTGACCAATGTCGAGCTTTTCGTCGACCGCTCGGCGCTGCCGGACGATGGCGACGAGGACGAATTCTACCATACCGACCTGATGGGTCTTGCCGTGAAGGACGACTCCGGAGCCATCATCGGCAAGATCGTGTCGGTGCAGAATTTTGGCGGTGGCGACATCCTCGACATCACGCTCGGCACCCGCAAGGGCGTGCTCATCCCGTTCACCCAGGCGGCCGTGCCCGAGGTTTCGATCGCTGGCGGCTTCGTGCGCATCGATCCGATCGCGGCCGGCCTTGTCGAGGATGAGGACGGCGACGGCGAGCCCGACGGCGAGACGGCGCCAGGCGATGACGGCTTCGATGCGAAACGCCGGCCGCGCGGTCCGAAGGACGCCGGGGGCAACCGGTGAACTTTTCGGCGTCGGTTCTTACCCTCTATCCGGAGATGTTTCCGGGCGCGCTCGGCCTCTCCCTGGCCGGCCGGGCGATGGAACGCGGCGACTGGTCCCTTGAGCCGATCCAGATTCGCGACTTCGCTTTCGACAAGCACCGCACCGTCGATGATTCGCCGGCTGGCGGCGGTGCCGGCATGGTGATGCGCGCCGACGTGCTGGCCCGCGCCATCGATCACGCCGCGCCCGAAGGCGATCCGCGCCCGAAGCTGCTGATGAGCCCGCGCGGAAAGCCGCTGACGCAGGCGCGCGTGCGCGAACTGGCGGCGGGACCGGGCGTCGTCATCCTGTGCGGCCGCTTCGAAGGTGTCGACCAGCGCGTGATCGAGGCACGAGAGCTGGAAGAGGTTTCGATCGGCGATTTCATCCTGTCGGGCGGCGAACCGGCAGCGCTGGTTCTGCTCGACGCCGTCGTTCGGCTCCTGCCCGGTGTCATGGGCAATGAACGCTCCGGCGAAGAAGAGAGTTTCGAGAACGGCCTGCTCGAACATCCGCACTACACCAGGCCGCAGGACTTCGAGGGTCGACCCATTCCCGACGTGCTGATCTCGGGAAACCACGCCAGGATCGCCGCATGGCGGCACGATCAGTCAGAGAAGCTGACGGCGGAGCGAAGGCCTGATCTGCTGGCCGGGAATTCTGGCGACGGGCGCGGCTAGAGCGTTTCCGTTTTTCACGGAAACGCGGAAACGCTCTAAGTTTTTGTTTTCGTCGCATTTTTGCAACGCCAAGTGATTCCACTTGGCTACAAAATGCTCTAGGCTTTCAGGAAATAATACGCCGCCAGGAACAATCCCACCGCGATGACGAAGCCGCGCACCGCATTCTGCGGCACGCGCTTGGCAATCCAGACGCCGACGTAACCGCCGACCGCGACCGCCGGGATCATGACGATCGCCTGCGGCCAGGACACCACGCCGCCGGACACGAAGATCAGGATGGCGACGGCGGCAATGACGATGGAGAACATGTTCTTCAGCGCATTGAGGCGATGGTAATCGCCGCTCTGGGTCAGGCCCAGCGTCGCCAGCATCATCACGCCCATGCCGGCGCCGAAAAACCCGCCATAGATGGCGGTGGCGAACTGCATGAGGGCACCCGGCACGGTACCGACGGCAGCCGGCTGACCTGGCTTCGGTTTCGGCTTCAGCCACGGTCCGGCGGCGAACAGCGCGGTGGCAGCGATGAGCAGCCAGGGCACCATGACGCGGAAGGACGGGTTGTCGAGCGCGAGCAGGAGGAGCGCGCCGCCCAGCGCGCCGATGGCCGAGACGATGCAAAGCAGCAGGGCGCTGCGCCAGATGGCGCGGATATCGTCCCAATAAGCCAGCGTCGACGTGATGTAGCCTGGGAACTGCGTGATCGAGGACGTGGCGTTGGCCGAGATCGGCGGAATGCCCAGCACGCTCATCGCCCCGAAAGTAAGGAACGTGCCGCCGCCGGCCACGGCGTTGACGATGCCGGACAACAGGCCGGCGACAAACAGAATGGCGGCGTCGATGAACGTCAAGGCTGACCCTGTCGAATGCTTATCCGGCAGGTTTAGGGGCGTCGCCGCCTGCACGCAAGCAAACTCAGGCCTTACCCATCAGCTCCAGCAACGCTTCCGCCGTCGCTTTCGGTGCCTCCTGTGGAATGTTGTGCCCGACGCCCGGCAGGATCCGGCGTTCGAACCGACCGGAAAATTGATGGCCATCCTCTTCGTCGGGTGGACCGACGCCGTCGTCGGCCCCGCACAGCGAGATTGTCGGCACTGAAATCTGCGGCTGCTTCTCCAGCCGGTCCTCGATCGCCTGCAGTGCCGGGTCGCCGGGTGCGTAGCCGTAGCGATGCCGATAGGAGTGGATGACGACGTCGACGAAATCAGGATTGTTAAAGGACGCAGCGCTGCGCGCGAAGTCGTCGTCGCTGAAAGCCCAGCTCGGCGACCACAGCTTCCACAGCAGTCGGGTCAGCGCCTCGCGGTTTTCGGTCAGCCCACGCACGCCGCGCGCCGAGTGGAAATAATACTGGTACCAGTAGCGGTATTCGTCCTCGGGCGAGGCCGGATTCACCGAAGCCGGGATGTTCTGGATGTTGTAGCCGTCGCCGGTTACCAGGCAGCGTGTCCGTTCCGGCAGCAAGGCGGCGACGATGCAGGCGGCGCGACCGCCCCAGTCATAACCGGCGAGTGCTGCCCGTTCGATCGACAGCGCATCCATCAGGTCGATGAGGTCCTGCGCGAGCGCCGCCTGCTGGCCCGACCGCATTGAACCGTCCGAGCGGAAGCGGGTCGGCCCGTAGCCACGCAGATAAGGCACGATCACGCGATGTCCATGCAGCAATGGCCAGACCTCATCATAACCGCGCGGATCGTAAGGAAAGCCATGCAGCAGGATGATTGGATCGCCGTTTGGTTCGCCGTGATCTTCATAGGCGATGTCGAGCAGCGCGGTGCGTGCGAAGCGGATGGGATGGGGTTCGGTCATGGTCAGCGCTTCCCTTTGGTCCGACTTTTTGGCATTGAGTGCCGGCCTGACCAACCGGCCACGGTAAAAAATACCGTTGGACAGGTGACAAACGCGCGAAATAGCGCTATGTGCCGCGCCGAACCGGACAAGATCGTCCGGACCCGTCAACAATGGCGGTGTAGTCGCCCCTGCCGGACATCTTCGGGTGAAAGGCATAGCCAAGCGGTTTAGAACTGCAAGGCAAGTGCAGGGCGCTCTGGCTGTCGGAAGAACAAGAAGTGGATTTTAAGATGGATCTGATCCGTCAGCTCGAGGCCGAACAGGCCGCCAAGATCGAAGCCAAGCGCAAGCTCCCCGAATTCCAGCCCGGCGACACCGTGCGCGTTCAGGTGCGCGTCACCGAAGGCAGCCGCACCCGCGTGCAGGCTTATGAAGGCGTCGTGATCGCCCGTTCCGGCTCCGGCTTCCAGGAAAATTTCACCGTCCGCAAGATCTCCTACGGCGAAGGCGTGGAGCGCGTGTTCCCGGTCTACTCGCCGATGGTCGAAGCGGTCGAGATCGTCCGCCGCGGTAAGGTTCGCCGCGCCAAGCTCTATTACCTGCGCGATCGTCGCGGCAAGTCGGCTCGTATCTCCGAGAACACCGGCGTGCGCGCCCGCAAGCTGAACGACGAGGAGCGCGAGGCGCTCGCTGCCGAGAAGGCCAGGATCGAAGCCGAAAAGGTCGCTGCTGCCGAAGCGCTGGCCGCCGAAAAGGCCGCCCAGGAAGCTGCCGAGAAGAAGGCTGCCGCCGAGGCCGCTGCTGCGGAAACCGCTGCGGCTGAATAAGATCTTCGGATCCTGCTGATTTTGGAAAGGCGGCTTCGGCCGCCTTTTTCATTTCTTGCTGCTGTGTGGCCAAAGGCGAACTTTTGCAATCGCCGCTCCGGTCTACGAATGCAGTTGCGAAACTCCATCCGCGATTGCACCTTGGCGGAATCGTACCCTTGTCGAGGTTGATCCCCCAATGAGCGTTTCAGCCGGTCAAGCTCCGTCCATGCCCTGGCTGTTGATCGCCGAAGGCGTCTCCACCGACGCCGATACCGCCGGCAGACGCGACACCTAAGGCGCGGCCGGTGTTCATCACAAAATTCAAGGTTGACTCCATTTAATTTGCACACTAATCATTTGCGTACAAATTAAATGGAGATGCCGATGTCTGCCTTGTATTCCACCGAAGCCCGTGCCGTTGGCGGTCGCGCCGGCCATGTGAAGTCCTCTGACGGCCTGCTCAGCCTCGACCTCGCCATGCCGAAGGAGCTGGGCGGCAAGGGCGGCGCCACCAATCCCGAGCAGCTTTTTGCCGCGGGATATTCCGCCTGTTTTGAAAGCGCCATGCGTTTCGTTGCCGGCAAGCAGAAGCTGCGGCTGGCGGATGCCGCGGTGACGGCCAGGATCGACCTTCTGCCGAACGGCGAGGGCGGCTTCCGGCTCGGCGCCGAGCTCATCGCCGAAACCAAAGGGCTTGATCAGGCAGCGGCGGAGGCGCTGGTTGCCGCCGCGCACAAGGTCTGTCCTTATTCCAATGCGCTCAGGGGCAATGTAGACGTCGCTCTTTCGGTGAAGGCGGGATGACCGTTTCGGACACGATCAAGCAAGAAACGGATGCGAGCCGGGTGCAGACGCCCCGGCTCGATCGTCAGCTGTGCTTTGCGCTCTATACGGCCAGCGGACTGATGACGAAGCTCTACCGTCCGCTGCTGGCGCCGCTTGGGCTGACTTATCCGCAATATCTCACCATGCTGGCATTGTGGGAAAAGGCGCCACGCACGGTCGGCGAACTGGGCGATACACTCGGCCTCGACCCGGCCACGCTGACGCCGCTGCTGAAGCGCATGGAAGCGGGCGGTTTGATCAGCCGCCGTCGCGACCCTGCCGACGAGCGGCGCGTGCTGGTGCAACCGACCACCGAGGGTGAAGCGCTGCGCACTGCAGCCAACGACATCCAGGAAGCCCTCGGCTGCCAGCTGCCGCTCGAACCGGCCGAACTGGCCGGGCTGCGCGATACATTGAACAGGTTGAGCAGTCAGTTGCGTATTGCAGAAACCGAAACCGTTTTTGCCGAACCGCCTGACGGAACCGAGCGATAACCCACCCCAATCATGCCTCGTCACCGCCATCGAATTGCACTTTCTTGGCGTGTAGCGCAATATCGTGCCTTGCAAGGGTCCGATAGAACGCTAATGTCGGCGCGCAATTGATTGGACCGCCAACGGGGTGTGGGCTCGGTCCTCGTTTCTCGAGGGATACATCATGATCAGATCCAAACTCGTGCTGGCCGCGATTGCTGCCTGCCTTCTCGCGCCGATTGCCGCCGCGGCCCAGACCTTGCCGGACCTTGCCGGCAAGAAGGTCGTGGTGGTGACGGAAAACGCCTACCCGCCGCTGCAGTTCGTCGACCCCAAGTCGGGCAAGCAGATCGGCTGGGAATACGATTTCATGAACGAAATCGCCAAACGGCTGAATTTCAAGGTCGAATACCAGAACACCTCCTGGGATGCGATGATCCAGTCGGTGGCCGACAAGCAGTACGACATCGGCATGACCGGCATCACCATCAACGACGAGCGCAAGGCCAAGGTCGATTTCTCCGACCCCTACATGCGCAACGAACAGTTCATGCTGGTGCGCGGCGATGAGAGCCGCTTCAACGACGCCAAGAGCTTCGGCGCCTTCAAGGATGGCCTGATCGGCGCGCAGCCGGGCACCTCGCCTTTCTACACCGCCGTCTATTCCGTGCTCGATGGCAATGAGCAGAACCCGCGCATCAAGCTGTTCGAGACCTTCGGCGCCACCGTGCAGGCGCTCAAGACAGGCGACGTCGATGTGGTGCTGACCGATTCCACCGCCGGCAAGGGTTATGTCGACGCTTCGGAAGGCAAGTTGAAGCTGGTCGGAGGCCCGCTCGGAACCGAGGATTTCGGTTTTATCTTCGCCAAGGGCTCCGATCTGGTGAAGCCGGTCAATGAAGCGATCGCGGCCATCAAGGCCGACGGCACCATCGATGGCCTGAACAAGAAGTGGTTCCTCGACTACAAGGTCGGCCAGTAGGTTATCGCCTAGATCAGCCGGCGCCATACCGACTGGCGCCGGCATGATCGATCACATAACGCCACGAGCCATCGGCCTGCTTGCGGATGATTTCGGCGGTGAAGCCGGAATAGATGACGAAGCCTTTGCCGTCGGTCAGCGTGAAATCGGCGCGCAGCAGCGCCAGATCGCCATGCTCCACGCAGAACGTGTTGTTCGACGCCATCATGCCGGGCAATTCGATCAGCTTCTGCAATTCCATCGCGATTGCCACCTTGCCGGTGAGACTGGCCCCACTCGCATCCACAAGCAACTGCGCATCGTCTTCATAGAGCGAAAGCAGTTCATCGAGATCTCCGGCATTGCGGGCGGCCGCAAAAGCTCCATTCATCTCAGCCGGCTGATAGACTTTTCTTGACATTGGCTTTCTCCTGTTTCGAGAACAGAACCATGTCGTTTCAGAACTATCCAAACGGGAACCCAGCATGACCGAACCGGCGACGGCCGAAGCCTGCCCGCAAATGCCCGCACCGCGACGACCGGATCTTTGTCCGGTCGAGGATTGGCTGGCTTTCCTCGGTCATCGCTGGAATGCGCTGGTGCTGTGGCACCTGTCCGTTGGCGCCAAGCGGCACGGCGAGCTGATGGCCTGCTTGCCCGGTATCACCGCAAAAGTGCTGTCGGAACGGCTGGACGGCCTCATGCGACGGGGACTGATCGAGCGCAATACGATTTCCACCTTCCCGCGCGGTGTCATCTATGCGCTGTCCGAAGGGGGCCGCCAGATGATTGCCATCCTCGATCGCTTCGAGGCGCTGCCTTCCTCCTTTCGCGAGCCACGACATTGACCCCGTCCGTGTCTGGCAAGCAGGCCAAGGAATTTCCCTGGTGGCTGGCGGTAGCTGTCGCCATCGCCGTGGTCGCTGCGTTTGCGATCGCCACGAGCGACGTCTATGCGCAGGTCTTCGCCACCGTCGCGCAAGGTATCGGCATCACCATCTTCGTCGCGCTGGTCGCATTCCTTCTGGCGGCGACGATCGGCCTTGGCTTCGCGCTGATGGGGCTGTCGGGATCGATCTGGCTGCGGCAGGCCGCGCGCTTCTATGTCGAGATCATGCGCGGCATTCCGGTGCTCGTGCTTTTGTTCTGGATCGCTTTCGCCGGCGTCCCCGCTTTCGTCGCAGGCTGGAACTTCATCACCTTGCCGCTGCAGCAGGCCGGCTACATGGACGCACTGCTGGTGCGCGAGGTGTCGCTGCTGTGGCGCGCCATCATCGCGCTTGCCTTCGGTTACTCTCCCTTCATCGCCGAGATTTTTCGCGCCGGCATCCAGTCGGTCCACATCGGTCAGGTCGAAGCTGCGAAGGCGCTCGGCTTGAGCCGCGGCCAGCGTTTCAGGTTCATCGTCATGCCGCAGGCGATCAGGGTCATCCTGCCACCGCTCGGCAACGACTTCATCGCCATCACCAAGGATTCTTCGCTGGTCTCGGTGCTCGGCGTCGCCGATATCACCCAGATGGGCAAGATCTACGCCTCCGGTTCATTCCGCTTCTTCGAAACCTATTCGATCGTCGCCTACATCTACCTGACCCTTACCGTCAGCCTTTCTTTGGCGCTGAGGGCCCTGGAACGACGCATGCGGCGCAGCCAGCGCCTGGGTTGACGCAGGCGTCGTTCGCTTCCACCTTGGCTGGAACGGCTGCTGGGAGACACGCGATGGACACCGACAAGGCGCATGCGGCGCTGGATTCCGTCTATGGCGCAGGTACACCCGAAGCGCTCGATGCAGCCTATGCCGCCTGGGCGGCGAGTTATGACAGCGAGACCGCCTCGCTCGGCTATCTGCTGCCGTTCCTGATCACCGCCTGGGTGACGCGTTATGTTGCGGCAGGTGAAGGCCCTTTGCTTGATGCCGGTTGCGGCACCGGCCTCACCGGCCCGCAGCTCAAGGCGCTCGGCTACGCCGATCTGGCCGGGCTCGACCTTTCCGACGACATGCTGCGGGTCGCTGCCGGCAGGCAGGCCTATGGTGACCTGAAAAAGGCGATGCTCGGCGGCCCGCTGCCGTGGCCGGACAGGCATTTCCGCGCTTTTTTCTCCACCGGTGTCTTCACCATCGGCCACGCCCCGGCTTCCGGCCTGCATGAGCTGGTGCGCATCACGAAAGCCGGCGGCCATGCCATCTTCACCGTGCGCGACCAGGTGTTGGAAACGGGTCGTTTCCGCAACGTTTTCAACGAACTGGAACAGGCCGGCAAATGGCGGCTGCGCGAAGAAAGTCCCTGGTTCCGCTGCTACGCCGTTGCCGACCCCGACGCGCAGGTGAAGGCTTTCGTGTTCGAGATTTTCTAACGCCGGAGGCCAATCGGAACGCCTCAGACCTCTGGCGCGAAACGGAAGTGGCCAACGAAGCGGAAGGCGAGCAGCGTATCCTCGACCCTGGCACCGGCGCCGATGTTATGGACCACCAACGGCCGCTGGCCATCCGGCGTCATTTTGCTGGTGACGATGGCGATATGCGGCAAATTGCCGGGCAGCCGCTGGGTGACCAGGTCGCCCGGCCGATAGGCCGCCGGATCGTCGACAACCTCCAATGCCGCGCCTTTTCGCTTGAAGAAGGTCTCCAGATTGGGGACACGGCGGTGATCGATGTTGCGGTCCGGCTGCTTGCGGCCCCAGATCGTCGGATAGGCGGAGAACGCCGCACGCATGTCCTCGTTGACCAGCCGTTGCAGATCGACGTCGAACGCCTTGCGGTAGGCACGCACCACCACGTCCGTGCATACGCCGCGCTCGGCGGGCACGTCGCCATCGGGATAATCGAGCCGTACATAGGCCGGATCGTAGATGACGGTCACGCCAACCTGATCGAGCGCCGCGTCGACCAGCCGTGTGGTCCACGGCTGCGATTGCGCAGCGGCCAATACCGGGCGCGTCAGCAGCACCGGACAGGCAGCCAGCGCCATGGATTTCAGGACTGCGCGACGATCGATCATGGGGGGGCTCCTCGTTTCGCCGCTCAAGGCAATCGAGCTTTCAGGCTTATTTGCGGCCTGGCGCACATGCTCGAAAAGCGTGCTTGCGCGTCCGGACGGACGCGCGGCGCTCTAGTCGCCGCCAATTGCCGATCCGGCAAAAGATTGGTATGAGCGAGGCGATGGAAGAGCTTTTCGGCGATCCGGCCTACAAGGGCTTCGTGCTGCAGGACAAGAAGCGCCTGCCTGCGCGCTTTTTCGCCCGCATTTCCGGCGCGCTGACCAGCCGACTTAGGCGCCTGATCTGACGGCCGACTGCGCCTATTTTCCGGCTGGCGCATCCCTGCATCTTCCCTGCTTCATATCGACGGATTTACGCACATGAGCGCACCGCGCACCCTCTACGACAAGATTTTCGACGAACACGTGGTCGACCGCCAGGATGACGGCACCTGCCTGCTCTGGATCGACCGCCACCTCGTGCATGAGGTGACCAGCCCGCAGGCTTTCGAAGGCCTGCGCATGGCCGGCCGCAAGGTTCGTCATCCGGAAAAGACCCTCGCCGTCGTCGACCATAACGTGCCGACCTCGCCGGACCGTGTGAACGGCATCAAGAACGAGGAAAGCCGCATCCAGGTCGAGGCGCTGGCCAGGAACGCTGCCGACTTCGGCGTCGAATATTACTCCGAGAAGGACCGCCGCCAGGGCATCGTCCACATCATCGGCCCGGAACAAGGTTTCACCCTGCCGGGCATGACCATCGTCTGCGGCGACAGCCACACCTCCACCCATGGCGCTTTCGGCGCTCTGGCGCACGGCATCGGCACCTCGGAAGTCGAGCACGTGCTCGCTACCCAGACGCTGATTCAGAAGAAGGCCAAGAACATGCTGGTGCGTGTCGACGGCCAGCTGCCGGAAGGCGTCACCGCCAAGGACATCATCCTCGCCATCATCGGCGAGATCGGCACCGCCGGCGGCACCGGCTATGTCATCGAATATGCAGGCGAGGCGATCCGCTCGCTGTCGATGGAAGGCCGCATGACCATCTGCAACATGTCGATCGAAGGCGGCGCCCGCGCCGGCCTGATCGCGCCGGACGAGACCACCTTTGCCTATGTGAAGGACAAGCCCCGGGCGCCGCAGGGCGAAGCCTGGGACATGGCTCTGGATTACTGGAAGACGCTGCACTCGGACGAGGGCGCCCACTACGACAAGGTCGTCGTGCTCGATGCCGGCAAGCTGCCACCCATCGTCACCTGGGGTTCCTCGCCTGAGGACGTGACCTCGGTGCTCGGCGTCGTGCCGAACCCCGACGAGATCGACGATGAGAACAAGCGCAATTCCAAGAAGCGCGCACTGGAGTATATGGGCCTCGAACCCGGCACCAGGATCACCGACATCAAGCTCGACCGCGTCTTCATCGGCTCCTGCACCAATGGCCGCATCGAGGACCTGCGTGCCGTCGCTGCCGTCGCCAAGGGCAAGAAGGTCGCTGCGACCGTCAACGCCATGATCGTGCCGGGCTCCGGGCTGGTGAAGGAACAGGCCGAGGCCGAGGGCCTGGACAAGATCTTCATCGAGGCCGGTTTCGACTGGCGTGAGCCGGGCTGCTCGATGTGCCTGGCCATGAACGACGACCGCCTCAAGCCGCATGAACGCTGCGCCTCGACCTCGAACCGCAATTTCGAGGGCCGCCAGGGCTTCAAGGGCCGTACCCATCTGGTGTCGCCAGCCATGGCCGCCGCCGCCGCGATCGCCGGCCACTTCGTCGACATCCGCGACTGGAACTGATCGTAGAGCGCTCTTCTCACAAAGAAAAAGGCCCCGGCAGAACCTGCCGGGGCCTTTTCGTTAAAGATGTTTTCGAAACAACTTCAGATCTAAGCCCACGATCGCAGCCCAACGGTCAAAGACCGCAAGCACGACCGTGTGTCGCGCCTCGTGGCGCGCCCCGTCCGGAGCGAGCCGCGAAGCGGCGACAGCGTGAGGACGAACTAAGCCGCCTTCTTCTTCGGCTGGATCAGGCCGCGCTCGACGAGCAGTTCGGCGATCTGCACGGCGTTGAGAGCGGCACCCTTGCGCAGATTGTCGGAGACGATCCACATGTTGAGGGCGTTATCGAGCGTCGAATCCTCGCGGATGCGCGAGATGTAGGTGGCGTCCTCGCCTGCGGATTCGATCGGCGTGATGTAGCCGCCGTCCTCGCGCTTGTCGATGACCAGGCAACCAGGTGCCTCGCGCAGGATGTCGCGCGCCTCGTCGGCCGTGATCGGCTTCTCGAACTCGACATTGACCGCTTCGGAATGGCCGATGAACACCGGCACGCGCACACAGGTGGCCGTCAGCTTGATCTTGGGGTCGAGCATCTTCTTGGTCTCGGCCACCATCTTCCACTCTTCCTTGGTGGAGCCGTCTTCCATGAACACGTCGATATGCGGGATGACGTTGAAGGCGATGCGCTTGGTGAACTTCTTGGCCTCGACCGGATCCGCCACGAAGACGGCGCGGGTCTGCGTGAACAGCTCGTCCATGCCTTCCTTGCCGGCGCCCGACACCGACTGGTAGGTCGCCACGACGATGCGCTTGATCGTCGCCGCGTCATGCAGCGGCTTCAGCGCCACCACCAGCTGCGCCGTCGAGCAGTTCGGATTGGCGATGATGTTCTTCTTGGAGAAACCCTCGATCGCGTCCGGGTTCACTTCCGGGACGATCAGCGGCACTTCCGGATCGTAGCGGAACGCCGACGAATTATCGATGACGACGCAGCCCTGCTTGCCGATCTTGGGCGACCATTCCTTGGAAACGTTGCCGCCGGCCGACATGACGGCGATGTCGGTGTCGGAGAAGTCGTAGCCTTCCAGCGCCTTCACCTTCAGCGTCTTGTCGCCGAAGGACACTTCGGTGCCCTGGCTGCGCCGCGAGGCGAGTGCGACCACCTCGCTCACCGGGAAGCCGCGCTCTTCCAGAATGTTCAGCATTTCGCGGCCCACATTGCCCGTGGCGCCGACTACCGCAACCTTGAAACCCATCGAAAAATTCTCCTGTCGCTCTCCGCTCGCTTTGCTTGGAGAAACCCGCCGGCCACTGCGGGTCTCGCCTCCCTCGGGCCAGACCCGGGGAGAGGGCGAGAAGGCCAAGGGAGATCAGACCGTGGTGACGGTGGTTTTTTTGGCCATAGTTTTGGTCGAGGACAGGAGCGCACGCTGCCGGCCTCCCGCAACCATGTTGCCATGGCCGGGGAAGTCGAATGCGAAGAGAGCCATGATAAGGCCGCGCATGAAGACGTTCCTGTTCGGTGCCGGCTTTTACGCCGATTGCGCAAAGAGTCAATCGCGGCCAAAGGCCGGCGGCGAAGTTCAACCCGGCTGTGGCGGTCAGATCACGTTGAGCTCGCGGAACGGCCGGCCTTCCGCCACGCGGGCATAGCCGAAAGCCGAGCAGTCGATCGTGCGATAACCGCCATGCAGGATCAGTTCGGCCAGCGCCTTGCCGACCGCCGGCGCCTGCTGCAGGCCATGACCGGAGAAGCCGTTGGCGAAGATGAAGTTCTTCACCTCGGGATGCGGACCGATCACCGCATTCTGGTCGAGTGTGTTGTAGTCATAGTGGCCAGCCCAGGCGCGGGTCATCTTGATCGCCTCGAAGGCTGGAATGCGGGTGGCCAGCACCGGCCAGATCGTTTCCTCGAACAGCGACCAATCCGGCTCGAAGTCGGTCGGGTCGGCGGCAAGCTCGCCTTCCTCGGGCTCGGCGCCACCGGTGATATAGACCGAGCCTTCCGGGCGCACATAGATGCCGCTCGGATCGACCAGCAGCGGCAGGTCTTCGTAGCGCTCGCGCGCCTCGAACACGAACACCGAGCGCTTGCGCGGCTCGACCGGCAGTTCGATCCCGGCCATCGCCGAAACCTTGCCGGCATTGGGACCAGCGGCGTTGACGACGATGCCGGCCTGCAGCGTCTCGCCATTTTCGAGCGTCACCGACCGGACCTTGTCGCCGTCACGGGCGATGGCGGTGACGGAAGCGGTGATCAGGTCGACCGACTTGCCGCGCAAAGCCTTGCGGAACAGCTGCAGATAGGCATGCGCGTCGAACCAGCCCTCGCCGGAGCGGCCATAGGCACCGGCGGTGATGCCTTCCGCCGACAGCCATGCGAAACGGCGGGTCAGCGCCTCGGCGTCCTCCAGCACGATATCGGCGCCTTCGGCGACCTGCACGTCGTGGTTGGCCCTCAGGATCGGCAAGCCGTTCTCGCCGGCCAGGATCAGATAGCCGCCCTCGCGGAAACCGATATCGGCGTCTTCACCGAATTCTTCCTTCAGCCGCCGGAACAGCTTCAGCGTGAACTGCGACAGCCGGATGTTTTCCGGGATCGAGAACTGCTGACGGATGGAGGCGCAGGACAGCGTCGTTGCGGCATGCGCGAACTGCGGATCGCGCTCGACCAGCGCGATGGAGCCGGTGAGGCCTTCCTCGCGCAGATAATAGGCAACCGAAGCGCCAACGATGGCTCCGCCGATGATCACGATGTCGTATTGCGCCATGAAGTCTGTTCCGGATTGCAGTTCTGGAGGTTAAGCAGGTTCAGCCACCCTCCCGCAAGCCCTTGCAAGGGCCAGCTTTGGCGGGCAAGAAGACCAGATGATTGAAAATCCCTATCGTCCGCGCCGTTCCGTTCTCTACATTCCCGCCGCGAACGAGCGCGCGCTGGCCAAGCTCCCGGCCCTTGCCTGCGACGCCGTCATCATCGACCTGGAAGACGCCGTAGCCTCCGGCGAAAAGGCTTCGGCGCGCGACCGGCTCGGCACGATCTTCGCCAATCGCCCGCAGTGGCGCTGCGAGATGGTGGTGCGCATCAACCGCTTTGGTGGTGAGGGCGGGCCTGAGGATCTGGCCGCGGCCCTCGCTTGCCAGCCGGACGGCATTCTCCTGCCCAAGATCAATACGCCGCGTGACATCCTCGAGGCCGGCGATGCCCTCGATGAGGCTGATACACCAGACGAGGTGAAACTGTGGGCGATGATCGAGACGCCCAGGGCGCTGATCAACATCGCGGCAATCGCCGAGCTCGGTCGCGATCCCGCGTCGCGGCTCGCCTGCCTGGTTGCCGGCACCAACGACCTGATCAAGGAAACCGGCGTCTTGGCCACCCCGGACCGGCGCTACCTGGCACCCTGGCTGATGCAGATGGTTCTGGCCGCGCGGGCCGGCGGCATCACCCTGCTCGACGGGGTCTTCAATGATTTCCGCGATTCGGAGGGTTTCGTCCGCGAATGCGCCGATGCCGCCGGCATGGGGTTCGACGGCAAGACACTGATCCATCCATCGCAGATCGAGGCTGCCAACGCTGCTTTCTCCCCTTCGGAACAGGCCTTGTCGGAGGCCGGGGTCATCATCGCGGCATTTGCCCGGCCTGAGAACGCCGGCAAGGGTGTGATTGCCCTTGACGGCCGGATGGTGGAACGTCTCCATCTGGTCCAGGCGCAGAAATTGCTGGCGAAAGCCGCCAGCATCGGCGCATGATCAGGCGACCGCTTCAAGGACAGGACCATGCGCCTCTACCGCTTCCTCACCGCCATTGACGATGCCACCTTCTGCCACAAGGTAACGGCCGCGCTGAACAAGGGCTGGCATCTCTACGGTTCGCCGACCTACGCCTACGACAAGAAGGAAAAGGTGATGCGCTGCGGCCAGGCCGTGGTGAAGGACGTCGAAGGCCAGGAATACGTGGCCGGCGAGACCAAGTTGAGCGACTGGTAGAGGCCGCGATCCGCCGGGCAGGGGGCTATTCCGCCGAGGCCTCGATACGCTCCATGTCGTCGTCGGAGAGGCCGAAATGGTGGCCGATCTCGTGGATCAGTACATGGGTAACGATGTCGCCCATCGTTTCCTCGTTCTCGGCCCAGTAGTCGAGAATGGCACGGCGATAGAGCGTGATGCGGTTCGGCCCTTCGCCGGTCGCGGGGTTCCAGCGTTCGGCGATACCGCGGCCTTCGAACAGGCCGAGCAGGTCGAAGGGGGTCTCCAGCGACAGGTCGTCCATGATCTCGTCTGTCGGGAACTCCGCCACCTGGATGACGATCTCGCCGGTCAGTTTGCGAAATTCCTCCGGCAGATGCGCGTAGGCTTCCAGCGCCAGCAGCTCAAGCTCCTCGAGAGAGGGGGAAAGCTCGTTGTGCCAGGTGCGGGTCTTGTAGATGCGGGCCATTCTTTATCCTTTGATCCCGGCATATAGGCTGTTGCGGCAAAATCGGCAAATAAAGCATGCTCCCGGACTGACAGGCGGCGCTGCAAAAGGCTGCAGGCTTTCGGAAAACAAGCGCGGCGCACATCCGGGTACTGTTTTCACCGTGACAGGAGAGGAATAAATTCTCCATGAGTCCGCTTGACTCTCATTCCGCCCTCTGGAATCTATAAGAACATAACAGGAACAAATTGACTGGACGCTGACCGACATGGCGATAAACGCCGTGGCGCGAGACACTGTTTTTGCCTTGCGCCGCCAGATCGCGAAGATTGAAGGAACGCTGCCGGAGCGCCTTGAGGTGCCGGTCGGCTTCGACGCGGACCGTATGCTGGTACGCCGCAGCGGCGTGGCCGAAAGCCATGGCTTGCTCGCCACTGGTGCGAACCGCTTTGATGCTGCCTTGAATGGCGGACTGCCCAAGGCTGCCTTGACCGAATTCCATGGTGTCGAGACCCGCGATGCCGGCACCGTCGCCGGCTTTGCGCTGGCGCTTGCCGGCCTGCTGCTGAAGCCGACGGAAACCCCGGCACCCATCCTGTGGGTCGGTACCACCGAGATCTTTCGCGAGGCAGGTTTTCCGTACGCGCGCGGACTTGAGGCCAATTTCGGCATCGCACCAGAGAACCTGCTTTACGCCGAGGCGCCGAAGATCACCGACGCCTTGTGGATTGCCGAAGAAGCGGCAGGCTTGAGCGCACTCTCTGCTGTCGTGCTGGAGCTGCGCGGCAATCCTGACCGGCTCGACCTTACCGCCACGCGCCGGCTGCATCGCCGCGCGCTCGCCGCGGAACGGCCGGTCTTCCTGCTGCGTCAGGCCGCCTTTGCCGAGCCGACCGCTGCCCCCGTCCGCCTCGTTGTCGCGCCGGCGCCGGCCACATTGCGCAAAACCATGGCCGGCCCCCTGGACGGCACGATCGGCTGCCCTGGCATCGCTGTCACCATCGGCAAGAGCCGCGCCGCACAGCCCGGACAATTCACATTGGAGTGGAACCCCGATGAACGCACATTCCTGGATCGAACGCACGCGGGCGCAACCCACCAGCGGCCATGGAACACCCAGAACCGGGCAAAGAATCCTGTCGCTATGGTTCCCTTATCTTCCGGCGGAACGGATCCTGCGGCAGCGGCACGGCCGGTCCTGGCGTTCCCGTCCCGCCAGCCATTGCCCGCTGGTGATCAGCCATCGCGACCGCAACGCCCAGCGCATCGCCGCGCTTGACGAACGGGCCGAGGCACTGCGGCTGAAACCCGGCATGGGCATTGCCGATGCCCGCGCCATGCATCCGGCAATCGATGTTGTCGAGGCCGACCCACAGGCAGACCTGCGTCTGCTTGAAAGCCTCGCCGACTGGTGCGATCGCTACACGCCGCTGGTCGCGCTCGATGGTACCGATGGCCTGTTCCTCGACATCACCGGCTGCACGCATCTGTTCGGCGGCGAGCACGCCATGCTTGACGAGATCCTGGCCCGCTTCTTCCACCAGGGCTTCGATGTTCGTGCCGGCATTGCTTCAACAGCGGGGG
The DNA here is from genome assembly GCF_042701485.1 of Mesorhizobium sp. UC74_2. NCBI lineage: Bacteria > Pseudomonadati > Pseudomonadota > Alphaproteobacteria > Hyphomicrobiales > Phyllobacteriaceae > Mesorhizobium > Mesorhizobium sp. UC74_2. The sequence goes on along the minus strand of NZ_CP170562.1, from coordinate 5,582,566 downwards.
CAGCCTGGGCTGCCGCCAGGTTTCGCGGCCGCTGTATTATCGAAATAGGACAGGAAGAGGCCCTTCTCATCCCGCTGCCACTCGCGGCACTGCGCCTTGAACCCGCCGTCCGCGGCAGCCTGGAAAGCGTTGGCCTGCGTACGGTTGGCGCTGTCCTGGCGGCACCACGCGCGCCGCTGGCGCGCCGTTTCGGCGTTGCCTTGCTCCTGCGCATCGACCAGGCGCTCGGACGGCAGGACGAAGCCGTCTCACCACGCCTGCCCATCGCTCCGCTTTCCGTCGAACGCCACCTCGCCGAACCCGTCACCTTGATCGATGACATCGAACGGCTGGTGCTTCTGCTAGCAACGGCATTGAAAACCGATCTCGAGCGACGGGGTGAAGGCGCTCGCGCGGTAGCGCTCCTGCTTTTCAGGGTCGATGGCGTGGTTACGCGTCTTGTCGTCGGCACCTCGCGGTCGATGCGCGAGCCGCGGTTGATCCTGAGATTGTTCCAGGAAAAGCTGACCGCGATCGCCGAGGACTTCGACGCCGGCTACGGCTTCGATCTGGTTCGCCTCGCCATCTTGGCGACCGCTCCTTTCGACATGCATCAGGCCGACCTTGCCGATACCACCGAAGACAGTGGGGAAGACCTGGCACTGTTCGCCGACCGTATCCGTGCGCGCCTGGGCGAGGGGGCCATCCTGAAACCGGTCACCGTCGAAAGCCACCTGCCGGAACGTGCCGTTGCGGTGATCCCTTATTGGCAGGACGCACCGCGGCGGATTTCGCCGCCGAAGAAGCCGGCCGGACCCAGGGAACTGCCTTCCGCCGTGCCTTACCAGCCGGAACGTCCGATCCGGCTGTTTCAGGCGCCTGAACCCGTCGAAGTCCCCGCCTCGGAAATTCCGGACGGTCCGCCGCGGCAATTCCGCTGGCGGCGGGCACTCTACCGCGTCGCCAAGGTCGAAGGGCCGGAACGTCTCGCCGCTGAATGGTGGCGCAAAGACGAACCAACGCGTGACTATTTCCGCATCGAGGACACCGACGGCCGCCGTTATTGGCTCTATCGCCAGGGCTTCTATGATGCTTCGAAGCCGCCGCCGCGCTGGTTCATGCACGGGGTGTTTGCATGAACATGATTGTTCAGCGCGCACCGGCCTATGTCGAATTCGGCGTGCAGTCGAATTTTTCATTCCTGCGTGGTGCCTCGCGCCCCGAGGAACTGGTCGTCACCGCGAAACTTTATGGTTTTTCGGCGGTCGGCCTTGCCGACCGCAATACGGTCGCAGGTGTCGTACGCGCCTGGCAGCAGTCGAAGGTCGAAGGCATAGCCTATCATCCCGGCTGCCGACTGGTTTTCAGCGACGGCACTCCCGACATCCTGGCCTATCCGCAGGATCGCGAAGGGTGGGGGCATCTGTGCCGCATGCTCACCCAGGCCAATCTGCGTCCCGAGACGGAAAAGGGCGCGACGCTGCTTGAACGGGGCGACCTGCTGGAATGGGGCGACCGCCTGTCGCTCGCCGTCCTGCCTGATCTCCTGGGCAAAGGCGAAACGCAACTGGCCTTGCTGCGCCAATTGAAAGATCGCTTCGACGGCAATCTATGGTTGGTGGCGGCTCCCGATTATCAAGGCAACGACCGCTTCAGGCTGGAACAGGCAGCCGCCCTGGCCGCCGCGGCCGGCCTGCCCCTGATGGCGACCAATGACGTGCTCTACCACACGCCCGCGCGCCGGCCGCTCCAGGATGTGGTCACCGCGATCCGCCTCAATGTCCCCGTCGCCGAAGCCGGTTTCGAGCTGGCGGCGAATGCCGAACGCCACATGAAACCGGTTGCCGAGATGGCGCGGCTTTTCCGCAGCTATCCGGACGCGCTGGAACAGACGCGGCGCTTCAGCGAGACGCTGCGGTTTTCGCTGAGCGAACTCGAATACAACTACCCTGACGAACCGACCCTGTCGGGTCTCGGGCCACAGGAAGAATTGGCCAGGCTGGCTTGGGAAGGCGCAGCCAACCGCTACCCGGCCGGCGTACCGGCTGGTGTGCGCAAGCGCATCCTTGAGGAACTGGCACTTATCGAGCGCCTGAACTATGCGCGCTATTTCCTGACGGTGCACGACATCATGCGTTTCGCGCGCGAGAAGGGAATTCTGTGTCAGGGACGCGGTTCGGCCGCCAATTCGATCGTCTGCTTCTGCGTCGGCATTACCGAAGTGGGACCCGAACGGATCGACACGCTTTTCGAGCGTTTCATCTCCGAGGAACGAAACGAACCTCCCGATATCGACGTCGATTTCGAACATGAGAGGCGAGACGAAGTCATCGCCTACATCTATGACAAGTACAAAGAAAAGCACACCGCACTCGCCGCTGCCGTCACCAGCTATCGCGGCCGCTCGGCCCTGCGTGAGGTCGCCAAGGCCATGGGTCTGTCCGAAGATGTTCGAAGTGCTTTGTCCAGCTCGATCTGGGGCTGGTATTCATCCGAACTCGGCGAACGGGAAACCCAGGCAGGCGGTCTCGATCGGAGCGATCCCTTGACCAGACACGTGGTCGATCTCGCCAACGAGATCATGGGTTTTCCGCGCCATCTCACCCAGCATGTCGGCGGCTTCGTCATCACCAAGGACCGGCTCGACGAGATCGTGCCCATCATCAAGACGGCGATGGACGAGCGCAAGATGGTCGAATGGGACAAGGACGATCTCGACGCCGTGAAGATCCTCAAGGTCGATGTGCTGGCGCTCGGCATGCTGTCTTGCCTGAAGCGCGCCTTTACTTTGCTGGAAGATCATTATCCCGCACGCGACGAATTCGGCAGGCCTTATTCCCTGGCGACACTCCCCGAAAGCGATCAGCGCGTCTACGATATGATCTGCCGCGCCGACACCCTGGGCGTTTTTCAGATCGAATCCCGCGCGCAGATGTCGATGTTGCCGCGCTTGCGGCCACGCACTTTCTACGATCTCGTCATCGAGGTTGCGATCGTCCGCCCCGGTCCCATCCAGGGCAACATGGTGCATCCTTATCTGCGGCGCAGACAGGGCAAGGAAGCTGCCGAATACCCCAAACCGGAATTGAAGGACATTTTGGGGAAGACCATGGGCGTGCCCCTGTTCCAGGAACAGGCCATGAAGATCGCCATCGTCGCCGGCGGCTTCAAACGGAGAGGCCGATCAACTGCGTCGCGCCATGGCGACATTCAAGCGCACCGGGACCATCGGCAACTACCGCGACCGCATGATCAATGGCATGGTCGAGCGCGGCTACCCCAGGGAATTTGCCGAACGCTGCTTCAAGCAGATTGAAGGTTTTGGCGAATACGGCTTCCCGGAAAGCCATGCCGCCTCCTTCGCTCTGCTCGTCTATGCGTCCTGCTGGTTCAAGACCTTCTATCCCGACGTCTTCTGCGCCGCGATCCTCAACTCGCAGCCGATGGGCTTCTACCAACCCGCCCAACTGGTGCGGGATGCCCGCGATCATGGCGTCGAGGTCCGCGACGTCGACATCAACACCTCCGTCTGGGATTGCACGCTTGAAAAGGCATCCTTTGATGCCGATCGCATCGTGAACCGTCATGCCGGAATGCGCGGCGTCATCGTAACGGATCATGCCGTGCGATTGGGGTTTCGCCAGATCAGGGGCTTGTCCGAAGACAGGATGAACACCTTCATCAAACGGCGCGGCGACGGCTACGAATCCGTGCGCGATGTCTGGCTTCGCTCCGGCCTCGATACCGACGAGATCGAAAAACTGGCCGAGGCCGATGCCTTTCGTTCGCTCGGTATCAGCCGGCGTGACGCGCTGTGGGCGGTGCGCGCTCTGGATGGTCGCAAGGCTGCGGAACGACTGCCTCTTTTCGACCAGCCCGACGTAAGGCTTCCGGATCTAGAGCCGGCAACGAAACTGCCAATGATGCAGTCGGGCGAACACGTCATTCACGATTATCGTTCGCTCGGCCTGTCGCTCAAGGCGCATCCGGTCTCGTTCCTGCGCGATCGGCTTACCCGCAGCGGTGTTACGCCGAATGCGCTGCTCTCCTCGGTGCCGGACGGCAGGCGCGTCACCGTCGCCGGCCTTGTGCTGGTGCGCCAGCGCCCGGGTAATGGCAATGCCATCTTCCTCACCCTCGAGGATGAAAAGACTGTCGCCAATGTGATCTTCTGGAAATCGACTTTCGCGCGCTTTCGGCCGATCATCATGGGCGCACGCTTCGTCCGCGTCACCGGCAAGTTACAATGCGAGTCGGATGTCATTCACATCGTCGCAGACAGGATCGAAGATCTGACGCCCTGGCTGTCGACCTTGCTGGAAGACACGCACCCAGACCTCGCCAGATCGGCCGACGGCAGGAAACTTCTGACCGGTTCCGCCAGCCGAAGTCACGGCAGCATGCCCGAGCTGCAACGGAAGCCATCGGAGCAGGATTTCCGCACGCTTGCCGATGAGACGCAGAGCGTCATGCCGAAGGGCCGCAACTTTCACTGATCCGGCCAGAACCGGATTGGCAGATGCTTGCAAAGCAGCCAACAATTCCAGGGATCAACCCTTACCGGGCGCTATCGACCGTGCCTCGGAGGGCAGCATGATCGGAATCCCGTCGCGCACCGGATAGGCCAGCCTGGCAACGCGCGAGACCAGTTCGCTGCGTTCGGCGTCCCAGCTCAGAGGTCCCTTGGTCAGCGGACACACCAGCAGCTCCAGCAGCTTGGGGTCGACATCGACCCTCTTGCCTTCCCGCTCACCCATGCTTTGCATCTCCAGCCTTGTTGCAGGGTTTCTACTGCAAACCTGGCCCGGAATCCTCGCCCTCGCGCGCCAGCGTCATTTCGGTGATGGCGATCAGCGTCTCGGCCCGGTTCTTCAGGTCCTGCGCCTCCAGAAGTGCCTGCTTTTCGGCCGCGCCATAAGGCGCCATCATCGACAGCGCATTGACCAGCATGGTGTTGTCGGCCCGGCTGACGCTTTCCCAGTCAGCTTCCAGATCATTGGCCTGCAGATAGGCCCTGAAGGCCTTGAGCAGGGCGGTGCGATCAACCGCCGATGCTGACGGATCTTCCTCCAGGTCTGCCAGGAAGGGTGCCACGCGGCATTGCCGGAAGGGTGTGCGCACCGAGAGTTCCTGCGTGACCCGGAACCGGCAGACCCCCTGAAGCGAAACGACATAACGGCCGTCGCCGGTTTCCATGTAGGAAGTCAGCCTGCCGATGCAGCCGATGCCGCTCAGTTCCGGTTCGCCATCGTCACGCAGTGCACCATCGAGACTTGGCTGGATCATGCCGATCAGCCTGGAGCCGCCAAGAACATCGTCCACCATCTGCAGATAGCGCGGTTCGAAAATATTCAGCGGCAAACGCCCACCGGGCAGAAGCAGCGCCCCCGCCAGCGGAAAAACCGCGATCGAGGCAGGCAAATCGGTTTCGAGCCGATACCGCGTGTTTCCCGCGCGCATTCCTTTTCCTGTCCAGTCACATGCCTCGCGAAAAACCGGCTGATGCCCCTCGAGGCTTGCCGGGCTCCCAGCGAGGGCTCGTCCGCGCTGTGCTTTACGAAAACAGCAGCGAGGACAGTTTGCGGCGCGTCGACAAGGTGACCTCGTCGGTCATGCCCCAGGCTTCGAACAGCTGCAAAAGCTGCGCACGAGCGCCGTCGTCATTCCAGGCGCGATCGGCCTTGACGATCGCCAGCAGATTGTCTGCGGCTTTTTCGCGTTCGCCGTTGGCGTTCTGGATCATGGCCAGGTCGAAGCGAGCCTGGTGATCCTTCGGGTTCTCGGCAAGACGCTTTTCGAATTCCGCCGGGTTGCCGAGTTCGGACGCCTGCGCGGCAAGCGCTATCCGCGCCCGCACGGCGCTGATCGCCGGTGCATCCGCCTTTCCTTCCGGAACCTGGGCCAGCACGGCTTCCGCACCAGCCGTATCGCCGGCATCGAACAGGATCTCGGCAAGGCCGGCTATCGCTTCGACCGTGTCGGGCGCCTGCTCCAGGATCGACTGATAGATATCGGCAGCGGTCTGGATATCGCCGGCGCCACGAGCCTCGGTTGCGGCAGCCAGGGCCTCGGCGAGCTGCGGCTGGCCGCCGCCTTTACCGCCCACCCGCTCGATGAATTCACGGATCTGGCTTTCGGGAATGGCGCCCATGAAGCCGTCAACCGGCTGTCCGTTCTTGAAGGCGATGACCGCCGGAATGGACTGGATGCCGAGTTGTCCGGCAATCGAAGGATGGTCGTCGATGTTCATCTTGACGAGTTTCACCGTGCCGCCGGCGGCGTTGATCGCCTTTTCCAGCAACGGCGTCAGCTGCTTGCACGGCCCGCACCAGGGTGCCCAGAAATCCACCAGCACCGGCTGGTTTCGTGACTCCTGGATAACGTCGGCAGTAAAGGTCGCCGTGGTCGTGTCCTTGATCAGGTTGCCGGCTGCACCATTTGCCGGCGCGGCTCCACCGTTCTGCCCGCCATACTGCACGGTTGTCGTATACGCGTTGCCCATGCCGCCGAACGGATTTTGGTCACTCATCATCTTGTCCTTTCGGGTCGCCGGCAAGAACGGCGGCCCAGTTCTGCAGGGGCTGGTTTTGCCACCAATGTGGCGATCACGCCGAGACTTTCAAGATAACAGGCTCGTGGCCTGTTGCCTCGATGAATCTGATCAGGTCGCCCGAAGTAATCGATGTGGTCGCTTCATTGGTCAACGGATGCGCGTTGATGACCGGGTTTTCCATCAGCGGCGCGTCCAGCACGATCTTGACCTGCTTTTCGCTGTCGTTGATCAGTCCGAAGACGGTGACGGCGCCGGGAACGACGCCTAGCAATTCCAGCAGCTTCTCGGGCTTGCCGAACGAAACCCGGCTGGCCGCGCCGATCAGATGGTGGATCTGCTTCAGGTCGACCTCCGCTTCCTCGTCGACGGTCACCAGGAAGAAATTGTCCTTCTTGTCCTTGAGGAACAGGTTCTTGGTGTGCCCGCCGGCGATTTCGCCGCGCAGCGCCTGCGAATCGGCGACGGTGAACAGCGGTGCATGCCGGCGTGTCGAAACTTCGATGCCCAAACCGGCCAGGAAAGCGAAAAGCTCGTCTTCTGTCTTGGCCATGATGCTCCACTCAATTGCCGCACAAGGATTCGACGTGGCCATCCATGCGCCACTTGAACGCGTATCCTCCTGATCCATAGAGCAGAGGGAGCCTGCAAGCCAAGGCGTTTTGGTCAGTTTTGCCAACGATGCAAAAAGCGCATTTTTCCCTGTTGCATTCGGCGCGGTCTTCGGCCATATAGGCCCGGCTTGCGGCCCAAGGCCGTGTGAGCGGGTGTAGCTCAGGGGTAGAGCACAACCTTGCCAAGGTTGGGGTCGGGCGTTCGAATCGCCTCACCCGCTCCAGTTTTCCTTCGGAAAACCAAGCTGTTAGAAAAAGGCTGCCGTTTGGCGGCCTTTTCTGTTTTTCGCTTGGCCGAAACATGGTTGCGGCGCATCTCCCCAGGATATCTGAGCATGCGAGGCCCCATCCGGGTTCGGCTATGCCGGTTTGATGGGGGCTGTCAGGTGGTGGATCTCAGGATGTGGAGCCGCCAGCCGGCTCGGTCCTTCGCCTTCCGCGCCATTCTGGGTCAAGGCGAGAGGCAGTCTCAAGATGACGAGCGTGCCGCCACTCGAGCGATTCTGAAACGACATCGATCCGTTGTTCAGGGCTATGATCTCTCTTGCGATTGCAAGCCCCAGACCGCTTCCAGGCGCGCTCTCGTCAAAACGCCGCCCTCGCACGCCGACCAGATTTAAGTTCGACTGGTCGATTCCCGGTCCGTCGTCGCCTATTCTCAATTCAGCGACATCGCCGTCTTTGTGGAGTCGGACGCTCACTGCGGATCTCGCCCATTTTGCGGCGTTCTCCAGAACGATCCCGACAAGTTCGATGAGGTCGTTTGCATCGATATCGACATCGAGCTGATCTTGCATGTCGGCCTGCCACTCGAGGCGTTCGCCTTCTTTTGTCTTCTGCAGAACGAGCATCGCCCGCGTCACCACGGGGTTAAGCGGAGCCCTCAGCACATGCAGCCGTGCGCGATGACGCAGCCGGGACAGCCGCAGTTGATAGTCGATGCGCTCGTGCATCTCATTCGCCAGGTCGGAGATGACGGCCGCATGGTGATGATCGCCGCGCACCTCCAGTTCATGCGCGATGGTGCCGATCACGGACAGCGGGGTCTTGAGCCCGTGTGCGAGGTCGGCGGCGCGCGAACGTGCGAACTCGATGGATTTTTGCTGCAGCGCCAGCAGTTCGTTGACCTCGACGACCAAGGGGACAACCTCTGCGGGATAGCTGCTTTCGACCGAACTGGCTGTCCCCTTGCGAATGCTCTCGACGTCCTGACGCAGTTTCTTGAATGGCAAGAGACCGAAATGCACCTGCAGGACAGCAACGACGACGAGAGCACCGCCCAGAACAAGCAGGGCTATCACCATTGACCAGGCGAAGTCCTTGATGGAATCGTCGAGTATGGAGCGGTCCTGGGCAACGATGATCTGATAACGCTTGTCCTGCTGGTTGGTCTTGAAGTTCGCGTTCAGCGACAAGGCGATCAGTGACTGCCCTGCAGGTCCCGTCATCGTCGAGAACCGCTGCCCCTCCAGCTTGGGATCCGTCTCCAGCATGCGGTCCCAAAGCGAGCGGGAACGTATCGTCCGCTGGGAGTCCATATCGCGGACCTGCCAATAAAGGCCGCTGTGTGGCGTGTCGTAGCGGGGGTCGGGCAACCGGCCTGAAAGACGCGGTACAGCACCGGTCACGTCCAGATCGACCAGCGCCACGAGACGCGCCATGGTTGCCGAAAGATCGGACCGCGCTCCCCGCTCGACGCTTTCAACGAACATGTAGCCAAGCGCGATGCCGGCCAGAACGAGCGCAAAAGCAATCGAGACGGCGGTCCCGACAATCATCCGAACCTTGAGCGAGCCAAATTTCATCAGAAATTGCCGCCGAGCGTGTATCCCAGCCCCCGGCGCGTCACGATCACATCAGCGCCCAGGCGTTTGCGCAGACGAGCGACCAGGACCTCGACGGAGTTGGAGTCCCTGGCGAAATCCTGCGAATAGAGATGCTCTGTTATCTCCAGTTGCGAGACAACTCTCGCCCGCTGATGCACCATGAAAGCAAAGAGGCGGTATTCCTGCGGTGTCAGCGATACCGGCAGCCCGTCGCGGGTCACCTGCTTCATGCGCGTGTCGAGCATGTATTGTCCGACCTCGATCTGGGAGGACGAGAACCCGCTCGCGCGACGCACAAGGGCACGTATCCGGGCAACGACCTCTTCGATACGAAAGGGCTTGACCACGTAGTCGTCAGCACCCGCCTCTATGCCTTCCACCCTCTCATTCCATTGCCCGCGGGCAGTCAGGATCAGCACAGGCATGTTACGTCCTGCTCGACGCCAGCGCTTGAGGATCGTCAATCCGTCCAGGTCCGGAAGTCCCAGGTCGAGGATGACGGCATCGAATGTCTCGGTATCGCCGCGAAACCAGACATCTTCCCCCTGGGAGGCGAACTCGATCGCAAACCCTGCCGCGGCGAGTGCCTGGCCAAGCGCCTGGGCAATGCGGCGATCATCTTCAGCGACCAGAACGCGCATCCGTCATTTCACTCCGACCAGGCGACCGCTTCGGGCATCGAACGAATAGCGACGGAGCTGATCCCCGGATTCAAGAACCTTCATTTCATAGCGAAGTGACCCACCGACCGACTTCAGCTGCGCGTCCAGGATCTGGCCGTTGGTCAACTTCCGGGTCGCGGCAGCGATGGCGTCCAAGGGAAGGGCGTGTTGGTTCTGCACCGCATCCAGGGCTGCGTCCTTGCCCCGATCGGTATCATCGGGTTCCGGGGACGGTCGCGAAACCGAATAGCCCCCCCAGATGCCACCGTCCTGCTCGCTGCCCGCGTCTTCGGACTCCGAATCCGAATTGCTGACGCCGCCGTTTCCGCCGTCGTCCGAGCCCTCGCCCGAATCCTGAGCGTGCGCGCCTGCCGATAAGAGCAACAGCAGCGCCCCGCATGTCACGAGACACCTCAAGCCAGCCAGTCGTCTCACAGCAATCTCCGGATCTGCTCGTCACTCTATAGGAACGTAGCTGAAAATTCGCTGACAATCGCTTCAGGGGCCTGTCAGCTTGGCCGGTTTAGAAACGCGCCTATGAAACAGGGCAACCCACAAGCGCGTCACGGCAGGCAAGGGGGAAGAATGGTGTCTCGTCTCATCCCCGGCTTCGCTTTCGTAACCATCCTGTGCGCGATAGCACTCGCAATCCCCTGGTGCAGCACCGACCCTCATCGAACCTGTATCGAGTGCTGCAATGCCACGAGTGGAAACACATGGGCTGCTTTCTTAGCCGTTGAAGCAAGTCCTCCCGCACTGGCTGGAGTTCGGTTCTGACACGTCCCGAACACCGGACTTTTGACCGGCAATGCCAACCCGCAACGTTTTCCCAGGAGACATGTCCCTTGATCTCGACCCAAAAGCGGCCTTTCACGTTCGGCATAGCGCTGGCAGCAGCAGCGATGAACACCGCGACGCCGCTGATCGCGCCCATTTTCGGCCCCCGTCTCGCAATGGCGACCGAGGCACATGCATCCGCGCCGGTTGAGATGAATGCTCCCGCCCTGCTCAGGGACATGCGCGGATCTCTGGCAGCGATGGCCTTCAGCTTCAGGGACGCCTCCGCCGACAGCAGGCGTCGGAGCGGCGCAAACGTTGTTGCGGCCGTGACTGAAACGTCCAGGGCCATGCAGAATCTCGAAGGGGCGTTGGGATCGAAAAACGCGGCATCCATCGCCAAAGGCACAAAAGCTGTGTCGAGGGCCGTAGGAGATCTCCAGACCCGATACGCGCTGTCGGCAACGAAGAACAGCGACGCCACGAAAGCGTTGCAGCGGCTCAATGGGGCCTGGTCCGCATACTCCTCGCGCTATGTGCTTTCCAAGCCGGCAAAATCGACCCCAAAGGCCTCAAGGGCACAAGTGCATGCTCTCAAAAGGAAAGTCTCCAATCTCACCGCCAGGGTTCGCATTCTGGAGAACCAGGTGGCGGACAACGCCGCGCTGCGGGCCGAAGTTCGGCGCATGCATCGTGAGATCGCCTATCTCGACGGGCGCTTTGAGGATCCGGTGGTCTATCAGCGCGCCGCGTTCATGCTTGTGGTGTTCGCAGGATATTTCGACGCTTTCGTTGTGACGACACGAACCTACTATCCCGCTTATTACGTATATTTCGACAACCCTTACTACATATCACCGCGCTTCGACGATTATTGGGACGGTTACTATGACGGATATTATGACGGCCTGGCTTCAAGCTGGTACGACGACCCGATCATCATCGACAACCCCATCCTGGAAGTCAGTCAGCCGGCGATCTATCAGGACGTCACCTATGAGACGATCTACAGTGTGACCAACGAGACGACCAACATCTATGTTGCGCTGCCCGAAGAAGACCTGTCGCGGGCAGCTGTTGAGCCCCTGCCGGCAGATGTCGACTTCACCGTTGAAAAGGCCGTGACAAATGAAACCAATGTGCGATCGGAAAACAACGAAGACGATGGCGGGAACACCAACTTCAGCCGTGAGCAACCCCAGTCTTCACAGCGGGGCGAGAGCGAGGTCCTCGAAGACCGAGGCCAGGTGCCCGAGATCGACTCGCCTGTAGATGAAGAACTGCCCGACGATGGCGGCAAAACCCTGCGGCCGGATGAGGCGATGCCATCGAACGAAGAAGGCCCGGCCCCTGAGGAAGGGAGCCCGGCTCCGGACGAGGACATTCCATCCCACAACGGAATCCGGCGATAGGGTTGGCAAGCTGGTGGGAACCCGTAGGCCCCTTCAAGGATATCAATCGACGGCGTTGAAGATAACTGCATAGATGTCCGCCATGTGGACATCTATCACCACCCATTGGCCCCAATTCCTCGCCGCCGTCTCGATGGTGATTACGGCAGTCGCTGCCGCACATGCAGCGATGACCAAGGATGAAGTGCGGGCGGCCATCGGCTGGGTCGGTATCATCATCCTGTCGCCATTCATTGGCGCCGCGCTTTATGCCATTGCCGGCATAAACCGGATCAGGGGCGTCTCGCTCGCGGCGGAGCGGGCGGCGGCAGGGCGCGCGGTGCTCGAGCACACGCGCTTCGATGCAACCAACAGCTCCATCGAAGCCCGGTTCGGCCCGCGTTTTGTGGCACTCAAGACCGCCGGCGACAGGATAACCCACCACGTCCTGACCACGGCAAATGCCGTCACCATGATCGAAAGCGGCGATGAAGCCTATGCCGCCATGATCGCGGCGATCGACGGCGCGCAACGCAGCATTATCCTCGAGACCTATATCTTCGACCGAGATCCGATCGGACTGCGCATCGCCGATGCCTTGATAAAAGCCGTGCGACGCGGTGTTGCCGTGCGTGTGCTGATCGATGCGGTCGGGGCCCGCTACTCGGTTCCCAGCATTGTCGGCTATCTGCAGAAGGGCGGTGTCCCCACCGACGTGTTCAACGGCAGCATCATCGTCGGGCTGCGTCTGCCCTATGCCAATCTGCGAACCCACCGCAAGATCCTGGTCGCTGATGGCGCCGTGGCCTTCATGGGTGGAATGAACATAAGGCAGGCTTTCACCGCCGAATTCGCCGGCGCCGACATGGCGCGCGACACCCATTTCCGCATCGACGGTCCGGTAGTCTCCGACATCTTCTCGGTTGCCGCCGAAGACTGGTTTTTCGCCAGCGGGGAGCAGCTGCAGGGCGATGCCTGGCATATCGCGTTTGACGCGGCCGGAGATCCGGGCTCGCCGATGCTCATGCGTGCGCTGCCTTCCGGACCCGATGCCAGCCTGGAGGCCAATCACAAGATGCTGATGGCGGCCTTTTCGGTCGCCCGCCGATCCATACGCATCATGTCGCCCTATTTCCTGCCGGACCGGGAATTGATCAGCGCCCTGACCACCGCGGCACGGCGCGGCGTCGATATCGATATCGTCGTGCCGTCCGTCAACAACCTCGTTCTCGTCGACCGTGCCATGACCGCCCAGTTCGACCAGGTCCTTAGAAGCTACTGCAAGGTCTGGCGCGCACAGGGGCCATTCAACCATTCCAAACTGCTTGTCGTCGATTCCACCTGGGCTTTCATCGGTTCGTCGAACCTCGACCCCCGCTCGCTCAGGTTGAATTTCGAGATCGACCTTGAAGTGCTGGATCCTGCCTTTGCCGAAAAAATCGAGGCACGCATCGAAACCGCGGTCGGCTCGGCAAAAGAGGTCACGCTGCCGGAATTGCGTCAGCGTCCGTTTCTTGTACGCTTGATCGACCGGATTCTGTGGCTTGGTTCGCCTTATCTTTGACCGAGTCCTTTGGCGTTCTGCCGGTTGCAGAGAAAACCGCTACACACTTTTCCTGGAACTGCTCTAGTTAGAAAAAGACGACACGGGCTTGGGACTGATGATCAGCAAGGAATCAAGAAGCACCATGCACCGGCTGGGCGGTGGCATCCCTGCAAACATCCTCGAGCGCATCCGCATGCGCCGGGACCAGGCGGAACCGGCGATCGCGAGCGCCGAGCAGGCCGGTGTGCTCGTCGCCTCCTACAATGTCCATAAATGCGTGGGCACCGACGGGAAGTTCGATCCGGAACGGACCGGCCGCGTCATCCACGAGATCGATGCCGATGTCATCGCCCTGCAGGAGGCGGACAAGCGCTTCGGTGATCGCACCGGTTTGCTGGATCTGGTGCGCCTGGAGCGTGAAGCCGGGCTCACCGCGGTGCCGATCCCGGGGCAGCTCAAGGCACATGGCTGGCATGGAAATGTCGTTCTCTTCAGGCGCGGCAGTGTGCGCGACGTCCACCAGGTCAAGCTGCCCGGGCTGGAGCCGCGCGGTGCAGTGGTCGCGGAAATAGAACTGGAAGCGGGTGGTATCATCCGGATCGTCGCGGCGCATTTCGGTCTTCTTCGCCGTTCGCGCACCCGGCAGGTTCGCGCGATCCTGGATATCATGAACGACAGACGCGAGACCCCGACCCTGCTGATGGGCGACCTCAACGAATGGCGCCTCAACGACCGTTCCGCGCTCGCCATGTTCGAGACCGCGTTTGGGGAACTGCCGCCCGCCGTCCCCAGTTTTCCATCACGATTGCCATTGCTGGCGCTCGACCGCCTGATCTCAAACCGCAAGGATATCCTGTCGCCTGTCATCGCTCACGACACGCCCCTGGCGCGGCTGGCTTCCGACCATCTCCCGATCAAGGCCTGGGTCAATCTCGTCCCTGCGCAGGCGACGCCGGTCGGGGACAAGCTCCAGGCCGCATAGGGCATGATCCCGAAACGTTGCAGACTTTTCGGATGAGATCATGCGGCAGACAGAAAGATGGAGCGGAGTGTCGAATCGTCCTGATCGCTTTCCGCTCTAGGCAGCCGGCGCCCACTGGACGCCGGTATCCAGCGGATAGACCGGCCTCGCGAGCTTGTGGAACGAGAACAGCTCGTAGTTGGAGCTCGTGACGCCGGAGCTGGCGCATTCGACGACAGCCCTCGAACGCGGCTCGAACACCGGCCGGCAATACATGCGTGACTTGAGCAACAGGAAACGCGCCGCCAGCGGATCGAGCTCAGTGCAGTGAAAGACGCCGAGATCCCACGGCTCATGCGGCAGCTCAGTGATCAGGATCGACGCATTGGTGGTCTCGAATTTGACCGCGCGCCCCATCCTGCAAAGCTGGCCCGTATAGATCGGACCCGAAACGATGTAGTTGCCGTCGCTGATCGCAGCGACACGTCCCTGGAGCTTTAAGGGTTCTCGCGGCGCGACGAAGCCTTCCGCCTTCATCCTGTTGCCGAGATCGATGGTGGTGACCGCGCCAACGCTGGCGGAAATCAGGGCTTCGACCGACGCGGGATCACAGATCGGGCCGGCGACAATCCCGGAGAGGCCCATTCGAAGCATGGCTTCCAGCACGTCCATCGTATCGCAGGTGCCGCCCGACATGCAGTTGTCGCCATGATCGAGCAGGAGCACCGGGCCCGTCCCCGGTTTGTGCGAGGCCTCCACCGCGGCTGCCAGCGACATCTCCAGCGCTAGCTCGTCATAGAGGAATTCGGCACGTCGCCGCCAGGCCTGTTCGGCGATCTCACTGGCCACTGCCCGGGCTGTGTCCGCATGATCTGCCACCACCACGACGCACACGCCGGTCTCCGCTATGTCCGCAATCGGAAAACCGCCGAACAAAGTGACGGCGTGGACTCCATCGCGCTTTTCCGCCTCGATCGCCAGATCGACGATTTCGGTCATCGCACAGGCGACATTGGTGTTCATGCGCAATGTCGCGGCAAGCATGGGTGGGTGGACCCAGTGCTGCCTCGGGCTGGCGGTGCCGTCGAGCATCCTGTCGATGATGCGCGTGACATGCTCGCCGGTCGCGTACATGTCGATATGCGGATAAGTCTTGAAACCGACGATGCAATCGCAATTGTCGACCATGCGTTGCGTGATGTTGCCGTGCAGGTCGAGCGCGACGCCAAGCGGAACCCGCGGCGCGCTCTGCCTTATACGTGCGAGCAGCTCCCCTTCGGCATCGTCGAAACGATCCGTGACCATGGCGCCGTGCAGGTCGAGCAATATCGCATCGCAACCCGCTTCCACCGCCCGAAGGATAGCGCCCGCCATCGTCTCAAATGATTCGTTGTCGACCGGCCCGCTGGGATTGGCCGTCGCCGCCAGTGGCGTCACCAGTTCGGCACCGATCCGTTCTGCGTATGCATGGAACGCGGCGAGCGCGGTGTTGGAACCCTTGCCGAAAATCCGAGCCGCTTCGTCCCATTGCGGGTCGAAGGAGGCGAGTGTCGTCACGACCGGCGAGAAGGTGTTGGTTTCATGATTCAGCCTGGCAACGACAATCCGCATCTTTTGTCTCCCGTTCGCTGTTCCAAGGTGCCGGCACTGCCTTGGAACAGCGATGTCAGCTGACCAGGTCTTCTGGCGCGGGCCAGACGTATCATAAAAAAAAACCGCCCGAAGACCGGGCGGCTTTTCTGGGAGCGGTTTGCGATCCCGGTTACCGGATGATCTCGCGCTTGCCAACATGATTGGGCTCACCGACGATACCTTCCTTTTCCATGCGCTCGACGATCGAGGCGGCGCGGTTGTAGCCGATGCCGAGGCGGCGCTGGATGTAAGAGGTCGAGCACTTCTTGTCGCGCAGCACCACCTTGACCGCCTCGTCATAGAGGTTGTCGCCATCCTCGGCGCCCATGCCGCTCTTGTCGAATACCGGGCTCTCGTCGACCTCGGGCAGTTCTTCCTCTTCGTCGGCGGTGACCGTCTCGAGATATTCGGGCCGTCCCTGCGACTTGAGGTGGTTGACGACATGCTCGACCTCGGCGTCGGAGACGAACGGGCCATGCACGCGGGCAATGCGGCCGCCACCAGCCATGTGCAGCATGTCGCCCTGGCCGAGCAGCTGTTCGGCACCCTGTTCGCCAAGGATCGTGCGCGAATCGATCTTCGAGGTGACCTGGAAGGAGATGCGGGTCGGGAAGTTGGCCTTGATGGTGCCTGTGATGACGTCGACCGATGGGCGCTGCGTCGCCATGATCAGGTGGATGCCGGCGGCACGGGCCATCTGGGCGAGGCGCTGGATGGCGCCTTCGATCTCCTTGCCGGCGACCATCATCAGGTCGGCCATCTCGTCGACGATGACGACGATGTAAGGCATCGGCGCGAGGTCGATCTCCTGATCCTCGAACAGCGGCGCGCCGGTACCCTTCTCGAAACCGGTCTGGACCTGCATCACCACGACCTCGCCCTTGTCGCGGGCGACCGCGGCGCGCTGGTTGTAGCCGTCGATGTTGCGCACGCCGAGCCGCGCCATCTTGCGATAGCGGTCCTCCATCTCGCGCACCGCCCACTTGAGCGCGGTGACTGCCTTCTTGGGATCGGTGACGACCGGCGTCAAAAGATGCGGAATGCCGTCATAGATCGACAGCTCCAGCATTTTCGGGTCGACCATGATGAGGCGGCACTCCTCCGGCTTGAGCCGGTAGAGCAGCGACAGGATCATGGTGTTGATGGCCACCGATTTGCCAGAGCCAGTGGTACCGGCGACGAGCAGGTGGGGCATCTTGGCAAGCTCGGCGATGACAGGCTCGCCGCCGATGGTCTTGCCCAGGCAGAGCGCCAGCTTGCAACCCGTGTTGCGGAAGCCGTCGGACTCGATCAATTCACGGAAATAGACGGTCTCACGGGTCTCGTTCGGCAGTTCGATGCCGATGACGTTGCGTCCCGGGATAACGGCGACACGCGCCGAAATCGCCGACATCGAACGGGCGATGTCGTCGGCGAGGCCGATGACGCGTGAGGACTTCACGCCCGGTGCTGGTTCGAACTCGTAGAGGGTGACGACGGGGCCTGGGCGGACATGGATGATCTCGCCCTTGACGCCGAAATCCTCCAGCACGCTTTCGAGAAGATCGGCATTCTGCTCCAGCCGCTCCTGCGACATGTAGAAACCCTGTCCCTCCGGTGGCAGTTGCAGCAGCTCTTCCGACGGCAGCTCGTAGTCGCCCGGCTCAACCTGGGTTACCTTGCCGACCATCGGCAGCGACTGGCGCGGCGCCGGCATGGTGATCTCGACGGTGCGCGCCGGAGCAGCCGGCGCGGCATCGTTGGCGGCAACCGGCCTGCTGGCCGATGCTGCCGCGGCAACTGGTGTTTCAACGGCAGGCGTAGCGATCTCGACTGTCTCTGCCGGGACCGGTGACTTGGTGACATCGATCGGCGTCAGCTGCATGGAAGCGGACACCTCGATGACCCGGTAGAGAGAGGTCACGTCCGGCGACACGATCGGCCTTGGCTCAGGCTGGCGAGGCGCTACTGCAGGGGCTGCAGGCTTGACCGCTGCCGAGACCACCGGCACCGGGGCAGGGGATATCGCGTGCTGCGGCGAGAATTCGGAAGCAAATTCAAAGAAGGCATGGTCCGAGATATACGACCAGCGTGTATTGCGCCGGGGTGTGGGGGCTTTCGCTATGGGTTGTGGGGCTGCAGGCTGGCTCACAGTCGCGGCAGATACCCCGGTGGCGGGCGCTGCTGCAGCCTGATCCACGACACGCCTGGGCGAAGGCTGCTGCATGGATGGGGCGGTAGCCCGTGGCTCTGGAGAAGCCGGCTTGGCGGCGGGAGCCGATACACGCGGAGTGGCCTGGGAAACGATGGCTACCGGTTGCTCGCCGGGCTGCTCGTGCTCGCCGTCCTCCGCCGAGATCTTCTTGATCTCGCGGTCGGGCGTGCGGGTGAAACGCACATTCGGCGCCAAGAAGAAATAGTCCTGCCATTCCGGGCGGGCGAACTCACCCTCGCCGCCGAAATTGGGGAACACCGCACCATCGTTCTGGGGCTTTACATATGTGTGCGCGTTGCTGTCACGGCTGGTGATCCGGCCGGTAAAATCGATCGCGTGCGGCTGCGCGGCCTCGTGGCGATGCTGCTCATCCTCTCCAGGCACTGCAGCCGTGAGATTTGCCCGAGAAAAACGCATGGATGCCATACTGGAGACTCGCCGATTGAATGTCCCCTGAGACATAGGAAGCGATGGTTAACAGTCCCTTCCGAAAACGGCCTGGACAGCAGGAACAGATCCGTTTTGGCACAGCGACGTGACCCGGCTTGGGTGTCACAAAAGACAGGCTTGTACAGGTAAATCAAGGCGGTCGCGCCGACACCGTAAGGCTCGGAGACTGCCGCCAGATTTTTCTGCTGTCTGGACAGGTCGGCAGCGCCAGGATCTGAAATCAGGTCTCCGGGAATGGCGATGGTTCGCGCCCGCGTCCCACAGGCATTGCCGATCAGCGCCGAGTGGATCCAGTGTGTCGGGGAAGGGCAGTTCCTGCCGACGACGATTGTCGTTGCGGAAGCAGCGGGGCATCCAGGGTTAATGGCAAGCCCCGGCGCATTGCGCCAAAGTCGCTGGGCGACGATGCGCGAAACCGACTGAATTTGAGTGTGAGAGAGATTGTTCTGCAGCAGACCCACCGGCATCAGGCCGATGGCTGCTTTGATCATATCGAGAATCTTACGTGCGTTTAGCAGACCTGGCAGCGACCTACTCTCCCGCGTCTTGAGACGAAGTACCATTGGCGCTGGAGCGTTTCACGGCCGAGTTCGGAATGGGATCGGGTGCAGCCGCTCCGCCATAACCACCAGGTCGGCAAAACGCACGTAATCGAGAAGCTGTATTTGTGCCATTGGCGCTTGCAGTTTTGTTACGGGCTATTGCCCGCAAGCGCGACTGCGCGTCGCCGGTTCATCCGGCGCCCTCGCGGAGCTTGGGCCCGTTAGGGCCGCTCAAGCGTGAGCGCTTTTGATGAGCATAAGGAATGAGAACGATCAAGCCGATCGAACTATTAGTACCGGTAAGCTTCAAGCGTTGCCGCTCTTCCACACCCGGCCTATCAACGTGGTCGTCTTCCACGGTTCTCAGGGAATACTCGTTTCAAGGTGGGTTTCCCGCTTAGATGCCTTCAGCGGTTATCCCGTCCGTATATAGCTACCCTGCTATGCGGCTGGCGCCACAACAGGTCCACCAGAGATACGTCCATCCCGGTCCTCTCGTACTAGGGACAGATCCTTTCAATATTCCTACACCCACGGCAGATAGGGACCGAACTGTCTCACGACGTTCTGAACCCAACTCACGTACCGCTTTAAATGGCGAACAGCCATACCCTTGGGACCTGCTCCAGCCCCAGGATGCGATGAGTCGACATCGAGGTGCCAAACAACCCCGTCGATATGGACTCTTGGGGGTCATCAGCCTGTTATCCCCGGCGTACCTTTTATCCGTTGAGCGATGGCCCTTCCACACGGGACCACCGGATCACTATGACCGACTTTCGTCTCTGCTCGACTTGTCAGTCTCGCAGTCAGGCAGGCTTATGCCATTGCACTCAGCGAACGATTTCCGACCGTTCTGAGCCCACCATCGCGCGCCTCCGTTACTCTTTAGGAGGCGACCGCCCCAGTCAAACTACCCACCATACATTGTCCCGGACCCGG